>CAXBML010000004.1:0-185005 GCA_963976875.1 uncultured Coxiellaceae bacterium
CCCCCTCATGTATACAAAAATGAGGGGATCACTCAGAGCCTTCGCTGGCATGACATATATTATTTCAAAATTAACGACTATGCTTCGCCAAAAACAACCACGTCTCTAATACTGTATCTGGATTCAATGACACACTATCAATCCCTTGTTCCATTAGCCACAGCGCTAGATCAGGATGATCAGACGGACCTTGACCACATATGCCAATATATTTATTTTGCCTTCTACAAGCTTCGATCGCCATTGTTAGCAATGCTTTTACCGCTGGATTACGTTCATCAAAAGATGCCGCCACTAGGCCTGAATCTCTGTCTAGCCCTAAGGTAAGTTGAGTCATGTCGTTCGAGCCTATAGAGAAACCATCAAAGTATTCCAAAAATTGATCTGCTAATAAAGCATTGGAGGGTAATTCACACATCATAATAATGCGCAAACCATCTTTACCTCGCTCTAAACCATTTTCAGCCAATACTTTTATCACACCTTGCGCTTCTTCCAATGTTCTCACAAATGGTATCATAACTTCTACGTTGCTTAAGCCCATCTTTGCTCGGACTTTGTGTATCGCTTCACACTCCATAGCAAAACATGCTTTAAAATTATCAGCAATATAACGTGAGGCGCCTCTAAAACCTAACATGGGATTTTCTTCGGTTGGCTCATATGCTGAGCCACCAATTAAATTGGCATACTCGTTGGACTTAAAATCAGAAAAACGAACAATCACTTTTTCAGGCGCAAAAGCAGCGGCTAAAGTTGAGATGCCTTCCGCTAATTTGTCAACGTAAAAACTTCTTGCATCAGGATAGCCTGCCGCTCGTTCATCAATTAACTTTTGAGTCGCCACATCTAACTTATCATAATCTAAGCATGCGTTAGGATGCACCCCAATAGCTTGGCTGATAATAAACTCTATTCGTGCCAAACCTATGCCCGAATGCGGTAAACTCGCAAAGTCAAAAGCACGCTCGGGATTCGCCACATTCATCATTACTTTAAATGGAATAGACGGCATTTTATCTAGCTCAACAGTATTAATATTAAAATCTAACTGTCCTTGATAAACAAACCCTGTATCACCCTCTGCACAGCTAACCGTCACATCAGTCAAGTTTTGAATTTTATCTGTCGCGTCAATACACCCAACAATCGCAGGAATACCTAACTCACGCGCAATGATTGCGGCATGGCAGGTTCGCCCCCCTCTGTTTGTCACAATAGCAGACGCCCGCTTCATAATAGGTTCCCAGTCCGGATCGGTCATATCTGTCACAAGCACATCGCCGGCTTGAACTTTGTCCATCTCTCTTATACTGGATACAACTTTGGCAACCCCTTTACCAATTTTTTGACCTATACTACGGCCCTCAACTAATACGGGTCCTTTTTCATTTAACTGATACCGTTCAATAACTCTTGATTGACGGCTCTGAACTGTTTCAGGTCGTGCTTGCAAAATAAATAACTCGCCTGTTTCACCATCTTTAGCCCATTCTATATCCATAGGACGCTGATAATGCTTCTCAATAATGACGGCTAAACGACCTAACTCATTCACATCCTCATCAGTCAAACAAAACTGACTCTGTTCTGCTTCTGGGACCGGTACTTCTTGTACCGTCGCCCCAAGTGTGAACTCACCCTGTTCTGCCTGGTAGATCATCTTGATTTGTTTGCTGCCAATATTTTTGCGCACAATCCCTGGCTTGTTAGCTGCTATTGAAGGCTTGTATACATAAAATTCGTCAGGATTAACTGCGCCTTGCACCACCATCTCACCTAAACCATAGGAAGCGGTAATAAACACAACTTGATCAAAACCAGATTCGGTATCTAAACTAAACATGACACCACTCGTTGCGAGGTCACTACGAGCCATGCGCTGAATACCTGCAGATAAAGCAACATCTTTATGATCAAAGCCATGATGTACACGGTAAGAAATAGCTCTATCATTAAATAAAGAAGCAAATACTTCTTTCATTGCCGTGAGAATATTATCCACACCCGTGATATTTAAAAATGTTTCTTGTTGCCCGGCAAATGATGCTTCCGGTAAATCTTCCGCAGTAGCAGAAGAACGAACAGCAACCGCACAATCGCCATTAGGCGATAGTTTTTGATAATCCTCCCGAATGGCATCTACCAACTCAGGTTGAAATGGTGAAGCTTGAATCCAGCGTCTAATTTCTGCACCTGTTTTTTGTAATGCACTCACATCATCCACATCCAAGCTATCTAAAGCCTGGTTAATTTTATCTGCTAAAGCCCCTTGGCTCAAAAACTCTCTATAAGCATCTGCTGTGGTTGCAAAGCCGGATGGTACTTTAATGCCTGCTTCAGTAAGGTGGCAAATCATCTCTCCTAGAGAAGCATTCTTTCCACCAACAACAGGAACATCATTCATACCTAATTCAGTAAATGGGATAACATACTTTGACACTGCCATATAATCTCCGAATGGGCGTGATACACTAGAGAATTAATCCTATAAACAAATCATCCAGCATTTGAGGCCAATTGTGAAGCGTAGAACCGCATTTTTTGTATCCGATAGAACAGGAATAACAGCTGAGACCCTAGGTTTAAGCTTAATATCTCAATTTGAAGAGACACACTTTACTCAGGTGACTCTTCCCTTTGTTGATTCAGAGGAAAAAGCACTGGAAGCCTCAAGCCGTATTAATCAGGCTTTTAAGACGGATGGTGATAGACCGCTGGTTTTTGCAACGATAATTAAGCCAGATATCAAAGCGATATTAAGCAAGACCCATGCTTTTTACATTGATTATTTTGATACATTTATTGGTCAGCTTGAAAACGAACTAAAAAGTTCATCTTCCAAAGAGATTGGACGCATCCATGGCATGGGAAATGGTAATATCTACAACTCACGAATTGAAGCGGTTAACTTTGCCCTAAATTATGATGACGGCGCTAAAATTAATAATTATGAAGCAGCAGATATCATTCTAATTGGAGTTTCGCGTTCAGGAAAAACACCTACTTGCCTATACCTTGCCATGCGCTATGGCATACTGGCTGCGAATTATCCCATAACAGAGGATGATTTAGATAATATGGGACTACCCAAATTTCTTGTACCACATAAAAGTAAAATATTTGGGCTAACCATCTCTGCGGAGCGACTCCAAGCAATTCGCCAAGGCAGACGACCTAATAGCCGATATGCCACATTAACTCAGTGCAACCGTGAAGTACGTACCGTTGAAAAATTATTTAAGCAAGAAAATATCCCACACTTAAGCTCTACTTCTGTTTCGATTGAGGAGCTAGCTGCCAAAATATTAGTCATTTCAGGGATAGAGCGTAAGATCAGTTAATTTAATTATACTTCGGCTTGTCACAAGAAGTAAAAGAAGAAACTGAAGTTTGCTGAACGGCCATACTATTTTGAGCCCCACTAAATCCAGGCGTAAACGTGGTAGATACAGATAAATCAACTCGCCTAGAACTTAAGAGCTGACCACCATCATCAAAAGGGTCATTGGTGCTATCTGAGTCATCTGAGGAAAAGCCATCAAAAGGATCGCTATCATCATAGGCTTGAGCATTACAAGAGGTTAATTTTAGTCCTTCCTCATCCGACTCCACACCAAAATCAAAGTCTGCATCTAATACATCTGATCCTTCTTGATTCATCTCGCTCAATCGTTTAGGCTCCAGTTTCTCTAATGCTAAGCGTAACTGAGTTAAAGTAGATAAATTATGACTGATTTTTCTAGTAATGAGTTCTTTTTCAAGAATTAAAATCTCTTTTTGATACAACGCCACATTCAGTTTATGGCCAGATTTAAAAATAGATTGCTGTATACATTCCATTTGTTGCGTCTTTCTAGCAACAGCCTCTGTCAAGTTAAAGCTTTTCAACTCTAGTTTCTCAGTTCGGGTTGTAATGTATTTTTTTGCTTGTGTTTGATAATAATCTAGTGATGCATTTGAAATTATTTTAGTGCCCAGTTCACTGTCCAATGCTGGAAAAATAATATTTTCGTATTGTGATTCGATCGCAATAAGAGGATAACGATTGCGATACTGTGTTTTTGCGCTATCAATCAGTTTATCTATATTAGAGCTTAAGCCAGAAGGAAATGCTTCCAAGCTCATTTTATCAAAGCTTGTCAAAAAGGCCTCTAAATTTGAAGTCAACTCTTCCTTCAGCTTTCTAGCATGTTCTTGGTGAGCAATACAATCTTCTTTGATAGCGGCTATTGTTTGGCCAATCATTATCAAATACCTCATTTATAAATATGAGGCATAGTAGCAATCCTAACTTAAAGTATCAATTAAAATATTTTTCAAAAGATGCTTGTAAATACGTAATTTTGATTTATCAAGGTGCCGGGTAAAGATAGGCAGATAAGTTAACATCCACCTACCGTAAACCTCTAAATAACTTACATCACCCATTTATCCATAAATTGATTTACTGACATAGTAAATAACGCTTCTTTATCTTCAAATAGCTTTAGCCACGCTTGTACTTTTTTAGGATAAACTTTATCAACGTTATTTTGAAACTTTTCGTATAATAATGGGATGCCCTGTTCCCGATTTATACGGTGCCCTATTGGATAATGGCTTTCATGAGAATATACATGGTCATCATTTTTCATCCTGATTTCCACCCGATTTGGAATCGCCCGTTTTTCAGGATCAAAATAATCTTGTGTATATTTAGGATCTTCCTTAACGACCATTTTGGCCCGCAATTCGTCAATTTTAGGATTTTCGGCAAAGCTGTCCTCGTAAGAGTCTGCCGTCAAATCGCCTTTCATCAACGCAACGGCAACCATGTATTGAATACAATGATCCCTATCAGCCGGATTATACAAAGGCCCTTTTTTATCAATGATTTTTTTGCCTGCTTCTTGGGTATAAACTGTCACTTGCTCAATATCATCTAATTTATACTTGATTTCAGGATGTAATATCAAAGCAGCTTTCACCGCTGTTTGCGCATGAAACTCTGCGGGATAGGAGATTTTAAATAATATATTCTCCATGACATAACTAGATAATTCTTGCGATAACGTAATGCTTTCACCTCGAAAGCTACTGTCCTGGAACCCCCACTTTTCTGCAGTAAGCACACTGGGATAACCATTCTCCCCTTGCAAAGTTAACATCGCCAATCGTATGGCTCGACTCACAGCATCGCCTGCTGCCCACGATTTACGACTGCCGGTATTAGGAGAGTGTCTATACGTTCTTAAGCTCTGCCCATCAACCCATGCCTGAGTAATGGCATCTACCACTTGTGCTTTTGTACCGCCCATTAACTTCGTGACCACAGCGGAGCTCGCTACTTTGACCAACACAACATGATCCATGCCAACTTGGTTAAAGCTATTATCTAAAGCCAAAATACCCTGAATTTCATATGCCTTGATGGCTGCTTCTAACAAGTCTTTAACCGTATATTGTATAGCCCACTCAGCATTTCGCCCAACATAGTCCATCACGGATAACAATGCACCAAAATTGTCAGATGGGTGTCCCCACTCTTTGGCTAACCACGTATCATTAAAGTCCAACCATCTAATCAAACTCCCCATATCAAAAGCTGCTTTCATAGGATCTAACTCAAAATCAGTTCCGATAACCCGGGCGCCTTTTTTCATGCTAGCACCTTTTACCCAAGGGCCTAACAATTTTTTACAGGCTGGATAATTCAACGCCAAAATAGCACAGCCTAGACTATCCATTAGACAATGCTTCGCGGTATCAAATGCAAGTTCACTCTCAATTGGAGTATCCATCACATAGTCTGCTATTGTTTGAATAACCTGATCGGCTTCTGGTCTTTGATTTTCCATATAACTTCCTTGGGCATTAGTTTTTCAAAAGTGATTTTTCTGATTTGTTTAGAAAAAACCTGAGTGGATGGATGCGGTACCGACTCATATTAACCCTCACCCAACCTACGGCTCCCTCCCCCAACATTGGTAGAGGGACAGATTCGCTTCGCTTATCATGCAATGAACTAACGTGCAGAAATATCCGGTAAGGGTCTTGCTGCTGGGCCAATATATTCTGCTGTCGGGCGAATCAACCTATTATTTTCTCTTTGCTCAATAATATGAGCCGCCCAACCTGTTAAACGCGATATCACAAAGATAGGCGTGAACAAGCCTGTTGGAATGCCACAAAAATGATAAGCACTTGCGCTATAAAAATCCAAGTTTGGGAACATAGATTTTTCTTCCCATAACAATGATTCTATTTTCTCACTGACTGGAAATAATAATTTATCACCTAACATCTGGCTTAGAATTTTCGCTTGCTTTTTAATCACGTTAGATCGTGGATCGCTTTTTTTGTAAACACGATGGCCAAACCCCATAATTAATTCTTTTTGGGCCAGCATATCTCTGACTTTGGTTTCTGCTTGATCGGTATCTGAAAACTGAGAGATCAAATGCATCGCCATCTCATTAGCGCCACCATGCAATGGCCCTCTAAGCGTTCCAATAGCCGCTGTAATCGCAGAATAAAAATCGGATAATGTTGCAGAACAGACTCTTGCCGCAAAAGTTGAAGCATTGAACTCATGCTCTGCATATAAGATAAGAGAAATGTCCATGGTTTTTTCCATGCACGTAGCCAGTTCAGAATTCTCTCTAAACCTGGGGCCATGTAATAAAGTTAAGAAATGTGCAGCGGTTGTTTCTGCAGGCACATTCACTTCAATCCGATGTCCATTAAGATGATAATGATGCCAATATAATAAAGCCGATGGAAATATGGCCAGCAACCTATCCGCTATATCTCTTTGAGTTCGCCCCTCGCATTCAGGTTCTAATGTACCTAACATGGAGGCTGTTGTACGCATCACATCCATCGGATGAGCTGAAGCGGGAATAGATTCTAAGCATTGCGTTAAAGCAGGTGGTAGCCCTCGCAAAGATTGTAGCTTATTTCGATAATAAGATAGCTGTACTTTACTCGGCAATGTACCATGAATTAATAAATGTGCAACTTCTTCAAAACTAGATTTTTCAGTCAAATCAAAAATAGAATATCCGCGATAATTTAAATTATCTCCAGCTTCTCCTACTGTACAAATGGCCGTTTTCCCAGCAACAATGCCTTTTAAACCAGCTTCTTTATCCGTCATTTTGATTTTCCTTTTTGTCTAAAAATTGATTAAGCTTATCTTCGAATGTGTGATAATCCAAAATAGTGTATAAAGCATCGCGTGTTTGCATTTGCTCTGTAACTGATGCTTGGGTACCCGTTTGTCGAATCGCCGCAAAAATATTATCAGCAGCTTGATTCATCGCCCTAAAAGCACTGAGAGGATATAGCACAAGCTTTACCCCATTAGACTTTAATTGTTCTACTGTATAAAGTGGTGTTTTACCAAATTCAGTAATATTGGCTAAAACAGGAATAGTCAATGCTCGGCTGAATCTTTGATACTGCTCAAGATCTTTTACCGCTTCTAGAAATAATGCTTTCGCACCTGCCTTTTCATAAGCGATAACCCGCTCAATTGTTTCTGCTTCTGTTTCAGCCATCAAAGCATCTGTACGGGCCATTAACATAAAATCTGGGTTATGACTTAAGCCTTGCTTGGCTGAATCTATGCGCTCACACATTGCAGCAACTGAAATAATCTGTTTACCATCACGGTGGCCACAACGCTTAAAGCTCTTTTGATCTTCGATGTGAGCCCCCATTGCCCCAGCTTTACTCACTAACCTAAAAGTACGCTCAATATTTAAACTGCTCCCCCACCCCGTATCCACATCGACTAATAGAGGCAAACTGCACGCATCTGTAATCTGCTCAATGTCATAGAGCACGTCATTTAAAGAAGTTAAACCTAAATCAGGCAAGCCTCGGGTATTGGCGACCCCAGCACCTGATAAGTAAATTGATTGGAAGCCATTCTTTTGCGCGAGCTTGGCCGTCAATGCATTGATAACACCTACTATTTGTAAAGGTGATTCTTGTTGAAGTGCCGTAAAAAAATTTGCTCGATTTGTCACACCGGCTATCCCTAAGCTAAAAATACTGGACCCATATTTTAACCTGACTAGAACAACAGAGCTATGGAAACGCTTACTAAGGTTTGTAAGTTGACCTATGCTGCCAAGCTAACCCATCTTGGCTTCTTGGTAACGATAAAGATTAAAGGGGGCAAAGATAAGCCTACTAAGCCTACCCCTAAGTAGCACTTATAGAGCAGTTGATTACCCAGTTGCAATTGAGCAGGTGGGATAAAACAAATGACCATAGCGAATAAAGAGGCTAATATACCTAAGCCAGCTACAATCCACATGCCCAATTTTCCGCCAGGTATTTTATATTTTCTAACCACGTTTGGTTGTGAGTATCGCAGTTTGATCGCAGCAAAAAAAATCAAACAATACATTAACATAGCAAACTGAATGGTTAGAGCTGTGACTATCCAAAAGGCACTATTCATATCAGGCATAAAGAAAAATATAAGAGACAGAAGCGAACCGACAGATGCTTGAAAGATTAATGTGCCAACAGGCGCACCATGTTTGTTTGTTTTTTGTAATGCAGGCGGCAAAAATCCATCACGCGCACAAGTCAGAATGCCTTTGGCAGGACCTAATATCCAAGTATTGATACCGGCCAACGAGCCTACAACTGCCAAAATAGCTATTATGGGTACCCAGGCTTCTAAATGAAACGCTGCAAAGAATACATTAAATGCCTGCATAACACCTGCGAACAAACTAATATCAGCTTGTTCGACGACAAATGCAATTGATAGCGAGCCTAATATAGATACTAATAAAATAATGCTCGCTGAAATGAATATAGCGCGAGGATAATCGTGCTGTGGTTTTTTAGCTTCTCTTGCGTGAAAAGCAGACATTTCCATGCCAGCCAAGCCGAGCAACACACCTGCAAAAAAAACCATGTTATTTAATTTAAATTCAGGCAGTAGCGTATGCATGCTCATTTCAATTTTAATAGGGTTACCTGAATACCACCAAAAAATCCCAAGCCCAATTATTAATACCCCTGGGACCAAAGTACCCAGGATTGCCCCTATTGCACTAACCCGACTTGATAACCTCATACCTAAAAAATTAATACCCGTTGCCAACCAAAAAATGGTTAGCATAGAACAAACCATATAATATTTATTATGAATTAAATCTGGGTAAAAAATATAGGCCATCGTACCACTGGTAAAGGTCAGCACGGTTGGAAACCATGAGATACTGAGCATCCAAGCAATCCAAACAGCAAAAAAACCGACTTCTTTTCCGAAAGCTTTGCCGACCCATGCATATAAGCCACCTGCTTCAGGCCAACCTGTTGCCAACTCAGCACAAACTAATGCTGTTGGGATAAAAAAGATAATTGCAGCAGCGCAATAATAAAATACGCTTGAAAACCCGTACTCAACCATAAATGATAAATTTCGCAAACTAATAATAGCTGCCACATTAATCATTGCTAAAGTAAAGACACCGAGAATTCGTTGTTGGGACATGCGCTCTCTAATATTGATTGTCAATGGATTATATTTGACCTAGAAGCTTATCCCATACATAGAACAAAGTACATAAACAGACCCCGACTTATGTACTTTTATAGGGCTAAAATTATTGTATACACACCATAGTTAATTAGACAACTACTTGGCTGCAGCCAAAATTTTCGATAATTGTTGTACAACTTGTTCAGCCGCCTCTATACCTGACTCAAAAGCACCTTTGATGCTAGCAGGCCCTCTAAAAGTATGCTCACCGGCAAAGCACAAACGGTCTACAGGACGTGCAATTTGACTATTTTCATCCAGTGTTACACCATCTGGATGGTAAGAATATCCGCCTCTGATATAGGGATCACTCTCCCAGTGTGTAACCCAACATTTCGCAGGTTTGATATAATCTTTGCCAAAAATATTCTTAAGATAACTTTGAAGCTCAGCTATAATCTCGGCATCAGGCTTTTTACCTAAACCGGTGTGAAATGATGTGACTAAAACAGGGTTAGTGGAATTTGAAAAATAATTGAGATTGACGATATCTAACCAGGTGTGTGTGTGGGGTTCATGAGGGATGATAAAATGAGATTTATTAGGCCAAAAAACTTTTTCAAATTGCATGATGACTTTTTCATGGTTGGCTATTTTTAAATTTTGAATAGCTTTACTTTTGGCCTTTGGTAATGGTGGTTCAAAAGTCACATCCTCTTGTTGTAGAACCCCCAAAGGTAATGTGCAGATCATGGCATCAGCCTTAAAGCTTTTGCCAGATGATAATTCAGCAGTAACCAAATCTTCTTCATATTTGATATTGTTTACTTCGGCATTTAAGTGTACTTCTATACTGCCTTCTCGACTTGCGTAACTCAAAATATGTTCCAAATAAAAACTAATTCCAGAACATATTAAATAATTATTTTCGCTTTCTTTTTTTCCAATGCCGGTTTTATATTCAAACAAGGATTCTTGCTTCAGCTCATGCACGCTTAATTTCTCCATAAGCAGCTGTGCATCTGATTCCTTAAGATTAAGTGCGATTTCGATTTCTCGCTTATATATTTTAAGCTCTTTCGCAACAAAACGATCCAGATCATCTGAAAGTCGGTTTAATTCAAGACCGGCGACTTTAGATTTTATTTTCTCAATGAATGGCATTAACTGTGCCATTTCAATTTCTTTACCAGATTCATCGTAAATATTGATCTGCTTTCTGCTCATGGGTCTGATATCAATTTTATGTTTTACCAAGTCTAAAAATAACTCACTATTCTTAATGCCATGTAAAAATTGTGCACCAAATTCTACAGGGTTATGGTTGATTAACTTAGTATGCGCTCTACCCCCAATACGGTCTTGCGCCTCCAACAAAATAACATGCATTCCCATTAAAGCCAGCTCATAAGCGGCCTTTACACCAGCAACACCGGCTCCAATCACAATAACGGACGGTATATCTTTTTTTAAGTTACCCATAACCGCTGTATGTTGGCTTGCTCTTAAAGATTTAAACCGTTTTAATAATTCTTCTACAAATTGTTCTGACAACATCTCCGATTGATTAGGTATTTCTGACATATCACCATTCTCTAATAAAATTACAATAAATTCTAAAACTCAGTCTATATCTTATTATAAGCTTTTACTATCTCGTTGTTCTACTTATAGTAACATGCCATAATAGCTGTATTTACAAACAGGTTTAAGGCAAGCATACTAATTTAAGGTTATACTGAAACATGAGCAAAGGATAACCAGAATGGACAGTCAAATACATAAAAAAATTTCTACTTTATTAGAAAACAACAGCATAGATCATCAAGCTTGTATCGCGGATTATTCCCCGAACCATAGCGCATCCCAAAAAATTCCTGCAGCTGTTCTTGTTCCTATTATCCAGCATAAAAACCATCAAACAATACTGCTCACTCAGAGGTCAGAAAATCTAACGCATCATGCTGGACAAATTAGCTTTCCTGGTGGCTGTATTGATAAGTTAGATCAAAGTCCATTAGATTGCGCATTAAGAGAAACACATGAAGAAGTGGGTATTGCGCCTGAGGCTGTCAAAGTGCTTGGACAGATGGGTGAATGGCATTCCTTTACTGGATTTCGCATTAGTGTATTTGTTGGTGTTATTCAAGCGCCTGTTCAATACCGACTATGCCCACAAGAAGTCGCTGCAACTATAGAAGTCCCTACCACCCATCTATTAAATCCGACTCAATACGAAAAAGTCTCCCTTTGCATAGAAGAACAGCAACGATCTTTTTACCAAACTCACTATGAAGGTAAAAAAATCTGGGGGTTTACGGGTGGAGTAATGTACTTACTTTCTAGGTTATTATCGGAACAATAATAACGAAATGTGTGTAGCACAGCTCCGCCTCTTGTATTTAGTTACCTGCCATTATAGACTCCTGCTAAATTTACACAGTTTCGACTTTAAATTCTTCAAGATGCAGTTTTCTTGCTTCGTCTAAACGCTAACTTCAATCCATATCTCCTTGCAAAACTCGAAATAGACCCAGCTATTCCTTTATTCTTCTCAGTAGGTATACGGCGTCTTGAAGTATCATGGGTTTATAACTTACCTATACGCTAAGAAGCTATAAGTTTTTCACACCATAGGATACATGGGCTGAAGTGACCTCTTGACTGACGCTATCGCAATTACCATGTTGATCATCAAAGAAAATATCTGCTTGAAAGGCTTTAAGGAATGAGCGCTTATCCATCCCGCCCAAAAATAATGACTCATCAATTCTGATGTTCCAACTTCTAAGGGTGTTAATTACTCGCTCGTGGGCAGGCGCTTGGCGGGCAGTGACTAAAGCTGTACGTATAGAAATAGGTAAGTTTTCAACTTGTTGCAACCTGTGTAATACACGTAAAAACTGGCTAAAAGGCCCAGGCGCCAATGGTCTATTGGCTTGGGCCTTCTCATTCTCATTGAACGCTGCAAGCCCTTCTTTTTGAAAATAAAGCTCAGACTCATCTGAAAATAATACCGCATCACCATCAAATGCAATACGAAGTTCGGTGTCTGCTTCCGTGCGTTTGCCTGTGTCTAGTATTCTAGCTGCAGCGCAGCCTGAAGCAAGAGCCTGGCTAACATCTGCGTCATCTAAAGATAAAAATAGATGCGCATCAAATGCCTGAGCATAGGTATAAGGTGATTCACCACTACAAAATGCCGCTCGACTTATATTCAAACCATAATGCTCAATAGAATTAAACACTCTTAACCCTGTGTCTGCTGAATTTTTTGATAATAGAATAACCTCCACCAAAGTATCATCTGCTTTTCTGCCTTGGTTGATTTTTAAAAATTTTTCAACCAAATGGTAAGCTGATCCTGGTTTGAGTATGTTATGTTCATTTTCTTTTTGATATTCTCTATATGCTTCTATACCTTGCTCTTCGTATATTTTATGGCAGGCATTTAAATCAAATAGCGCTCTTGATGAAATTGCAACAACTAATTTATCTTTCATGCTGACTTTCATAATCGACACTCACTTATTGTGGGTTAAATCCTTGTGGTAACTCCCAAAATACTTTAGAGACAGGGAAATATAAACCACATCGTATAATATTATTTTCAATTTGACTTAAAGTATAGCGATATAACTCCAGTTGTTTTGCATAGGTTTCAATTTCATAGTCTAAGTCTAGCTCATCTGCTGTTGTTGCCGTATTCACTTTAAAATCAATAATCCATCGAGTATCATCTTCATCTATAAAGGCATAATCTAATATAACGCCTCTGGTTTTATTTTTAAGTTTAACGCTAAATGCTTTTTCGGATAATCTCTGTTTATGCGCATGACTCATTATCCATAACCCAGTTGTATCTTCGAACATTTGACTCAGTGCCCGCGTAATAAGCGAATTGGCTTTGTGATTATCACCTGCAGAAAGACCAAATGGTTTTAATAAATTATTGGCTTGTACTTGTAAAAATGATAGTTCAAGATGAGATTCTAAATTCTGCAAATAATAGGCAATAACTTGGTGAAAAATTACACCAGACACTCTTAACCACTCCTCGCCCTGTTCAGGCCAATTCAAATCATCGTCCTCGTGCTTAAATTCATAATCTGGTAAGAATTTTTGTATCGTAGGCGGCAAGCACCAATCATCAGGAAGGCGACGAAGCTCGGGTATAGCACTATTGTCTAAATCTTTAATATTAGTTTGTTCTAATTGAGACTTGCTTAGGTCAACCGGCTGCAACCCAACATCGGCATGCTCTAACAAAGATAAAAAACTACCTGAACGGGCTGCTTTAGCCTCGCCTACCTCATCCTTCTCTTCTGCTACATAACTTAAAAATAAAGTAGTTTTCGCTCTGGTCATCGCAACATAAAACAATCTTTTTAATTCATGCGTTTCTTTGTTTTGTAAGATGCTATTTATATAAGTATATATAGTATTATTTTGATTGTTTGTTTTAGCGCCGAGCATCAGCATAGGTTTATTTAAATGCATACTTTCATGCCAGTTTAGTATTTCCTGATCGCGTCGTCGTGCACTGCTTTGTAATTCAGGCAAAATAACCGTGTCAAATTCAAGCCCTTTAGATTGATGGATAGTCATTAGCTGAACACAGTTGCCTGAATTTAATTGCTCGGTAGCATCTTGATAAGATTGATCGACATATTTTGCCGTTAATTTTTCTTCTAGTAATTCTATATCAACGTTTTGAGATCCATCGGAGATTCTATCCATTAAATTTAGAATCTCTTCTATATCGGCTAATGCAGAGCTATCATAACAAGCTGGGCCACCCAAAGCTGCCCAAAGACCTTTTACCCAATGACTTAATTTTATTCTATGACGAGATTGAATCCAATAACTTATTACAGGCACAACTTTGCTTAACCTTAATTTGGCGTGCTCGCTTAAATTCTCTATCTCTTCATATCTCTGGAGCGTCACCCAAAAATGAGCGCTGACTTCCGCGTCTGCCAAAGTAATCAAATCTTGTAGGGTCAACCCTACCCAAGGACAACGTAAAACAGAAAGCCAAGCAATCCTATCATCCCAATTTAATAGTGCCTTTAGTAAAGCTAACAAATCAATTACATGGGTTCTGGTAATCAACTGAGAAATCTCTTTAGCAATAAATGGAATTTGATAGCTTTGTAATAAAGGTAATAAGTTAAATAATTGCCTTCTGGCTCTCACAAGCACAGCAATCGATTGGTCTGGGTTTTGTGCATATTGATTTTGAATGAATTTTACAATCTCTAACCCTTGAGATTGACTAGATTCAAAGCTATCAAAATATAATGTTTGTTGTTCAACACCTGGCTTTGCCGCATGTGCTGTTCTATATGATACCGCCCCTATAGACAAGTTATCTTGCGGAGGAAAAATATCCGAAAATGTTTGGTTCACCCAAGATACAAGGTTTTCGCAGGTTCTGAAATTCTGCTTTAATGATATATTGTGCAGAGGGATTTGGCTCAAACCATGCTTTTGAGCATGTAAAAACACACTGACTTCAGCACCTCTGAATCGATAAATCGATTGCATAGGATCTCCGACTAAAAAGATAGTGCGTCCTTCGTTGGGTTGCCACTCTTGCGTCAAACATTCTAATAACTGAAACTGTATAGCGGAAGTATCTTGAAATTCATCCACTAAAATATGTGATAACTGATAATCTAAATATAAGGCGATATCCGTTGGACCTTGCTCGTTTTGTAATGCATACAGTGCCCCTAGGCTCATCTCTGTAAAATCAACCAAGCCAGACTCTTTGAAATTCAGATTCAAATACCCAACCAATATGGGTAAAATTTGACTTAAGCTTTGAATCAGTAACACTTCATCATCAAAGAGCGGCAATTGAGGTAATAACCGCATATCTTGTAATAAAGGCTGTAACCCTGATATCTCTTTGACAGTTTCCATTAAATTTAGAAACTGCTCTTTATGGACTTTGCGTTTTGTTTTTTCTTCTTTATCTTTTGTGGCAGATGGTCCTAAAAATCCTTGCTTCTTGGTTACTGATTTGCGCCAATTACCATCTTTGACTAAAATCAAATCCGCTAAATCTGTCCAAAATTCTGTATTATCAATTTCATACTGAAAACAATCCAGTTCACAAGTTTGCTCTAAGTTAACCTTGGCCTGCTGAATAATATCTAATAAGCTATATTCCACAGGCGCTAAACTTTCGACAAGTTGTAATACATGTTCCCGAGTACAGTCTTTGATGGTGTTGGTCAGATAATCCTCTAATCCATCACCAAGCTCACCATCCATAACATGCATCAGCCATTGGTCGCGTTTGGATAACAACTGCACTAATAATACAGACAGCTTTTCTAAGTTATTATCAAATGCTAGCAGCAAATTTCGATAAGCCGAAAACCAACTATCTTTTCCTGTGGTGTCTAACATAAATTGTTTGACAGACTTTTGATAGAGAACATGAGCGAACTCATGAATATCGGGTTTGCCGCCAAAATGAGACAATATAGGTGTTCGATAGGCCAGCATCATACAGAGCGCATCAATTGTCATAATGCGTAAGCGATTTGGGTTGGCTATGATTTGCCAGTGATGTTGCTTATCTCTTTTTAGAACTTTTTGCGCCAACTTTACTGCCGGCATATCCAAATGTTCATTCTTTTCGGCGAATCTGAGTGCTTGAATAATCCGCAGTTTCATTTCACTGGCGGCTTTCTTAGTAAAGGTTAGCGCTATGATTTCTTCGGGATCACGTTCAACATGGGCCAACAAACTCAAATATCGGCGGGTCAGTAATTCTGTTTTGCCAGAGCCTGCAGGCGCTTCCACAATAAAGGACTCCGCAGGGTTTAATGCTTTTTCTCTTTGAGACTGGTCCATATTATGTTTTCTCCGCAATGCGGCAAAAAGACATCAAATCACAATAACGACAAGTCTGCGCCTCGTTAATAGGTGCGACATCGGCTTTGCCCTGCATAAAGTCATCTGCTAGACCTGTCAAAACCACAGTCCACTCCTCTAATTGTTCTGACCAAGAAACTGATTTTCGAGTATTTTGGATAGGCGTAATGTCTGAGATATTTAAATCTGAGCTAGCACATAAGCCTAGCATTTTAGGTTCATTTTTCTCTATGTTAAACCAGGCTAATGCCTGAGGCGGGTGACTATAGTTGCCCTGCAAGTATAAAGGTAATTGGGGATCTTTTAATGGCGTATATAAAATATCGTTTATACTTTTTTTCCCGGTTTTATAATCTATCATGAGGTACTCATGCTCACCGACTTGATCAACCCTATCCATACGGGTGTTAATTTGCAGCCCACTAATATTAATTTGTCTTTGATCTTCAATCGCTATCACATTAAACTTTGGCCGCTGTTTTTCATATTCCATAACAGACTGCATGATTTCTAACAATCGGGTTTGCTCAATCTCCCAGTAGTGCCCGCTCAGTGTATACTGTGATTGGTGTTTTTTAATCACACGTTCAATAATTTTTTGCAAAAAAGGCGTTAAGCCCTCTCCTAGGTCAACTAATTTTTTCTGGGATTTTAGTTCTTCCCAAACATGCTGCAAAATATCATGCACCAAAATACCACGTGTTTTGGGGCTTAAGCCCAAAGTTTGCACCTCTGGCTTGCTGGCATCTAAGCGAAATTTAGCAAAAGCTTTAAAAGGACAGTTGGATTGATACCCTAATATTTGACTGCCACCTTTAAACTGAGAACCATTCAATACTTTGGGTGCTATGTTATCACTGAAGTGATTTAACTTTGCCGATATATCATGCAAACTATGAGAAGATTCTGGGACATCTAATTCAACCAGACTCATATCGCTATTGGTCAAACCTGTGATTAATTCACTTACATAGACTTTATTATTCTCAACTTGAGATGGATAACTACAAATAATATTCTGAGCACTGTGGCATAATTTTTGAGTTAAGGTCTGGGAAAATATCAATTCCCGATCTGCAGATGCATGCGGCATATTATAGGTGCGTTGTATATCAATTGGAATGAAGGGATTAGGCTCGGCTTTGGGTGGCCAGTTCTCATGATATAGATTCATCACCCATAAAGCATCAAAAGCTAACCCAGAAGCCTCTAATATCCCCAATATTTGAATAGGTGCCCCTTTATTTTCAGGCTGAAAGGGTATATTGGATAAGATTTTCTTAAACTGCTCTAAAGCATCACTTAGCTGGTACGATGGTACGTCTACTTGTACTTGTGCAAAATCATTTAAGGCTTGATATAAGCGCTTGACAGCTTGATGCTCTATACTATTTAGTCGCCTTTCGCCCGGCCAACCAAATAGCTTCAGTATAGCGAGAAATTCGCCTTTCCAATTAATAGACTCTTTTGACTTTGCTATAGCCAATTGCCTTGCTTGGAATGCTAATAATAAATCTGTTGTTGTTATATTAGAACCAAAATGCTTGGTTATTAAAGCAATGAGCTCAGCAATTGTCATTTTTTCTTTTACGGCCATTCGCAATTGCGAAACAATTTCTTGCAATGTTTCATATTGCTTCACACCGCCTTGAATATAAGGCGATTGCAATAACCCCAAAATGTCTGGCACATTGGCTTTATATTTCAACAAGTCTAGCAATAATAATGCCGTTTGTATCACTGGGTACTGCATAAGTGGGATAGCGGATGACACATTAAATAACGGATTCACAGAGTCTTCTGGATTTAAATAATGCAGTGGTGTAAATAGTTCTTTAAACACTTCTAGAATATCATTTCTATAAGCGGGCAAATTAGGCAATACGATGGCTATTTTTTGCTTAGGATTCTGTGCTAGCTTTTGTTTAGACCATCTGGCAGCCAAAAGCATTTCTTCTTGTATATTCTTACAAGCCACTTTATGGAGTTGTTGAGGCTCAATTAAAGTCGGCTGCGCTTCGGTTACATTCCACCCAAGTTCTGTTAATGTTCTGAATAAATTCTGTACTTGTGGCGTTAAATCGTCAAAACCAAAACAGATAATATCTTTGGTTTCATAGTGTTTCTCTAAAGCAGGCGCATTGACTTTTAAAATATTAATAAGCTTACTTAATAATTGCGCAGAGTCAATGGCCCCCTTTGCTTTCAATGTTGCTCGATATTCATCACAGAACGTTTTAAAGGCAACTTGATCATATTCTGTAAACTTATCTTCTAATAATGCGACTTGATCCCATTGATTTAAAATGTTCCAAGCACTCAATACTAATTTTGCAGTGCTATGGTAACGTAATAGTGAAGCGCCGTAACTTGAACTAGATATGATTTTTTCTAGCATTAACAATGCGGACATAGCTGGCAATAGACTCTCTGAAACCCAACCAGCAGTTTGGGCCTGTTGCCAAACTGTTTGAAGCCAGTCTTGTAGGCTGTAAATTTTAGCTGAAGACCATGCCCGCACATGAGTCAACTGTCCTATATGTTGATTGTACTCCTCTGTTAATGCTGTCGCCAAACGCCGGGTCGGGCAAACCAACAGAGAGCCATTCTTTAAAGATTCAATTAATACTTCATTTAAAATCATTTTGCGCTACTTCAAGCTAAGTTTATTTACAGTTTGTTAAATTATCTCATGACCATATAGCGAATCAAATGATGATCAGCTAAAATAAATTTATTCCCATTATATTGAGCTGATGACACATCCTATATAGGTTGGGCTAATTTTATAAAAATTCAGCTTTGATAGCACGATATATAAATATTATTGACTTAATTGTAATCGTAAATAAAATTTTTATAATAAAAAATAACCCCGTGTTTACAGCGTAAAACCGCTCTACCAGTATAGGAAACGCCATCTTATGACTTTTCAGCTCAATCCCCCTAGTAATGGACTTATAGGCCACCGAGGTTTGGCTCATTTTGCACCCGAAAACACGCTAATTGGATTTCAAATGGCTAAATCCAAAGGATTAGAATGGATTGAGTTTGATGTGCAACTGTCTAATGATAACGAGCTAATGATCATCCACGATCATAACCTAAACAGGACAACCAACGGTAACGGCTTAATATATGAACAACATTCTGAAATATTATCAAAATTAGATGCAGGTAGCTGGTTTAACGAAAAATTTACAGGCACTACAATCCCAAACCTAGACAAAGATTTAGCTAAAATACTAAGTTTAGACTTAAACCTTAATATTGAAATAAAATGTCCAAAAGAAACAGATCAAAACTATAAAAATACTCTAGCCGATAAAATCATTACTTTAATTAAACACAAATGGTCACCTTCTTCCCCCTTGCCTTTGGTCTCTAGCTTTGAGTGGCCTATTCTGCTTAAAATTAGAGATGCTTTACCCGAACAACCTATTGGATTTTTATGTGAAATTTTGACCGCTGATGTATTGCGAATTGCAGCTCAAGTTGGCAATGCCACAATTAATTGTCATTACCCCAATCTAAGCGAACAACAAATATACCAAGCGCAGGCTTTGGATATCCCCCTATTGGTTTTTACGGTTAATCAGCAAGATGCCGCCAATAAACTGATAGATAGTGGTGTTTTTGGGGTTTTTACTGACATTTTAACCGACACCTACTCTAGCGTTCGAAAGGTTGTTTAACTAAAATTTCTAATTTATCGATGATGCCCTGGTACTTTAGGTTTTAAAAATACAGTGGGTGTCCCTTAAGATTTGTGGGTGTCCCTTAAGATTTGTGGGTGTCCCTTAAGATTTTTCAGAAAAATACAGTGGGTGTCCCTTAAGATTGTGGGTGTCCCTTAAGATTTCAGTGGGTGTCCCTTAAGCTTTAGCTTTTTCCCTTAAGCTTTGGGTGTCCCCTAAGCCTTTGGATCTTTGGGTGTCCCCTAAGCCTTTTTTGGGTGTCCCGTAAGCCTTTTTAACCAAAAGCTTACCATTAGCGCACCAGCAGTTAGTAAAACAGCAAACAATAGATTTCCTGAAGCACAATGGATGTCCTGATAACTTGCTGATAACTTACACCGGTATCTTTTATATAATTTTAGCTTCTAGGACCGTATGAACTTTGATATTTTTTTGCAATAGTTAGTTATTAAATTAGAATATTGGAATTAGCCATTAAAATAAGATAGGATCCAGAAAATTTAAAATTAATGATTTATCATCAGCAAACGATTGCTGGGTGTTTGATCAATAAAAACAAATAAGGATATGTTCTTATGAGCATACGTATATTTATCGCATATCGTGCGTGTATCAAAACAATAAAAGTATATATTTGAAATTTATGTTAGGAAAAATACTAGGCAGTACAAAAAGAAACCATGTTTCTAATGACTTTCCGGATTCTAGTTCTAGGGCTGTAATTGGTTTACCAAAAGAAGTAAATGCCCACGAAGATCCCCGTAAATTCTCAGTCCCCGCACTTTTTACACCGTTTGCGATTTTTTTAAAAAACCACTCAGAACCCGATCGCTTTCAAGGCCGAGAGTCACTCATATCTGAACAAGATTCAAAACGGGAGTTCAAGCAAGTTCGTGCCATGGCAAAATATATTCTTCACGAGAGTGAAGTGCTGGAACCAAGTCAAGAAGCAGTAAAGCGCTCGGAACATGCCGCTAAAATTTTTTATCAAAAAGCCTTTAATTTGATAACTGCACAAAAACCTTATCCTTTAAAAAATCATAATAAATGTATAGGATTTTTAGCGATACCAAAATCAAAATTAGTACTGATCGCAATCTCTGAAGATCGAGAACCATTAAAAGATATCGAGCTGCGAAAAAGCCTGTGTGAACTAATTCAGAGGATAAACCAAGAATCCAACACCTGTGTTTTTGAATTGGTTGTCACGCCAACCCGTGAACAATATATGCTACTGCGAACCTTATCTTTTTTTACTTCAAAAGAATCGCCTGACACATCGCTTAAAAAAGCCATGGTCTCCAAAAAAGAAGCGATTGACATGCTTACTCCCAGAACACGTTGCGCCGAAGTCGCATTAGCCGTTGCCGCTTGTAAAATAGGTCGTTCAAAGCCCTTAAAACCTAGCCAGCTTGGTATGGCACTGTTTGGGGCAGGTCTATGGGAAGTCGTCGAAAAAAGAGATATAAAATTTCTAGGCTTTGAAGCTTCAAAAAGAAATAAACAATATATAAAAAGCCCCCCGTTAACTTTTTATATTGAAGACAAAAGAAAAGTTGCCCTGGATAGATGGGATCCTTGTGAAAATCACTGTGCCTTATTTTTGAATGAACTAAGAGCTTTGGCTGCTTCGGGCACCAGCAGTACAACTTTTAGTGAGCCTCGTAGCGAATCAATCTTTAAAAAATTCAAATAATTTTAGCCTCAAACTTGAAAACCATAAGTCAGCTAGATCATTCTTTATTAACCCTCTAACAAAGATCTCACCTCGCCTTGACAAGCTGAGATCTTATTTCTTATCACGGCAGATACAGGTTGCTTTTGACCAGAGCGATAATCAAGCATCACAATAACGCCCTTGCCTGTTGCGGCTATCTTATTCGCTTTTTTAGAATAAATTTGATACTCCATGCCCAAAGAACTATTCCCAATGTGACTAATATTGGTTTTAGCGATAACTGTATCAGGAAATTGAATCGGCAGACGATAATCTGCTTCTATATGGGCTAATATAGGACCAATCGCTTCATTGGAAACAAATTCTTTAAGTTGCATTTTTAAAAAATACTCTATACGCACACTTTCAAACCAGCGAATATATTGCACATTATTAACATGTCCAAATGCATCCATATCACCCCATTGCACTGGTATCTCTATTTCTACAGGCCATTTCTGCATACTTTACCTCTTTGCTTTAATTATTTCAGAAGTCATTTCATACTTTGAAAATAGTTTTTTCCAGCTTCGACTTCTATTATATCCATTTGAGGATACCTTAAGGCGGTCAGTTTATTGCCAAACACACAACCCGTATCAATACAGATAGTCTTGTTACACCATGTTGCTGACTCTACAGGGGTATGCCCATAAACCACATAAGCTTTGCCTTTATAATCATGCTCCCAATGGCCTCTGATTGGCAAACCGAAATCATCTACTCTTCCAGTCACATCACCATACAAAGCAAAAACTCGTTCTCGCTTGGAACTCACACCATGGTATTTTTCTTGAAGCCCCGCATGTACCACAATTAAATTTTTATCATCGAACATTATATGGGTCGGCAAGCCTTCAAGCATCGCAACAAGTGTTTTTTTATTTTCAGAAGAAATAGGTTCTAATTGATCAATCGTTGTTTGCAAGCCTGGGCCAATATTAACGGGATTGCCTTTTAAGTATCGGCATAATTTGTCTTCATGATTCCCCAGAACGCAATAACCACCACCGTGTTTTATAATATTTTCAGCCAATAACAAAACCTGTTTTATTTTAGGCCCTCTATCGACTAGATCGCCAACGAACACTATCTTCCTATTGTCCGAATGCTTAAGAGCAGGCTGATTAGATGTAATACAGCTTTCATCAAGCGCATACCCTAATTTCTCTAACAACAAGCACAGTTCATCATAGCAACCATGTACATCACCAATGATATCAATATTTTTAAGTTTATCTAATTTTAATGCGCACACTGAGAATTAACCCTAAAGGTACAAAAATAATAATAAAAATAAAACTCAACCACTCACTTTTTTTTGAGCGACTTCTACAAGATTATCTTTATACAAATAACAGCTCACCTGTTGGTGATTAGCAATAACGTATGCATCAGGATATCGGGTATCACATTCTGGCATTTTGAATGGGCATCTTGGCGCAAAGTGACAACCTTTAGGCGGGCTACTAATAGAAGGAACTTCCCCTTTTGGAGGCTGAAATGCTTTATGTACTTGCCCCACCTGTGGAACAGACTCTAATAATGCTTGTGTATAAGGATGCTTAGGATTGTTTAATATTTGTGCTTTCGTGCCAAGCTCAACTATCCGTCCTAAGTACATTACTGCTATTTTATCAGCAATATATCTTACAACATTGATATTGTGCGTAATAAACAAATAGCTAATAAATAGCTCTTGTTGTAACGCGCCCAGCAGATTTAAAATCTGTGCTTGTACAGAAACATCTAATGCGCTGGTTGGTTCATCACATACAATCAGCCGTGGCCCAACGCTTAAAGCTCTAGCGATGGCTAATCGTTGTCTTTGCCCCCCTGAAAATTCAAATGGATACCGCCATTTCACATCAGGTGACAAACCGACCTGTTCAAGCAAAATATTCATTCTATCTTCTCGTTCCGCCTTATCAGAGCCAACTTTTAAGGCCGACATCCCTTCAAGCAAAATTTCATGAATACGCATTTTAGGGTTCATGGAGGTATAAGGATCTTGAAAGATCATTTGAAAATCATTACGTCGATGTCTTAACTTTCTGCCTTTCAATTTTAATAAATCAATACCGGCTAACTGCATGGAACCTGTACTCGGAATCAGGCGCAACATCGCTTTGCCTGCTGAAGTCTTACCACAGCCTGACTCTCCAACTAAAGCAACTGTCTCGCCCTCCTGTATACTCAGTTCTATACCATCTACCGCACGCACGTATCCGACCGTACGCTTTAAAATCCCTTTTTTGATAGGATAATGTACTTTAAAATCAGATACGCTAAAAACAGGTGGCTCATCAATCGTATCAGGATAGGTTTCTTCAATTTGCCGAACCGTAACCTTTGTATCAATCGCTCGTAAGCGTAGATTTTTGGGATATGACTGAAGGATATCATCATCGTACCAGTGACAACGCACCCATCTATTATCAGATATTTTAGTCCATTTTGGCATGCTCTCTTCGCAGGCTTTAAATTGATTAACACACCGGCCTTTAAAACGACATAACGAAAAACTGGTTGTTATCGTGGGCACAATGCCTGGAATAACAGCCAAAGGTTGATTCGCATTTGCACTCTCTGGTAGCGCTTGCAGTAATTTCTGACTATAAGGGTGCAAGGTCTTAACAAAAAATTCTTTCGCATTTACTTTCTCGATGATATGACCTGCATACATAACAGCCACTGTATCTGCCATCTGTGCGACAACCCCTAAATCATGAGTAATAAGCAATATCGCCATGTGATGCGTTTGATTTAAAGACTGCAACAAGTGCAAAACTTGGGCTTGGGTTGTCACATCTAATGCTGTTGTGGGTTCATCTGCTATGAGTAAATCAGGTTTTTTAGCCAATGCAATGGCTATGACTACACGTTGTTTCATCCCGCCTGATAATTGATGGGGATAATTGGAGAGCATACGCTCTGCATCAGGAATTCGAACTTGTTCTAATAAATCAATGGCTCTTTGCTTTAACTGTTTAGCTTGAAAATGACTATCTTCTTGCAATATTGATTCAAATAACTGAGCACCAATAGATAAAACCGGATTTAAAGATGCCATGGGATCTTGAAAAATCATGCCTATCTTTTTGGCTCGAATATGACGCATTTGAAATTCAGACAATTGATGAATCGGTTTATCATTAAGCCAAATTTCACTCCCTTCCATTATTTCACCCGCAGGCGGCAATAAACGGTTGATTGCAGAAGCCGTCATAGACTTACCACACCCTGACTCACCGACTAAAGCAAATATTTCACCTGGCTGAATTTCAAAATGAATGCCCTCTACCGCATGTACCCATTGATCTTTAAAAGGTAATTGAACAGATAGATTTTTAATTCGTAATAGTGCTTCTTGTTTCATGATGCCCCCGTCGTTTGTGTGCGTGGGTCAAAGACATCGCGTAAAGCATCAGAAAAAATATTGGCAGCGAGTACTAAGACAAACATAAATATAAAAGCTGAAAATAAACTCCACCAAACCACCGGCGTTCTGGCCATCTCTAATCGAGCACCATTAATCATTGTGCCCCAGCTGTAAGTCGTGGGGTCAACCCCGACTCCAACATAAGACAATACGGCCTCAGCTAAAACTAGGCCACTAAAATCTAAGACCACCGCAATAAGAATTAAATGCATGACATTAGGTAAAATATGCTTAAAAATAATCCCCGTGTGTCTTGTTCCTAATGAACGTGCCGCTTGAACGTATTCTATTTCTCTTAACTTTAAAGCTTCGCCTCGCAATAAACGACATAACCCCGTCCAGCTGGTCACGCCTAATATCGCACATAACGCTAACAACCTTGCATCCGAGCGCTCTGCCATAGTTTGAAACCAACTCTCGTTTTGCGTCATCATGACTTGTAAAGTTAAAACCGCTGCAGCAATTAATAATACCCCTGGAATAGAACTCAGTGTCGTGTAAGTATATTGAATAATATCATCAACCCATCCTCTAAAATATCCGGCCATAATGCCTAAAATGGTCGCAAATGGGAGCATAATTAATGTCGTCAAAGTCCCGATCATCAAGCCGGTTCTCACGCTTTTAAGGCTTTGATATAAAACATCTTCTCCCACCTTGCTCGTACCCAAAATATG
This sequence comes from uncultured Coxiellaceae bacterium, assembly GCA_963976875.1. Classification (GTDB taxonomy): domain Bacteria; phylum Pseudomonadota; class Gammaproteobacteria; order Berkiellales; family Berkiellaceae; genus Berkiella_A. Next base: position 25,925 of record CAXBML010000004.1, read on the forward strand.
ATACAGCGGGATAATGTTATAAATAAATATACTGAGAAATATGGTCACAAACAAAAGAGCAAAAAAAGTGCGATATGGAAACTTTCGCCTACCCATAATCACTTGAGCAAAAAAATCCTCCACAGAAATTCTATATTTACGGGCTACCATTCCCGATATCACAACGACTAAAACAGCCAAAAAAACAAATGCTTGTAAACTATAATGTATGGTACGTCTCTGAATATCTTCTCGGACTGTCATTGTGTCAGAAAGGTGCGTTCCGGAAAATTTGAGTTTGGCATAGTCATTTATAACTTGACCAGATTCAGTCACAATATTTTCTTTGCTAAAGCTTTTGGTTGCAAATGGTGCTGAATAAGTCTCTTCATGATGGGTTAAGGCAGAAGGAATCATCCTGTCAAGAACACTGACAATACTTTGTTGGTATTTAGATTGTAGCGCATTATCTTGAATCTCAAAATGAATAGAATCTAAGGCTCCTACAATCAAATATACAACTAAAATGTACACTGCAGCCAAGTTAATCGGCCGGGATAATACGCCTGCCATTTGCACACGTAACGGCATATAAGTCATTACCCGCCAAACAAACAACAATAACATCCCCAATAGTACGTACAGTAAGGCATCTGTCCATAATATGAACCAACTCATAAGCGACTCTTAATCAAATCTAACCCTCGGATCGACTAATGTATATGATATATCGGTCAAAATTAAGCCAATAACATATAACACCGCCCCCAAAAATACCATAGAACGTACAATAGCAAAGTCCTGCTGTTGTATGGCGTCAATGGTATAACTACCCAGCCCAGGTATAGCAAAAAAGGACTCGGTTAATAAACTTCCCATAAACAATAATGGTAATAAAACGACTATACCGGTTAATATGGGAATCAAGGCATTTCTAAAGACATGTTTGAATAAGACCCTTAACTCCGACAAACCTTTACTACGAGCCATTTTAACGTAGTCTTTGTTGACCTCTTCTATAAATAAAGTTCTATACCAACGCGTACCAGCACCCACGCCGCCAATGACCCCTATCAAAACAGGTAAAACTAAAAATTTAATTAAACTCCAATCTGGTTGATACCCTGATATCGGCACAAGCTTTAATAGTTTAGAGAGTAAGTATTGTCCCCCGACTATATAAAATAATAATGAAATAGACATCATCATGACACAAATCATGACACCCGCCGTATCTAAGTAGCTACCGCGAAAGAATACAATGAGCATGGCAAAACTAATATTAATCACCAAGCCTAATATTAATGAAGGAATGGCAATGGCCAAGCTCGGCCACATCCTTTGCATAATATCAGAGCTGATATCCCGTCCTGAGTCAGAACGACCAAAATCAAAAGCAAATAACTTTAGCGATTTTTTAAAAAATACTGTATCGGTTAATTTTGCAATGCCATTGGTTTCTTGATTAATGAATAATGGACCATCATAGCCATGCTGTTGCTTCCAAGTTTCGACTTCTTCCTGAGTAATATGCTTTTGACCTAAATGTTGCCGAGCAATATCATCTGGTGTATTCACAACAAAAAACAATAAAAATATTAATATATTGATACCAATTAATATCGGCAACGCATATAAGAGTCTTCTAATAATATAAGCAAACATATCGCTTATTCTTCCTCTATTTTATGATCATGATGACTATTCGCATTATGTTTTTTCAATGTTAATTTCTGGTGTGTTTTCTGCCAATATCGAAATCCAGCAGGAATGCATAAAAGTATCAACATCATCAGGCCTAACCATAACGGCCAAAAAATAGCTTGGTTCCAAGCAATACGCTGATTGTCTCTTTGCTGCGCATCAATTGAAATATACTTTAATGTATTTCTGGACATAGCATTGGGCTTAAAAGGTCCCATCCACTCATGACTTAAACTATATAGTTTCGGGTGATAACCCCACATCCAAGGTGCGTCTTCTTGGGCTATGGCTATCATGTCTTCTAAAACTTTTAGTCGTTCGGGCGTATTGGACATGGTTTTCACTTTATCAAATAAAGCATTAAACTTGGGGTTGTCATAATTAGCCGCATTTTCCCCACCTGTTTTGGTTTTACCATTTGGCCCATATAACAAAAATAAAAAATTCTCCGGATCGGGGTAATCTGCATTCCAACCCCAGGAAAATATCTGTGCATCCCCATTACGCATTTTATCTTGAAACCGATTATATTGCGTCGCCCGGACGACTAACTCTATCCCCAATTTTTTAAACTGTTTACGAATCCAAGCATAAAGTGCATGCGTATCCGGCCCGCCCCCGACAACGGCATCTAAATGTAGAACCAAAGGTTTATCTGTATTCGGATCAATGCCGTTTGGAAATCCGGCCTCGGTTAATAATACTTTTGCTTCGTCTATACTCTTCCGTACTGTGTCAGATTCATAAACTACGCTGTTAAATTGATTGGGTTGATGACCGAATATCCCAGGTGGCAAAGGACTTTGTGCAACCAACCCTCGACCATTTTGAAAGATATTAATATACTCTTCCACATCAAATGCGATAGAAATAGCTTGCCTCAGTTTTTTATGACTTTCCGATAACCCCCCGACAACATCGTCTAGCATATTAAACCCCCAGTAATACGTACTAGGAACAACAGATGTGCTCAGTTTTATGCCTTTTGATTTCAACTCATCACTCAAATCAAAGCTGCCCATTGAGTTGGCTTGTAAGGCTTGGTCAAAGCTATCTGAGCTAATACCTGATTGGTCATAATAGCCTTGTAAAAATTTGTTCCAGTATGGAATGCTTTCTTTCTCAAGAATAAATCGGATTTCATCTAAAAATGGCAAGGCTTTGCCAGGCAAACCAGATAATCTAATGTCTTTGTCTTCAGGCATACTATCATCAGGATATAACTCGCCATGATAATTTGGATTACGTTTTAGTAATATCTGTAAGTTTGGGTTATTGTCAGCTAATATATAAGGCCCTGTACCCACCGGATACCAATCTAAAGTCAAATTTTGCTCTTTTAATACTTCTTGCTCATAAAACTGGGTTACTTCCCATGGCATAGGTGCAAAAAATGGCATAGCTAACCAATATAATAATTGCGGATAATGCCCATTGATTTTAATCTCATATGTGGTGTCATCGAGAACACGCACCCCGGCTAAATCAAATGCTCTCAGATCTATCCGTTCTATATTTTCATTTTCAGGGTTTTCTTGCTGCTCAACTTTCTGGTTTTCTAACGCTTCTGTGACTTGCGCTCTAAATTTATCAAATCCAACAATGTACTCACTCATAAAGCCATAAATAGGTGAGTTGAGTCGTGGGTCTGCAATACGTTTGATTTGGTAAACAAAATCTTGTGCTGACAGAGTGCGACTAGCCTGTTGTTCAAAGTCTAGTATGGTGTCGTACTGCTCTGCTTGGTCTTCACTTAAATCATGATATAAATACCCTCCTGTTTTGGAATTTTTCACAAAAGCAGGATGTGGTTGAAACTGGATATTAGGCTTAATGTTAATAGTATAAGTACTATAAGCAATCGCACGCTCATTGCTATCTGATATTTCTGCACCTTGGGTATTATAGTATCTTATTGTTGGCATTTGCGAGGCTACAAGTGGCTCTAGAGTATAAGGGCGCTTGAGGTAATGATATTGAAGCGGCGGCTCATAAATTTGATTGGTAATAATCCATTCATTTGATGAGTAAGAGCGCGCCGGATCCAAATGCTTGGGGCGCTCGCTAAATGATGTATATAAAGTATCACTATTTTTATCTGCATTCGGGTAAGGGTCATTCAGCGCACCATCGCCACATGCCGCTGTCAGCATAATGATGCCAATACCCAGTAACAATTTAAATTTAGTCACTTCACTTCTTCCATGATAATTTATTGGGTGCTTATTCATTCAATTTAATAAGCTTAATCACTAATCATAACTATTTGATTGGCGATTGGTATATAATAAGCAACTTAATTTGTCTCTACAATGGCTAAATAACTAGTTAGTTAGCTGTTATGCAAAATGCATATTGCCCTGTTTGGAGGAAAGTCATGGGATTTTTATCTGGTAAAAAAGTTTTAATTGCAGGTTTAATTAGCAACAAGTCTATTGCTGCTGGAATAGCTGAAGCTATGCATCGTGAAGGCGCCGAACTAGCATTCACATATCAAACTGATAAATTTAAAGAGCGTGTAGAAAAGCTGGCAGAGCAATGGGATTCCAATATAACCATTCCTTGTGATGTCTCCAGTGACGAAGAAATCAAACACGCTTTTGAAATCTTAGCTTCAAAATGGGAACAGATTGATATTGTGATTCATTCTGTTGCATTTGCGCCCTCTGACCAATTAGCTGGCCCCTATCATGAAGTTGTGACCCGAGAAGGTTTCCAAATTGCACATGATGTCAGCTCATACAGTCTTGCTGCACTAGCTAAAGCTGCACAACCGATGATGAATCCAAATGGTGCCATATTATCTCTGAGTTATCTTGGTGCGGTACGTAGTATGCCAAACTACAACGTTATGGGCTTGGCCAAAGCCAGCTTGGAAGCGAATATTCGGTATTTAGCGAGTAGCTTAGGACCACTGGGTATTCGTGTAAATGGTATCTCTGCCGGCCCAATTAAAACATTAGCGGCTTCGGGTATAAAGAGCTTCAAAAAAATGCTGTCTTATAACGAATCGGTGACACCATTACGTAAAAATATCACAGCTTTAGAAGTAGGCAACGCAGCCGCCTTTTTGTGTTCTGACTTAGCTTCTGGTATTACCGGCGAAATAATGAATGTAGATGCAGGTTTTAGTACAATTGCGATGCCTGATTTACAGTAATTATTTTTATGTGATATAAATGAACTTCGTAATATGTTCGACATGGAGGTCAACATGCGAAGAGGTCCTGGAAGCAATTCATCTGAAGAATCTGGTGAAGGTGACTTACACCCCAATCGCCGCAATGATGACAGCAAAGCCTGTTTATCTGAACTTGAGACTTTAGCACAAACCCAAAAAAAGAACTCCCGGATCTGCCGAAATCTCACTATAGCAACTATCCCTATTGCTGCTATTCTTATCTTTATGTCTCGACCACTCATTGGTTACCTTAGCCGAGAAATATGTTATTACGCACAAGGCCCAGCCCCTGTTCCTGGTTATAACCCTGTCAATTGGGCTAAATGGGCTTGGCATGGAACATCCTCGTTATATAAGTGCGAATGGATGGGCCACTGGGGATTCAACTGGCTTAGTGTTATGCAATGGTTTAGTGATAAAGGCGCATCTATATTTACGTCATTAGGCGTGCTTGGCGGTTCCTATGCCACTTGGAAAAGCATTACAGCATGGTTTAAGAAAAAAGCCATGAGCGATGATGATAGAGACAGATTAAGAGAACTTGCTCAGCACATTGAAGTTAAAGAGACAGAAGGCGAAAGCCCTAATATTGTCAGCTTCACTAACACGCTGCATTTTTCTCCTCCCGTATCTAGAGATAGCTCAGATTCTGCATCAGCAATAGATCCCAGTGATTTACACAACCCCAACAGAAAAACGCCTAGCGCTTTAAAATCAATTAGATACTCCGTATAAACTTAAGCTCATAGATCAAAAAAGAATTTAACCCTAAAGAAACGACCACTATTGTGTAAGACGGTAACCCAATAAGTAATGCGATATATTCCTCCAGACTTTGTTTCATAAAATTTTATTCTATTGTTGATAAGGTTTTACAAACCTTTACTGTATTAAATTTCACTATCCACCTGAATAGCTTGATCTCATTCCCAACAGACGAAGTCATTTTTATATGATTAAATTAAATTGATACGTTCTGATTTGGAGTTAAAATTATGGTTTACAAAAAGAGAAGACATACAGGAGATCTAGAAAAGAGCATAGATTCAGCCAGTATTGATGAAGATAATCCCTCATCAAGAACAAGATGGTTAAAACACCTATCAAAAGCAGCTATTCCAGCCACTTTAATATTATTGTTTTTATCCAGGCCTCTCATCGGACTTGCAGCCCGTAATACTTGTTATTACTTTCAAGATGATGTGGGGATTTGGCCAAACCCTTTACGCTGGGCTATTCATAGCACAACCTCTGTATATAAATGTGAATGGATAGGACATTGGGGCTTTAATTGGCCTGGCACATTAAGTTGGCTGGGTAGTATAGGCTCATCGTTATTGACGCCTTTAAGTGTTCTTGGTGGAGGTTATGCAACTTGGAAAAGTGTCAAAGCTTGGGCTAACCAAAAAAACATGAGTCCAGAAGACAGAGAAAAATTAAAAGTGCTATCTCAAATGATATCCGTCAGAACCGAGGAAGACTTAAACGATTCCATGTCTTTCCCAGAGGCTTTACAGTTCTCTGAAAGAGCAGATTTTGAAACATCCTGTTACTCATTGGAATCAGAAAAAGCTGATTATGGATATAGTCGTCAAATGCCTTAAGTTTTAATCCTGTTTGTTATGGATTATTAGACTTAAACTTTTTTGCCAGTGTTGTAAATTGAAATTTAAGTGCAATTTTAGAAGACTTGCTTAAGTTTGAATTTACAGCATATACGTACCAATCATAAGCTTCATTGTCTCTGCCAATTTCAAGTAGATAACCAATAATCGCAATAGACCCCATCGTATTACCTTTTACAACTAGATTGCGAAAATGTGACAGTATACACTGATGATAGTCTTCAATCAGTTCACTACTGGCAACGCAATCCTCAGCGAAAACTGGCACTTTATCTTCCACCTCTTTTGCGTACACCTCTTCTTGTTTCTGGGTTAAAGTCGCCGCGTTGACTTGAAAAGCAAAAAATAATATCAGGGTAAATGGCATCAAATGTTTTTTTATGGTCATTTCCGGACTCCGTTATTGTTGTCATAAATATTAAGACTGAAATTTCTGTTAAAACAGTCTTTAAACTAAGGTTTGTTGTTTTTACTTGGAGTAGATTGATAACTTCTCGTGTTGAATATTCGTATTATCCATACCGATATTAACAGTCATCGTTTTTCCTCTGCATTCTCTGGGAAACCGACCTATTGCATGCACGCCTATTGTATCCCCTGATTCACCTTACCTAATATGCTACTATCCTCAGCAAGCCTTTTCTATAATGCTGGTTATAGGTCTGAGGTAATAGGTCAAAGAAATATAGGTGGACTGCTTTGTTTTGCAAAAAAAACAGAAGAATTTAAAACTACAGCTGTTCAGGCATGAGTCGACTTATATCAGAGGGCTGTTCTTCATCTAATCTGGAAGCGCTAATTTTATAATCAGATAACCTGGTCCAGCCCTAGGCGTATTGCTCATGCGTATTGCCTCATGGCTAAAATTAAATTCCATTATTGAACTTATTATATTAATTGGACTCTAAAACTATAAACAAGCAATAAAATGGCTGAAGACACATGGCAAATGATCTATCAATCATGCTAAACCATGATCAACACTTAAAAAACCTATTAAAATATTATTTGGGAATGCTAGATCCTAATATTGGCCAAAAGCATAGTTTACAACAAAGTGATTGGGAGTATATTACAAACCCTGATGGCAGTGTTTCTACATTTAGAGATGGCGTTGTCGCTGATAAACGCTCAGGTAGCTTTAATATCCGCGATGGTTATACTCGTGCTTTAGCCCATGCACTCAAACGCGGCGAATCACCTAATGAGATCAGAGTTATCAGTATTATAAATCACAGCCAATCTCATTGGACAAGTTCTGTTACCAATATTGAGTTAGATTCAGAGTTCATAGATAATCTTAAGTTATACTTTACTGCTCAAGAACTAAAAGACTTATCTATTCCTGAACTAGTGAATCGGATCAATCAAAACCTGCATTCAAGCCAAACGCCTGCACAAATTGAAGAAAACTTAAACATCATCGGCGCAAAAAACATTTTAATTGAGCACTATGATTCGCACAACCCAAATCCAAAACCACCTGAACAAGTTGGAAATTATTATAAAAATTACAAAGCCACTTTAAACTCACTTATAGAACAAAATCCGGATATGGTCCAGATTGTTCCAAAAGCCTGCAAAAACAAGAAGGTAATACGTGTGGTGATAATGCCCTTTGGAACGGATTTATGGCTGGTGTACTAGGACACCCTGTCGATAATCAGGAATTTCAAGTAGACTCAAAGACTTTGAGAGCATTTAGTGAACATATTCTAGACAGTCTACAATCACGAGAGCAAGATTTACCACAAGCTGAAAGTGTGGCAGATTTAATTACACTCAATATTGCAAAAGCATTTAGCTTAACAACATTAAACGAAGCCGCTTCAAACAAAGAGCCAACAGAAACAGACAGTATTTTTACCACATCCGCAATCACACCTTCGCTACAAGAACAAGCACGGGAAGAAGTCATCCAACAGTCCGTTTCTAAACAAGAACACACAGCCCAAACTCATAATGATGCTGGTCAAATTAAAAGAGAAACAGCGCAAAAAAGAAAGCAAACACCGCCCATGGTTTTTAGACAGGAATTAAGCCAAGAAAAAATGCCTGAAATTCAAAGTGTTGTCGTTCAAAAAAAGAGCTTAACACTTAAAGAACTCGAATCTCAATTAAAAGATACACAGCTTGGCGAACAACTGAGCATCAAGTCTGTTCATGTACAGCATTCCAGTCATTGTTTAGAGGTAGAGTTTGAAAAAGAAGAAGATACTTCAGAGCAAGAAAAACAAACGTTTAAAGGCTATATAAACGAATTGCCAAAAACAAATGATGAAGAATCAGCCTCTATGATGTACTCTATAGAAAAAAATATCGATCAGTCGTTAAAAGAAACGGCTATTAAGCATATGTGCGATCTGGCAGTTGCCACCGCAAAGCCTAATGCTGAGTTTGATTTGAAAAACACAGACCAAAAACAAAAAGAGATCGTATTTAAAATGTTAACCCAAGCTATTGAAAAAGGTATATCAGACAATATTTTCGATATAGAATCAGCCCCCAAAATTATAGGGTACGATTCTCATAAGAAAAGATCTGCATTGAGTCGTCATTAAGTAAACTATTCTTCTAGAGAACAACAAGAGCAAGTATGATGCTTAAAAATAAATGAAAATATATAATCTTTCTCATGCAATACTCATATCACCGTTGCTGATATATGATATACACGATCATCAAAAAAGCCAGATACAATCTGGCTTTTGTTATTTACCCGAACAAACGTTTAGTCCATTTTTGGTTTGTTGACAGCGACATGTAAATCAAGATCATGCTCTTTCCCTGCTTTAACACCAGATGTAAACTTATCATAATTTAAATAGGCAGATGGCTTTATAAGAGACTTAGCCCAAGCAGACCAACTCGTAGAGGACTCATAACCGCTATTAAACGCATCTGTTTTTCCTGCATCTAAAGATAAATTATCTTGTGCTGTTTTAAGACGCAAATATTGATTCGACTCATAATCGGAATGTGCATGTTGGATATATTCGCTTCCTTTTTTTGCAAATAATCCAGCGACTATTGCGCTTGCAACCCCCATGCCTGCTAAGCTAATTGAAGCGATGCTTGTTAAAGCGGCTTGTAGTTTCGCACTAGAAGCAAAAGACAGAATATCTTTACGATAGGGATAAAATGCATCGCTGTCTGTATTTAGCGCCTTCCGTTCTGGACAAAATGCTAACCTAAATTGTTCGATTGTCGCAAATTGTCTAGCAGATGGCGAAACTTGGCATCTATTGTGATAAATCACAGACAAAGCTTGGTTTGCATCCATATTTTCATACATCATCAAATAACAAAATACGATGAGATAACTTCTGCCGCGACCTGCTTTACAATGCACATAAGCGGATTCATCTTTTTCTCTGGCCTGATGAATGGCATCTACTGCTGCTTTGATATCATCTAGAGGGGCTTCACCCGTAAAGTCTTGCATTTCAATATGGTGGCGATTGACGCCATTTTCAGTCCAAAAATGGTTAGAAACAGGAGAAATAATCCCCATGCCTTTGCCTTCCAGCTCCCATTTTTCTATAGCAGCAACAACTAAAGATAAGGGCCTATCTGCAGCATTACATTGATTAATAATTTTTTGTCCATGATCACCGTGGCCTAGAATGTTTGTTTGTATCGGTATTCCACCTAAAATTAAGCCTGGAATTATTTCGTTCCAATGCGGGCGAGTCACCGGATCATGAGGAAACAAAGTTAATGTATATAATGATATAGAAAATCTTAGTTTTTCTAATATTGTTGGATTATGCTCTGGTCCTAATTCCATATTGATGGCCTTATCGTATAAAGTAAATTTAAAATTTGAAGTAAGCAGATGTTAAAGAAAAAACAGGTAGGTGGAAAACTTTAACTGATAAACGGGTCATTTCAGTCGATATTTGGTTCATAAGTAAAAAAGCCAGACTTAATCTGGCTTTTGAGACTTACTGAATGCCAACAAAAATGTCAAACACAGCATTTGTGGGATCGAGCGTCTTAACATCTAAAACTTCAAAATCAGCTTTATAGGCACGCTTACCTTCAAAGTCTAAATCATTCATCATCCAAATTTGGCGCCATGCACCGATAATGACATCAGGAATTTTACCTGGGGCGGTGGTGAATTTTTGATATGTGCTGGCTTCGATGGTAATTGTTTCCAAACCTTCTGGTAGCTCAGCGGCTTCAGTCATTTCCTCACCCATGAAATAAGTATAATCACCATGTTCATCAGTTTCATAGTCTGTATATACAGAAAAGGTACGACCTGCATCTTTACGATTAGGAATTTGATTCGCTAGGCCTTTCATAAAATAATTTTCAAACAAGGAACCAATTTTAGCTTTTTCTGGTTCCATTTCATTTTTATTGTTAGTGCGAACAGATATGCCCGCTAGTATTATTTTGTCACAGTTTATTTTTTCTTTTTTCATTTTATATCCTTTTTTTGTAAAATCATAAAAACCACCATATATAAAGCCTAGCAAGAATGTCCGAATTTGAGACAAGTTAGTTCTAAAAGAGACCCAATACAGCCGTTCTCAAAACTAATTTGTGCGCCCCAATAATCTCATCACAACCGGTACCACATATAAGGTAAAGACTGTACCAATGGCCATACCGCCTACAATCACCCAGCCAATTTCAGCTCGGGATTCGCTACCAGCGCCTACAGCCATTGCTAATGGAATACAACCACAGATTGTTGCCATCGTTGTCATTAATATAGGCCTGAATCGTAAGCTGGCTGCAGTAATAATAGCCTCTTCCAATGGTACAGATTTTTCACGTAATTGCTTTGCAAATTCTACAATTAAAATTCCATGTTTGGTAATTAAACCCACCAAGGTAATAAAACCAATCTGACTATATATATTCAAACTACCACCATGTAAGTGCATGGTCAGTAACCCACCAAAAACAGCCATGGGAACACTCAACATAATCACAAAAGGCTGAATGAAACTTTCAAATTGTGCAGCCAAAACTAAAAATATCACTAATAATGCGATTAAAAATGTATAGTAAATACTCGCTGAAGATTCCATATACAGCCGAGTGGCACCGGTATAATCAACATCGGCCACTTTTGATACTTCGCGAATGGTTTTATTAAAAAATGCTATTGCTTCATCCATGCTATAATCTGCGGCCATCGATGCTGTAATCGTTGCACTGGGCAGTTTATTAAAATGATTTAAGCTCGTTGCAACCGTGACTTCTTTGGCTTCAACAAAGTTAGCCAAAGGGACTAAACCATTATTAGATTGAACTTTGATATCATAAATATCTTCTAAAGTTTGTCTAAATGCCCCTTCCGCTTGGACAAACACATCATATTGTTTTGCCCCTTTTTGAAAATGGGTAACCACCTTCCCACCCATCAGGACTTGCAAAGTTTGGCCAATTTCAGTAATGCTTACCCCTGATGCGGCTGCTTTTTGCCGATTCACTTTAATTTCAATTTGAGGCTTATTGGTTTTGAGATCAGTGTTCAAATTAAATAACTTTGTATTTTCACGCGCTTTGGCCATGACTTTTTGAACCGTGTCTTTCAGTTCATCAAAACTACCTGGATACTCAATGACAACACTCAAACCGCCATCTAGTACACTGTCTGCTAAAGAAGAAGGTGGATTAATCGCAAAACTCATCAAGCCAGGCAAACCAAATAATTGCTGATTAATATTGTCGACCACTTCAAACTGAGTACGAGCTCTTTTTTGTCTGTCTTTTAAAATACAAAATGCTAAGGCCTGCCTAACATTTGGATAACCAATAATCAGGAAGTAGTCTTTAACTTCTTCTATGTTATTGAGTACATCTTCATACTCTAAAGCGTATTTACTCGTAAACCCGACCATAGCCCCTTCTTTGGCCATGCCCATAGTGATAGCAAAACCTCTATCTTCAATAGGTGTCATTTCGGACTTTAAGTTTTTAAACAAAAAGACGTTTGCGCCTAAAACAATAAAAAGCAAGCCGACAATCCAATAGCGTTTATCTAAGAAAAATATTAAACTTTTTTTATATTTATTTGTAATATAGGACAATACAAATTCGATAGCATTGTAAAACTTGCCGTGCTTTTCTTCTTTTTTTAGTAACATGACACTCATGACAGGGGACAATGTTAAAGCCGTAAAACCGGAAATAAACACACAGCCTGCTAATACAACCGCAAACTCAGTAAACAGCTTGCCGATTTTACCATCCATAAAGGCAATCGGCGCAAATACGGCTGCCAAGCTCAAAGTCATTGCGATGACAGGGCCACCAATTTCGCGCATACCTTGTATACCCGCCTCAAATGGCTTCATTCCCTCTTCTATATGCCTATAAATATTTTCTAACACAACAATTGCATCATCGACCACAAGTCCAATCGCCAAGACTAAGGCCAGGAGCGTGAGCAAGTTAATACTAAAGCCAAAAGCGTAAATCATCAGCATCCCACCCAGTAGAGATATGGGGATAGTGATAATCGGGATCAACGTTGCACTGATGGTTCTTAAAAATAAAAATATAATTAAAACAACCAATACAATTGCTTCAATAATTGTTTTTTGAACGGCTGATATAGACTCTTTAATAATCTCTGTCGAGTCATAGGCTATGACTAAATCAACACCTTGTGGCAAACCTTCTTTAATAAAAGGTACGACTTTGTGCATGACTTTAGAAATATCTAATGGATTTGCAGTAGATTGCTTAACTAACCCAAGTCCGACTGTAGGCTTACCATTAAAACGCGCAAAAAACCTTTCATTTCGGGCGGCAACTTCAATCGTAGCAACATCTTCAAGCTTAATCAGATATCCAGATTTTTCTTTGAGTATAATATTTTTAAATTCTTGCTCTGTCTGTAAGTCAGTTTTTGAGTAAATTGTAAATTCTGTTGTCACCCCTTCAATCGTTCCTGAAGGCAAAGCAATATTTTGTGACTCAATTGCCTGGGTGACATCATGAACTGTCATATTAAATGCCGCTAATCGAGCAGGATCTAGCCTGACTTGCATAGACGGCATACGTGCGCCAACCACAAATACTCTCGCAACACCTGGTAAATTTTCTAACTTATCTTTTATCGTTTGCTCAACCAATTCACTTAACTGCATCAAAGAATGTGTATCACTTGATAAAGATAGCCATGCTATTGCATTAGAATCAGATTCCACTTTTGATATAGTAGGCTCATCTGCATCTTCGGGTAACCAATTTCTGATAACTGCGACTTTATCACGTATATCATTCGTCACGGCATCAATGTCTTGTGACGACTTAAAAACCAAAGTAATGCTGCTACGGCTATCACTACTGCTTGATTGCATAAAATCTAAGCCTGACAACCCAGAAATCGCGTCTTCGATTAAGCGCGTCACCTCTGTTTCAACTATTTCCGCACTCGCCCCTGGATAAGTTGTACTAATGCTCACAACTGGCGCAGTAATGTCTGGGTATTCCCGCACCGTCAACTTTTGGTAGGCCATAATACCCATCAATACAACCAGTAAATTGATCACCGTGGCAAACACAGGTCTTTTGATGCAAAATTCGCTTAACTTCATAATGTTTAACTTTAAATTGAGAGTTTATTTATTCAATCACGTTCACAACTGCACCGTCATGCAGCTTAATTTGGCCAGCCAATACGACTTGATCATTTTCGGCAACACCTAATGTAATTTGAACCAGACCATTTTCTTTCGCACCAATTAAAACTTCTGTGTGAATAGCTTTATTATCTATTACTTTATAAACGTAAAACTTACTATCTTGGTAAATTAATGCTTCTTCTGGAATCATGAGGGCATCAGGCACTGTTTTTAAAATAATACGCAATCTAGAAAACAATCCTGGCTTTAATATTAAATTCGGATTCGTAAATTTCGCTCTGGCATGTAAAGAACGCATGGTGGCATCTAATGTCGGAGCTATGGCATAAATTTCACCCTTAAAAATTTGACCTGGTAACGAATCGGCAATTAAGTCGACCTTCATACCTTCTTTTATATCTAACAGGTATTTTTCAGGAAGATGGAAATCGGCCACAATAGTATTAATATCGACTAAGTAAACTAAAGGCTGACCAGGATTAATATAATCCCCTACATCAACATCTTTTAATCCTAAAATACCTGAAAAAGGGGCTGTAATTTGCGTTTTATCAAGGTTAATTTTTGCTAGCGCCATATCCGCTTCATTAAATTTTAAATCTGCTGATGCTTCTTCAGCATCAGATGTAGAGCCGGTTCCTTTTTCTAACAATTTTTTAAGACGATTGTACTTGGTCTGACTATGCTCAAATTTTGATTTTGCTTGCTTGAGCCTGGCTTTATAAACTCTATCGTCTAATTGAACGACAATATCTCCAGATTTAACAGGCTGACCTTCTGATAAATTTAATTTGATTACCTTCCCTGCAATGTCCGACTGCAAAATAACTTCCCGAAAGGCCTTTATCTCACCTTGTGCTTGAACATATTTATCAACTGACTGCGCTTTTACCGCAATCGTTTTTATCGGGGTAGGTGGCATTTCTGCAGCAGTAATATTTGTAAACCAAATTAACAATAATGGGAAAAGGTAAGTAGCTGATTTATTGAAATGCATGATTTGCTCGCTGTGTACAAAAACGAAAATGTTTCGTAAAAAATAAGGGAAGCACTAATCTGAATATGATTGAAGACATCAACAAGGGCCGGAACTCCAGCTAAGCTTAAGAGCTTGGCTGGAGAATGATACTAAAAGCAAAGATTAGGACGTGAAGTCTTCTCTTTTAATTTTTGCTTTTTGCTCTAGCGATTTGGTATAGAGTGTAAAATCTAACTCACCAGCCTGGCGCAAAACATGTTCTTTTAACTGTGCAATTTCTTCTGGTTTTGCATCATTTAACTTGCCATTCTCTACATCCGTTAACCAAACAACCGCATAGTCACTATTCACAAGCTGAGTCACTTCTGCAGAAACCCCTGTCTTTTGACTGGGTCTTGCAAGCTTAAATACAGTATCCAAGATGTACCGATCTTCCTCAGTTGAGGTCAAAGTAATATTTTTGCTTTCTTGCCATGCAAATTCAGAAATTAACTTGTCTTCTTCTACAGTGTTAGATTTTAATTTATCTAAAATAGCTTTAGCGGCTAATTCAGCCTGATCACTACTCTTTTGATAAACCAATAGGGATTGTATGCTCGCCTTCACTTCAGATAAAGGCTTAAGCGCAGAAGGTACTCGTTCAGCTATCCTAAAGACAACATAATTCTGATCATCCAGTTGAATCAGATCGCTATTATTTCCCTGGTCTTTTACATATTCACTAAAAGCAACCTCTACCACTTTCGGAGTATTTAATTCTTTTATGTTCTCTGGATTCTCCTGAGTGAAGAGCGCCGTCTTCTCAACCGTTAAACCCATTTCGTCTACAATTGGTTGTAAAGTATCGGGATAATCATAAGAGAGGTTAGTTAGTTTATCTATCCTATTGATGATTTCATCTTCAGCCCAACGAGTCTGCAACTGAGCAGTGACTTTATCCTTAACCTCGTCAAATGCCAGTACTTTCTCTTCAGTTAAATCCAATAATTTAATAATATGAAAACCAAAATCTGTACGAGTCGGCTCACTGTACTTCCCTTTTTCTAGATTGAAAGCAACAGCTTCAAAAGCAGGAATGCCTATTTCTCCTCGCACAATCCAATCTAGGCTACCACCTTTATTTTTCGTTTGGACATCATCTGATTCAGATTTGGCTAAATCCTCAAAAGATTCGCCTTTGGTTAAACGTTGATAAATAGCTTTGATTTTTTTATCTGCATCTGAAATTTCTTCTTCACTCGCATCATTGGCAACTTGAATATATATATGTGCTAAAGAACGGCGCTCAGGCTCATTAAATAACGCTTTGTTTTCATTGTAATATTGTTTGATTTGGTCTGGTTCTGGGGTATAGCTATTTTTCACTTCCTCCAGATTTAAAGCAACATACTCTAATGAAACTTTTTCAGGCGTATAGAAATCTTGAGTATTTGCCTCATAAAATTCATTCACCTCGTCATCACTCACTTTGATAGTATCTGCAAATTTTTGTCTTTCTACTTTAGTGTAACGATAACTTCTTTTTTGAAAAAAGTAATTCATAAAAGCATTGAAGTCTGGCTCAATTACAAAGCTTGTACTAGCCAGCGCCGAATATAACTGCTGTTGTAGAAGCTGTTTTGTAAACATTTCTTTTAATTCGCGTTCAGATAAATTCATATTCATCAGAAAACGTTTGTATTGATTTATTGAAAAAACACCATTTTCATGAAAAATAGGCAATGCGCGTATCTGTGAATCAATGCGATGTTCACTCACTTTAAGACCTAAATCTTTAGCCCCTTGTGTAATAAGGGTTTCATCAATTATGGAATCTAAAATTTTAGCTTTGATAGCATTGGGTGAAAGATGCTTAAGATTTGAATTGGGTTGGCGCAACAATTGCTCGTATTGTTTTTCAAGCATAGACAGAGAAATTTCTTCACCGTTAACTTTCGCAACTGTTTTGCTCTGATCACCTGCGGGTGTAAAAAAGCTACCGCCCCCCCAGAATAAAATAAAGGTTAGTGCAATAAGGACGACGATTACCCAAGCAATCCATCCTTGTGCTTTTTCTCTCATTGCCTGCAACATAATCGTACCTCAAAAAAAAGGCATGTTATAAAACACGCCTTTTTAAAAACAAACCAACTTTTCAGTAAGCTAGCCACCCAATGATGACCGTGAAATGGCGGAGCGGACGGGATTCGAACCCGCGACCCCCGGCGTGACAGGCCGGTATTCTAACCAGCTGAACTACCGCTCCGAATTTTGGTGGGTGCTGAGGGACTTGAACCCCCGACATTCGCCGTGTAAAGGCGACGCTCTACCAACTGAGCTAAGCACCCGTCTTAATTTTATTTTTATTCTCTGCTTCATGTTGTTACATTTTATTATTTTGTAACAACGAAGCCGGAGTTTACATTATCTTTTAGGTCATTACCACTATTTAATCAGCTTTTTTTTAATTTCAAAGCCTGCTTTTTTGCTAACAACGGAGCCGAATATTACATTATCTTTCAGCACTTTACTAGCATTAAAACCAGATTTTTATTTTTTATTTTAAGCTGACTCTTCTGTGACGACGGACCCGGAGTTTACGGCATCTTTCAGCCCTTTACCAGCCTTAAAACTAGGAATTATTGCAGCAGGAATCTGCAAAGGTTCGCCAGTCTTAGGGTTACGTCCGGTTCTTGCCGCTCTAGGTTTAACAGAAAAGCTACCAAAACCAGGGAAAGTAATAGATTCGCCACTGCGTAATGTCGTAGTGACATTCTCAATAAAAGCATTAACCATTTTTAAGGCTACTGTTTTTGGTACTTCAACTTGCTCAGAAATTGCGTCTACTAGCTCTGACTTATTTGTAGAAATATTGCTCACTAAATGTCCCCTTTTACTTTGCTTAAATAACAAAAGGTTGCCTCATGCTTCCTCTTTATTTATCAGGCAAGTTACCACGCAATAGGGTCGCAGACAAGCTACAAAAATAATAACACCCAAAATAATAAGTTCATTTTGAAAAAGCGAATGTCATAGTTAGGGTAAGTATGGTTGCAAACATAAGCTCCCCCTCTAAGAGTTAAAAGGGGGAGAATTAAAAAGCAAAAAAGAAATAATTAAATCTTAATGATGCTTTAAATCACTAGGATCCGTGTCTGAACCCTTCTCTTTGCCTTTTACAGGCGTTTTTTTAGAAGTTTTATCATGAGGTGGGTTATCCGATAAAGGCTCAGGAACACGCACTAAGGCAATCTGAAACACTTCATCAATCCATTTTACACAGTGAATTTCTAAATCTGATAAAATATTATCAGGGATTTCTTTAAGATCACGTTTATTTTCTTCTGGAATAATAACTTCTTTTATGCCGGCCCTTCTTGCCGCTAAAAGCTTTTCTTTTAAACCGCCTATAGGCAACACTTCACCCCGCAGCGTTATCTCTCCTGTCATAGCAACATCTGAACGTACAGGAATATTTGTTAGCACGGATACAAAAGCGGTGCACATTCCAATACCAGCACTTGGCCCATCCTTAGGTGTAGCACCTTCAGGCACGTGAATATGGATGTCTTTTTTCTCATAGAAGTCTTCCGGGATCCCTAACACTAATGCTCGACTACGAACAACAGATAAAGCCGCTTGAATAGACTCTTGCATAACTTCGCCTAACTTACCTGTTCGCGTTGTTTTCCCTTTTCCGGGTGCAGCCATGGCCTCAATGGTTAGTATCTCACCACCCACTTCTGTCCATGCCAAGCCGGTAACCTGACCAATTCGATCGTTTTCTTCAGCAATTCCATAACGAAACTGTTGTACGCCTAAATATTTTTCAAGCACATCTCCTGTAATGGAAACACTTTTTACAGATTCTTCCATTAAGATTTCTTTTACAACCTTACGGCAGAGTTTAGAAATTTCCCTTTCTAGGCTTCTGACACCCGCTTCTCGTGTGTAGTAGCGAATCATTCCTAAAACACCGTCTTCAGAAATAGACAGTTCAGACTGCTTAAGACCATTATCTTTAATTTGTTTAGGAATTAAGTATTTGGTCGCAATATTTAATTTTTCATCTTCTGTGTAACCAGACAAACGAATCACTTCCATCCTATCAAGTAAGGGGGCTGGAATTTTTAACGAATTCGCTGTTGCGACGAACATGACATCAGATAAATCATAATCCACTTCTAAATAATGATCATTAAAAGAGTTATTTTGCTCTGGATCTAAAACTTCTAATAAAGCGGATGCAGGATCACCTCTAAAGTCCATAGCCATTTTATCGACTTCATCTAATAGAAATAGTGGGTTGCGTACACCTACTTTTGCTAATTTTTGCAGAATCTTACCAGGCATAGCACCAATATAAGTTTTGCGATGTCCTCTGATCTCAGCTTCATCTCTGACGCCACCTAAAGACATACGAACGTATTTACGTTGGGTCGACTTTGCAATAGAACGTCCAAGAGAAGTTTTACCAACACCGGGGGGCCCCACTAAACAAAGTATTGGTCCTTTAAGCTTTTTGACTCGCTTTTGTACAGCCAAATACTCTAGAATACGCTCTTTTATTTTTTCTAACCCATAATGATCTTCATCAAGATGTTCTTGTGCCTCTGCGAGATCCAGACGAACTTTTGACTTCTTTTTCCATGGAACTTGCAACATCCAATCAACATAATTACGACTCACCGTCGCTTCAGCAGACATAGGCGCCATCATTTTCAGCTTGTTAAGCTCACTGTGCACTTTCTCGTAAGCCTCTTCAGACATGCCTGCTTTTTCAATTTTTTTACCGAGCTCTTCATATTCATCCGCTTGATGACCTAGCTCTTCTTGAATAGCCTTCATTTGCTCATTCAGATAGTATTCTCGTTGAGACTTTTCCATTTGTCGCTTTACGTTCGAACGAATACGATGCTCTACTTGCAACAAATCAATTTCGCCTTCCATCAAGGCCATTAATTTCTCAACACGACTCTTAATATTACCCATTTCCAGTACAGTTTGTTTCTCGTCAATTTTAAGAGAAATATGCGCTGCAATTGTGTCTGCTAGGCGGCCTAGATCATCAATACTAGAGACGGAGGTAACAATTTCGGGTGGGATTTTTTTATTAAGCTTAACGTATTTTTCAAATTGAGCCATTAAAGTGCGCGTTAAAATTTCAGCTTCACCCTCTGAGATAGAGGCTTCATCTAGAAGATCTACTTGAGCAGAGAAATAAGCTTTACTAGTATCAAACTCTACTATTTTTCCTCTATTAACACCTTCGACTAAAACCTTAACCGTACCATCAGGTAATTTTAGTAATTGTAATATAGTCGATATCGTACCAACGGTATAAACATCTTTTTCTGAAGGATCATCTTGACTGGCTTCATTTTGAGCCACCAATAATATTTGCTTTTCACCGGCGTTCATCGCAGCATCTAGTGCTTTGATTGATTTTTCACGCCCAACAAATAATGGGATAACCATGTGGGGATAGACAACAACGTCACGTAAGGGTAAAACAGGGATTTCCAACATATCTCCCTGGGTAGAAGCACTCTTAGTTTCCATAAAGCTCCTTGATGCTAGATAGTTTGCTAGGGAAAATATTTAAAACAATATGATAAAGGTACGATGTAAAGATATTCCCTTATTACCCATACACCCTAAATAACGAATATTTAATTAATTTAAGTCTATTGCTTATTAAGACAATAGACTTAAATTTAAAACAGACTAGCTTTCACTATCCTGCGCAACTTTTTTATTTGAGTCCCCTTCATAAATAAAGATAGGCTCAGAGCTTCCATTCACAAAGTTTTCATCGATGACCACTTTAGTGACATCTTGCAAAGATGGTAAATCATACATCAGGTCTAATAGCATTTGTTCTAAAATTGATCTTAGCCCCCGAGCACCTGTTTTCCGCGTCATCGCTTTTCTTGCAACTGCTTTTAAGGCTTCTACTCTAAATTCAAGCTCAATACCTTCCATTTCGAACAATTTAGCATACTGCTTAGTCAAAGAATTTTTCGGTTCTGTTAAAATGCAAACTAATGCATCCTCATCTAAGTCTTCTAGTGTTGCAACAACAGGCAAACGCCCTACAAACTCTGGAATCAAGCCGTATTTGACCAAATCTTCCGGTTCAATTTTACTCAGTGTTTCTGCGTTATTGGCCTCTTTTTCTTTACTTCGGACTTCAGCAGAAAAACCAATACCACTCTTTTCAGAACGATTTAAAATGATTTTATTTAATCCGGCAAAAGCACCACCACAAATAAACAAGATTCCGGATGTATTAACCTGAAGAAATTCTTGTTGAGGATGCTTTCGGCCACCTTGGGGCGGTACAGAAGCAACCGTACCTTCAATCAACTTTAATAATGCTTGCTGCACGCCTTCCCCAGATACATCCCGAGTGATAGATGGGTTGTCTGATTTTCTGGAAATTTTATCGATTTCATCAATGTAGACTATACCTGTTTCAGCTTTTTCCACATCATAATCACATTTCTGTAATAATTTTTGAATAATATTTTCAACATCTTCACCAACATAACCCGCTTCTGTGAGGGTCGTGGCATCTGCGATTGTGAAAGGTACATCCAATAACCTTGCTAAAGTCTCAGCAAGTAATGTTTTACCGCTACCTGTAGGTCCAATTAATAATATATTACTTTTACCCAACTCAACATCATCTTTTTTGACGTTACTTTGTAGCCTTTTGTAATGATTATACACCGCGACGGCCAAGACTTTTTTAGCACGCTCTTGACCGATCACATAATCATTTAAAATATCATTAATTTCATGAGGTATGGGCAGCTCAGCTGATTGGCTAGGTGAACTGCTTTCTTCAATTTCTTCTCTTATGATGTCGTTACATAACTCAACGCATTCATCACAAATAAATACAGAAGGCCCAGCAATTAACTTGCGAACTTCGTGTTGACTCTTACCGCAAAAAGAACAGTACAATAATTTACCGTTGTCATTTCCACGTCCGCCTTTTTTTTCGCTCATCGAACCACCTCAAAAATAACATCATTTCGGACCATGAATGGCATCGTTTATTAATGGGGGTACACGAAAAATTTTCAACCCGTGTGCTTACAATAATTGCAATAGCCCCCCGTCTATTCTTCTATCTTAGCAGATTCCATTGGACGTTTTTCGATCACAGAATCAATAAGACCATACTCGACCGCTTCATTTGGATCCATGAAGTTATCACGATCAGTATCTAAAGCGACTGAATCCACAGGTTTGCCCGTATGATGGCTCAATATTTCGTTCAAACGTGTTCTTGTTTTCAGTATTTCTTTTGTATGAATTTCAATATCACTTGCCTGACCCTGAACACCACCTAAAGGCTGGTGAATCATAATCCTAGAATTGGGTAAGGCATGACGCTTGCCTTTTGAGCCACCGGCTAAAAGCAAGGCGCCCATGCTGGCAGCTAAGCCTGTGCAAATAGTGCTGACCTCAGGACGTATAAACTGCATAGTATCGTATATCGCCAAACCTGCAGAAACAGAACCACCAGGCGAATTGATATAAATATAAATCTCTTTGTCTGGATTCTCAGATTCTAAGAAGAGAAGCTGAGCAACAATTAAGTTGGCGCCATAATCTTCAACAGGACCAACTAAAAAGATCACTCGTTCTTTTAACAGCCTGGAATAAATGTCATATGCACGCTCCCCTCGGGCAGACTGCTCAATGACCATCGGAATATTTATATTAGATATTATGCCGCTATTTTGTTCGTATCTCATTATTGCCAACACTCCCTTTTGTTTAAGGCAACTAACCTTGTAACTTTGGATTCATTATTTCATCAAAAGTAACAGATTTTTGAGTTGTCTTCATGTCTTTTAATAAAGCATCTATGGACTGCTGTAATAAAACGACTCTTTCTACACTAGATAATAATTGTTGATTGCTAAAATATAAATTAATAATCTCTTCAGGGTTACCAAATTCTTGAGCAAGATACTCAACTTCTTTACGTAGTAACTTCCCATCTGCTTTAATTTTATACTTCCCAATAATTTCATTGATCAACAAACCTAATTTAACACGCTTAATAGCAGAATCATTTTTTTCGTCTTCGGTCATATTTTCTTGTGGTTGTTGTGTTTGTTGCTTTCTAAGCGCTTCATCATTTATAGCTTTCAATTCTTGATCGATTAAGGACTGTGGCAATTCAAAATCATTATTTTCTAATAGAATCTCAAGAACATCTTCTTGTAAAGCTTGATTCAAAGTGCGTTTGACTTCGTCTTCCATTCTTTCTTTGATTTTTTCTTGTAATTTAGCTTTATCAAAGTCTTTTAAGCCTAGCTTTTCTGCTAATTCAACTTCAGTGATTGGTTGATTATCTTCACTCTTTTTAATGGTTACTTTCAGTTTGGCTTTTTTACCTTTAACTGCTTCTTCACCCCAATATTCAGGATAAGTGATTTCAGCTTCTACTGTTTGGTCAACAGTTGCACCCAAAAGTTTTTCGGTTAGTCCAGGTAGTACTGAGTTATGTCCTAATTCTAAAACAACATTTTCTTGTGTTTCTTCGTCGGAATCCTCTAATTTTCTGACAAAATCAACTGTCAAACGGCTTCCTTCTACTGCTGCACCTTTAGAGTCAACCCAAGTGCCCATGTTTCGACATAATTTTGACATCATATTGTCAATGTCTGTTTCAGTGACATCCACCACTTTTTGAGTTACTTCCACTTCATGAAGATCCGCTAAACTAATCTCTGGGAATACTTCAAATGATGCAGAAAAAACAAGATCTTGGTCTGCTTTATCTTCTATATCATCTATAACCGGACGACCCGCTAATTTAATTTCGTCATTCGTTAGAGTATCTTTAAGCGTTTTTTCTATTAACTCAGAGATAACTTCTTGTCTAACAGAGGGCCCAAATTGCTTTTGGATCACTTGCATTGGCACTTTACCAGGCCTAAAACCTTTCAAACGCACCTCTTTAGAGAGCTTAAGCATGCGAGATTTCAATAAGTCTTGTAATTCTGCATTTGGAATATTTGCCTTTAGACGACGTCCTAAATTACTGGTGTTCTCAACTGAAACTGACATGTACATCCTCTCTATAAACTATCGAGATTGAATTATGGTTATGTGGGTAAATGAATGAATTGAATTCATTGGCCCACTATAAATCTAAGTGAGTCAAAAAATGGTGCGAAAGGAGAGACTCGAACTCTCACAGGTTGCCCTACTGGAACCTAAATCCAGCGCGTCTACCAATTCCGCCACTTTCGCATGTGCTCTTAAAGAGCTTTGGGCTGACTATTTTTTAACTTTGCCAATAAAGCAGGACAAAAAACCAACAGTGAGCCTGGTAACTTTCTAACCTATGACCCGCTGATTAAGAGTCAGCTGCTCTACCAATTGAGCTAACGGCCCGCTATTTCATACTACTTTTATATTAAGAAAAATAGCAATCAATAAATTGGGGTGAACGATGGGGCTCGAACCCACGACCACCGGAATCACAATCCGGGGCTCTACCAACTGAGCTACGCTCACCATATGGTGCGCTTGGCAGGATTCGAACCTGCTACCCTCGGCTTAGAAGGCCGATGCTCTATCCAAATGAGCTACAAGCGCACAAATAGCTAATTAAATTGCGTGATAATAAATTTTATCGACGAAACATTAAAACTATAAAATTGGTCGGGGTAGAGAGATTCGAACTCCCGACATCCTGCTCCCAAAGCAGGCGCGCTACCAGACTGCGCTATACCCCGACGAGATTGAACATAATACCAGACAGAACGCTAAAATATAAATATTTTTTTGTTGGCCTCTAAGAAAAATGAAAATAAAATCACTTACTTATGTTCCATATTGTCGGCGAACATAATACGCAAATATACCCTTCCCCGTCAAACTTCTTTTTGCACCTTTTGCTAAATTTATTGCAACACGCTACTTACTTGGTTGAATACCTTATTAATTAATGGGCGTACTTTCTAATCTGGGATAAACATGTCAAAATAACGCGTCATCAAACCCAATCATTTTTTGCATCATGCTGAATAATAGCGACTTTTAATTTTCTTAATCATTAGGTGCTTACATGTCTAACATTTTAAATGGCAAAATTATTGCTCAAAATATTAAAGAGACCATCAAAGCAGATGTGAACCAAATCATTGTAGAAAAAAAACGAGTGCCTGGTTTAGCCGTTATTCTTGTAGGCGAAGATCCCGCTTCAGAGATCTATGTACAGCATAAAAAAACTGCGTGTGAGCAGGTAGGATTTTATTCGGAAGTACACTCTTACCCGAGCGCAACGCCCCAAAGAACCCTATTAGCGCATATAGAAAAATTAAACCAATCAGATCAAATTGATGGCATATTAGTACAACTACCTTTACCCAAGCATATAACCGAAAGCATTGTTCTAGAAGCCGTTCAGCCTGAAAAAGATGTTGATGGCTTCCATCCATTTAATATAGGTAAACTAGCCCAAAGAAAGCCATTATTGCGTCCCTGCACCCCTAAAGGCATTATTACATTACTCGAACACACAAAAATCAAAATAATGGGCAAAAATGCTGTTATCGTTGGTGCATCTAACATTGTTGGTCGCCCCATGGCATTAGAATTACTAAACCATGGCGCAACTGTGACGGTTTGCCACAGAAAGACAGAAAATTTAGAACACCATATTCGTCATGCTGAAATTTTGGTGGTTGCTGCTGGTAAACCCAATTTGATACCCGGGAGCTGGGTTAAATCTGGTGCCATCATCATCGACGTCGGCATCAATCGCTTGGAGAACGGTCAACTCTGTGGTGATGTCAATTTTACAGAGGCAGCCCCCAAAGCTAGCTGGATTACGCCAGTCCCTGGCGGTGTGGGCCCAATGACCGTTGCGACGCTATTGAGTAATACTTTAGAGGCCTATACAAAACGCAACGGATAACGAAGTAATCATTTACGTACTTCTAGACGATTCAATTGGAGTGGCAGTGGCAAACTAGGCTCTAATTCTTGATCTGGAATTTTGGGCACAGGCACATCCTCCGTTTTGGCACTGGGAATATAAGGCCGATCCTTTCTAGGCACTTTATCCTTAATAGGACTAGAAGGTTGGTGATTGACATTATAACGCTTCACGACGGGTGAGCCATTTAATGTATCTGTAAAAGCATCTTTCCAGCCATCATTGCCTAATAGCGTATCAATTTTTTCAGACAAACTGTTAGAGTTAAATACCACAACAATAGAAGACAGAGCCATACCAAAGCTCGCGACTATAGGATTAACAACAATCCCCGCCCAAGCATACAATAACCCTGTTGCCGCCAGTAAACTAAAAGTATTGTACAAGCCTGTCCAAGTTAAATTTTGATAGATATTCCGCATTGCTTGGTTAGAAACAAGTATTAACTTAGCCACTTGCGACAATCTATGTACAGCAATGTCTGAGCTTGTGGATGCTGGTGTCCAAGGACCAACGGCTATACTGAGATCGGCGCCGTTTAAAGCTTTAATGTCATTGACTCCGTCTCCAACCATACCAATAACAGGTTTAAGACCTGCGGCAATTTTTTCTTTCCGTATCCTATCAAGTACTTCTAATTTTTCAGATGGTTTTTTGTTGGCATATACATTCGCCTTAGGAATATTCAATTCATCTGCTATTTTCTGGGTAGGTGCTTCATCATCACCAGATAAAATACAAACCTCAATATTTTTATTCCGTAGATCCCGAACCACTTGTTCTGCATCATCACGCAGTTGATGTTTTAATGCGATCATGCCGACCATCTTATAATCTGGCTTTTCTATTTCTTCAGCAGGACTTTCTACTGGCTGGCCTAAATAGACGTATAAAGAAGTAAAGCCTTTCTTATCCCAACTACTTTTCAGGGCTTGATCTCTCGACGCGAAACGCGTTTGAATATTGCTGTGAATGGGTGCTTGCGCGCAAACTTTAATAGGAACGTACCTTTTATCTATTCCGGTTCCTTCAATAATCAGTCCCCTAATACCTCCCGTAATCTCTTTAAAATCGCACGTGGGTAATTTATTTTCCATATTATGCTGAAAAGACTGCGCAATGGGATGATCGGAAGATGCCTCTAAACTTGCTGCATAATTTAAAACTTTTTCGACTGGGTACTCTTGATCGAAGGACGAGACTCTTTCTATTGCCGGGATGGTCAAAGTACCTGTTTTATCAAATACCATGATATTCACATTCGATACTGTTTCAAGTGCATTCGCCTTATGAACTAAGACCCCCTGACCAAAAAGTTTACTGACACTGATATTGGTTGTTATAGGTGTAGCCAATCCGAGCGCACAAGGACAAGCACATAATAAAACTGACAGAACTGATTGAACTGTCAGCGAAATTTGCGCTGGACCCAATAGCAGCCAACCGACACCTGTTAAAGCCGCAATGACCAAAATCGAGGGAACAAAATACTTCGCTATTTTATCGATGGTTTTGGACATCGATAATTCATTCGTATTATTATAGCTTTGGGCGTTTTTTATAATTTGATATAAATTACTTTTTGCACCTGTGCTCGTTGCCCGAAAATAAAAAGCTTCGCCCTTATTGAGACTCCCACTGGCAACCTCTTCATGTTTCTTTTTGGTTAGCTGCCTTGCCTCTCCAGTTAAAGTGCTTTGATCAATGGCTGTTTTTCGTACATCATTGCGAAAACCAATAATAATGCCCTCAACGGGGATTCTTTCACCCTTCTTAACTTCAATGATATCGCCTATTTCAATCTCCCTAAAATCAATTTGCTCTGAAGTGAGCTCAGAAAATTGCGTTTTCTTGATGTTTGACTGTATCACTCGTGCAGCATATTGTGGCTGCATCTCTAAAAACATATCATTAATACTTTTTACTTGGTTGCGCGTTTTCTCTTGCAGTGACTCTCGAACACCTTTGCCCATATTGACAATGCCTAAAATAAAATTCACTGCCATAAACTCATAATGCAAAGCCCCGGCTGCAAACCCCCACGGATAAAGAACTAACATCATGGAATACAACCATGCCGCACCTGTTCCTATCGCGATCAATGTGTTCATATTATAGTTACGATGATTCCAGAATTGATCCCAAGCATCTTTATAAAAAGATCGACCACTGACATACATGACACCCAGGGTCACACCACCAATACCTAAGCCTAACAATTGGCCTAATGGCAGTAGCGGACTTGCAATCAATCCCAAAACACCCACCAGCCAAAGAGGGAATCCCACAAACAAATTAAGCCAGGCATTTCTATAATATATTTTAGACAGACTTGCTTTATGGTTATTTTTATTAGGGGTTTCAATTTGCTCTATCACTATATGCTTTAGCAACGCGTGATCTTTTAACCCTTGATTAAGCACAGCTATGTTTTCTTTAGACACGAGTACCAATTTTAGTCCTTTTGTCTCAAATAATAATTCAAAACTCAGCACAAGATTTTTATGTTTGCCCAGGAATCGCTTCAAAGCACTGGCCTGTTCTTCTGAAGCTAAGTTCTTCATGCCACAATAAATAGGCTCTACTGCATTTTGCAAACCAACATACTTAATCGTTGAGTTTTTAAATTTATCTGCACATGACTTAATCTCGTCCAAAACCTGAACGGCAGAAACCTTTGCATTAGCGTAAATCGAGACTTTTACCGTTTTGTTAGCCACATCCACGGACACACTTTTAACATAGGGCTTTGTTTTTAATGTTAATTCAATAAGTGCTTTACAACTTGTGCACATGATGCCAGGAACATCAAAATAAAAAATACCAGATTCGGTAGATTCTGTGGATTGGAACATCCAAAACTCCATAAATAAAGTGATTGCAAAAAATCTAAAGGTAATAGGCGAAAATTTGAGGGTTATATTTCATTCATTGAAGGGGACTGCTCTGATATTTCTTCACTTGATTGATCTCGTCTGCTATTTGCGACATAGGATAAATATTCTGTCTCATCACCGGTGACATAAATACCATCAAATACTGCACTATCAAACTTATGGATGGACCGATTCCCTTCTCGAGCCGCTTCAATCAAGTCGTTTAAATCCAGATAAATCAATTTATCTGCGCCAATCAGCTCTTCAATTTCATTGATAGAACGATTATGAGCAATAAGCTCTTCTTTATTCGGCATATCTATGCCATAAATATTGGGAAATCTTATGGGAGGTGAGCTTGAGGCAAAATATACCTTGTTAGCCCCAGCCCGCCTTGCCATATTAATAATTTCTTTTGAAGTGGTGCCTCGCACGATCGAGTCATCGACTAACAACACATTTTTATTTTTAAACTCTAATTCAATAACACTTAATTTGCGATGTACTGCACGCTGACGCGATGTTTGACCCGGCATAATAAACGTACGACCAATATAACGATTTTTAACAAAACCCTCTCGGATTTCAACACCTAGATTATTGGCCAATGGAATAGCGGCATTTCGACTGGTCTCTGGAATGGGTATCACAACATCAATATCATGATCTGGCCAATCGGTTTTAATTTTTTCAGCCAAATAATTGCCTAAATTTTTACGCAGCTTATAAACTGATATTTTATCGATAATGGAGTCAGGCCTAGCAAAATAGACATACTCAAATAAGCACGGAGAAACCGACCTCGCTTTATCTGAAAAGTTCTCAAATAAACTTTGACTAGAACGAAATACTTCACCGCTTGTATTAATAAATATGCCTTCGCCCGGCTGTACATCGTCCACAACCTGAAAACCTAAGGCCGTTAAAGCCGCTGATTCCGAAGCGACCATTGCTTCGTGCATCACATTATTGCTTCTTTTGCCAAAAACTAAAGGACGAATACCATGCGGATCTCGAAATGCAACAATACCATGCCCAGCAATAACACCTACAACAGCATAACCACCACGACAACGCTCATGCACTCTCTTAATAGCATGAAATATCGCTTCATTTGTTAGCTTTGCTTTACATACAGTTTGCAGCTCATGTGCAAAAATATTTAAAATGACTTCTGAATCTGAGCCGGTGTTAATATGTCTTAGATCATCATCAAATAATTCTTTTTTGAGGGCTCTGGCATTCGTTAAATTGCCATTGTGGGCTAAAGCGATACCAAAAGGGGAATTAACATAAAAAGGCTGTGCTTCTAACTCGCTAGAAGAGCCCGCGGTAGGGTAGCGAACATGACCAATACCTATATTACCACTTAAGCGTTTCATGTGACGTGTTCTGAAAATGTCTCGGACTAAACCATTGCCTTTTCTAATGGAGAAAGACTGACCATCACAAGTGACAATACCAGCAGCATCCTGGCCACGATGCTGCAAGACGGTTAAAGCATCAAATAATTCTTGATTAACGAACTGATTTGCAACAATACCAACTACGCCACACATATGCTCATCTTTATAAGTTTAAACTTAGTTAACGGACTTTTTGTCCGTATTTTCTGTATTTTTGGGCTTTTCAGTTTTTTTAGGTTGCTCTATTTTTTTTTGCTGCGCCTCATCTGGAACATCGTCTGGAAATTTAAATGGTTTAGCATACTCTTCGGGCAACCTTTCTTTTAGCCAAACAGCTAAGACCTCAAATTTCTCAATAGAAAATGACTTCTGCCACCAGCTTGATGCCGGCACAGGCGTCAAACCAGCCAACAATACCACAATCGTGACCACAACAACACCTCTTAGCAAGCCAAATATACCGCCCAAGGCACGATCAGGGGAGCTAAATGGTGTCTTACGAATCAATTTTCCAATCAAGAAATTAAATATAGAGCCGATCAAAACAGCTGAAATAAAGATAATAAAGAAAGCCGTGACAGTTTGAATGAATGCCACCTGGGTGAATGTCATATGTTTCGCTAGCTCTGGAGAGAAAATTACCGCTAATATGATAGCGATAACCCATGTTACCAAAGAAATAGACTCTTTAATTAAGCCTCGTAACACTCCAATAATGATTGATAATAATATTGCAGATGCAATAAAAATATCAGGCCAACCTAAAGCATATTCTTCCATATATTACCTCAACCTCTGGTATCTGGTTGCTGCTCAACAACCAACCCTTTTAAATTATATTTAAACTGCAAATCAGCATTTAACTTTTTAACCGCTTGTTTTTCTGTATTCGCACCAACTAATACAAATGTATAGTCTTTATCTGAACGTTTAGATGCTTGAGTATAAGCAGCATAGCCATCTTGTTTTAACTTGACAGCGAGTCTTTCTGCATTCTTAGGATTGCCAAATGTTGCTAAGCGAACAACCCATTTTTGATGTGCTTCGGTTACACCTTGTTCTATTGCTTCTTTTGTAATCGAGGCCTGTTCCTGCACTGCCGTTGTAGGCTTCACTGAACTAATATTGTCTAGCATAGACGGTTTCGCATGCTCTGCGGCTGCAGCGAATGGTTTGCTATTTAATTTTTTCGCAGTTTTTACAGTAGAATTAGAAGTCACTTTATTATTTTTAGCTGTGACTTTAGGTGTCAGAGCTTGCTCATCATTGCTGAAATATTCTGCATGCAAATCTTGCTCAGGATCATACTCAGAATATGCGTCATGTTCATTGTGTGTTGCTGTAGAGCCCGCAAAATAGTGTGCATGCTGACCATAAGCGAGGTTTGTAGGCAAAACATCCGGTGTCTGTGGAATAGCTTGCGCTAAATTTAATTTATTATCATTGCCTGTCACTAGCATAGGCACAAATATCACGGATAGAGAAACGACAACGGTAATCCCAAACAACCTTTCTTTTAACTTTTGCATTTCTACAATCTCCAGTAAAATTAGTATTTTTTCAAATAAGTGATTGCATCCCCTACAACATGAAATGAACCAAACACCACAATTTGATCTTGTTCTTCTGCGCTTTGTATGGCATGAGATAATGCAACAGCCACAGTTTCAAACTGACATATGCCAACCGCACCTTCCTGCTCTAACATCATCGCCAACTGGTGGGCTGACAAAGCTCTTCCCACATCTAACTCAGGAACACACCACATCGAAAATAGCGCTTTAAAAGTCTGAACCACATAAGATGTTGGCTTATCAGACAACATTGCCCAAACAGCAATACTCTTACCCGGTACCCCATTTTTTAGTAAACGACTTTTCAGATATTGACAACTCTGTTTATTATGCGCTACATCCATAATAATCTGAGGTCCACCTTCTATTTTCTTAATTTGAAATCGTCCTGGCACAAAACAGTTGGTCAAGCAACAAACGATCTCGCTAATTGGCAATAAGGATATTACAGACCTAAGGTTATTATAGGCTGCTAAAGCGACTGACACACTATTTTCAGGCAAATGATTTTGTGGGACATCAACGCTTATACCTTGCATCTCCCATCTCAAGCACTGTTTATCCGTCCACTGAAAATCCTTTTCGGCGTAATAAGCGGTGCTTTTTAATTCTTGAACTCGCTTTGCCAAGCTTTGTTGTGTAATACCGCTACCAATAATACATGGCTGGCCGAATCTTAAAATACCTGCTTTTTCGAAGGCTATCTTTTCTAAATCATGGCCTAACCAATCTTCATGATCATAGTCAATTGTTGTAATAATAGATAAATCAGGCTCTAAACAATTTACAGCATCCAGACGCCCACCTAAACCGACTTCACATAAAAGAATATCTAAAGGTTCGACTGATTGTTGGAACAAATAAAATGCGGCTAAAGTTGTAAATTCAAAATAGGTCAGTGGCGTGTTTTTTCGGTGGTGCTCAATAAACTCAAATGCGAATATTAAGCTTTGATCTGAAACATCAGTGCCATTCAGTCGAATTCGTTCGTTAAATTGACATAAATGGGGGGAAGTATAACAGCCTACTTTCTTATGCGACTGTCGCAGCAGTTTTTCTAGAGCATAAATAGTAGAACCTTTGCCGTTTGTACCTGCAACGAGAACTACGGGGCAAGTGGGCTTTAAAATCCCTGCCCGTGTGCCCACTTCTCGTACGGCATCCAATCCTAAATCCATTGCTTTGGGATGCAAAGATTCGATATATTCAAGCCATTGATGAATATTCATTAGCAACAAGCTCTTTAATTTATAAAACTCAGGCTGTCTCTACTTCTGTAGGCTGTGCGGTATCAATCTCACTATTTTGCTCTTCGGCCAATAAAAGCACATCCGCCGGCAAAGGATCTGGCTTTAACATTAATTTAGAAGCGAGACTGGCAATACGATTTTTCATTGAACGCCTATCTACAATCATGTCAACGGCACCATGCTCCAATAAAAACTCACTTCTTTGGAAACCTTCAGGTAAAGATTGTTTTACAATTTGCTCAATAACACGAGGCCCAGCAAACCCAATGAGTGCTTTAGGCTCTGCTATGATAATATCACCTAATGTGGCCAAACTCGCAGATACGCCCCCCATGCAGGGATCTGATAAAACCGTAATAAACGGCAAATGATGGTCGCTTAGTTTGGTTAAAGCGGCGCTGGTTCGCACCATTTGCATCAACGAAATAAGTGACTCTTGCATCCGAGCACCACCACTGGTTGCAAAACAAATTAAGGGTAACTTATGTTCAATCGCCCGGTTTACAGCCATAATAAAACGCTCACCCACCACTTGCCCCATTGATCCCCCTATAAAAGAGAATTCAAAAGCACAAGCGACGACAGGCACTTTATGAATAGCGCCCTGCATAACAATCAGCGCGTCTGATTCACCCGTTAGCTTTTGTGCCGCTACCAGCCTATCTTTGTACCGCTTCGTATCTCTAAACTTTAAACGATCGACCGGTTCTATTTCTTGGCCTATCTCTTCCACTTTCTCTGGATCCAAGAATTTCTCTAAGCGCTTTCTAGCGCTTAAACGGTGATGGTGAGAGCATTTGGGACAAACTTCTAAGTTACGCTCTAATTCTGAGCGAAATAATACCGCACTACAGCCAGAGCATTTTGTCCATAATCCTTCTGGAACAGATTTCTTATTTTCATTAGTGCGAATTTTAGACGGGAGTAATTTATGGAACCAACTCATATGTATGCTTCTTTCAATATATTATTTCGTTATTACTAAGATACAAACGCGCCATTATACCTATAGGCGAGAGATTTCGCTACCGCTACGCAAACCCCAAACTAAGCTTTTCAGGAGGAACCAGAGCTTCATTAACATTTACCCCCAATCGTGATGCGCGTTGCTGTTGGTGGTAATAATCAATAGCACCATTTGAGCCTAGACTATGTAAATAATGATAACTGGTTAACCATAGCCCCCTGCCTAATACTAAAGGCATGCTACACATTTCCAAACTATTTGCTGGATGCGCTTGATTTGGAAGCAATTCTTCTTCATCCAACTCTAAGTAAGACTCCAACTTAAGCATCAAATCTGGCGTATAATTAGCCGATACTTTTACAACCAAGTAAAATCCTAACCATTCTTTAAAATATTGGGTACAACCTGCTGTCCAATCTCTCAAACGATCCATATAATTAAAGGCAATCAAGTCAAAAGATAAATTCAAACTATAAATTGTAATAAATTTAGTATACCTGTTCCAATCACTTTCTGACTGCATCGTGCTGCCTAGCTCAGTCATAAACTTCTTTAGATCCAACCACTCGGAGGCGCGCCAAGCTTGTGTGATAAAATTAGCTAGTGTATTTAAAATTAACCCCGACCAAATAGAACACGTATAAAATAAATACGCATCTGTTAAATTTTTTATACCGAATGCTACAGCTATTGTGGGTCCTAATATTATTGGTAAAACGATGAAATAGGCTATTTTTCCAGGGTTATTTTTTAACCATTCCAGACAACTTTGTAACCATACTTGATACCAAGCTTGCTCTTCAACTTTAAACGAGAACACATTCACTAGCCGTAATTTTTCAGCCCCCAATAATGCAGGATAAAGCAAAAAATGAAACCCAATCACTAACGTTGAGAAGATTTTCTCATATAGGTTTAATACAGACTGTGTACAAAATTTATTTTCTTCTGGTATATCTTCTAAACTGTGGTAGGTTTTTGTCAGATTTTTTAATCTGAGATAGTAGTAAACTTTATCTGTACCTCGGGCAATAGGATTTATAAATCCGAGTGGAAAGTATAA
The DNA here is from genome assembly GCA_963976875.1 of uncultured Coxiellaceae bacterium. Taxonomy (GTDB): domain Bacteria; phylum Pseudomonadota; class Gammaproteobacteria; order Berkiellales; family Berkiellaceae; genus Berkiella_A. The sequence continues at coordinate 61,102 of CAXBML010000004.1, forward strand.
GATAATACCACTCAGCATTTTTGCCATCCGTTCTATAACTTGATTTGTATTTTTATCCAAAGAACTCATATATATTACCGACAGTGCTGATTTGTGAAGAGAATCCTTGAGGTTGAACATCTTCCTGATAACATACTTCCATAAAATACAATCCTTGTGCTGGCGCCATCATTCCAGCTTTTGTTCTATCTTTTGACAGTAGCGTTTTCTGTATCCATTCGGGCTCTATTACTTGAGAGGCAAAGCGTTGTCTACCGACACAAAATAAAGAGCCCACGATATTACGCACCATATGATGTAAAAAAGCATTGGCCTTAATATCAAAAATAAACAATTGGTTTTTTTGCTGAATCGTGAGTTCAAGCACCGTTCGTATTGGGGATTTCGCCTGACACTGCGCCCCTCTGAAGGCACTGAAATCATGCTCCCCAATTAAATACCTTGCCCCAGCTTGCATGCGCATCAAATCCAGCTCATAGGGATACCAAGCAACCGTCTCAGTAAAAATAGGAGAAGCAATACGCTGATTTAATACAAAATATCGATAGTGCCGTTCATAGGCTGAAAACCGAGCGTGGAACGCTTCGGTGACTTTTTCAGCGGCATTGACTCTGATATTTCTGGGTAAGTGTGCATTTAGGCCGTTAATCCAAACTTGAGGCTCTCTTTGCTTTAGAATATCAAAGTGAACAACTTGGTTGAGTGCGTGTACACCTCTATCTGTGCGACCGGCGCAAATAACATTCACATGCTCACCAGACATTTTATATATCGCTTGCTCTACGCAGCCTTGAACTGTCAGTAGATCTGATTGGCGCTGCCAACCATAATATGCCGCCCCGTTATACGAAAGGCTTAATGCTATTCTGTACTTCAAGTTGAAACCTTTATCATCAATATCATCTGCATTTTAGACATATGGCTGTTAAAAGCAAAAAAATAATTATACAGATAAATGACCAACTATCAACGAAGTCTGTTAGCTAACGGTTTTATACCTCTGGCTCTTGGGTGAATCCAAAATTCAGTTCTGTTGTGATTGGAGTTGTTTGATAGCTTACCTCAGTATAAACAACATCAGATGAGGCATACCCATCTTGCGAAAAGGAACTGCTTGTTTCTCCAACATTGAGTAAAACAGATAAATTTTGAGCCAAACTATTTCCGTTCGTCATTTGAGATTGAATAGGAGAATCCATAACATCCTCAAATGATAACTGTAAACCTGTATCGGTATTCTCAGATATATTAATATCTAAAACTAATCCATCCGTTGCATCTGAATCTAAAAGTGAAACATCTTGTTTCATAATGTAATCAAAATTAGAGCCTAGCTCAAATTGCTCGGCGTCATCATGTCTACTGAAAGCTTGCGCTTGTATATTCGGCATCCCTAATACAGGTTGTTCACTGAATAAAGATAAATGAGCCTGGAACTCTGAAAAGTCTATTGGTTCCAGTAAAGCTCTAACGACACCTGGCTGAGAATTCTCTGATTCTGGCATTAATTCTGAGAGTACAAGGTTATCTGGGGCAGATAACGACATCGCACTAAAATCAAAACTTACATCAGCTTCAGAGTCTACCCGTTGCCATAAAAAATCTGTCGAAATGACATTGCGAGCTAAACCATCTGCGACCTGATCATATACCGCACCAATGGCTTCTGGGTAAATCAGAAAATCATTGTAGTTATTTTCATTAGAAATCCCTAAGCTATCCCCTTGTAATAAGCCTTTTGTCATATCATATTCAGATAAAAGATCACGAATAATGACGGTTTTCGTTTCTGGTGACAAACCCAAAGGCTTCATATAACTATCAGTAGTCGTGTTATGAAACCAGCCTTGAGAAGCAGATAATGCAATAGGACTATTGGGATTGAATAGACTGAATGCATTATTTTGCAAATCCTCTAAATTCAGCGCTATGGTCATCGGTGACTGCAAATAGCTTAAATTGGAGAAATCCAAAGACACATCCACTTGATGGTCATTTTCTTTTGTAAGAGATAGCGAGATATCTGCTATGGCACTATTGTGAGAAAACTCAACTTGAATAGAACGTAGTGTATCGACTATTTTACTATGATTTTCATCCAGGTGTGTTAGAGCAATTTTGGGCTCAAAGCTCTTGTTTGTTGATGGTGGCAGGAAATATAAATAGCCTACCTCAACACCTGTTTTTGTAACATCGGTTAAGCCATGCCCTTGCTTGACTTGCCAGTCACCATAAATAAAAGTCAAATAAGACAACATTGAAAAAAGCCCAGTGCCCTCTGCGGGTAACTGAATGGCTCCTTGCTCATCAATTAAAACTTCATATTGGTTACCAACAATATCTGTTGCCAAAATATACTCAGGATAAAGATAACTTGCATCCAGAGGCACTTCAGGCGCACCCCAACCATTAATGGCAACGGGCGCTGCAAATTGCAACTCAGAAATATGCAAGCTATGATTGGGCAATAAATCTGTTAATCCCACCATAGGCACACTAATTTCTAGTTGATGCTCTGATGACATCATATCCAATTCATCCCCAATAAAGACTTTAATCAAATTGGGCATAGTTGCGGTTAGGGTTTGACTGTCCGCTAATTGTGCAAAATGCTCTGATTGTACATTAAATCCCATACTGAGATTAGTCTCAGTAAACACGGGGACTTCAACGTTTGTGGTCTCCAAAAATTTCGGCATGCTTGCTAAGTTTAATGCGCTACTATCCAGTTGTGTGCTCACAAATATTCTCCAAACAACATAAATCCATCATTATTATTTTTTGCTCTATTAATATATGTTTAGCATAGGTTGGCTGTAAGTGTATTGGTAACTGTGTTATTACTCAGGAATTGGGGCTTCGGGATTGGGGCTTAGAGATTAAGGATATGAATTAGACACAAAAATAATTAGGCTTACGGGTGGGGAGTCTTTAGCTGTGATGGGTGCCTCCCGGTAAGCCTGATTATGGCAAAATGACTTTACATCCATTTAAATATTATTATTCCACCTTTTTAATGATTATTTTTAAATGGGCATGGTTTGATTATTTCATAAAAAACGATTTAACCAAATTGGACTTAAGGACAGGGTACGAAAGTCCTATATTTGTATGACTTCTATATTGATGTCTATCTATATACTCAAAATAATTCTAATGTCATTGTTGCGTCTCGAAAGCTGACAGGTAGCCCGGCTCGTCGCACTTTAACCTAAATGTTTGAATTAACATGATAAAGTAGGTGTTAATCTATCTCAACGAGCAACTGCTCTATCGCTTGTTTTTGATCAATTTCAGATGACTGATTTAATAAATGTATCAGCAAATTTTTGGCAGAACCTACTTCTCCTGCCAAAACAAAAGCTTTTGCCAACTCAATAGAATGACTGTCTTGCGTTAATGCCGCTAAATTTTCTAACTGCGACAATCTTTGTTCTAAACTAACTTCTTGTTTTTGTTGTGGGGCAGTCTGCTCTTTTCCTGGCGCTTGCTCAGACTCTTTTTTATCCAGCACAAATTCTAAAACTTGTTCAGAGTCTGCTTTAGTCTCAGTTGATAACCACTGCTCATCTGATTCAGAAGCCGCTTCTTTTGTTAAATCATTTAACTCAAATTCTAGTGTTTCTGCTGGCTGCTCTGCTCGTTCTTCTTTTTCAGCGTTATCTATTTCTATTGACTCATCATTCGGTATAGAACTATCCGTTCCTGAATCTAATTCAGTATCACCCAAGTTATCTTGTTGTAACTTTTCATCCAAAAACTTTATTTTAGACCATACCTCAGGTGCAATGGATGCCAAGTATTCTGGTACCGTTTTTTGCCAATGATAAAATTGGTGGTTATCTTTAGTCACAACGTAAAGCTCTAACAACCTTAATAGGGCTAACCAATGTTTAGGCGCTTCTGCTAAAATAGTCGTTAAAATTGCTTCCGCATCAGCATACTTCTCATAAGCAATCATTAATTCTGCATTTTCCAAGGTTTCCTGGTACTTTTGCTTGGTAGCTTCATATTCAAATTTAGCATTCAAGTGCTCGTTTGTCTCTGATGTCTCTGCCTGATCTTCAGCAATATCCATAGTCGATAATGCTTCGTCCATATCAAAATCTAAACCATAATTCATGGCACTCGACCCAGCTTGCGCCCCGATCGGTTTGGGTTGTATTTCACTCAATGTCTCTGGCCGTTCTGTTTGCTGAAAGCGATTTGCATTTTCTTTTTTCTTGCGCCATATCCAAACACCCCCAGCACAGGCCAAACCTAATATTCCCAAGATGTAGAAAAGCCATTGTGAAGAGTTTGGACTAGATTCTGTCGTAACTGGCGCCAACTGATTGTTTGTAACAGGATTCGTTGGAGAGGCCGTATTTTGTTCTTGAGTAGGTTGCTGTATTTTTGAATTGGTTATGGCTGTCGCATTAGGCGCCATTGACTGAGAAACATCCTGTTGTACTGCATTATTCACCTGTACTGATTTCTGCTCATGAATATTTTCTTTTAGCAGATCTAACTCACTATCTTTGACAACAATCGCATCGGTTAATTTATCATTGTTCTGTTGTAATAAAATATTCTTTTCGTGGATTAACTCATTTCTACGCTTAAAGGTATCTAATTCTTCTTCTAATAACGCTAATTTTTGCTGAATAATCTGACTATTGTTAACCGAAGAACTTTCTAGCTGTGTGAAATCGGAAGGTTTTTTTTTTGCCAATTCTTCTAAATCGGTTGGTGACAATATTTTTAATGGCTTGCTATCCCGCAAGGGCTGGCTGCTGACTGCCTCTGGACTCGAATTTGCCTGAACCGAGGTATTAGTTGATTGAGGTAAAACTGTCTTAGGCGCCGAAACAATTTTATCACCTGCTTCAGATGCGCTCACTTGAGCCACTTCAAATTTCTCAGGTAAATACAGTATTGCGCCCTCTTTAAGCTTATTCATATTCTGTTCTTGAAAAGCATCTAGGTTCTTCTCGTATATGGCCAATACCCCTTGAGCGGCTGTATACGTCGTTGGAGCAACCATTTTGTGTGCTATGGTCCAGAGATTATCTTCTGAAGTCACAGGGCCATATTTTTGACCAAAGCCTATCTGACTCGTTGGTTGGGATAGATGATTTTGTACAGATAATTTTGTTGCGCCCATATTTACTTGAGCCGGCCCCACTGCAACCCGACTGGGATCGAGTAGCACAGTATATTGCCTGATCATCTTTCCGGAAGGCCAAGCAATATTGATTAATAAATCAACAACTGGATCTTTGATTGGGTTCTTGGTGCGAAGCTGCAAAACACCCGTATCATCTGGATTTTTGATAACAACAAAATTCAAGTCACTTAACCAAGAAGCTTTATAAACTCCCGCTTTTGTGAAATAAATATTTTCCGCTAAGTTAATTTTAATCTGCGTTTCATCTAAGTCACCAAAGTTGCTCAATGAAATATCTGCAATTAAAGCTTGATTCAAGTTAGACATCACCTGTATCGGCCCAACACTTAGCGCCATGGCGGCAGCGGGCAATAAAGCCAAACCTGCCACAGCACAACGAATTAAGGGGCTTAAACAACGTGAGAAATATTTTAAATCTAGTGGTAAGTCCATATTGTTAGCATGCCAACTATATAATAATCCATAATATTAATTACATAATAGATCTATAAGTAATCTGTTACCACTTTCTCGGCTATCTGAATGCTATTTAATGCAGCACCTTTACGAATATTGTCAGACACGACCCAAAGGTTTAGTCCGTTTGTATGTGAAATATCTTCTCTCACACGGCCAACAAACACATCATCATTGCCCACGGCATCGACAACAGGAGAAGGATAAGCGCCTGCCTCATGTGCATCTTTCAAGGTAACACCAGGAGATTTTTTTAATAATGCTTTTGCCTCTTGGGCCGAAATTTTTTTCTGGGTTTCAATATGAATGGCTTCGCTATGGCCATAAAATACAGGCACACGCACAGCAGTTGGATTAACCTGAATAGAGTCGTCCTCTAAAATTTTTTGTGTTTCCCAGACCATTTTCATTTCTTCCCGGGTATAACCATTATCTTGGAATTCATCAATTTGAGGAATCACATTAAATGCTATCTGTATGGGATAAGCCTCAGACTTAATTTCTTGCCCACCTAACAAAGCCATCGTTTGACCGGCAAGCTCTTTTATGGCTTTTTGTCCTGAGCCAGAAACAGCCTGGTAAGTTGCCACATTAATGCGTGTAATCCCCACAGCCTTATGAATGGCTTGTAAAGCCACTAGCATTTGGATAGTGGAACAATTCGGGTTCGCGATAATATTTGTTTTTTTGTAATCACCCAGTCTATGCACATTGACTTCAGGGATAATCAAAGGAACATCATCGTTATAACGAAACTCTGATGTATTATCTATCACAATACAATCTGCTGCCGTTGCTTTCGGGACATATTGCTTAGACACAGCCCCTCCAGCTGAAAACAAAGCTATATGCGCTAGGGCAAAGTCAAAATTTTCTAAATTTTTGACTCGAATAGACTTATCTTTAAATGTATAAGCTTTACCCACAGACTGAGAGCTGGCCAGTAAATAAAGATTGTCGACTGGGAAGTTTCGTTCCTCTAGCAACTCAATCAACACTTCTCCAACCGCACCTGTTGCACCCACAACGGCAACATTAAATAATTTACTCATAAAGCCTCACTTAAAGAATATAGAGATGTTCTAATCGCTTCCCCCATTTCCTTGGTACCCAAAATTTCCATATTGTCTTCATACAAATCAACCGTACGGTATCCCTGAGCTAAAACATCAGAGACAGCTTGATCGATCAAATCTGCTGCTTGGGATTCTTTTAAAGAATACCGTAAGAGCATACCCAGTGATAGTACCGTGGCCATCGGATTTGCTTTGTTGAGTCCTGCAATATCAGGAGCAGAACCATGTACAGGCTCATATAATCCATATTCACTCTCATTCAATGATGCAGAAGGCAGCATACCAATGGAACCGGTCAACATAGCAGCACAATCTGATAAAATATCACCAAACATATTTTCTGTCACAATAACATCAAATTGCTTAGGCTTATGGACTAATTGCATCGCAGCATTATCGACGTACATATGTGATAAGACAACGTCCGGATAATCCTTATGTATTTTCTCAACCACCCGCCGCCAAAGCTGCGAAACCTCTAATACATTCGCTTTATCCACAGAGCATAATTTTTTGTTACGTTTTTGGGCACACTCAAAGCCAACACGGGCAATACGCTCTATTTCTGGCTCATAATACTTCATGGTATTATAAGCAAAATCAACATTGCCTTTTTTTTCAATACCTCTGGGCTCACCAAAATATAATCCCCCAGTTAATTCTCGAACAATGAGCATATCCAAATCTTCGACTAAATGACTTTTCAAACTCGAAGCATTGGTTAAATGTTGATTCAAAATCGCAGGACGTAAATTAGCAAATAATTGAAAGTGCTTTCTGAGTTGTAGCAACCCTTTTTCTGGTCTTTTATCAGGATTTAAACTATCCCATTTAGGACCACCCACAGCGCCTAATAACATAGCATCCGCTTCTTGCGCTAAGGATAAAGTATCAGCAGGTAATGGCTCTCCTGTTTGCTCTATTGCATGCCCACCCAGCAAAGCTTCTTCTATCTCAATAGGGAAAGAAAATATTTCTTTTAGTGTCAATAAACATAATTTTGCTTCGTGGATAATCTCTGGCCCAATGCCATCGCCTGCTAGAAGTAGTATTTTTGATGTCATATCAATCTCTATATTTTATTATCTACAAAAATCCAAGGTTCAACTATCTCCCGGCTTTTCTCATAGGCAGTAATTTTATCAGCATAATGTAAAGTCAAAGCAATATCATCTAAACCATTTAATAATTTATTCTTATCCGCTGGTTCAATTTCAAACTCAAACGCCAACTCTTTCAAAATAACATTTTGACTTTCCAAATCAATCTGCGAGAGTACTCCGGGTTGCTCTATACTTAAATTCATCAGTGTGTTAACAGCCTCTTCTGACAAAACGATTGGCAACAAGCCGTTCTTTATTGCATTATGATAAAATATTTCAGCGAAGCTTGGAGCAATAATGGCTTCTATTCCAAACTCAACTAACCCCCAAACCGCATGCTCTCTTGAAGAACCACAACCAAAATTTTTTCCAGTCACTAAAATTTTAGTGTGCTTGTAAGCAGGGTTGTTGAGTACAAAATCTGATTTGAGGGGTCGCTGAGCACAATCCATACCCAGCTCACCCATATCATTATAACGCCAAGCATCAAAAATATGCTGTCCATAGCCTGTTCGTCGGATAGATTTTAAAAACTGTTTAGGCATAATAATATCCGTATCGACATTTGCATGTTTTAGTGGTGCGACAATGCCTTCAATTTTAGATATTTTTTTCATTATACTTGCTCCTCTAAAATATCCGCAGACACATCTACAAAGTGTCCAGCCACTGCTGCTGCAGCGGCCATCGCGGGGCTCACTAAATGGGTACGTCCCAAATAGCCCTGCCGACCTTCAAAGTTTCTGTTAGACGTTGCGGCGCATCGCTCATGTGGGGATAACTGATCTGGGTTCATCCCCAAGCACATTGAGCAACCTGGCTGACGCCATTCAAAACCAGCTGTTTTAAAAATCTTATCCAAACCCTCTGCTTCTGCTTGCAGTTTGATTAACCCTGAGCCAGGCACAACAATGGCTTGTTTGATATTTTTGGCCAATATTTTTCCGCGCACAATATTGGCAGCAATTCTTAAATCTTCAATTCGTGCATTCGTACAAGACCCAATAAAAATCTTATCTAAAAAAATCGACTGTATAGGCATATCAGGTTCTAAGCCCATATAGGCCAATGCATTTTCGTATTGCCTACGTTTTCCCAAATCAGATATTTTACTAGGATTCGGGGTTTTTTCATTCACCGAAACAACCATTTCAGGTGATGTACCCCATGTCACTTGTGGTTTTAATTTAGAAATATCAATAGTAATATCCACATCAAACTCAGCATCCCCATCAGAGCATAAACCCTGCCAATAAGCACAAGCCTTTTCCCAGTCTTTACCTTTAGGTGCAAAGGGCTTATCGCGAATATAATCTAACGTCGTTTGATCCACCGCAATTAAACCACAACGAGCACCTGCCTCAATCGTCATATTGCAAATGGTCATTCGTTCTTCCATTGAGAGCTGTGCAATAAGCGGGCCTGCAAACTCAATGGCATAGCCCGTTCCGCCCGCCGTACCAATTTGACCAATCAAAGCTAAAATCATATCTTTAGCTGAAACTGTGCTTTCTAACTGCCCGGTAAAAGATACACGCATATTTTTCATTTTGCGCTGAATAAGACATTGTGTGGCTAAAGCATGCTCCACATCTGAGGTGCCAATGCCCATGGCTATGGTTGCAAATGCCCCATGGGTAGACGTATGTGAATCACCACAGACTATAGTCATCCCGGGTAACGTTGCACCTTGCTCCGGTCCAACAATATGAACAATACCTTGACGGACATCATTGAGGGTAAATTCGTGAATACCCCAGGCCTGACAATTTTTATCTAATGTTTGAATTTGTTCTCGAGCAATGGGATCCTCAATATTATCCCGATTTGTGGTAGGTACATTATGATCGGGTACCGCTAAATTTGCAGAACTACGCCAAATGACTCTCTTTTGCTGCGCTAAACCTTCAAATGCTTGAGGCGATGTCACTTCATGCAACAAATGCCGATCAATATAAATGAGATCTAAACCATCTTCTAGTGGGGCCACAACATGTGATTGCCATAATTTATCATACAACGTTAATGACATCTTAACTTCCTTATTATTATAATCCGCTATTTCTGGCTTCAAAGCTAATGATGCATTGGGAATCATTAGCTAGCGGCTTTCACCAACATAACCATCAATACAACACCACCAATCAAAATAAGCGCCAATACACCTGCCGTAGAAAAGCTTTTAGATAGATTTTCCTTAGACAGCAAACCCGGATTATTTTTCATTACTTTATAAATTCTCCAAACGATAAATAAACATAATACCGCAATGGAGAGCTGCAAAAACATTTCCACTTGAATACCCTCTTAGCTCTAATTAAAATTTAGGTTTTATACCTGATGGGTTGGTTACCATAACAAGTTAACCAACAGTCTGCTAAAACTATTGCCATCATTGCCTCACAAATAGGAACGGCTCGGATACCAACGCAGGGATCGTGCCGGCCTGTCGTAACGACTTCAATTTGCTGACCATGCTCATTCAATGACTGTCCTGGCATTCGAATGCTAGACGTTGGTTTAAAAGAAACAGATGCGACAATATCTTGTCCACTGGCTATGCCTGCCAATATACCGCCCGCATGATTGGACAAGAACTTAGGCTTTTTTGTTTCTGCCTCTAATATCATTTCGTCACGATGTTCTGAACCTTTTTGTTCAACAACATTAATGCCATCCCCAATTTCTACTGCTTTTGCTGCGTTGATGCTCATTAGGGCGTGTGCCAAACGCGCATCCAACCTTTCAAAAACGGGTTCCCCTAAGCCAACAGGTACACCTATTGCCTGCACTTGAACCTTAGCCCCAACAGAGTCGCCTGCTTTTAAGATTTGTTGAATATAAGTCTCTAGTAAAGGAACGATTTTTTTATCGGGGCAAAAAAAAGGATTTTGTGAAATTTCAGCCATATCATATTGGCCTGAATCAGCAACGATATTGCCAATTTGAGAAATAAAGCCAATAATTTTAATTTTATGGTGTGCAAGAAATTTTCGCGCAATGGCACCTGCGGCAACACGAGCAACAGTCTCTCTTGCAGACTGACGACCACCCCCACGCCAATCTCGAAAACCATATTTTTTGAAGTAGGTATAATCACCATGGCCCGGTCTAAACGCGTCTTTTATTTTTTGATAGTCTTGTGCTCGTTGATCCTGATTTTTAATGACTAAGGCAATCGGCGCGCCTGTGGTTTTACCTTCAAATACCCCGGATAAAATTTCTACTTTATCCGTTTCTCGCCTTTGCGTTGTATATCTGGATTGCCCTGGTCGCCTTTTATCTAGGTCTAATTGAATATCCTGTTCGCTGATGGCCAGCCCAGCAGGGCAGCCATCTACAATGCAGCCCAAAGCAGGACCGTGGCTTTCACCAAAAGTTGTTAGTGTAAAAGATTTGCCAAAAGCGTTACCTGCCATAACTTACTTTATACTAGCAATCTGTTCACGGAACTCATTTAACTCATCTTTGGTGAGCAAAAAGACACCCTCACCGCCTTTTTCAAACTGTAACCAGGTAAAAGGAATTTCGGGGAATTGTGTTTCGACAACATCTTGACTGTAGCCAACCTCAACAACCAAGACACCTCCGGGTACTAGATGTTTTTCAGCATCCAGTAATATGCGTCGCACAACTTCTAACCCTTCTTCTTTAGCCACCAAGGCCCCTTGAGGTTCTGCGCGGTATTCTGAAGGCAAAGTTTCATATTCCTCCATACTCACGTACGGTGGGTTAGAAACAATAATATCGTATTCACGCCCTTCTAAACCTTCAAATAAATCTGATTGAATCACTTCTACACAATCTTCTAAACCAAAGCGCGCCACATTTATATTAGCGACTTCAACTGCCTGTGGATTAATATCTACCGCATCGACTTTAGCACTAGGAAAAGTAAATGCACATGCGATGGCAATGCAACCAGAGCCCGTACCAATATCTAAAATGCGCCCAACTTCTCCTTCTTCAACCCAAGGACTGAATTCTTCTTCAATCAGCTCTCCTATAGGCGAACGTGGAATCAAAACCCTTTCATCCACAAAGAAATTCAAGCCACAAAACCAAGACTCCTTCACTAGGTAAGCAACCGGTATCCGCTCTTTGACTCTTCTACCAATTCTGGTTGCAATTTCATTTCGTTCAGATGGCGTTAACCTCGCATCTAACACGTTGACATCAATATCTGGTGGCAAGTGAACTGAAGACAGAATCAGGTTAACTGCCTCATCCCAGGCATTATCTGTACCATGACCATAGACTAAATTTACTTTATTGAACTGTGTAACAGCCCATCGAATCATATCTCGAACCGTGAACAACTCTTGTTGCGCTTCTTTTGTTTCTAGCTCATCTGGCATGGTACACCTTAAAAATTAGATTAATCAGATTAAATAGCTCATTTTGCTGAATTTGTCCTAGTTAATCAATGCTTATCAGCATATTAATCCCCCCCTCATAAATTTAATCCGGTTTTTCACCATATTCTGTCTAATTTTATCTGGGAGACTTTGTGGGCAGTTGGGCTATAAGATCAAAAGTGTCTTCATTAGTTTTAACCGCTGAGAGTTTTTCAAATGACTTTTTTCTCGCTGTCGGGCTAAAACTCAGAATTGGCTTTTCTCCACCTGCGACCCTAAGCATATCTTCTGACGTAGGCGGTACCTTGGAATCAGAAGCTTTTTTTCTAGAAAAGGCGACTGGGCTTGGTGGTTTGGGGGCTAAGGGGTAAGTGGTGTGTTTGCTGGGCTGCGAAGTATGCTCAGGCATCCAACTAAAAGATAAAGGTTTTGTTGGCGCGTGTATCCAAGGAATATATCCAGCAGTGGCTGCACCTAAAGTCACCAGTAAAGCGCCAGAAATTGGCGAACTAAAATATAGCATAATGGCGCCTAACACGAGCAGGCTTACGCCGGCCACACCTAAATATTTTTGATGTGACTTACGCTGCGTTTCTTGTAATGTCCTATTATTTTTTGCTTTTAAAAACCCCCCCATACTTGAACAAGCCCTATTCGACCCTATGTCATCGTGCAAATGTGATTGTTCCTGCCCTGGAAGTGTATGTTCTCTAAAAGTGCCCCTCAGCATATCCATTCTCCTTGTGATGTTAATGTTGATTAATTGACTACTTCTCAGCTGAGGACTTTGATATTATGTGTGCACTTTCAAATTGCTTAGTGCAAAATCCTACTCATGTTATTTAAAAAACTAAAAACATTAAGTTTCATATTCTTTTTTTTCTTTTTTGCCACCCCTTCTTTATTAGGCAACGACCTAATTTCAGTGACCACAAAACCAATCACTGACCTCACTATTTTCCCTAAATTGGAGGCACCTGCAACAGCAATCAGCTTAAATGATGCGGTTATTAGTGCTGAAATTAATGGCATCATTTTACAACTACCCTTGCAAGTCGGCGAATCCGTACAAAAAGGTCAAACTTTAGCTGTGATTGCTTGCAAAGATTACCAACTAAACGCCCAACAATTTGAATCTCAACTTCAGTCCACTCGTGCTAAAATTGACTTTACAGAATGGAAGCTAAATCGAATCCAATCTCTTGCCAGTGGTCATAACGTATCACAAGAACAGCTTAAAGAGTTACAGAGCAATTTAACCAGTCTTCAGTCCACACAATCTAGTCAAAAAGCTCAATTAAGTCAGGCTAAATTACAAATAGATCGATGCTCAATTCAGGCACCTTTCAATGCAATTGTAGTCGAACGCATGGCCGATATTGGGGAAATGGCAACACCTGGTAAGCAAATAATCCGCTTAATTGATAATGAGTCCATCGAAGTCAGCGCACAACTACAAGCCAATGAAGTTGAAAAATTAAAACACGCTAAAAATCCTGTGTTCTCAACTAAAGATGGCGATTTCCCTGTATCCATCCGAGCCTCTGTTGGCGTATATACAGAAAGGTATCGTACACAAGAAGTACGCTGCAGTTTTACCCAACAAAAGCCATTACCCGGCTCTGTCGGCCGTTTAGTTTGGCAAGATAACCAAGCGCATTTACCAGCTTACTTACTGAGCCAATCTAATCACAAATATGGGATTTTTATTGTTGAAAAATCCAAAACACAAGAGCAGAATCGTCTGGCTAAATTTATACCTATAAAAGATGCCGTTGAAGGTCGTCCACTCCCAGTGCCTTTGGAGCTAAATGCTGATCTTGCTTTAGATGGCCGATATAAGTTATCTCACAACGACACCGTACAAGTTATCCAATAGTGAGCCTATTATGAAATTTATTATGAAATTCATTTGTAACCATGTGCTTGCTAATCTAACTTTCTTTTTGATTATTAGTATTGGATTAATCACTTATACCCAATTACCCAGAGAACGTGATCCCACAATCAACTTTAACTGGATCCAAATAACCACTATCTACCCTGGTGCGTCAGCGCAAGACGTAGAAAAGCGCATTACAGAGCCTCTAGAAGACGCTTTACGTAAAGTCTCTGACACGCGTTTTGTGTCAAGTACCAGCAGAGATAGTGTCTCGAGTATCTTAGTACGATTTAATGAATTAGATGACAATGTATTTAACAAGCGTGTAAATGACCTTAGACGTGAAATACAAAACAAAGAAAAAGATTTACCGGCAGAAGTGGATAGTCCTAATATCATTGAAATCACTTCGGCAAATGGCTTCCCGACAGCGACAATCGTCGTATATGGTAAAGGCAATAGCGACCAACTACGAATAGCCGCACGTAACATTCAAAAAGATCTAGAACGTTTAGGGGGGATTGATACCGTAGATCCTATTGGCCTAAAAGACCCCGAGTTACAAATATTTTTTGATCCATCTCATTTATCTTTACTGGGCCTAACCCCCGCTGATTTAGCGAACTCTATCAAAGGGCACTTCCAAGATATCTCAGCCGGCACCCTGGCCATTGATGATATGCGCTGGGTTATTCGTTGGATTGGTACCAGCGTTGATCCCAGCTATTTAGCCAAGCTCCCTATCTCCACGACAAAAGGAGAACTACCGCTAAATGAAGTCGCCATCGTTAAAAAAGGTCGTGAAAAAAGCACTAACTTAGTTCGTTACCAGGGACAAGATGCTGTGCTACTGTCTATTAAAAAACGAGCGAGAGTCAATGACCTTACACTCGTCGCTGAAATAAAAGACTATATTGATAGGCAAAACAACATACAAAAAGAACGTGGCATCGCTCTAACCTTAATTGATGATCAAACACAAGTCACTCAGAGTGCTTTATCTGTCATGCAAACCAATGCTTTATTTGGACTATGTTTGGTTTTATTCAGCACCTGGCTATTTCTGGGCTTCAAAATTGCTCTACTCGTGAGTATAGGCATCCCTTTTACCCTTAGTGCCACATTCTGGGCCTTAGGGGGATTGAACCAAACGCTTAACATCTCCGTTTTACTTGGCGTGGTTATTTGCTTAGGTATGTTAGTGGATGATTCGGTTGTCGTTGTAGAGGCCATCTATTACCGCATACAACGAGGGGTCAATAAGTTACAAGCTATTCAAGATGGCTTAAAAGAAGTTTTTGCCCCCGTCACAACCTCTGTATTTACCACAATATCGGCTTTTTTACCACTCATGCTATTGCCTGGAATTTTAGGCAAGTTCATGCTGGTGATTCCATTGGTGGTCACACTGGCTCTGTTATTTAGCCTAATAGAGGCATTTTGGATGCTGCCAGCCCACGTCAATGCAACCAATATTACCCTTGCCAATAATTCTAAAATTCAACAATATCGAGACACATTAACCGCGAAGGTCCGAATTAATTATACTCGGTTACTCATCAAAACAATTCGTTATCCCCTAAGAACTTTGTCTGTACTCATCTTTCTACTTGTTTTTTCGTTTATTGCCCTAATGTCCGGTATGGTCAAGGTGAATTTTTTCGCTTCCGACCCTATCAGGTTATATTATGTCAACGTTGAAATGCCGACGAACACTTTAGTTGAAAGTACTATTGAGTATACACAACAAATAGAAAACGTTATCAAGCAATATATTCCAGAAAATGAACTCAGAGCGATAGCCTCTTACGCAGGTATGATGTTTACAGAAACAGAAGCTGTTTTTGGGGATAATTATGGTCAAATTATGGTTAGTCTCAAACCCCATAAAGACAATATGCACACTGTTGACCAATTGATTGATATGCAAAGAGACGCTGTTTTGTCTGTACCTGGCCCTTCTAATTCCTCTTTTTTACGCATGTCTAATGGCCCACCCACTGCCAAGCCGATTAACATTAAAGTGCGCGGTGATAATTTTATGGATATTCGAAAAGCCGTTTTAGATGTGACGAATATTCTTCAAAATATTACAAGTGTCAGTGATATTTCAAACAACGATACTATAGGACAACCTGAACTAATTTTAAAACCTAATCATGACGCCATCAATCGCTCAAAACTCAATCCGGCGACAATTTCCAGAACAGCTCGCTTGTTAGTTGACGGCGAGATTGTAGCCTCCACCCAACATGAGGGGGAAGAGTTAAATGTTCGGGTTAAATCCAAACCACAGTCACTGCAAAGTATAAATGCTTACTTACAACAAACGATCGCCTTACCCAATCAAGGAGAAATGCGACTAAGTGATTTAGTGGATACGCAATATGTCCAAGGCCAAAGCAACATTAGACACTATGATTTTAGAAAAACGATATCTATCTCTGCAGATATAGATAAAAGCCAAATTGATACCGTATCAGCCAATAAACAAGTCATAGAAAATTGGCAGAAAATTCAATCTCAACATCCTAATATCGACTTGAATTTCTCAGGTGAATTAGACGATATCGAAGAAAGCTTAGCGGCCATGCCCAAATTATTTTTAATCGGTTTAGGACTTATGTATCTACTACTGGGTACACAATTTAAAAGCTACTGGCAGCCGCTCATGATCTTATCGACTGTGCCACTTGCATTTTGTGGCGTAGTGCTAGGCCTGTTTTTCACCCAAAACCCAATGAGCTTGTATACTTTATACGGTGTAGTTGCATTATCGGGTATTGCCGTCAATGCTGCAATTGTCCTGATTTCAGCCGCCAACCAACGAATCCAAGGTGGTATGTCTGTCTTGCATGCCACATTATACGCCGCTAGAAGACGAGTGATCCCAATCTTGATTACCTCTTTAACTACGATTGCAGGATTATTCTCGCTGGCAACAGGTCTAGGGGGCAAATCCCTTTTATGGGGTCCAGTCGCAACGGCGATCGTTTGGGGGTTAGTGGTATCCACCCTGTTGACACTACTGGTAATTCCCTTGTTATATCAATTCTTTATGAGGCCCAAAACAAGGCCTAATGTTTTTAACAAACTGATTAATAGGACTAAAGTCCAGTATACATAATTTAAATAAAGTGATTCCATTAAGGTTATATTAATAAGTTTTAGTGTAGTGTCACAAAATATGGGCAAAATTAAGAATATTATTTCACCTGAGAAGGATAGTTTACAATTTCCTGATACAGCACCTGAAACAGCTGAAGCCTCAGAATCGGCCTCTAGCGAAAGCTCAGGTGCTCCACACGACCCTACAGATAAAGTACAAAAAACTAAATGTGAACCAGACTTAAAAAATAAAAAAAGTAATTATTTCTCTATGCCATTGAGCATCATTAGGCAAATTTTTCCAACACTGACTCAGGCTTTGACCCAACGAATCGAAACCAAAGATGAAACGGCGATTCCATTATCTAACCCCAAAAACCATAAACCAAAAATTGCAACGCCTTACGTAGGCTTTGTAGATGAAGAGGGTTTATTACCCGGTGCTCATGAAACAACAGAATATTGTGGCATGATTGATATAGACTCCTCCGAATCAAACGAAGACAAAAAACACTCCTTGCAATTTTTACCCCTTGTGCAACAACAAAGTTTGTTAGATTTAAACTTAACCGCCAACGGCATCCCCTTATACTATACCTTACACAAAAATAAAGAACTCAATGCCTCTCAAGGTGCTAATGGCGACTTAGTATTTAAAGCGACATTAGAGCCAGATGGAGAATACCGCTTTATACTTTTCACAAACATTGACAGAACGGGATCAAGTAACCTTATCGCGAATCCAAACTTCGAAACCGGGGACAATCATATCCCAAAAGATATAGCGCATTTGGCCATCCCAGGTTGGGAAGTGAAGACTATTGAACAAAAAAATCATATCGTCCAAGACATTCATACACGCCCATTTGAAACTTATCAATTTACGATATACTTTAGCTCTAATCAGGCAAAAGATGAAAACATGTCCCCTATAGATATTTATTGGGAAAATGAACATTTAATTCATTTAGATCAATCAGACGTGACAACGCACACCTATACTTTTTCAGTGACAGGTGGAAATCAATCTAGCTCACAACTAAAGTTTGTGGCTGAAAATGATAATGTCATTAATCAGCTCATCAAAAATGCGACTTTAGAAAGCCGCGCTCAGCATATGCTGCCGATACTATTAGGATTTGTATTATTAGGAGAAGATGGAGAACGTTTAGAAAGTCATTTTACCATTAATGTGACTACAACCCCGCCGTTGGAAATCAATAATGATATTCCAATAGATATCATGTTTGAACAAAGCGTGTACCAAACCATTATTGTGAATGATGATAACAAAACCAGCACCAATCCTTTAACGAAAATCAACTTAGATACTTTATTTGATACAATGACTATCCCAGAAGAAAACAGGCAGGTGAATGTTATTCAGCGAGAAGAAAATGGCGTAAAAACTAATGTTTATGAAGTTATGATTTCGGATAAAACAGAGACACAAGATCCCATCACTGTCGCCGATGTGCAACTATCATTCCCGGGTGGAGAAGGTGGATTATCTGTATTTATGCGAAACATTATCATTGATGATTTATAAAGTTTATTTATAAATATCCGTCCTTGGATTGGGGATATTCTAATTTAACAAGAACGATCACATAAAACCTTCATTCAAAATAGGCTGCTCTACTGGCGATTCAAACGAATTATGAACTGTCATTGAGACATCCTCCACAGAACCATCTAATATTCCAGGTGCAGTATCTAGTTGCTCACCTTCATTTGTGTCTGTAGTCTCGACTTGCGCTTTGGGGCTACTGGAAGCACCAAATAAATTAGCAAGTGCTTTGCGACCATTCGTAAAGAAATCAGATTTAGCGTCCGATACCTCTGTATCTAATTTAACAACTTCAGTATTATCCACGGTGTCGTCATCATCCCAAGACTCATCAGAATCATCTACACTGTCATCATCATCTTCACCCATTTTATGTCTACGGGCTTGCATTAACTCTGCCATGCTAAGTTTTTCAGGTGCGGTATCAAGACTATTTTCCACTGGTACCGAAATACCCGACTTATCGGTTGACACACTTACAGTACTTGAACTTTGAATTGAATTAGTTTCTTCAAGGTCTGCTTCAATAAGTTCTGAAGTTTCTGCTTCAAACTTAGGAAGTTCTTTTGCAGCCATATCTAGGTCATTTGCTTTGCCTGCAGATGAGGTCAAAGTATCTGGTGCTTGACTTAAAGTCTTAGACGACTCTAATCCTTCCGGTGCCATGTTCCAGTAGTCATCATCCTCTTCGCTCCAACCACTACCAGAATCTGTATCGCTGCTTGAGCTGGATGAATCATATTGAACAAAGTTATTAGCAGTATCAAGCCTGTCTAATAATGCGCCCAGTAATCCTTCAGGTGCTTTATCTAAAACTTCTGCCTTATCAATTGGCTCAACTTTTTTAAGGGTTTTACCTGCTTTAATTTGGTCTAGTAAAGAGCCACGTGAATGATCTGGTGCAACAACGGCCTTAGCAACTGATTTCAATGTTGGTCCAGATTCAATTTGTTCTAACAAAGATTTGGGCTTGCTATTAACGCCAACTTTGTTCGCATCCATTGAAGGTGGCGGTGGCGGTGGCGAAAAATGTGAAACGTCAGAGTCCACTGTAGCACTAACCTCTAATTTTGCACTAGCAAGCAGTCCATCATCAGAGGATAGCAAGGGTAAATCCAGTTGTGGCACTACATCTAATAGTGTCGCATCAACATCCACATTTTTTTCAGCAGCCGTGCTAGGAAAAAATGGTAGTGGCAGTGGTGCATGTGATGTATCAATAACCGGAATAGGTCCATCCACAACAGTTGGTTGGGGTATTGATGAAATATCAAAATCCGGATTTAGGCCAACATCAATCTCTGTTTTTGTATTAACGTTATCGTCAGACTTTATATCAGCCCTTGGCTCAGAACTTATATCAGCCCTTGCCTCAGACCCTATGTCAGACCCTGCGCCATCATCATCTAAACCTAGTAGTCCAAGCGTAACGTCTAATACTTGATCAGAGTCTGCAGAAAAATGATCCAACATGATTTGCTCTATCACGGAGCCAAGTTTAACACCATAAGACGGGTCCTCTACTTTTACCACAGCAGGAATAGGCTTAGCGACGTCTGTCGCGGTAGGCACCTTATACGCTTTTGGTTGGGGAAGCTGAACTATACTAGGCACCTGCTGTGCAATAGCTACCGGTACTGGTACGATAGCAGCAAAATGGGGCGCAGCAATACCCGAAGTAACAGTCACCATATTATTGGTAGAAGTGAAGGCTGTATCAATTGAATGATTTGCGAGAACCACTGGTGTAAAATTTTCTGGTATATTCTCCACAAAGCTCACTGACACACTCGTCATCATAAATTCTGATTTCTTGCTATCTGATTGAAGTGTTGTTGTTGAAACTTTGCCTGGCATTTGTACACTACGTGCCAAGCTAAACCCATGTCTTTGCGTATCGGGTACTGGTTGTGGATTAAGGCTTATATTTTCTTTATCAGCTATAGCCGTCATCTCAGGGGTTGGCTCAGAAATTTCAGCTTCTGTCGTTGTTTTATCGGTAATATTGATATCATCTCTATCCATATCGCTCTGCTCTATCTCTATGGCTTCTATTGGCTTTTTTGGCCCCATACCGAGCTTATCTTTTAATAAATCAATAAATTTGACACTATCTTGAGCAAAACTAAATGAAAGGTTTGGACGCTCTATTTTATTAGACATAACTAATTCCCAATGAATATATAAATTGTTTACACACTTGGTTATCTATATTACACACATTAGGGAAAAAACTTAATAAAACACATTCATTGGCGGACTAATGGCTGTCTAGAAGTGATAGTTGGCGTCATCATTGAGTCAATCAATTATTCTAAACACGCACTTTATCAATATTTGATTTGAAGTCTCTAATCGTGCTTATACACTAAAATAGCAAAGCTCGAATAGAAATTTGTTTTGTGTTAATTTAGCAAGCCGTAAACGTATCTAAATCCAGCGAGAAGCATTCATGAAAGAAAAGGTGGCTACTTTTATAAAAGATATCATCGTGCTCTTTGAAAAAAGACTAAAAAATATGGGGTTACTAAGAGCGCACAAAGTCATAAAATTGCAGATTGAGCTCGATAGAAAAGATTTATCTACTACGCTTCAACAAATATCAGCACTCGACACCGCTGATTCCAGCAAGCTAAACGCAAGCTTATTTAGCATCTTAGCAGTACAAGTCAAACCTGTCTTTACACGCTGGAAATTCAGAATAAACAAAATAAAGAGTCCAGAACAACAAAATAATAACAATCACAGAAAAGCCTATGCGGATAAAAAAGCCATAACTCAAGCTTTTTACCAACTGATCGCTGAAATCAATACAGCAGGAAATACGCCACTCATACCACTGGATACATCTGAAATAAAAAAACCGGGCAAAGCGTTATTAGCACAATATAATGCAGACTCTATTATATCTGAGCATGACGCTCAATCATCATCAAAAGCGGAAATATTGAGTGGCTCCAAAAGTGCTCTGGGAATATAAAATGATTAGCCTTTAAACAAAGTTGAAATTTCATCGTCCCAATATACCGTACTGATTAGCCATTTACCTTTGTTTTTATAAAAACTTAATTCCCATTTTAGAGCATGGCTTTCAAATTTCTCAATAAAAGTATGACGAACCAAACTCTTTCCAACTAGTTCTGTTTTTACAAACTCCACAGCTTGCGGCTCCCCATAACGAGACACGACCACTTTACGCTGCCGCATTGTGTGATTTTTAAGATTATCCACCTCAACATTTGACATTGGCCAGTGTGCTTTCAACATTTCAAATGCTGCTTCTATTTGCCCTTGTTCGACCTGTGTCACAAATGACTCAGATAATTTTAATGTCTTACCACTTTGGTTCGTGGTATTGGTGCAACTGATTAAGCATATGAGCATGCTTAAAGCAAAGGTTCGTTTTAGTATTTTAAACATTTTAAGTACTCAATGGAATAATTAATGATTTTAGTTCTGACTCTTCAATGACAGGTACATTTAAGTCTGTTGCTTTTTTTAGCTTTGAGCCTGGATTAACGCCTACGATAAGTCCGGTAGTTGATTTTGAAACACTGCCTGTTACCTTAGCCCCTAAGGCAACTAGATCGGCTTTAATCTCTTCTCGTGGCCGAGATAAAGTGCCCGTTAGTACATAAGTATGGCCAGTCAAAGGTAAATCGCCTGTTTGAACAGTAGGTTTTGGCCAATGAACACCTGCTTTGATTAGCTTAAAGATAATATCCTTATTTTGCTTTTCTTGAAAAAAAGCCATTATATGCTGAGCACTAATGGGGCCAATATCAGGCAAATCTTCTAGGGTGGCCTGGTCAGCCTGCATCAAACTTTCGAGATCATGAAACGTAGAAGCTAACTGCAAAGCTGTAGCGTCTCCCACTTCACGTATACCTAAAGCATAAATAAATTTATGAAAAGTTGTATTCTTACTCTTTTCTATGGCATCAATATAATTTGCAGCAGATTTTTCCCCTACACGCTCAAGGCTCTCCAAACTTTTTACGTCTAATTGATATAAATCAGCAACATTATTAATTAATTTTGCTTGTACCATTTGTTCAATAATTTTAGCGCCCAAACCATCAATATCCATTGCCTTGCGTGAGACAAAATGTTTGATAGCTTCAATTCTCTGTGCCGGGCAACATAATCCACCTTCACATCTCGCTGCCGCCTCACCTTCTATCGTCACCACGTTCGATCCACAAGCTGGGCATTTTTTGGGTAATAAAATCTCAAGACTATCGGCCGGTCTTTTGGCTAATATAGGCTTAACGATTTCCGGAATCACGTCCCCCGCTCTTCTCACAATCACCGTATCTTTTATACGTATGTCTTTGCGCGCGATTTCATCCATATTATGGAGGGTTGCATTGCTTACGACAACACCCCCTACTTTTACCGGCGTTAATCTTGCCACAGGGGTAAGCGCGCCTGTACGCCCCACTTGAAAATCAACAGATTCTAATCGTGTCGTTTCTTCTTGAGCAGGAAATTTATACGCTGTTGCCCACCTAGGGGCTCTGGCAACAAAGCCTAATTGTTCTTGTAGACTTTGTGCGTTAACTTTAATCACGACCCCGTCAATCTCATAAGGCAACGTCTGTCGTTTATCTAGCAAGTTCCGGTAATACTTTAGTGCACCCTCAACCCCATGAACAACAGAAGCTTCTGGGCAAACACGAATTCCCCATTCTCGCGCTAATTTTAAATTCCCCACATGCGTATCAGATAAAGCTGTTTTAACATCAGAGTGGACACTATAGGCATAAAATGCCAATGGTCGTTTTGCTGTAATCTTGGAATCCAATTGACGTAAACTACCTGCTGCAGCATTACGTGGATTGGCGAATAATTTTTGGTTGTTTTTTAGCGCAGTCTGATTTAGTAATGCAAACCCTGCCAATGGGATATACACTTCCCCCCTTACTTCTAAATGTTTTGGGAAATCATTTTGCAAGCACATAGGGATACTGGCAATGGTTTTAATATTAGCCGTTATATCCTCACCCACAGTTCCATCTCCACGGGTCGCACCACTGATAAGAACCCCATTTTCGTAGGTCAAAGCCACCGCGATACCATCAAATTTTGGCTCGCAACTATATTCTATCGACATATGCATATCATCGAATGCTAATAACTGTTTCACACGTTTATCAAAACGCAAGAAATCTTCTTCAGAGAAAACATTATCTAAAGAAAGCATCGGTTTTGAGTGCTGAAGCGCTTGAAAACTTGATAATACTGTGTTCCCAACACGCTGACTAGGTGAATCTGCAGTTACCAGCTGAGGATATTGCTGCTCTAATTCTAATAGCTTTGAAAATAATTTATCATATGCCGTATCGGATATAGTCGGCTCATCTAATGCATGGTAATAATAATTATGCTCGTGTATTTGTTTTCGAAGTGCCTCAATTGTTTGTAAAACTTCTTTTTTAATTTTGACTTCGCCCATTTTTAAACCTCAAACATAAAACAAAACGTATACACTCGACTACTGACTACGTCTCACCGCTTGTAAACAAAACCAAAGATAAAATAAATTCTTAGATTCCACGGCTAAAATCCTTATTGGAAGAAGCCGCGGAATTGTGACAGGAGAAAACAACTAATCTACTTTACTAGACAGCTCAACCTGAGAGGCGTTCTGAATTTTTGTTTTCACTTGCGCAATGGCTTTAGCGCTTAATTGCCGATGTCGATTATCACATAACTCACCATTTAAAGCCGCTGCTAACTGCCGGGCTGACTTTAACATACTTTCAAAAACACTGAGTGGATTGTTATCACGCGCGACAGGCAACTGCATAAAAATAACTAAGCCTTGAATACGTTCTTGCTTTATAGATTCTAAATCAAAGCAACCAGGTTCGGTAGATTGCGCAATACTAAATAGAATCTCGTTTGATGTATTATTATCCACATGTGCATGAAAGATCTTTTTCTCACCAAAAAAATAGTGGTGTGATTTTAATACGGCTTCTAGTGTTCTACCACTAAAGCCATCCTGCATTCTGGGCTTAATGGCAAAGATAATCACATCTTCTTTCACTTCATCTTGCCCACTGGGCTCCGCAGTTTTTGCCTCTCGTTCATAAAGCCCTCTATCGCGTAAACCTAGCGATTCCAATGGCTCATCAAATAAAGGATCTTCTCCCAGTTGTATTTTACTTTGCTTGGCTGTATTTTCAAAAACACGCTGATCAAATTTCTGTGTTCTTCTCTTTTTAAAACGCTTTCTCATACCATCCGCAATTAAAAATGCGACTCCGACAAAGCCAATGATCAATATTAACAACCTTAAATCTTCTTGCATGTTCCTTCCCTTATAATGAACAGTCAGTTATTTCGTGGCTATTCCTAAGCCGTTGCCATATCCACAGCTTCATCAATATCAACCGAAACCAAGCGAGAAACGCCTGGTTCGCGCATCGTCACACCATGAAGCTGCTCACCCATCTCTATTGCAATTTTATTATGGCTAATAAATATAAATTGTACAGATTGTGACATTTCTTTAACTAATCTTACAAAGCGTCCTACGTTATTATCATCCAAAGGTGCATCGACCTCATCAAGCAAGCAAAATGGCGCTGGGTTCAATAAAAAGATAGAGAAGACAAACGCGACTGCGGTGAGTGCTTTTTCCCCCCCCGAGAGCTGATGGATACTAGCGTTTTTCTTGCCTGGCGGCCTCGCCATGACTGTGATGCCTGCATTTAAAATATCGTCGTCTGTCATAGCAATAAATGCTTCACCACCACCAAACAATCTGGGGAATAAATCTTTAAAACCTTTGTTGATTTTATCAAAGGTCGATTGAAATCTATCGCGAGTTTCCTGATCAATCTTCTGTATCGCTTCTTCTAAGGTTGCTAAAGCCTCTGTGAGATCATGACACTGCTCATCCAAATAAGTTTTTCTTTCTTCCGCCGCTGAAAATTCATCAATGGCAGTCAGGTTAATAGCCCCTAACCTTTGGATCTGTCTGCCAATTTGAGCGAGTCTCTGTGCCCATTCCGTTTCATCGCCAGCTTCACTCAGTGTTTGTAATATGGCTTGGGGATCAATTTCTATTTGCGCTATTTTAGTTTCAACTGACTCAAAATGGACCTTAGAAGCTTGCCAAGTCATCTTTGCGCTACCCAGCTCATCCCGCACAGATTCAATTTTATTTTGTGCCTGCAACATTTGACCTTCAATGCTGCGCAATTCATTGTCACTGGCATGAACGTCATCGCGAGCTTGGTTTAACATTTCCTCTGCGTCGACTCGACGACTTAAAGCCATTTGCAAATTATTTTCCAGTTCAGGACCTGGCTTTTCACTTTCTAATATATTTTGTTCAATGCGTTGTAATTTTTCTTGTGAGTGCGCTATTTGCATATCAAACCTTATAATAGACTGGTTTAATGCCTCTAGCGCACTTGTTTTAGCTTGCAATTCTAATGCAATTTTATGCTGCTCTTCTTTAGCGTCTTGTAATTGAGATTTAAACTGCCTACGGGTTTCTTCCATGATATCTTTGTTTTGGTTGTGAGATTCCATAGACTCATGTAAATTTCCCATCTTCTCAAGATGTTCCTGCAAGCTTTCCCGAGCAGATTGAATGCTTTCATATAGAGAAGCATTTTGACGACCTAAATCATCTAGTTCCTCAGTAATTTGCCTCTCACGCTTTTCTGCTTGCTCTATTTTATTACGACGTATTCGAATCTCACTTTCTAATTGATTTGCCTCTTGTTTTAACATTGAGAATCTATCAGACTCATCAGAGATAAGTTGTTCAACATTCGTAAGGTTGTCTTCTGCCTGCTCTAATTGGGCTTCAGTCGCTGCAAATGCCATTTCAAGTTTATCAACATTGTCAGACAAGACTTGAATACGCTGTTCTGTCTCTAGAATGCTATGCTCATTATCTCCGGCAACAGCAGGCACCTTAATCCAGCCATGCCCTAACCATATACCGCTCTGAGTGATATAACTTAAGTCATCACTTTGATTTTCAATTTGCTGTAAACCTATTTGCATATCTTCACAAACAAGTATTTGATTTAATAATAGTTTTAAACTTTTATTTAAAACATCTGGGTTCAAAACTTTACTTAAAATACTATCCGGACGAGCAGAAATGACACTGTCATCTTTGGCAAACAAATGTAGCCCTGCGATCTGTTCACCCTGACAATCTGCTAATAAACTTCGTAAACTTTGCTTTTCTAGATATATCGCTTCAAACTGATTAGCTAAAAGAGTCTCGATAGCTTTTTGCCACTCAGCTTGAACCTGAATCACTTCTCCAAAACGTTTATACTGTTCTAAACCTTTTTCTGTCGCCCAACTATTATCATGGTTTTCTGTTTTACCCAACTTAACCGCTTGAATGGCTTCTAATGCTGTTAGTTGATCTTTAACCGCTTGCGTCTCTTTGGCTTGAGACTTTATTTGCGTTTTGCAATCTATAATCTGTTCTTTAATTGATATTTTTTGCAACTTTTGTTCACTCAATTGCGTTTCTGACTGGTGTTGTTGCAATTTAATATTGGTCAGTTGAGAATCCATAGACGCAATATTAGACTCTCCGTCTGGAATAGTAAGATACTTTAGCTCTTCACTTAGTTTTTGATGACGGGTATCCCCTTGCTGAACTTGCTTTTCCAATAACTCAATACTGGTTTTCTCTTTTTCAGCACTTTGTGTCGCCTGGTGTAAATCTCGCTGTAAATTTTGTTGGGTTTCACGCCAAAGCTCTAAGCTCTCTTCACTTTCTTCAAATTGCTGCACATAGGTTTCTATTTGTAATTCAAGTTCTTCCTTCAGAGGATTCAGCTGCTCTAAACTTTCTTGCGCCTCAACTATCTTTTGCTTATCTTGGGCTAAACCTTCTGTTGACTGTGTCAGTGTATTTTGCTCTTCAATTTTATTTTCTTCCAACGCTTTGAGCGTTGATTTCAAATTCTCAAGAGATTGTTCAAAGGTAACAATTTCTGTTCCAATGCTATAATATTGTTTCTGAACTTCATTTAAGTGATCGCTGCGTTCAGTTTGCACTTCTCTGGATTGCTCTAATTCTGCTTTGAAGTGGGTGAGTTCTGCTTGATGTTTTTCAATTTCAGTTGTCAGTTCCCGAATAGCCGCTTCAGAGGTCTGTATTTCTGCTTGTAAACGCTGCCAAGACATTGATACCAACTCAGCTTCAACGGTTTTCTCGTCTTTTTTTAAGCCCTGATATTTACGCGCCGCTTCGGCTTGCTTTTCTAAATTATTAAGCTGCTTCTCAAGCTCTAAAGTTAAATCATTGACCCGATTAAGATTTTCATTAGTATGTTTAATTCGATTTTCTGTTTCTCTTCTTCTTTCTTTATATTTAGAAACACCGGATGCTTCCTCAATAAAGTTGCGCATATCTTCTGGCTTTGCTTCAATGACACGACTGATCATGCCTTGCTCAATAATCGCATAGCTTCTAGGCCCTAAACCCGTGCCCAAAAATATATCCGTTATATCTTTTCTTCGAGCTCTTTGACCATTGAGAAAATAAGAGGATTGCCCATCTCGCGTGACTTGCCGTTTGATAGAAATTTCTGAAAAACCAGCATACTCACCGCCTAAGGTGCCATCCGAATTATCAAACACAAGCTCTACCGATGCTTGACCAATAGGTTTTCGGGTTGCCGATCCATTAAAAATAACATCTGCTAAAGCGCCACCGCGTAATTTTTTGGCAGAAGATTCACCCATGACCCAGCGAATCGCATCAATAATATTTGATTTACCGCAACCATTTGGCCCTACAATCGCTGATAAATTACTAACTAAATTAAGCGATGTTGGATCTACAAACGATTTAAAACCTGCTAACTTGATTTTGCTTAGCCGCATTATGCGTTAAACTCCTAACTAACTAAATTCTCTGACTAAAAGCTTGGCCTAGCACCATACAATCGCTACACTATTCGTATAATGCAAAAAATATTATATCATGGATCTATATGAATCAGACCTCCGACCAAGCCACGAAACAAATACTATTAGTCGAAAACAGTAATACAGCTAGATTAGTTATTACTCGTGATTTAAAAAAGCACGGGTACGAGGTTATATCAGTCGCCACAGGCAAAGAGGCCGTATCCATACTACAAGAACAACCATTTGATTTAATCATTATGGATGTATTTTTGCCAGAAATGAATGGTTATGAAGCCGTTGAACAGATCAGAGTGCTCAACAAAGATTTAGCTAACAAACCAATATTTGGATACACCTCCAGTAACAGCGAATTCGATAGAAAACGTTGCCTAGAAGCAGGAATGAATGAATATATTATCAAATCCGAAAACAATCAAGATTTGATAGATTATATTCGGCAGTACAATCTATAGAATTATACGACTTCTGTTTTAACCTCTTTAAAATCATAGTCTTTTAGGAATTTTGCGATCTTCCCCGAAGGACTATGAGTCTTCGCATTTAATATTGCCGGATCACCAAAAATCCAAAGAGCCTGCTTAGCTAACCCAAGTAAACGATAAAAGTATGCGTCGCCTTCATCGTAGATATGAGGCCGAGGAATTTTTGCGGTATAGACGGGTGAAAAAATAATAAAATCTTTGGGCTCTGTTGGTAAATCTTCAAAGGTATGTACAGTGATATTTTCAAGCTCCAATAAACGCGCCAACAGCTGTTTTTGATGATAAAACGGCGTTATCACAGCAACCTCACGACTATTATTTAAATCATTTTGAATAAAACTCACAATTTTTTCAATTTCAGCCACATTCAACCCTAAATGCATATTGCCTAAAACAGGGACAAAATTAATACTAGGTCCATGGCTCTCAATGGGTTGACTTAAGCTTAACGAATTATGATGGTAATGCTCATTCCAATATTGGAACAAATCTTTATTTTTATTTTGAATTGTATTGAGCGCTAAATATGATGTTCTATATAGGCCGCAAGGCGATAAACTTTGAAATTCACTATTATTTTGTGCGACTTGGAATGCATTGGCTGAGCTCAGTAAGTGTCCCGATGCTTGTAAAAACTCAAGATCGGGTTCAGAAATATTTTGTTTGATTTTAAACAAATATTCATCCTCAAACTTTGGTAGAAGACAACGCCCCATACTCGCAATATTATCACCAAAAAATACAACCCTTTTCGCCTTAGATAGTACGGGGAGTATCTCAACAGGCGACAACAAATGTGCTTCTTCAATGAACAAATAATCCATCTCTTGCTCATCTGACAATTCTGACAATTTTGAATTTTTATCAAATGGGCTTAAGATTTGTAAAGACCACGGCGTCATACAACTGATATTAGACGAGGGTGTTAATGTACTTTGCAGATTGAGTGCCTGCCAGTACAAAGAGCAAAGTTGCCAAACTTCTTGTTGTGTGGGCGCCAGTAACTCAAACAAACCCACCATATCAATATCTTCCGCTGCTTGTTTCTCACCGTGCGCGGCAGCCCATTTTTGCCAATTGGTTTTAGCACTTTGCAGACGGTTTGAGAAATCAACGGCCTTTATCCGTTTTTGGTCATTCTTAGCTTGTTTCACTTTAAGACCACGAATATATTCTATTAACTGCTGCTCATATGGGACTTTAACGGGCTCGTTTTCTAGAGCCTTTTCTAAATATTGGCCTGCTTTTTTCTGCCTAAAAGATTTCACAAAGGGCATGAGGCTAAAGCATTTTTGCAATATACCCTGACTTTTTTGTAACGCTTGCCACTGTGCGTGTATTTCTAAATATTTATGCCTATCACTATCTGTTTTATCATCCTCTTCTGCTAAATTCGATAAAAAGATAGAGACATCATGGTAGTGCTCTATATTTTTTTTCTGTGCTTTAGCATAGATCCGCATCAGATTTATTGCATTCAAATTATCTTCGTAAGCAAACATCATTTTCTGATGAATCACTTGCACAATTTGCTCAATATCTGTTAATTCTGGCTTTGATAGTATTTTTTGACAGTAACTGATAAATATATCTTGATCTAGAAATAAAGTATTATCAAAATAAGTCTGTTTAGGATTTCGGCTAAAAACCCCAATAGTTGGCGGAGGTTTATTACCGAGTGCTTGTGCTGTGAATTGATTGGCTAAAATTTTCTGAATGATTTTATGTGTATCGGTTCCAATAGGCGCTGTGATCGCTTGCAGACCGCCTTTTTTTAAGCTCAGTATAGATAATACTGACTGTAATTCTGTTGGGCTTAGCGCTTGTAGTGCATCAACTTGTGCGTGAACTAAGTGTGCATAATCAAAATAGTTATCTTCATTAATATCCATTTTGGGCGTGTTATTTTCAAATCGTCCATAATTCTTTAGGACATTATTTTCAACTACGCTCTCCGCCATTAAATCCGAAGTTTTGAAAATCAACCATTTTTCTTTATTGGCCAACCCCAAAGATTCAACTGTCTCTTGCAGATTACCATTAGACAAGGTGTCTAGTAGGCTTAAACAACCGGCTTGAAATTCATTAAAATCAGAAAAGCAATACGCTTGCTGTTTGTTAATACATTCATATCTTAAAAAGTCTTCATAGCAAGCAACGTGCTTAAAGTACAGTTGAGAGTCAGGTGAAAAATAGATGCCAGGAATCCATGGTAGTGTGGGTTCTGCTCTTAGCACCAAACGCCCTTGCTGGACTTGAGCGGGAATAAAAATAGGCAATAAAACCGCATGACCATCACTGCCATCTTGTAACATTAAAGCTAACCAGATTGATTCATTATCATCAATCTGGGAGCAGTCTATTTTATTTTTTTTTGAGGGAGCAAGCGCATAATGCGGTAAAGAATCCAGAGTAAGATTAAGTTGATTAAATTGAGCGCGCCAACGTTGGCTTTGCCAATAAGTTAACAAATCCACTTCATGCAGATTTTTATGCTCACTCATGCCATATCTCCGTATCTCTCACTGTTCAAAAAAAGCCACGAATGGAATGGCTCGTGGATTTAACTTAAGGATTGGGTATTCATTGAAAATTAACTGACCAACTCTTTAATAACTAGAAATCTTCCCAAATATTTTTTTCATTGGCATCAACCGCTTTATCTCTTTTCTCAAAAATAGCTTTATATTTTTCTACTTCTTTAACCCTACTCTCCGGCATTGTTTCACGGTTTTTATCAAACTCATGAAAAAAGGTATCAAACTCACTTTTATAGTTTTTGCTAACTTTTGATCCAAACATATTTGCCATCCTAAACATATTAGCGATAATAAGGGTTTTCACCTTCAGCATGATCCGTCACATCTCTTACTGCAGTAATCTCAGGGAAATGTTGCTTAAGGCTTTTTTCGATTCCTTCTTTTAGTGTCACGTCAGCCATACCGCAACCTTGGCAACCACCACCAAAACGTAGTACTACAACTATATCTTTTGTGATTTCCACAAGACTAACCATTCCACCATGACTGGCTAAATTTGGGTTAACCTCTGTCTGTAAGATATATTCGATGCGAGTACTTAAATCTGTGTCACCCTCTGGCTTAGGCCCTTTGAGATTAGGCGCAGTCACAGATAGGCTGCCGCCTAATTTATCCGTTACGTAATCAATTTTAGCATCTTCTAAATAACCAGCACTTGCCCTATCAATAAACAGGATAAATTTTTCCATTTCAATATGAAAATCCGTAGTACGTTCCTCGCCCTGCGGACAAAAACAAATGCCGATATCTGCAGTGGGCAAACCAGGTTGGTCCAGGAAGACACGAAGGTTCATACCGGAAACTTCTTCTTTTTCAATTAGATAAGAAAAATGTGTTTTAGCAGCCTCTGTAATATTTATATTGGGCGCAGATACTTCAACTTCAGTCATGCAAAATAATTCCCTAAAATTCGGTATGTTCTAAGCCAATATTGTACCTGCTTCCCCTTAAAATTTCATCTGTCACCTGACAAACCCGACAATAGTTTAGTTACCCGTGTTAATCTGGATATATCATAATTATTTGAGCGCATTAAATTGGGTGCCCCACAATTATTTGTACGCAGTAAATTGAGTGTCCCACAATTGTTAATTGGGTGCCTCATAATTATTAGGTGTCCCACAATTATTTCTGAGTGCATATACCTGAGTGCCCCATAATTATTCTGTAATTATTAATTGTGACATGCAAAAATAGCGTACTTTTGTTATAATTTTGGCCTGGATAGAGATAGATCCCAGCTGCAAAGCATAAAGATATCTCACTAACTATTGGATTGTAATTCTAATTGCACGGAGTAGAGTAAGTAATGGCAGATCGCAATGTTTTAGATTTCCGCGCACAGGCAGAACAAATGCTCAATATTATCGAGTCTAGACTTGAAAGCCACCAAGAGCGCGCTGCTTTAGAGTTTCTTATCCTCAAGTTTAAAGCACTCTACGAACAGGGGGTTGCAAGTGGCCGCCTATACGAAAAGGAAGGCATTTACCCCTTCTCCGCCTTTGAAAAAGACGCTAAATAACCTGTACCTACAGACTGATTTAAGTTAACTATTTGTTTTATATCATTTATTTATAATTTGTTGTCCGTGCAAGGTTATGTCATACTAAAAACATGGCGCATATACATGGTTATAGAACAAAATGGATGCAACACCAGAAACTCCACAAGAAAAAGCTTTAATCGCATATTGCAAGAAAGCAGAAAGAAATCAATTAGTTGCTGGCCTTTTATTGCAAAATAACGGCCTTTGTCCCGATGTTATTGCATTACCCTCTGACGCACTAATCAATCAGTTATCTGAAATTCCACACAAACCAACAAAAGCTGAAAACCTAGACAATAAGTCAGCGGAAAAATCTGGCAAAGCAAAAACAGGGAAAAAAAAGCCCTAAGGCTTTAACTTTACAGCCTATTCATCCCAGGGCTCTTACCGCTTATCTGGCTTATCTTTAATAATTTCCCCTTATGGGGTAACCTACATGAAAATAAATGTGAGAAAAGCATTTACAGCACAAAATTAAGTTGGTAGCATTACCAACAATGTCAACATATATTTTTGTAGGTACACTTTCATGGCTAACCCATATTCAAACTCTACGATGTTCGCAAGCTCGAAAAAAACTGCGGCTAAAACAAGCACTCCTGACAGCATTGTCTTACCCGGAAATCTAACCCCTTTAATGATGACCGTAAATGCTCTACTTGATAGCGAAACACTATCCTTAACTAATAATCACAGAACCAATAGACGCCCAAAATAAAAATTGCTAGGGATCAAACCAAAAAATGGCGCTATTAATAAATAATAAAGCGCCATTTTTTTGCATGAAATTTATGGACTCGTTTATTCGCCAGAGTTTTCTGAAGAACCACCAAAACCCAAATATTGCCATATATGCTGACCAGTCGCGTCATAAACAGCCCAAGCGGCAAAACCACCAATCCCCACAAGTGGCGCTAGACGACCCACAATGCCCCCAACAACAACACCAGCACACAACGAGCCAACGGCTAAAGTTTTTGATTCTGGACTTAAGCCACCACTCACCATATCTTTTATCTCAGTTAAAACATTGCCACCTGAAATCTGTGCTATTTCCCGCATGTCTAAATTGCGCATATCTTGCTCCCTATCTAATTAAATACATCTATTTTAGATTCTACATCAGCAGATAATTTAAAGCTCTCTGCCCAAAGCTGCTCTTTTATGGCCCTCATATCAGGCGCAAAAAATCGGTCTTTATCATAAAAAGGCACCTGTTTCCGCACCGTCTCATAACTTGTTCTTAATATACCTGCGGAAAGTTTTTCAGGTAATAAGTCAATCCCTTGGCAGGCTGCCATTAACTCAATACTGATAATGTCAGCCACATTTTCAACCATGGTTAACAAACGATAAGCCGCTGTTGTTGCCATGCTGACATGATCCTCTTGATTACCTGAGGTGGGAATATTATCTACACTTGCAGGGTGCGCAAAAATTTTGTTCTCACTGCACAATGCTGCTGCAGTGACATGTGGCATCATATAACCTGAGTTCAATCCATTCTCTTGCATCAGAAAGTCTGGAAGCCCCGATAAAGAATGATCACAAAGTAAATTAATACGTCTTTCAGATAAATTTCCTATCTCAGCAATCGCACAGGCTAAATTATCCGCAGCAAAGGCAATCGGCTCAGCATGAAAATTGCCACCCGACAGTATTTCTTGTGTCTCTGAAAAAATGAGTGGATTATCGGTCACGGCATTTATCTCGGTAGATAATGTCTTTGCACATTGTCGCATAACAGCCAAACAAGAGCCCATCACTTGTGGCTGACAACGTATAGAATAAGGATCTTGCACACGCGCAGCTGAAATATCATTCTCAAATGGGTTATTCGTTAACGTCCTAAGCACTTTGGCAACCTGCTCTTGCTCAGGCAAGCGTCTAATGGCATGTATTTTTTCATCAAATGGCGTAGCAGATGATAAGCTAGCACACACCGATAAACTGCCTGCAATCATTGCGGCTTCAAATACAATCTGGGTTAAATGTAGTGCATAGGCTAATATGGCAGTTGATACTTGGGTGCCATTTATCAATGCAAGACCTTCTTTAGGTTGTAACACAAGCCTATCTAACTTTAAATACTCTAAGACTTGTGCCCCACTAATAGCCTGCTTACCATGCTGTGCTTCGCCCTCCCCAATCAACAATAAAGATAAATGTGCTAACGGTGCCAAATCACCAGAGGCCCCCACGGAACCTTTGGCTGGAATCATGGGCAAAATATCAGCATGATACAACGCGGTAAGATACTGAATAATCTCCCAACGTGTACCGGAATAACCCTGTGCTAAACTATTAATTTTAATAAATAAAATGGCCTTGGTAATGCCTGGGCTAAGCATCTCCCCTGTTCCCACAGCATGAGACCGTAACAAATTATGCTGAAGTTCTATTAAATTATCCTCAGAAATAACTTTATGGGCCAGTTTACCAAAGCCCGTATTGACACCATAAATCACTTTGTTTTGCTTTAATAAATCATCTACCACTTTTCGAGATCGGTTGACTTGATCTTCAGTCGATTGATTTAATTGCATCTTGGGTGCCTGTTTGATGACTCGGCGTAATTGGTTTAAGCTCACTTCGCCTGGAACTAATTCTATTGATGTCATTCTGGCTTCTCTGCTATTCATAGTTGATCATGGGTAAATCTAGGTGTTGTTCTTTAGCACATTTTTTTGCAATATCATAACCGGCATCTGCATGACGCATGACACCCGTTGCAGGATCATTATTTAAAACACGCATTAATCGCTTAGTCGCCTCTTCCGTGCCATCCGCGACAATGACAAATCCCGCATGTTGCGAAAACCCCATTCCCACACCACCGCCGTGATGCAAGCTAACCCAGGTTGCACCACTGGCACAATTTAATAACGCATTTAAAATTGGCCAATCAGATACAGCATCTGAACCATCTTGCATGGATTCAGTCTCACGATTAGGGCTAGCGACCGATCCAGAGTCTAAATGGTCCCGGCCGATTACCACCGGTGCTTTCAACACCCCTGATTTCACCATCTCATTAAAAGCCAACCCACAACGCGCTCTGTCTTTTAATCCAATCCAACAAATTCGAGAAGGTAAGCCTTGAAATGGAATTTTTTCTCTTGCCATGTCCAACCAGCGATGCAAGTGTGGGTTATCTGGAATGAGTTCTTTTACTTTAGCATCTGTTTTATAAATATCTTCTGGATCACCCGATAATGCAGCCCATCTAAATGGTCCAATACCCTCGCAAAATAAAGGTCGAATATAAGCCGGCACAAATCCGGGAAAGTCAAAGGCTTGGCTTTCGCCTACTTCAAAAGCCATTTGTCTTATATTATTTCCGTAATCAAACACTGGTATATCCAGCTTTTGAAAACCCAACATAGCTTTTACCTGCACTGCCATTGATGTTTTAGCCTGTTGAACAACCTCAGCAGGATGGTCTTTTCGCATTGTCTGCCATTTTTCAAGAGACCATCCTAAAGGGACATAACCATTCAATGGATCGTGTGCACTTGTTTGATCCGTCACCATATCCGGTTTCAGATCTTGCTCCAATATTTGAGGATAAATTTCGGCAGCATTGCCCAACAAACCAACTGAGATAGGTTGATTATTTTCAAGACTCGTTCTGATTAAAGCCATTGCCTCGTCTAAGCTAGAAGTTGTTTGATCTAGATACCCCATATCCAGACGTTTTTTTATTCTCTCTGGATCAATTTCAACCGCTAGCATAGAAGCACCCGCCATAACACAAGCCAAAGGTTGTGCGCCTCCCATGCCCCCTAGTCCCGCAGTTAATACCCAACGTTTGGTTAAATCTCCATTAAAATGTTGATTTGCAGCACTCATAAAAGTTTCATAAGTGCCTTGAATGATGCCTTGACTACCAATATATATCCAGGAGCCAGCCGTCATTTGGCCATACATCATTAATCCTTTTTGATCTAGCTCATTAAAATGTTCCCAGTTCGCCCAATGCGGCACTAAATTTGAATTAGCAATTAAGACTCTAGGTGCATCTGAATGAGTCTGAAATACACCAACAGGCTTCCCAGATTGAACAAGCAGTGTTTGGTCATCTTCTAAACGCAATAAAGTTTCGACTATTTTGTCATAACAAGGCCAATCTCGAGCCGCTCGCCCAATACCGCCATATACAATCAAGTTTTTTGGATCTTCAGCGACCTGCGGATCCAAATTATTCATTAACATTCGCATCACCGCTTCTGTCTGCCAAGACTTAGCCGTTAACTGATTACCCGTTGGTGAGGATATTTCCCTAGTTGAATCAAATCTAAGTGCTTTGCTCATAAATAACAGTTCCCTTCTTTATTACTTTCTTACATGGGCTATGTCCCATAAAATAGACTAATTCATCAACTTGCTCACAGTCCCAAATAACAAAATCAGCATCATAGCCTACTGCCAACTGTCCTTTGGACGTTTCCCACCCCAGGGCCTTAGCCGCATAACAGGTCACGCCTTTTAAAACTTCAAACGGAGTTAACCTAAACAAAACACAAGCCATATTCATGATAGACAACAAGGATTGGCAAGGAGAAGAGCCCGGATTACAATCTGTCGCTATAGCGATGGGTATTTGATATTGCCTGAGTAAATCTATATTAGGTCTTTGGCTTTCTTGTAAATAATAAAACGCCCCTGGCAACAGTACAGCAACCATACCTGATTCTTGCATCGCTTTAACATCTTGCTCTGTAATATATTCTAAATGCTCAGCAGATAAGGCTTTGTATTGCGAAGCGAGTACCGCTCCCCCTGAAGCGGATAACTGATCCGTATGAATTTTAATGTTTAGATTATTTTGGTTGGCAAATTCAAGCAAAGGTTTAAGTTCATCAGCAGAAAAAGCAACCTGGTCACAAAAAGCATCTACCGCATCAACTAAATTCTCATTCATTAGCTCCGGTAATACATCTTCAATTAAATAAGTAATGTATTGAGTATTGTCTTGAAATTCAGGGGCTCTAACATGTGCACCTAAAAAAGTGGTTGTAACATCTAAACCCATTTGACCTAGCTGCCGAGCAACTCGTAGCATTTTACGTTCTGTTTGCAAGTTTAAACCATAACCTGATTTAATTTCAAAACTTGTGACACCATTGATTAAAAACTGTCTTACCCTTTTTGCAGCAGATTGATATAACTGCGTTTCAGAACTCTCCCGAGTCGCTTTCACTGTGTTATAAATACCACCCCCTTGCGCTAAAATTTCTTCGTAACGAACGCCCTCTAATCTTTGGCGAAATTCATTCGCTCTATTGCCACCAAATACAACATGTGTATGGCAATCAATGAATCCAGGTGTCACTACGGCCTGCTCTAAATCATGTACTATATTTTGGGGAGACAGAAATTTCTTTGGCAACAGGCTCGTTTCACCTATCCAAATAATTTTATGTTGATCTGTTACCATTGTGCCATCTTGAATAACTTTAGGTGACAGTGTATCTGTTAATAAATGAAGTTGGCCATTACGCCAAATTGAATAATAATGCTGATTGGGTTTTGTCATGATTGTAATATTTCTAATGCCAGTGTTGAAGCCAGTTTAGCGGTTGATTGATCTATATCATAGATAGGAGCGTATTCTACAATGTCAAAAGATGCTATTTTTTGTGATTGGGCTAATTTTTTTATCGCAGGCAAAACATGCCATGGCATCAAGCCATATGGCGCACTCGCACTAACACCAGGTGCCACCGCTGAAGAAAAGACATCCAAACAAATAGTGACATAAATTTTTGAATGTTGATTAATAATGTTATCTACCCAAGGCAAAAGGATATCTGACTTTGCGTAAATATCATCGCAAGTCAAATACTGAACTTTTGCATTATGTGCGGTATGAAATAATGCGGGTGTGTTACTTTGATGTTTAATACCCAAGCAATAATAATGAAAAGGCTGCTTATGCGCTTGACGATGTTGTAAAACTTGTAAAAATGGCGTTCCAGAGCTACCCAATTTGCCCTCTAGTAACGGTCTCATATCAAAATGTGCATCGAAATTTAATATGGCAAAATCATTTTGGCTGTGCTCTGGCACTAAGCCTTGATAATGTCCCCAGGCAGTTTCGTGTCCTCCACCTAAGACTAATGGACGACCATTATTTTTTCGAATATGGGCTATAAACTCACCTAAAGCAAGCTGCTGCGTTTCCAAATCAGCGTCTGTAGAAATAACATTCCCAAAATCATAAATATCGTGCTCAGTTTTAGTCTTTGAGGGGTGATAAGCTTGTTTGGCTAATTGTTGCCGAATGACATCAGGCCCCTTTGCGGCACCAGCTCGTCCTTGATTACGCAAAACGCCTTTATCTGAACAAAAACCAATAATGACGACTGCCCCAGAAAAATGAGTTGTAAAAATATTTTGTGCATTAAGACATTTGACATTCTCATAGACGCGTTGCTTATTCTCATTTTCTGCTCGGCCTTGCCATAGTGTTGGCTCTGCTGCTTGATAGTACTGCTCTTTATCCAAGATCAGCTCCCTTTCTATAAATCCATGATGAACTAAGACATGCTATCGCTAATGCTGTCAGTAATATCTTGCCGAGCTATGGTGAGTTCATCATCATGCACTTTACGTTTGTATTTTTTCTGGTAGATATGACTTAATTTAGAGCCTTGTTGTGCAGAAGATTCCAACCATGCTACGGCATGTGGTAAATCTTTTCTAACGCCAATGCCTTTTGCTAACGCTAAACCCACTTTATATTGTGCTCTCGGGTGTTGTGCAATTGCCGCTTTCTCATACCATTTAAACGCTTGTTTTAAATCTTGACGAACACCTATACCTTTTTCATATGCATAAGCCACTTGCATCTGAGCATCAGTATGATTTTTATTAGCTGCCATTGAATAGTATTGAAATGCTTTATTCAAATTTTTAGAGATTTTTTTGCCTTGGGCATACACATTCGCTAATGCATAAAGCCCGTTCGCATTATCTTGAAGACTGGCCTGCTCATACCAATATATTGCTTGGGTAATATTTTCACTGAAATTATGCCCATGATAATACATGTCTCCCACAACAACTTGAGCCGTGCTTGAACCTAACCTTGCTGCACGCAAAAACCATTTTGCAGCTTCTTGCTGTTCTTTTGCCGTATTTTTAGGTTGGGATAGAAAATTACCTAAAAATTCTTGTGCCGGAATATATTCCTGAGCTGCCGCACACTCTAGCCATTTTAGACCTTGCTTTTTATTATGGGTTGAATCTAACTGAACTAGATGCTTGCCTAATTCGTACTGTGATTTAGCAATGCCCTGTTGAGATTTTTCACTTAATAAATTTAACTCAGTGTGTGACAAAGAATTTTGTAGTTGTGCTGCGCAGCTTAGCGATTGTGACAGCAATATTAATCCAGTAATGAGTCCATGTTTAAGGTTCACAACTTAATCCTTAACCCTATCAGATTATAAACTAAGTCATTCTTACCTAATTAAAATAATTTCACAACTTAATTATTAATACCACTGCCATTTATTAGTTAGTTTTAAAGATATTTATATGTATATTGCTTTGCATATCTAGCTAAACCATCGTCGTTTAAAATAAGGATGGTCAGCCAATTCAGAGTCTTTACAAAGCTGTTTTGCACTTTGGGCATTTACGGTATTATCTTTTACGTCTGGATCAGCACCCGCTTCCGCAAGAACAAAAGCTTTAGTAGCTCTTTTCTTTTTCATAGACCAATGCAAAGCTGTTGAGCCATCGCTGCCAGCAGCATTAATATCTAAGCTTTGAAATTTAGTCAACATAAATTCAAGTTCATCTGTTGTACCATAGCCTGCAGCTAAACGTCTAACGACCGTCTCTTGTGAGGGCTTTGTCGCAGAACGCCCTTGTAATTTGGCACTTAAACTTTCCCAAGAAATATGAGCAAAAGGATTGCCGTTAAAACGATCTAGCAGCAACTCACGTTTAATATCAGGAAACGTGGTCTGGCCCAATGTAATATTATGTTTTCTATTAAATTCAGCGATCATAAAATCTATTTGTGATACGCTTTTACTGGGGTATAATTTTGCTAACCTAACCTTCATTTCAGTAAAAGATTGCCCCATCATCGTCACTTTAGGCCCAAGAGCTAACACATTCAACCACTGAACACTTGATAAGTTTTCGTGGGCTGTGAGCTGCTCTGCTCTAGGCTCTCGGAATAAAGGCTGTGGCACTAAATGAGATGATTTTTCAAGCTTGTCGAAGTTTAACTTTGCCAAAAAGCCGCAAAAATAATATGTATACACAGGGCAGCTTACCCCATCTTTTTGTAAGCCTGCTTGGCAAGCGATTATACTATGTAATACTTCTTTTTCATCTAATATCTTAGACAGCTGATTCAACAAGTCCCACTGTTGCCTTGATGTTGTAGAATCTACACATATAATCTCAAGTGTATTTTTTTCTATGTTATGCGCAATATCTAATGCAATGACATGGCCTGATGCGATATTCATATAAAGCGCTACTTGTTGGCGGGGTATTTTGTGTTGCAAGACTTGGTGCACTAAATCTACTAGCTGTTCTAAAACGGATTTGTCTAGCAAAAAAGACCAACTTGCTTCTGGGTTAAATAACACAGTCCCATTAAAATCCATGTGCATTTGTTTGGCACGCTTTGCTTTCTCCTCAAAATGCCATGACATTTCTTCAGGTATTAAAGCGCCCACTTCGTGGCTAATTTCTTTTTGAGCCTGCAAAAAATTGTTTAGAATTTTATCATGCAAGTTTTTAAGTGTTTCCTCACTTGAAAACACATCTGAAAAAAAGTGTTCACTACTGGCAACCAATCCTATTGCATAGCTTAGTAATCTATGGCAATCATCTTGTTTATTTAGACCTGGACCCTCAAACCGCTTGGCAGCAGCATTATAAGCAGCCAATGCAGTCATTAGTAAGAAATAGCAAGCTGCTTTTTCATACTCTACATTGCCTTTGAATTCAGCTATGTTTTCTTTCGATAACAAATACTCAATTAAAACAGCATTCACATTCATACAAGAACTATAGGCTGAATAACTTAAATTTATTTGTGCTGCATTAATTAAAATATCCTGAGCAAATTGAGATTTAAAAATAAACTCACCCAGATTGCGGGCTTGGAACATAATTGCGGGCAATCCCCCGGGGATTTTTTCTGGGGTTGAATATGATTTTGTTGCAAATAACGATTGCATTATTTTCGTATATTTTGGATTTTGTATTCGTTCATGTTCTGAATAAGGGATAAGTGGAAATGTCATTCAATAACCAATCATTGTCGTCAAAAAGATGACGCGAATATTACTTGGTAATCTAAGCTAAGACAACAGCTTTGACTATATTTTCGAAAAACTGAGATATTGTCGCTGAGAATGGGCTACTTTTTTAATATTTTTTAAACAAGTTGAAATTTCCTATATAAATATTTTTTTAATTTTATTTTTTTGTAAGCAGTCCAAGAGTTGTGTTGTAATAATGCTGAGACTAGCGTTAGCTCTAAAACCCAGCTATATATTAAAACGGGGTTTTAGATTCATGAGTCAGTCCTAACTTTAGAGATAATTTAGCGCGGCAATATAGGCTTTGACCGAGGCATATACCACATCAACATCTGTACCCTGACCGTGAATTATTTGGCCATCTTTATCTAATTGAATTTTAGCCAACCCTTGTGCATCTAGCCCAGCATGCATTGCATTAACGCTATAAAAAGCCAATGTTGTGCCGCTATTCACTAGCGTTTCAATCGCTTGGAAAGCAGCCGCCACAGGTCCGTGCGCTTCTGCAGTAGCACGGCATTCTTTACCATCAATATTTAAAGTTACTTCAGCAACAGAAATACCACCCAACTGACTTTTAAGTTGGATATTTTTGATTTGGATTTTATCGGCGACTTGTTGATCTTCCCCCTTAACCAAATACACCAAATCCTCGTCGAATATTTCACCCTTTTTATCAGCCAAGGCTTTAAATTTTTCAAAGAGATTTTGTAGTGCATCCTCAGAGCGAATTTCAAATCCTAATTCCTTTAAGTGTGTGCTAAAAGCATTTCGGCCTGAGAGCTTGCCTAAAACAATTCGATTTTTGTTCCATCCAACATCCTCTGCACGCATTATTTCATATGTTTCTCTGTTTTTGAGTATGCCATCTTGGTGAATACCCGACTCATGAGCAAATGCGTTCACACCAACAATCGCTTTATTCGGTTGTACGGCAAAACCTGTAATGTTAGAGACTAATTTTGAACATTCAACTAATTGTGTGCTATCAATACCTGTGTCACATGAGAATTCATCCTGACGCGTTCGGATCGTCATGACCACTTCTTCTAATGCCGCATTTCCAGCACGCTCCCCTAGGCCATTTATAGTACATTCAACCTGCCTTGCGCCATTCATTACACCGGCCAGCGAATTTGCAACCGCTAAACCTAAATCATTATGGCAATGGGTTGAAAATATGGCTTTATCACTATTTGGAATGGTTTCAATTAAATTTTTCATCCGCCGCCCAAACTGTTCAGGTAGATTATAACCAACGGTATCCGGTATATTAATCGTTGTTGCGCCAGCATCAATGACCGCTTCGATTATACGACATAAAAAATCAAATTCTGAACGACCCGCATCTTCTGGTGAAAACTCAATATTATCGGTGTATTTTTGCGCTCGCTGAATAGATTTAATCGCTCTCGCAATAACATCATCAGGCTCCATACAGAGCTTTTTTTGCATGTGAATAGGCGAAGTGGCAATAAATGTATGAATTCTTCTATTCTCACAAGACGCAAGCGCCTCGCCCGCCCTGTCTATATCCGCATTAACAGAACGAGCAAGCGCACATACAGTTGAATCTTTAATTTGACTCGCAATGGCTTTCACAGCTTCAAAGTCACCAAGACTAGAAATTGGGAAGCCG
The DNA here is from genome assembly GCA_963976875.1 of uncultured Coxiellaceae bacterium. Taxonomy (GTDB): domain Bacteria; phylum Pseudomonadota; class Gammaproteobacteria; order Berkiellales; family Berkiellaceae; genus Berkiella_A. Next base: position 105,264 of record CAXBML010000004.1, read on the forward strand.
GCTTCAATGACATCGACTTTGAGCTTTTCTAATGCTCGAGCAATCGCGATTTTTTCTGACAAGGTCATGGTGGCACCAGGGCTTTGCTCACCATCTCTTAAGGTTGTATCAAAGATAATTAACTTATCTGGTTTTGTGGTCCCTGCCATTATGTAACATCCTTATTAATTAAATCTTTTATTATTTTTTTTTCACGCTTTTTTTCGCCGTTTTAGAATCTTCAGAAGCTTTGCTTTTATGCTGCTGCACCAACCATCTTCTTTTCAGCGCCATAACGGGACCTGATAAAACATATGCCGCAAAAGCACCGAGCAAAACTTGCTGAGGGTCAATCGAAATAAATACAATTAACAGCAAAACCCCCAAAACGGCTTTAAATGGTACCTTGCCCTTTAAATCTATATCCTTAAAACTATAATACCGAATGTTACTGACCATCAAACCACCAGTCAGTATCGTGACAATAGCAGCCAAAACGCATAATTTGTGCCCTGGTACAGCATATTCATGAGCGACCCAAACCATTCCTGCAATTAAGCCCGCGGCGGCAGGCGATGGCAACCCACTAAAATAACGCTTATCGGTTAACTGCTCTTGTTGTGAATTAAAACGTGCTAAGCGCAAAGCCGTCGCTGCCGAATAGAAAAAGGCAGCCAACCAACCAATTTTACCCAAGCTACTTAGTCCCCAGCTATAAGCAACCAAAGAAGGTGCAATACCAAAAGAAACAATATCTGCCAAACTATCGTATTCTGCGCCAAAATTGCTCTGCGTATTAGTAAGTCTAGCAACTCTTCCGTCTAAGCCATCCATAACCATCGCGATAAAAATAGCGAGGGCGGCAAAGCCAAAATCACCACGCATTGCGGCCACAATGGCATAAAATCCAGCAAAAAGGCCCGAAGTGGTAAATAAATTAGGTAAAAGGTATATGCCTTTACCTCTTTGCGTGTTTGCGGATGAATCTGAAGCTGTTTGTTTTTGATCGTCTTTCATTATAAATTCAATAGGTTATTAATCTGAGTTAAAAGAATATTCCAGCATGTTAGCCAATTTTAGGATATAATAAAAGCATTATTATGGCGTTTTGTAGTAAAGTCTGTACATTTACTTACTACCTACAAAAAATTATTATCTAACTCAATCATTGTACCTATGACTGAAGATAAAAAACAAAAAAAAATTATTATTGAGGGTGTGACCGAGGAAGGCAAAACATTTCGCCCGAGCGATTGGGCTGAACGTGTCAGTGGCCAACTCTCTACTTTTAAAAATCATCGTATTTTTTATTCCCCTATGCTGCGTCCATCTTATAAAAGTGGTAATCGATGCGTCGTTCTCGATCCAGCACTACAAGAATCTAACCCTGAACTTTATTTGCAAATTTTAAATTTTGCTAAAACCAACAAACTCAAAATCTGTGGAGAAGAAGATGAAAGTGAAGATGAAAATAAAATGGAGTAAATTTTCGTTATTCTGCATATCAGCCCTATTGCTTACCAGCGCACATTGCAAATCAACTGATGTTTTAGCGCCTAAAGCCGCCACTCAAAAAACAAATCTTGAGCAAGCGGTTGACGCAAAAAAAACCAAACAAGAAGCAACAAAACAATCTGTTAAAGCCCCCCCCCAAACCCGGGAAGAAAAAATCAAAGCAATGGTTGAAGCCAATGATAACCAAGCCAAAAAACTGCAAGCGGACATGGAAAACAGGCATCTCAAAAAACGCATCCTGAAGAAGAATTGTGGTATGGCTAAGAATCAGTTACAAGATTTGATGACCACAGCCAGAGTCAAAGTCAAAACAGACAAGGGATCTACCCGTTACTTAACACAAACAGAAAAAGCGGAAAAAATGAGAGAAACACGCCAAGCTATTAAACGCTATTGTGGGCATGATTAATTCCATCGCGCATTCCTATTAAATTCTGCTATTCTCAGGGGCGAGCTTTGATTACCAAGCTTTCCCCATTATTACTGTTTATATCAGTGTTGCCATCTGGTCGGCTATTTTCTTTGGCTCTGTCTAACTCCAAAAGAAAATGTGCACATAATACATCCGGTTGACTTGGGAGCTCTTCTTCTTTCTTTTGCCTCTGAGGAACTCTGTCTTCAGTAAGCTCAAACTCCTCTACGCCTGCACCCGCATCCGCCCCCATATCAGATTCTTTCTGTGCTAATATTTTTTTGATCTTGGCCATCATTGCTGTTTGCGAATATATACGTTCTAACGTTTCTTCTGGAGTTTGAGAATCAAGCATAGCATTCATTACCATCAAGCCATCATCATACTGAAAAGCCGCCACTAAACTGCTGCTTGTTGTGCTAGAAATAACAAATTGTGCCTTTGGATATAATTCTATAAGCCGATCGTATAAATTGGCACAAAAAATACCCTGCCCTGGCCGCCCGTAATTACTCTCTAATATAATAATTTCAGGGGAAAGCGCCTCGCACTGCGCATTCTGAATTTGAATATTCTCGAAACATTTTTCCTGATAATGCACATATTCAGCAATCTCACGCCCTTTATCCTGTAAAGGAACGTCAATACTGGCAACCATTGCCCCACTCGATTCAAGTTGCCGCTTTAGCAGCATAGAATTTAGTTTATTATGAACAATGAGGAGCACGTGATTGGACATCTGATATCAACCTATAAGATAGTTATAAATAAAGTTGGAAAAATATTGTACATTATGAAAAAACTGCTGTATTAATCACATATCAATACAAAATAGTAGATTGGTGATTTCAAATATTTACCAAAAAGAAAGTTTACCAGCTAATACATAGGTTTTAAAGCTTTCCGGTAAAATATTATAAAATTCAATGTGATACAGGGAAATCTCCCCTGTTTCAATAAACCAACTCATTATTGGCCAGCTAAAATGCCTTGTGCTTATTTTAAATACATCTTTTGATCTCTTTGGGTGCGCTGTATAATTCGTTTAATTTCTCGTTTCCATAAAACGCCCAAAATTATAACATCAGGTATCTATCACCATGAGCGAATCAGAAAACGTAAAGCATTTTATCGAACACCGTATTGATGCGGACATTGCAAATAACACTTATGACGGCAAAGTGATAACCCGTTTTCCACCTGAGCCAAATGGCTATTTGCATATTGGCCACGCCAAATCTATATGTTTAAATTTTGGGCTTGCCGAACAATATAACGGTCATTGTCATCTAAGGTTTGATGACACCAATCCCAGCAAAGAAGACAAAGAATATGTTGAGGCGATTCAAACCGATATAAAATGGCTAGGGTTTTCATGGGACTATTTACATTACACGGCAGACTATTTTGATAAATTACATGACTATGCGGTTCAACTTATCAAAACAGGGCATGCTTATGTTTGTGGGCTCAATGCTGAAGAAATGCGCGAGTATCGCGGTACATTAACAGAACCTGGAACTAACAGCCCTGATCGAGATCGTGCGATTGAAGATAACTTAAGCCTCTTCCAGCGTATGCGCGATGGTGAATTTGCTGATGGGGAATATGTTCTCAGAGCAAAAATTGACATGGCCTCTGGCAACATTAACATGCGCGATCCAGTTATCTATAGGATTATGAAAATCTCGCATCAACATACACAAGATAAATGGTGTATTTATCCGATGTATGATTTTGCTCACTGTTTATCTGATGCTATCGAAAACATTACTCACTCTTTATGCACTCTAGAGTTCCAAGATCACCGCCCATTGTATGAATGGTTTATTAATCAGCTAACCCCTGAGCCAAGACCACAACAAATAGAATTCTCCAGGTTAAATTTATCCCATACCGTTACCAGCAAACGTAAATTAAAGAAACTTGTTGATGAGAATATTGTCACTGGTTGGGATGACCCAAGAATGCCAACCATCATTGGCTTAAGACGCAGAGGCTACCCTCCAGCGGCTATTCGAGAATTTTGTAAAATGATTGGTATCTCTAAAAGTGACTCGATTATCGACATGAGTGTCTTAGAAGAATGCGTGCGCTCCGACCTCAATAAACATGCCATGCGTGCGATGTGTGTCTTAGAACCGCTAAAGCTTACTATTGATAATTTACCAGATGATCACTTAGAAATACTGTCCGCCTCTAATCATCCGCAAGATGACAGCTTTGGTAAGAGAGAGATCCCTTTCACTAAGACTCTATATATCGAGCGTGAAGACTTTATGGAAGAACCGCCTAAAAAATATAAACGCTTGACCATCGACAAAGAAATCAGATTGCGCAATGGTTATGTCGTGAAATGTAATGAAGCGATCAAAGATCCCAATACAGGCGAAGTCATCGAATTAAAATGCACTTATGACCCAGAGACTTTAGGCAAAAATCCAGAAGATCGCAAAATCAAAGGCGTTATTCATTGGGTCTCAGCAACACAATCTAAGCAATGCCAAGTGAGAGTATTTGATAGATTATTCAAAGAAGCCAATCCTGGCGCAACAGATGATTGGGACGCTTTACTGCAAACCTTAAACCCTGATTCTTTAACAACGATAGAAAATTGTTATATTGAGCCTAACCTACCGACAATAGCCCCCGAGACTCGCTATCAATTCGAGCGCCTAGGTTATTTTGTCATGGACAGGTTAGACTTTAATCAAGATAATTGGGTCTTTAATAAGATTGTAGGCTTAAGGGAAACTTGGGCGAAAGTGGATTAGGTTTTATTCTTATTTAAGATATGAAAATCCCCCCGTTGCATTCTTGCAGAAAATGCAACGCACCCCCTTTGATTCCAAAGGGGGTATAGGGCGCATAGCGCCTGTTCTTTGTCGTTATTTATGTTTGAATTACACTTCTAAAATATAGTATGAAAATATAAATTAATATTTTATATTACGAGTAATTGACTATTTACCTACACAGAACTGGCGCGTAGCGCCTTTGCCCCCTTTGGAATCAAAGGGGGTCGACGATACGTTACGCAAGCCTGTAAGGCGCTAGCGTAAGCGGCGGGGGGATTTTATCTAAAACTAACATTCTAATAAAAAAGTCACTGGTCCATTATTAATTAAAAAAACCTGCATATTAGCGCCAAATTCGCCTGTTTGAATGGTAAGCTCAGATAATTCAAGACGCGAAACCAGTGCCTGATACAACCCCAATGCTCTTTCAGGCTCAGCAGAAGTACTAAACCCTGCCCGCATACCTTGCCTTGTGTTCGCAGCCAAGGTAAATTGCGAGACAACTAAAATCTCACCCCCAATTTGTTGGACATTAAGATTCATCTTATCCTCTTGGTCCTGAAACATCCTATAACCCAAAATGCGCTCAGCCATTCTGGGTATTTTGGCTTCCGTATCGTCTTTTTCAATGCCTAATAAAACTAACAAACCAGCTTGAATAGAACTGATTTCTTGATTCGCCACACTCACACTGGCTTGGGTGACTCGCTGTAACAGTGCTTTCACGAAATTTAAACCTTACGCCAAGTAGTACCACCTGCGCCATCTTCAATAACAATACCACTCTCCAATAATTGCGCCCGAACTTGATCTGCTTTCGCCCAATCTTTATTCGCTCTAGCTGTATTACGCTCTGCTATTAAGCTCTCAATATGAGTGCTATCTACGTTATCAGCCATACCGCCCTTTAGAAAGCTTTCTGGGCTATTGGATAAAATACCCAAAATACCAGCCAAACTCACCAAGCTACGACCTAAATCAGCTGCAGTTTTATACTCTTTTTCTTGCTTCGCAATATTAATTTTATTCGCTAAATCGAATAATACTGCCAAAGCTTGTGGCGTATTAAAATCATCGTTCATCGCCTGATAGAATTTCTCTTGCCATGAATTTTTTTCGATTTTATTTTTATCAAACTCACCTAAGTCCACATCTTTTAAAGCCGTATACATTCTAGTTAATGCTTGTTTGGCTTGATCTAAGTTTTCCAAAGAATAGTTTACTGGACTTCTATAATGACTCGCTATTAGAAAATACCTTATGACTTCAGGCTCGTATTCTTTCAACACTTCTCGAATAGTGAAAAAATTATTGAGTGATTTAGACATTTTTTCTTTGTTGACCTGCACAAACCCCACATGCATCCAATGATTGACAAATTGTTCTTGGGTTGCACACTCAGACTGGGCCCGCTCATTTTCATGGTGCGGAAAAATCAAGTCTGAACCACCGCCATGAATGTCAAAGTGATTACCTAAGCAATGAGTCGCCATCGCCGAACATTCTATATGCCATCCCGGACGACCTGGACCCCAAGGCGACTCCCAGCTAGGCTCATCTTGTTTCGCTTTTTTCCATAATACAAAATCCAAGGGCGAGCGCTTTGATTCTGCCACATTGACTCGAGTGCCTACTTGTAAATCATCTAAATTTTTATGCGATAGTTCACCATATTTTTGGTATTGATTCACAGCAAAGTAGACATCACCATTATCACCTTGATAAGCACAATCATGATTTTGGATAGCTTGGGTCATATCGATAATTTTATTAATGTAATCTGTCGCTCTTGGCTCCTGATCAGGCCTAGCAACATTTAAACGCGCCTCATCTTCATGCATGGCTTGAATAAAGCGTTGTGTAAGCTGCTGGTATTCTTCTTGATTTTCATTCGCACGATTAATGATTTTGTCATCAATATCGGTGATATTGCGCACATAGTTTACGTTCCAGCCACTGGCCCTTAAAAATCGTGTAATCACATCAAAAGCCACAAACACCCTTGCATGCCCAATATGACAATAATCGTATACCGTGATGCCACAAACATATAAACTAATTTGGCCGGGGGTTATGGGCTCAAATTTTTCTTTTTTTTGGTTAAACGTATTATAAATTTGTAGCATAACAATGATCCTAAAATAACGATCTTAATAATAACTCACCAAAAAATGGTCAGTTAGATAAATATAGCCAGAAAACTTTAAAAATATCGCTGAAATCTGGCGAGCTAGAAGCCAACATGATACCCTACCCGCTCCTTTATTGCTTTAAGAAGAAGATTGAACATGATTGTACTTCATACAAATTTTGGTGCAATACATCTTGAGATGTTTGCCGACAAAGCCCCCAATACCGTTAAAAATTTCACAGACTACGTTGAGCAGTCTTTTTATGAAAATACGATTTTTCATCGTGTGATCCCTGGGTTTATGATCCAAGGTGGTGGATTTGGCCCTGATATGGCTGAAAAAACAAGTTTTGATCCAATTCAAAACGAAGCCAATAATGGTGTTAGCAATGCCAGAGGCACAATTGCCATGGCTAGAACGAATGACCCACATTCAGCCTCTGCGCAATTTTTCATTAACTTGAACGACAATGCTTTCCTAGATCATAAATCTGAGTCTATAGAAGGCTGGGGATACTGTGCATTTGGTCAAGTTACAGAAGGCATGGATATTGTTGATAAAATCGCCCAAGTCAAAACTGGCTCTAAAGGCTATCATGACGATGTACCTGTAGAAGATGTCATTATTGAAAAAGTTGAAATAGTTGAAACAGCATAATCTCAGTTTTTTCATTTCAGATATACATCTGACCCCGCAGAAACCTTCGCTTTGTGCATTATTTGAAAGTTTTATTTCAGTCAATGCCTACAAAGCGGAGGCTTTGTATATTTTGGGGGATTTGTTTGATGTTTGGTTAGGTGATGATTTAATCTCTGACTTTGAGTCCCATATCGCGAGCTTGTTAAGAGAACTCAAGCAAAGTGGTGTCAAGACCTATTTGGTACCGGGTAATAGAGATTTTTTATTTGGGCAAAAATTCGCTCAATTAGCGGATATTACATTACTGCCAGACCCTACCCCTATCCAACTTTATCAAAAATCTTGCCTTTTGTGCCATGGTGATGAGCTCTGTACAGAAGACGGACTTTATCAATATTTCCGTAAGTTTGTACAAAGTCCCATCAGTAAATATATATTTTTAAAATTACCCAAAAAGTATCGCCAAAATATCGCCAATAAATTAAGAGCCAACAGCAAAAACTATCAGAAGAATCAACCGCTCTCAAAATTAGATGTAACAGAGGCGGGTGTACAACAAAGCATCAAGCGCCACCCCGCTGAGATCATAATTCATGGTCATGTGCATAGAGCGAAACATGCTCTACACACAGTCTCAAATAAAACAGTCAATAGATATGTATTAGGTACGTGGCATAAAACAGGCAGTGTGATTAGTGTCACCTCAAATCCATTTGAGGTAGAACATCATATTTTCTCTGAAGGCGTTTCACTGATTAGTTAATTGTTCTAATTCTTACCGGGCCTTCGATGAGCGCCAATTTTTGCCTCTTGCTCCTCCCTAGGCGCCCTATTATCTTTTTTATCACTCGCGACCCATTTTTCTTTCGCATAAGTAAGCGGGGCTTTTTGTGAAGAGACGCCCTTAGACTGCGGAGCAACACCAAGTAGCTTCCTTTGTGGCTTGGGCGAAGTTGGCAGTGGCGGAGGTGTTCTGTTCGCAGAAACTGTTCTGGGAGGCGGAGTAGGCGGCGCAGTGTCTCTTCTTCTGGGAGTAGGAGTCGTTTGTTCCCTCTTAGCTTGCTCAAGTAAACTCGACAACCCTGATGTACTTGCTCTCACCCTTTGTTGTTGTACTCCAACATTGGGCATTGGCGTTGGGATAGAACTGGCTGTTGTTTTCGCTAATGCAGTAAAAAAGATCTTTCCAGATGCAGAAAGATTATCCTTCAACCATTCATTATCAGCAGAAGACAGTGTTTCTCCGGATTTAATCTTTTCTGCTAAATCAGTTATTTTTTGTTGCGCTGCTTCTTGGGCTTCTTGTGCTGCCTTTGTACCATCAAGCGCTTCTATTTTTTCAACCATTTCGCCATAACGACTTTTACCTGAACGAATACGACTACGTGTCTCCAAATTAAGAACACCATTAAATTTTTCCGCCTTTTTACTGGTCTCATATGCCACTTGCGCCATACCAACAGCTTGGGCATAGTTAATTTGTCCTCCATCCTTTGCTTGCACTTCACACATTGAACGTATCGCTCTTAAGACGTCTACTTTATCATCTTTACCTTTTGTTTCTAAACGAGAAATCTCATTATTAAGTAACTCTAAAATACCCTCATTAGATACCTTTATTGCTTTTTGAGTTAAAGATTCAATCAGTGCAATGTTCTTAGAATATTCTGCTGTTCTTTCAGAATGGTTTCTTTCCAGACTAGCGATAGCCGCTTGTGCCTCAGCAATATCTTTTTTTGCTTGTGTAATTATATTCTGATCAGGCGTCTCTTTCTGTTCTTCACTCAGGATTTGTGATTCCCATCCCTCAATCTGAACAGTATTGTTTTTAATGTTTTCTAACTGATATAGCATATCCTCCTCTACTGGAATATTCGCCTTTTGCATTACAGTCATTTGCGCCTGTAACGCTTGTAAAGCTTCAGGGCCTGATAACTTGAGGTTGGAAATTTTTTCTTGAATGTCTTCTGTTTCAAGTACTTCATAGTCTTTAGAACAAATATTTTCTAGCAAACTTTGAATATCATCCTGATTTTGTTTGCCACTTTCAAATTTCTTCAATTCATCCTTAAGCTTACTTTTAGCGACACTAACATCATGTAATCTTTTTTGTTCATTTACGCCATCAGCAACTTTTTTAGCTGTATTCAACAAAGAGTGCATTCCGTTACTGACAAGCTCCTGCGGTGCGTTTTTCACTTTCACCTTATCTATTTCTGTCGTTTTTTTAGACTGCTTGATTAATTCTTCAGTTAACAATTTATACCGCATCCCTCTTTGTATCGGCTCCATCAGAATAGCGTCAAGCGTTAAGCTATTTAGGCCGGATTTACTCAGCGCTGAATTTACTTTTACGGGGTATTCTTTTCCGCCCGCCGCTTTTGTATAACTTGAATATTTTTCTTCTAATGCTTCCAGCTTTTGTCCAATATATTCGAAACTGGGTGTTGTTGAGTTTAATGCCTCTGTTAACGCTTTTTGGGCTGTACGTAAGTCTTTGAGTATTTCAATTATTTCCTGAAATTCTGCTTTGGATGTAAAACCTTTTAACTTTTTATCAGACAGTTTGTCATAAGCTGCTTCAATTGCAGAAATCGCCCTATCATCTATGAAATCTAGCTTAGCGACATAGCTATTTTCTGTCGTCACCATCTCTTTAAACACATGGAATGCCCCACCTTTAAGTCCCAGGTGATCGCAGGCCTGTTCAATTGGTGTTTTATTTTTAGGTGCTGATTGTATTTGTACATTAGGGGATGCATCAAGGCCAACTGATGTCGCAGACGTAGAGGGTGGCGGCGGTGGTGGTCTTCTCGGTGGAGAAGATGGAGTCACAAGCGTAGGAGGAGGAACAGCTGTGCCACGTGCCTTTATCGCAGAAACTATAGTATCTGCTTCTGCTCTTCTTTTAGCCGCTCCGCCTTCACTTGCTCTTCTTAAAATCTTACCATCATCTGTTGTACGCATTCGAGGCGGTCGTTTAGGGGGGGTGGATGCCCCGCCAGGAGGAGGCTGTGGTTTCCGAGAAGGCGGTCGAGATGGTCCAGGAGGTAATGATCGTTTAGCCGCTGTAGGTGGCTTGGACCCTTCTAGCCCTATTGTCTGTGTTGACGTTAAATCCAACCCCACTTGCGATTGGAGAAAAATCTTTTCGGTTTTACTTGCCTTCTCACGCAATAATTCTATTTCGGCAGAGGTCAGTTCTTCTTTTCTCGCAGCCTTAAGTAGTAAATCATTAATATTATGCTTTTCAGCAATGTCTGCTCTTGCTGTAGACATAGCATCCATTGCTTGAGTCTCATGTGTTTTTGTTACAGACGGGGATCTAGAGCGCGTTCTTAATTTAGCCGCTAAAAAAGAGTTTCTAAGAATTGCTCTTCTATGTTGATGATTTTTAGATCTGACAACCATTAGCCCAACTATTGTATTTCATTTACCACACACAGTTATATGACTAACAACTTAGATGAAAAGTTCCTACTTTGAATAGCTGTAAGATTTGTCCAGCCACAAGGACAATGAGAATGAAATGTGTATATAATACAGATAGTTATCTCGAGACTAGACAGAAAAAGCGAGGATTAAATAGCAGGTAATACAAATAAAGCGGCTTAACCGCTTTATTTTTAAATAATTTAGTGTGCATACAATAAAAAGGTTGGTTTAACCTGCAGTAGGTAATTCCAGCTGAATCACTCTTTTATCTTCTTGGGGCTTTGCGTCCTTTTTATTGACTTGTTGCTTTGTGGGCGCTTGCTTACCCGCAATCTTTACAGCCTCAGAACTAGAATTAGAAAAATAATTAACCAACAAGCCACCAACGAGGCCTAAAATCATCCAAAATATGGCCTGCTTAAGCTTGCTAGGTAAACGTTTAACTTTAGCATTAGATTGAGTGCGTGGTGATTTCCGCTGCTGCCTGGTAGAATAATCTTGTTGCATTTTATAGTTTTCCATCTTGGCCCTTTCGCCTTATAGTTTCTGTCATTTTAACAGCAAAAGTCGATATCTAGTCAACAAATATACTAAAATTCTGTCTTTGGTTGCTTGGACCAGCAAACCATTTTCAGTAGGTAGGCGCAACCCAATTTGGAATCAAAGGGGGTGCATGGCGCTTTGCGCCTCATAAGTTTGGTTAGGGCTGGTTATGGATAATTTCAGCCATGCTTCGCATCTTCTTCTTCCAAAAATTTCATCTCGTCAACTCGAAACCCTGCCTCTAATCGCGCCATTGCATTATAAGGCCCTCTTAAAAACTCTGGGGCATGTTTTTGCACCAATGTTCTAAAAGTTTCCAATGGCGGGATATCTCGTAGTGCACAAAAATATGCATACCAACGATTTCCTACCCTGACATGCTCTATTTCATCCTGAAAAATAATCCCTAACAATCCGGCACCAATCTCATCGTTATTTTGTTTTAATTTTTTGGCCATCAAAGGGGCAACATCTAAACCACGCGCCTCAAGCAATCTTGGGACACAAGCCATTCGAACCATTGGGTCATAAGCTGTTTCTTCTGCCATCTTCCATAAGCCATTATGTACTGGGAAATAACCATAGTCATATTGATTATTAATCAAATGTTGGCGTAATAAACTAAAATGATATGCTTCTTCTGCTGCAACTTTTAACCAATCAACATAGTACTTTTCCGGTAATCCAGAAAAACGACAAATTGCATCTAAAGCTAAGTTAATTGCATTAAATTCTATATGGCACACAGCATGAATTAAAGCGGCCCGACCTATAGGCTGGGTTAACTTTCGGTGCTTTAGTTGACTTGGGGCAACCCAGTCTAAATCCGGTGGAAATCCCGCTTTTATTTTCAATTGTGAATGCTTCGGCCTGATTACAATATTGCCGAATAGGTACTCTTGGTAAATAGCCAGTACCAGCTTGGGCTTTTGCTCAATAGAATTTGACTCTAAGGCTTTTTGGCACTTTTGAAATAAACAGCCTTTTTGTGTCATGATTGCATTCATCGTCATCGCCCAATAATAAATAAGCTCGTATTGTACAGTGTTTTTAATTCTATTTTAATAACGAAATTCGCGAACTGACAAAATCCTGTATATACTCTTATTAAGGGAACTAATTCAGAAAAGCTTTGTCTCAACTATATAGAATGAGAAAAATATCCGAGGATAGCATATGGAACCCAATTCAGAAGAAGTTGAAAACGTAGGGCAGGCTTTAATTATACTTAATCAGTTTCACTATACGGATGAACAGCTTAATGTTCTAAATATGTTTTTACAGACCTATGGAACAGAATATTCAGAAACAGGCTTCGAGAAAGCATTTTCTGAGCCAGAAAGTGAAGATATCTTGAATGCGGTCAAAGCATTACACGCATTTACCCAAAAATATCAAAGTAACAAGATCATTGCTGATGAGATAAAAATGGAATTTGATGATACATTATTTAACTTAAATGACTCATCAAACTCCATTACATTTTAAATTTAAAACGAAAACAACACTAACTTAACATTATTTCATCATTAACAACTGATACCTGTATGCTATCGCCTTTTTCATAATCACCCCGCAAAATACATTCCGATAATGGATTTTCTAAGTATTGTCTTAATGCACGTTGTAAGGGTCTCGCACCATAGGCTGGATCGAACCCAATGTTTGACAACTTTTCTAATGCGGCATCATCTAAGGCAAGCGTCAACCCGCGTTCATCCAATCGTTGTTTTAAACTTGCCAATTGAATGGTTACAATCTCACGAATATTCTCTTGCGTCAAAGCATGAAAAACGATTGATTCATCAATCCGGTTAATAAATTCAGGCTTAAAATAGGAACCGAGCATACCACTGACCTCAGATTTCATTTTATCGTAACTTTCGCCTGACATTTCTTGAATCCGCTCCGCGCCAATATTTGAAGTCATAACAATAATACAATTACGAAAGTCTACCGTGCGGCCTTGCGAGTCGGTTAATCTGCCTTCGTCTAGCAACTGTAACAAAATATTAAAAACATCTGTATGCGCTTTTTCAATCTCATCTAGCAAGATAATGCTATACGGTCTTCTGCGCACAGCCTCGGTTAAATGCCCCCCTTCTTCATAGCCCACATAACCAGGAGGTGCCCCAACTAATCTAGAGACCGAATGTTTTTCCATAAATTCAGACATATCAATACGAACTAACGCAGCCTCAGTATCAAACAAAAACTCGGCTAACGACTTACAAAGCGCCGTTTTACCAACACCAGTTGGGCCTAAAAACAAAAAGGAACCCACCGGCGTATTGGGAGACGCTAGACCTGCTCGAGAACGTCTAATTGCATTGGATACTGCTTTAATCGCTTCTTTTTGTCCCACAATTGTTTTCGCCAGCTCATCTTCCATTTTGAGTAATTTTTGTTTTTCACCTTCCAGCATTTTACTCACTGGAATCCCTGTCCATTTGGCAACGACTTCGGCAATCTCTTCTTCACCCACATTGGTTTTTAAAAGGGTGCTTTCTTGCGTCTCTAGTTCATTCGCAGATTGCATTTGTTTTTCTAACTCGGGAATTCGCCCGTATTGCAACTCAGACATTCGGGTTAAATCACCTGCACGACTAGCCGCTTCTAATTCTATTTTGCACCGCTCTAGCTCTTCTTTAATGTGCTGAGTGCCATGCAATGCCGCTTTCTCTGCTTGCCAAATTTCATCCAAATCAGCCAGTTCTTTTTCAGCAGCGTTAATATCTGCACTCAATTTCTCCAGGCGTTCTTTAGAGGCCAGATCTGTTTCTTTCTTGAGCGCTTCACGTTCAATTTTGTATTGAATCAATTTACGCTCAAGTTTATCTAAAGGCTCAGGCTTAGAGTCAATCGCCATCCGAATTCGACTAGCCGCCTCATCAATCAAGTCAATGGCTTTATCGGGCAGCATGCGATCAGTAATGTAACGCTGAGATAAATTTGCTGCTGCAATAATCGCCGGATCCGTGATTTGAACGCCATGATGAATTTCATAACGCTCTTTTAGTCCACGCAATATTGCCACTGTATCTTCCGTAGAAGGTTCACCCACCCAAACTTTTTGGAAACGTCTTTCTAATGCCGCGTCTTTTTCGATGTATTGTCTATATTCATCTAAAGTGGTTGCGCCCACACAATGTAACTCACCGCGCGCCAAAGCAGGTTTTAGCATGTTACCGGCATCCATAGCGCCATCTGCCTTGCCTGCTCCTACCATGGTATGAATTTCATCAATAAAGAGTATAACTTCGCCTTCCTGTTTGGCTAAATCTTTCAACACGCCTTTTAATCGCTCTTCAAACTCGCCCCTAAACTTAGCGCCCGCAATCAATAGTCCCATGTCTAACATTAAAACACGTTTATTTTTTAAACCTTCAGGCACCTCATGATTAATAATACGTTGTGCCAAGCCTTCTACGATGGCCGTTTTACCAACCCCTGGCTCTCCAATCAAGACGGGGTTATTTTTGGTTCGTCTTTGTAATACTTGGATCGTGCGTCGAATTTCTTCATCCCGCCCTATCACCGGATCCAGTTTGCCTTGTTCTGCTCGTTCGGTTAAATCTATAGTGTAACGCTCTAAAGCTTGTCTTTGATCTTCGGCATTTTCATCTTTGACAGACTCACCACCTCGTACCTCATCAATCGCTTTAGATAGTTTTGCTTTGTTAAGACCAGATTGTTTTAAAACTTTACTGACTTCATTATCATCGTCTAATAAAGCTAATAAAAATAATTCGCTCGATATAAAACTATCGCCCCTGTCTTTGGCATGTTTCTCTGTTAATAACAGCAAATGATTGAGTTTAGGGGCAATAGAAACCTCACCCGTCACATTTTGTAGTTTTGCCAACGAGTCCAATTGTGTACTCAAGCTAGAGCGTAATTGGGGAATATTTGCGCCTGCCTTCTGTAAGATAGGTCGCGCCGTACCGCCTGTTTGATCTAACATTGCAGTTAGCAAATGTACTGGCTCAATTGTTGAATGAGATCGTGTGACCGCCAAGGATTGTGCTTCATTGAGGGCCTGTTGAAATTTAGTGGTAAATTTATCTAACATGTTTTCCCTTAATTCAATATCTATTTAAAGACCAATATGTCTGAACATAACTCTAACATGGGGATATACCCAATAAACTTCAAGATGCTATTTATTTTCTTCGTCTAAACGCGAGCTTGAAACGATATCTCCTTACTAAAAGCTTGAAATAGAGCTACTATTACTTCACTTTTCTCAGTCGATATCCTTTAAATCTCATCACTTAGCCTCGAAACTTATACAGCACCTTGAAGTATATTGGGTATAGTTTCAAAATTTTAAAGTGACCTACTACGTGTCGATCTAAATACTAATTGATCCAAATAGCGGTAGCCATACGCCCCGTAGTACCTTCTTTACGAAAAGAATAAAATTTATCGTTATTTCTAACTGTGCAATATTTACCGCCAAATACAGCATTAATACCAGATTGACTTAGCTTTAAGCGTGCCAACTGATACATATCTAGCCAATATTTTTGCGTACCCACGATAGGAAAAAAAGCTTGATGATATGTATAGTCTTGTTCTACGAATGTATGATAAACATCCCCACCGACTTCATAAACCTCAGCGCCAATTGCAGGTCCCATCCAAGCCATTAAGTCATTATTGGTATTGAGACGCAATTGCAATACACTTTGCTCAATAATATTATTTGCGATACCACGCCAACCACAATGTACTGCAGCAACAACCGTACCACCTGTATCTGTTAGTAACAATGGCAAGCAATCAGCAGTCATCACCACACAAGCTTGGCCCACTTCCTGAGTCCAGGCACCGTCCGCTTCAAGGCTTTCAGGTTTATGGGGGTTTTTAAGTTCTATGACAGTATTGCTGTGTGTCTGATTTAGCCAAACTAATGTAGAAGATAAATTGAATTGTTGCTGCAATACCATGCGATTGAGACGCACGGTATTGATATTGTCGCCCACATGGTGGGCTAGATTACATCGACCAAAGGGTGGTGAACTAGCGCCTTGCTCCCGGGAGGTTGTGAAAGCTTGTATCCATGTGGGGGCTGGCCAATCCGGTTTTAATACTTTCATTCGCTTTTAACTCCTTTAATAAAGCTTGCATATCTTCAGGTATAGGGAGTGTCCATTCCATAAGCTGACCTGTGAACGGATGCTCTAAATGCAAATGGTATGCGTGTAAGGCGGGTCTTGGGAAATTTTGGATGGTTTCCCGTAAGCTTGGTGTTAAATTAGCCATTAACTGCGCTCGACCTGCATAACGACCATCCCCAATTAACGAGTTATTTTGGTGAGACATATGTACTCGAATTTGATGGGTTCTACCGGTCTCTAACTTAACATCTAATAATGTATAACCACTAAATCTTTGCGCGACTCTATAATGGGTCACCGCAGGTTTTCCGCCTTTAATAACTGCCATTTTAAGTCGATTATGGGTATGCCGACCAATAGGCTGGTCAATGGTTCCGCCGCTTAAAATACGTCCTCTGACTACAGCATAATAATAGCGGCCTATTTTTCTTTCACTTAAATCAGCGACTAATTTAGTATTCGCCAATTGGCTCTTAGTCACGACCATGAGTCCTGTGGTATCTTTGTCCAAACGGTGAATAATACCTGCTCGTGGTAAATGCTTTTGATCTTCACAATGATGCAACAAGGCATTTAATAGCGTCCCTTCCCAATTACCCGCACCAGGGTGTACAACGCAATCAGCTGCTTTATTAATCACTAATATATGATCATCTTCATACACAATATCTAAGGGAATATCTTCCGGCTCATGTGTTAGAACCGCTTGTTCAGCATGAACGTCAATCACTTCTCCCCCAAATATTTTTCGCTTGGGTGGCCATTTTTGCTGGTCTACTAAGACTGAGCCTTCTCTTACCCATTCGGTTAGTTTTGCCCTAGAATAATCAGGGAAGCACTTAGCTAGTGCTTGATCTAAGCGTAAGCCAGATAAAGACTCGGGAATAATTGTATTGAGGGTAATTTGCTCTTTCATACGACCATTTAGTTAATAAACTAATAAAGTGAGTTATTTGCTCTATTTTAAATCAGATTAATCTAGATTGATAATAAAAATCACTTGTTTATCTGTATTTTTAAGTTTAATAGATTAAATATGTGGGCATGAATAGAATATTAAGAGAAAAATTAAGCAAAGCCTTCGAGAAAAAAGCCTGGAAGAAAAAGGAAATAAAAAATTTGAAAATGGGTGTCCTTACCCATATTCTCACTTAGACTAATCCAACACTATTATAATCTGTTGCTGGGTGAATGCCCCTCATCCTGATCCGGTGCCTCATTCGCAGCATCCTTCGCCACCCTTGCTTTATAAGCCTGTAAATCAAAATAGGTACGTACAACCCTATCTGGATTTTCTGGTGCAGCATAATAGCCATGATGACAATCAAAGGACTCTTTGACAGAAGCCTCTACTTTTGAATAACCAATGTCTTCAGGCAACGTAAAGCGCAGGTTTTTTAAATTTTCATTATTCATGGTGTCTGAAAGCACAGCACTCATTTCTGATGAGCTCAATTTGTCAGCATCCAATCGACTCAGAAAGTACCCCATGTCCATCCGAACAATATCAACCAACGCGACCAACCAATGCTGCTTGTACTCCGCGCCCTCATGAGCCCGAACATAGTTATAAAGTGGTGCCTTGATAAAATCATACCAATGTTCACCCTTGATGTATTCTGGTCTTTGATTCGCCGGTGGCTTTCTCTTCTTTTCCGACAGTGTACAACACTCAGATTTGATTAAGCCGGATTTTAGAGCTTCTCCCATTCCTGCCCTAGCGACGTCTATCAGGCATTCTTGGAAAATTAACCTATCCATTGCTTTACCCCATATTTTCCCTATAAAAGTGATAGGAAATAGAAATTTAAGTAAAGGGCTGGCATTCTGTACTGATTCTAAAGTATTTAACAAATTTTGGCATACGGTAATAACCACTTTTGTTAAGGTTTTTCGTTTTCTAATCTTAATAATTTCCATCATTGTCATGGCAGCTAATTCATTCGCCGTTAAATTATACTTCTCCTCAAAACAACCTGCGGAAAAAATTAAATGCCCAGCCGCTTCGTATCGTCCAGCACCCATTAAAACAAATTTTGGATTTTTTTTATCCATACTCAACAAGAACGGCTTATAATCAGCTAAGTTCTCTTGGATAATGTTTGTTGCCTCATCTTTCTCTAGAATAGCTTGCTTTTCAGCACCACTCAGTCCTTGAAAATATTCTCCTGCCAAAACCAAATGGTGAGCATGTTTGACTAATTTTGATAAATTTAATCTAGGTCTGCTCTCAGATACCCCCACACCATACTTAGCCCCCTCAGAAACAGGCGAACCTTTATATTCTGCTTTTTTATTTGGGCCATCAAACCAATAGCTATCAAAACCAAATGCTGTAACCCCGAGCACGGTCGCGGCATAAAAATGTAAATAAGTACTGGCAGTCTGTGTCACTATACCTAAAAGCCATGGCGCAACAGCTAAGCCAGCACTTGCAATTAGTAACATGCACAGTGTCGAGACACTGGGTAACAACCCAAATAAGTAGCTACGAGTACCCGTTAGAGCTGATATCTCGAAGTTAATTAACTGAGTAAAGAAATGTTTTATATCGTCCCAACGTGAGACCCAAAAGTCGCGAGAGAAAGGTGCGGAGAGAAATCCGGATAATGTCATAAACTGCTTTTTAACCTTCAGTAACTTTATAAAGACTTAGAAGATAGTCAAGATTCTAGCTACCCGTAAGTTGCCTGTCAAATTTAAATAACAAAATTTAAACCATTTCTGGGGCTTATCCCCTGCTCATAAATCAGAAAACCCTTATGTAACTTGTAATTCCTAACGGGACAGCCCTATTAAGTTTTATCAGGACAGCCTTAACAGGTCGGCCTTAACAATTCTTATCAGGACAGCCCTGTTAAGTGTTTTAACTAATATTGTGATAAATTACTATTAGTTTTATTAGCTTATCTAAGTTGGATTATTAGGCTTATTTGGTTTAACCTTCTTTGCTGCAGGCATGATCCTTATAATGGAATAAAAAATGAAAACAATAATTAAAAACTTAAGTGTTGCATTGTTAGCTGGGTCACTTCTGACCGGCTGCAGCTCAAATCCCAAAGACGAAAAATATAATGCCATGGCGGCGAATGAAATTTATCAGCAAGGAGTCAAACATACACGTAAAAACCGTTTTAGTTTGGCAGTAGAGGACTTTGAGGCTTTAGAAGCACGCTACCCATTTGGGGAATATGCAGACAAAGCACAACTAGGTGCAATATACGCACATTATTTAGGAGAAGATTATTCACAAGCCTTACCTGCAGCAGATAGGTTCTTGCGTATGTATCCACGCCACCCTAATGTTGATTATGCTTACTTTATGAAGGGATTAATCCACTTCTCTGAAGCTGTGGGTTTCTTTAGTAAATATCTGCCAATGGAAAGAGCAGAACGAGATCCAAATCCAGGCAAAAAAGCATTGGCCTCTTTTGAACACTTAGTCTCACATTACCCCAATAGCCCATATGTAGAAAATGCCAAACAACGCATGATCTATTTACGAAATTTAGTGGCTGAAAATGAATTATATGTTGCTCGCTTTTACTTAAAAAAAGGCGCTTACCTGGCGGCTGCAACGCGCAGCAATTATCTCCTGGTACACTTTGATCGAGCCCCCCAAACAGAAGAAGCGTTAAGCATTATGGTTCAGGCATATAGAGCGCTCGAACTAAATGACTTAGCAAACGATGCATTTTTTGTGCTGCGACACAACTTTCCTCAATCCGAATTTGTGACAAAATTGGCTTAAAACTAAAAGCAAAAGGACAACCAAAACCAACATGCGTACTAGTCAGTTACTACTTGCTACATTAAAAGAATCGCCACAAGATGCTGAACTAATCAGTCATCAGCTCATGTTGCGAGCGGGACTTATTCGAAAACTTGCTTCTGGACTGTATACGTGGCTCCCCCTGGGGTTACGTGTTTTAAGAAAAGTGGAGCAAGTGGTAAGAGATGAAATGAATGCCATCAATGCCCAAGAGCTTTTAATGCCCGTCGTGCAGCCTGCTGAACTATGGGAAGAAACAGACCGCTGGGAGCAATTTGGCCCACAACTCCTCAAAATAAAAGATAGGCATGACCGCTCTTTTTGTTTTGGCCCCACCCATGAAGAAGTAATCACTGATTTAGTACGCAATGAATTACAAAGCTACAAAGAACTGCCCTGTTGCTTTTATCAAATTCAAACAAAATTTCGCGATGAAATCAGGCCTCGCTTTGGTGTTATGCGCGCTCGAGAATTTTTAATGAAAGATGCTTATTCTTTTCATATGGATCAAAGCTCTCTACAAGAAACTTATGAAACAATGTATCAAGCTTACAGCAAGATATTTGATCGCCTAGGGCTAACCTATCGTTCTGTATTAGCCGATACGGGTGCGATTGGCGGAAGCTTATCTCATGAGTTCCATGTGCTTGCAGATTCTGGTGAAGATGCCATTGCCTTTTGTGATAATTCGGGTTACGCCGCGAATGTTGAAACTGCCACTACACAACTCCCCGAAACACAGGCCCCAGCCGCAACAAAAGAAATGCAGTTAACAGATACACCGAACATTCGTTCCGTCAAAGATCAAGCACAATTTATGGGAATCAACACCCAGCAAATTGTCAAAACTTTATTGGTTCAGGGCGTTGACGACACAGTTGTTGCTTTATTACTCCGTGGGGACGACGAGCTCAATACTTTAAAAGCCGAAAAGCATCCCTTAGTATACAGTCCTCTTACATTAGTGAATGAACAAACCGTCGCAAAAATCAGCGGTTGTCAAGCTGGCTTCGTAGGCCCGATTAAACTTGAAGTTCCTATTGTTGCAGACTACGCTGTACTGAATATGTCAGACTTTTCCTGTGGCGCCAACCAAGATGATAAACATTATATCGGTGTTAATTGGCAGCGTGACTTACCCGTTCCAAGCGAGCATGCTGATTTGCGTACCGTAAAAGCAGGTGACATCAGCCCAGATGGTAAAGGCACCTTGGCTATTTGCCGTGGTATTGAGGTCGGCCATATATTCCAGCTCGGAAATAAATACTCAGAATCGATGAAAGCGACTGTCCTAAACGAAAAAGGCCAAGCGGTTGCGCCTGAAATGGGTTGCTATGGCATCGGAGTCTCTCGCATCGTCGCCGCCGCAATAGAGCAGAATCATGACGATAGTGGCATCATTTGGCCAGAGGCAATGGCTCCATTCTCTGTTATATTGGTTCCATTAAAATATAACAAATCTCATCGCGTACGTGATGCTGTTACACAAATATATGATGACCTTACTCATTTAGGCATTGAGGTGCTATTAGACGACAGAAATGAAAGACCAGGCCGTATGTTTGCTGAAGCAGATCTCATTGGCTTCCCACATCGTGTCGTTGTAGGGGAACGAGGGTTAGATGAAGGTGTCGTTGAGTATAAGGCCCGCCGCAGTACCGATATTGAAAAAGTCGATCTGGATGGTATTGTAGGTTTTTTACAAGAAAAAATGTAAATATCAGATTCTATATCAGCCATAAAAAAAGCGCCTTTAAAAGGCGCCTTTTTTCTAATCTAAATAATTAGGAGCGATCAGGCTTGATACAAGTTTAGTGTTAAAGTTGACCAAACACAGACACTCAAAATTAATTAAACAATTTCGCTTTCAACTTCAAAGTAAACAACCGCACGACGGTTTGCAGCATTTGCTTCGGCTGAATCGCTCATGTCAGCTAATCTTTCTGAACCAAAACTTCTTGTTTCGATTTGGCTTTCTTGTACGCCATTTTCTTTTAAGAATTTAGCAACAGATTCTGCACGACGCATACCTAAAGCGACATTGTATTCTGGCTTACCACGAGCGTCAGCGTAACCTTCAACGTGAACTTTTGCTTCGCCATTTTTAGCTAAGTATTGTGCAAACTGGTTTAATTCAGATTTAGCATCTTCATTCAAAGCAGCGTTATCAAATTTGAAATTATATGTACTAGAGACCAATTGTTTCACAACTTCTTGCTCTTGAGCAGCCACTTGTTGTGTTGGTTCAACAGATGATTTTGCTTGACGTTGAAAACCACCAGTATAATTGTAAGTGCCACAACCAACCAAACCAAAAGTACAACTTAAAGCAACAACAGCTGCTTTTACTAATTTTCCGTTACTCATTGTTATTATTCCTATGCATAAAATATAACGTGAGCAGGCAACATACCGATTATTTAAACAGAAATCAAGCATGCTCAAGATATTTTTGCAACGCAACCAAACATAAAATTTATTTAGGAATTAAAACCGAACGGTAAAATCTGTATGTGCTTCTAAGTCATGTTCTTGAATAATAATATCAGCTACTTGCGCTGCGTCTGGCCCTTGCCACAACCAATCGCATAGCGTTTGCACAACATCATCTTCTCCACATATTACCGTTTCAACAGTACCATTAGGTAAGTTGCGCACCCAGCCAGTTACACCCAGAGCTTTCGCTCTTTTTTGGACAGTTTGCCTAAAAAAAACACCTTGAACCTTGCCTGATACGATACAATGCTTGCAAATTTGCATATGACTTATCCTGAGTATATTTGTTAGAACTCACACTTAAGCAAAATTAGTGATGGATATCAAAAAATATAGTCTTTATTAAATAAAAAGTACATAAAGGAGTTTAGCGTCAATGTCCATAACAATCTACCATAATCCCAAATGCTCCAAGTCTCGACAAACGCTGTCTTTATTACAGGAACATGGCTTTCAGCCTAATATTATAGAGTATTTAAAACAACCACCTTCACCCAATGAGTTAAAACAAATTATTGCATTCTTGGGCTATACATCGGCTAGAGATTTACTACGCACCAAAGAACCAGAATACAAGACCCTGAATTTAGCGGATAAAAGTTCTACTGAAAAGGACATACTTTGTGCTATGCACAATAATCCAAAATTAATCGAGCGCCCTATCGTCGTTAAAAATAACCAAGCCGTGGTTGGCAGACCGCCTGAGAATGTTTTGGCGCTTATAATGGACAATTAGAGAAATAGTAAACCTGGTGAGGCTTAAGTTTGCCTGAATTTGGATTATAGATTGAGGTAAGGTAGAAAACGTGTTTGATGAACGAAGTGAATCATTCCCTCTCCCAATACTGGGAGAGGATGGTTTACTAAGTGAAAACGCAGTAAACCTGGTGAGGGTTACCAATCTCTACCCTAACAAAACTAACCCTCACCTGGTCTTCGACCGTCCTCTCCCAGTATTGGGAGAGGGAATGATTCGCTTCGCTCTTCAAAATAAGAGCAGATGAAGAAAACAACAAAACATAGCAGTAGGTAATTTATGTCTCACATTCTCGTTTTATATTATAGTCGTCATGGCGCAACCCAAAAAATGGCGGAGCAAATTGCACTCGGTGTAGAAAACCACGAACAAATGGAAGCTAAAATTAGAACCGTTCCGTCTATACATACGTTGCAAGCTGAATCAAACACAAAGCGAGCAGCTCATCCATTTGTACAAGCCCAAGACTTAATAGATGCATCCGGGTTAATTTTAGGCAGTCCAACCCGGTTTGGGAATATGTCGGCTAATTTACAGTTTTTTTTAGAGAGTACTTTGGATATATGGCTCTCAGGTCAACTCATAGGCAAACCTGCGGGCGTCTTCACTTCTAGTGACAGTATGCATGGCGGTCAAGAAAGCACGCTCTTAAGCATGATATTACCCCTAATGCACCATGGTATGTTGATATCAGGGTTACCTTATAATCAAGTGTCGCTCCATCAAACCCAATCTGGGGGTACACCTTATGGGGCAAGCCATGTTTCTGGTCAAAATCAAAATAATTTAACCCAAGACGAACGGAATTTATGCTTGGCTTTGGGCAAAAATATTGCGGATATCGCCCATAAACTTTTTAGTTCTACCAGTCAGCAGTAGAATAACACCGCTTATCCTCTAGATAGGTTTTCGTCTGGTAATCCTAAAATTTTATGACTAACATGCTTGCAACTGACATAGCTAACTAATTAAAGCATTTGTCAGCAATCAATCAATGTAACAATAGAGGTATTTATTATGAATTTTTTTCAACAAGCTACTAACTTTTTTTCTAACATCATTTCAAGCGTTGCCAGCTTTATTGGTGGAATGCTGAATCGTGTTAACACAGACGCAATTGGTAATGCTTTTACATCTGTAAAGCAAACAGGTACTGATGCGACTGCTTCACTTTTTCAAACAGCCGCATCTTATTTGCCATCAAACGGAACAGCGCCTCAACAAGCAGCAACTGCACTTTATGACATAAATGCAACTTATGGCACAACTTGTGACCAAGAAGGAAACAGAAGATCTGCTAGACTTAGAAAATAAGAGCACACCTCCGTGTATATTAAAAAACGGGCCTTAAGGCCCGTTTTTTTTGTTTTAACCTTTGATGTTATATATTCGACCTCTCATCTGAGATATAGGTTTTTTACTGGTAATTCCAGCAAAATTGAAGGTACTATGGATTCACTAGACAGCGGCTTGTTATTACTTAAGCGCTTCAACAATGATTTTACTATATTACTTAGAGGTATTTATTATGACTCCCACACAAAAAATGATTGGTTATGGTTCAGCAGCTTTCTCTGTTTTATGGGGTGTATACTCTTCTATTATGGAAAGTGACGCGACTCCTACTGGCATCGCTGCAAACGTTGCTAAATCTGCTGCAGTCATAGCATTACCCGCTATCGGTGCCGCAATTTTAACTGGTTATAATAATGCAACTGCTTCTTCCTCTGATGCTGATGCTGATGTTGATGTTGTAGCGCCAAGAAGATCAAGCAGAGCTAATCTCGGAAAAGTGCCTACCAGACTTACATATTAATTCAAAGCTAATAAAAAACGGGCCATTAGGCCCGTTTTTTTTATGTTTAACCTTTGATAATATAAATTTAACCTTCTATCTATGAATGAGCCATTACCCCTAGCTATCAGGTTCACATCTGGTTTAGCATAGCAGCATGTAATTTTAACAAACACAGTAATTAATAATCTTAGGGTATTTATCATGACTTTTGGACAAAAACTAGCACGTTACGGTTCTGCGGCATTATCTGTTTTATGGGGTATAGGCTCAGCTGTTATGAGCCCTCAATCAGGTATAATTAATCTTATGGCTCATATAGCAACATCTGGCGCAATTATAGGCAGTGCACACTTAGTCTACAACGCAGTGAAATACACTTTTAATCAAGCCAAATCAATGGCAGAAGATTCAGAATACTTAGATGCGACATTCGCACCTGAAACGGACTCTGAATTAGATGAAGATGAAAACGAGTATGAATACGATTTTGAGGAAATTTCAAATCGCGAAATCCTCAATTTACGAGAAACAGCAGACGATGCCCATGGCGCAGCTGCCCTAGGTTCCGATTTTGATACTGATGATGTCAGAAGCTCAAATCGATTACACAATATAGATAGAAATAGACGTTTCCACTAACAGGAAAAAGACTATTTATTTAACATATAACAATTAACTTATAGGTGCATTAGCCATGAGCAAGACAAAAAAATTACTAGCGGCAGCTGCGATAGCCACGCCTATTGCAATGGGCTTAACCGCAATTCAAATCGAAGGTGAACTATTTACGTTGGGCAATATGCTCAGCAATATTGCCACAGCGGGCTTATTTCTAGGGGCTGGGGCTGCGACTATAGGTCTAGGTGTTGGTGCACTTTACCTGGGCTTTAAAACCGCAGTAGCACTCAAAAATAAAAGCGTCGAAACAGCATCGAGTGGCTGCCAGGTCACAAGAGAAATAGCTAGTACAGCTGGCGATAAGCTATCTAGCGCATTCACCTCAGCCAGGTCTTATCTTCCCTCATGGCCAAAAAGAGGCGCCCAGGCGCCCCCTGTAGCTGAATTAGACGAACCACGCGCAGATGTTAGAAGCTCACTATAAAATCAAAGAAAAATAGACTTAATACTTTTAAGTGTATTTACACATCGATAGCAACGAGCCTTTTGGCTCGTTGTTTATGCCGCTTATCTGGGTTCTGTTGCAAGCCAGACGACCAAATTGTAAACTAACTACATAAGAAAAAAAACTATAAAACATATACTTATCCATTGTGAGGGGAAAAATTATGATGAATGGCACAAACGACAGAAGCTGGAAAATTGGTCAAGAAATGTTAGCAGGCCTATCAGACCTGTTTAAACAAAGAAACCAACCCAAAGTCAACACGGGCGTACACTATAGTGGCAATTCAGGTTCTGTTTTTGGTATAGCTGGTAATGCACTAAAAATTGCTTTTGGTAGCTTTGCTTCTTTCTTTAGCACGCTTTTAGGGCACGTCGAAGAGCCTTCTGTTAAAGCCAGTGTTGAACAAATAAGTCATGTGGCAAAAACGATTAATAAACCAGGTGCATCGATGATTGATATTGGTTGCGGACTAATGAACAGCTTTTTACCCGGGTTTGACTTGAAAAAAGCTGATCCGACAGAACTAAAAGACGTTGCGCAAAATATGCTTAAACCAACTTGCAGCGTACCCTACAGACCTACAAAAAAATAAAACCCTCTCCCCACACTAGAGCCGAAAGGCTCTTTTTTTGTCTGATTTTATTATTAAAGCCCCGTCATGCCAGCGAAGGCTGCCATCTAATTCATCAAAAATTCAGGAGACTAGCCTTCGCTGGCATGACATTAAGTGCAGCACGCCCCTTAATATTTCTCAATTTTAGCCGACATATATAGTAATACTCTATAAGCAAAATAAAGACTATGTATAATATCAGACTTGCATCTTTAATCAGCACGTTACTAATGACTTTCTTAAATGTCAGTGCGTCTGTTGCAAAAGAAATTAGCACAGTAGAAACCAATATAAAAAAACAAGTGGATTCAGTTTATAATATTTCAAAATTTGTAACTTGGCCACACTATGTTATGAATCAAAACAATCTACTATTTTGCTTCCATGATGAAAAAATAAATGAAAATGCGTATCAAACATTAAATGGCAAATCGTTACACCAGAGAAAAATACGTGTTGTACATTTGAGAAGTTTGGAAGAAGTAGAAAATTGTCAGTTGGTATTTACTAGGCCCCTAGATGAGAAAAACCTAAAAGCACTCACAAAAGTCAGTCAAGAAAATGCGATATTAACCATTAGCGCCCAGAAAGATTTTACTGAAAATGGCGGAATGATATATCTCAACATCAAAAAAAATAAAATGACATTAAAGATAAACCAATCACAAATAGAAGCATCAGACCTATTTGTCCGGTCGAGCCTACTCAATGTATCTCATACCGAGGATGATGAGTAACGACTATGGGAAATTATTTTAAAAACCTACCAATTCAAGATAAGCTGAAGGCCGTGTTGGTTCTGAATACGACCATTGCGCTTATTGTTATATTTATTGCTTTTCTCATCAATCAGTTTTTTGTCATCAAAAATAGCATAGTCACAGAATCTTCTATTATCACGAACATCATGAGTTCTAACCTAACAGCACCTATTGTTTTTAATGACAAGTTTGCTGCACAAAAGATTTTAAATTCATTGAAATACAAAGAAAATGTTGCGGCTGCATTCGTATTAAACAACCAAAAAAATCTAATCGCGAGTTTCAGCAACCCCAAACAAAACTACCAAGGTATTAATCAATTATCTTGGAATATCATCAAACCCAAATTAATAAGCTTTGATGCCAAAAACAGTAAATACCAACTTACAAAGCATGGTTTACATTTTAAGGAAATAATTAAACTAGATCACAAAACAGTCGGCACGTTACACATTTTTCACAATATAGATCTACTTAAAAATAGCATTTTAGACTATATCCTGATAGGCAGTATATTTCTTTTAAGCTCAGGCTTGGTTGCGCTTGCCTTATCATTCAAATTACAAAAAATATTTACAGATCCTATTATTGCGATTAAAAATACTATGCAAAAAGTCACAAAAACAAGAGATTATTCATTGCGCGTTAATTTAAAGCAACATGATGAACTAGGTGAGCTTGCAGATGGATTCAATCTTATGATAAAAGAGATACAAGCAAGAGAAAGAAACATCCAAAAAAGTCAACTTATCTTAGAAGACGAAGTTCAATCACGCACCCAAGAATTATCCATCACAAATAGAAAGCTAGAACAAATACTGATCAAATCACAAAAAGCAAAAGAAACGGCTGAACAAGCATCTCAAGCGAAATCTATGTTTGTTGCTAATATGAGTCACGAGATCAGAACGCCTCTTAATGGTATTTTAGGTATGATTGAAGTCACACTTAAAACAAAACTGACAGACAAACAAACTGAATACTTACAAGTGGCCAGTAGCTCTGCTGATACATTACTAGGTATTATTAATGATATTTTAGATTTCTCTAAAATTGAAGCAGAACAGCTAGTTCTAGAGCAAAATGTGATTGATATGAGGCACATTGTTGAACAAGTTAGCTTACAGTTTGCTGAGCGGGCTCAAAGCAAAGGCTTGGAGCTCATACTCGACATACCACCCAATTTTCATCCATCCTATCTTGGCGATGAACTCAGGATCAAACAAATATTAATCAATTTGATTAGTAATGCTCTAAAATTCACAGAATCAGGTTCCATTGGGCTGCACCTAAAGTGCATTGAAAATGATTCAGAAAAAGAAGAATGCAAAACATTTCAGAATATACAAATTGATATACGTGATACCGGCTGTGGTATTACGCCAGATCAAGTTGATAAAATATTTTTCCCATTTCTTCAGGCTGATGGCTCTACCAGTCGTGTTTATGGTGGTACTGGGTTAGGATTGAGTATTTGTAGAAAACTAGTCGGAATGATGCAGGGTCAAATCTCTGCCAAAAGCACTTTGAGCAAAGGTACAACGTTTTCATTTAATATCTTATTACCAAGACATGAACAACAAACCATCACGTCTAGTGAGAAAATGACATTTGATAACTTATATGCATTAGTCGTTGACGACATCGAAATTAATTGCAAAATAATAAAAGAACAATTATTAGCATGGAATATAAAATGTGACTATGTCACCTCAGCTCATGAAGCGCTTGAACTTTTAGCCTGTCATAACGATAACCAAACTTATGATATTCTTATTTCAGATCAAAATATGCCACGTTGCTCCGGCATAGAACTGATGACTCAGATTCATAATAATCCAGATTATCAACAACCCAAAAAAATATTACTGAGCTCCATCACGCAACAAATATCACCTAAGCAAAAAGAAGCCACTGGTATATTATCCTACCTATCAAAGCCGGTAAAACAAGAACCTTTATTTTCATCAATTTACAACATTGTACACAACAAAACGAGCATCATTCCAACACCTAATGAAAACTTACATTCACCATCAGAAATCATATTTAACAAGCGTATATTAGTGGCAGAGGACAATCCAGTGAATCAACGCTTAGTCAAAATCATGCTTGAAGATTTAGGGTGTAAGGTGACAATCGCCGGTAATGGACAAAAAGTTTTTGATCAATATAAAATGGCCAGCTATGACCTTATCCTCATGGATTGCCAAATGCCAGTAGTCGATGGCTATGATGCAACCCGTAAAATTAGAACTTTCGAAAAAACTTTAAAGTCTCATGTTCCTATTGTTGCTTTAACCGCAAATGTCACAACAGAAGATAAAAATAAATGTATTGATTGCGGCATGAATGACTTTATCACAAAGCCCTACTCCGAAAATGATTTACATGCGGCATTAGTAAAATGGCTTCCAAATAAAAATATTGAGAGAAACCAAACAACCACCGATATACCGGTCATGATGGATTCTGAATCAGACATCGAAGTTGAAACTGTCCACAATCCACACACTATCCCAGATGTAGAAACAGAGAACAATAATGATATTATTATAGATAGATCAATAT
The DNA here is from genome assembly GCA_963976875.1 of uncultured Coxiellaceae bacterium. Classification (GTDB taxonomy): domain Bacteria; phylum Pseudomonadota; class Gammaproteobacteria; order Berkiellales; family Berkiellaceae; genus Berkiella_A. Next base: position 135,734 of record CAXBML010000004.1, read on the forward strand.
TAAATGAATTAAAACAGCTAAACAAAGCAGGTCAACCTAGTATGGTTCATCAATTATTAGACATTTATATTGAGACCATGGATAAAAAACTATCAGAATTTGACAGGAACATTCATGAAACGGACTTAGAGGAAGTCCATAAAATGGCGCATATGTTAAAGTCATCCAGTGCCAGTATTGGTGCATTATCAACTGCAGATACTTTAGCCCAAATAGAACGTTATGCTATCGAAAAAGATTTAGATAGCACGATAAGTTTATTGGCTGCTTTACAGACAAAATACCAACAAGCAAAATCTGAGCTGCTGAGAATAAAGAGCGAATATTAATATGAATTTGTCCAAGACACTTAAAAAAGATATTATTTTAGTTGTAGATGATGATCCCATACAACGTTTACTCATTACAGAATCTCTTGATACACATTATTATGAAATATATCAAGCAGAAAATGGTCAAGAAGCACTAGAACTATTTAAAATACACAAACCAATTTTAGTTATATTAGACGTCTACATGCCAATCATGGATGGCTTTGAAACCTGCCAAGCTATACGTCAAGAAGAAGATGGACACTATACAGCTATACTCATTGCCACAAGTTTAGAGGATGATCAATCCATCAATCGTGCGTATGAAGTCGGGGCGACCGATTTTATTGCAAAGCCCATTAACTGGACTATTCTACAGTATCGCGTTCGCTACAGCATTCGCGGTACAAAAAATATTGATAGCCTTGATTCAAGCCAACAAAAAAACCAAGCTATTTTGTCTGCTCTCCCGGACATCATGATCTGCTTTGATAAAAACGGTGTTTGCTTAGATTACCATTTCCCAAAAGCTCAAGGCCTTGAACTCGGGTGGGAAGTCGGCAAACCCTTATCTGAATTTTTTCCTATAATGATAACTAATTTGTTTAAAGACAATATGCACAAACTTTTTGAAAGCAAATTATCTCGTTCATTTGAATATTATATTTCAGAAGTCAATAATAAAAAGTATTATGAAACCCGCTTAGTCTTAAATGGTAATCACGCATTGGCTATTATCAGGGATATTACTGAACATAAAGTTTCTGAACAAAAATTGAAACATATTGCTTATTTTGACCAATTAACTAAATTACCTAACAGCTTACATATTAAAGAAAAAATACAAGACACCCTAAAAAAGATCAAAATACAAACAGATAGTTGTCCAAAGAAAAAACAACAACCATTCTCTGTTATTTTCATAGATCTAGATAGATTCAAGCATATTAACGATACTTATGGCCATTCGGTCGGAGACCAAATATTACAAATGGTTGTGACACGTTTAACACAATGTTTCAATAATTGTCCGTTCTTAAAAGATCTCGGACGAAATAAAGTAGATATGTTTTCTAGATTTAGTGGCGATGAATTTGTTATTTTACTGATTGATGATGATCCAATTAATACCTCGTCAAAATTAGCCCACAAAATTATAGAGTATCTATCATCGCCCTTCAAAATTGATAACAAAGAGTTATACGTTACACCCAGTATCGGTATATCCATTTACCCTCAAGATGGTGAGGATGTTGATTCACTGCTCAAAAATGCAGACTCTGCTGTTCACCATTCAAAACATGATGGTCGTAATACATTCACCTTCTATACAGATAAAATGAATGAAAACGCTCACGATCGTATCATTCTAGAGTCTGAGTTACGAAAGGCGTTGGATAGCAATCAATTTGTTATGCATTATCAACCTCAAGTTGATGTCAAAAATAATCGTGTTATTGGTGCTGAGGCACTTATCAGATGGCAGCACCCAGAAAAAGGTATTATCTCCCCCATTGAGTTTATACCCATTGCAGAAGAGATCGGTCTTATAGCAGAAATAGGTCAATGGATTCTAGAAGAAACCTGCATGCAAATGCAAACATGGCTAAAAAACGGCATACCTTTAAAATCAATGGCTATTAACTTATCAGCCAAACAGTTTCGAGATAAAGATCTAGTCGGCTCGATAGAGGAAATATTACGAAAATCTAATTTACCCCCCCATTATCTAGAATTAGAGCTGACCGAAAGTATGATGATGTATGAAGAAGACAAAGCCATACAAACTTTACATGATCTAAAGAGACTTGGCTTAAAGTTAGCCATAGATGACTTTGGCACGGGATACTCCTCTTTAAGCTATCTGAAAAACTTCCCCATTGACTACCTTAAAATAGATAAGGCTTTTATTGTTAATTTAAACAAAGATCCCATTGATGTTAAAATTGTTAATGCGATCATTACGATGGCACATGCCTTACAATTAGAAGTGATTGCTGAAGGGGTCGAAATACAAGAACATTTTGAAAAATTAGCCGAACAAAACTGCGATATCATTCAAGGGTATCTTTTCAGTAAGCCGCTCGGTGTTGCTGACTTTGAGCATTTTTATGAACAATACCGCCAGCAATATCATTCAGAAGACTCAGACCAAAATATCAGGTGATTTACAGATTCAAAACCATTTTAACAAATGGAATTGTCAAGTTACGTTTCATTGTTAGTGACAATTTATCTAACTTTTCTAAAATCTGGTATAAAGAAGACATCGAGCGATTGACTCTTTTAATAATGAATTCACATACATCTGTAGAGAGTATAATACCCCTTTGCTTAGCACGTAGTTGTAATGCAGAAACAAGCTCATGATCTTCTAAAGAGAAAATTTGAAACGATACCCCCCATTGTAAACGAGAATGCAAATCAGGTAATTTAATTGCCAGGCTTTTGGGTGGGGTATTTGCTGCAACAATCAGTTTTTTCTTGGCATCTTTTAATCTATTATATAGATGAAATAATGCCTCTTCCCATACAGGCAATCCAACAACACACTCAATATTATCTAGACAAACTAAGTCTGTTCTTTCTAAATTTTGAAAAACACTAGACGCATCCATTGAGGGATCCAATGGAATATAAAAAGAGGCTTTATGCTGCAGACTCACGTAATGACATGCCGCTTGTAACAAATGGGAACAGCCTACACCTTTTTGCCCCCATAAATAAATAAAAGCATCGTCTGGTGTACTCAGTATCTTTTGTATCACCAAAATATTGTCTGCATTTGAGCCCGATACATATGACTCAAATGTACAATCATCTTTCAGATTTAAAGATAATGCTAACTGTGTTTCCTGCACGTAATTACTCAACTACTTTATGACTCAACGTTGTAATGACTCGACCAGACGATATGTTAAGTCGGTGTTCTCAACAATTCGATCTTTATCTGCTAGTGTCACCAACTTATTATCCATACTAATCACTTGCGACAATATTTCTGGATCACCATGTCCCATGGTCGTCACCTCAAATATAACCCCTTGATTCGTTACCTCTTTCACGTTAACAACATCTAATTGCTCCAAGCTATTTAAATAGGCTTCTGCTTTTGCAAAATCTGAGATTGAAGCGATATCCTGCACACCAACTAAAATCGAACCCAAGGTTTGTTGTCCTTTTTTTAAACCATATCTTTGAAGCAAATGACGCGCAAGCTGGCTAACCCCTTCTTGGATCGCGCTATCTCGCTCTTCAGATGTCCAATCCCATTTCTGGACATAATCATCAACCATAAACTGCCATTGGCTCGCCCAAACATCATTGTGGTTTTTCTGTATTTTAGCAACAACAATGACATCTGCATCATAACGTTTAGAGGCCCTATGTAGTACGCTGGGAAATTCTCCCCAAACATCAGAGGCATTCACTTGGCGCATATCAGTCAAATCCATAATAGGCAAAACCAAAGGCAAGCCCAACTCAGAGGCGTATCGCTTAATATCTACTTGCATTTTGGGGTCGCTTTCTGCGCCAATAATCCTTCTATCTAAACTGTCTTCAGAAATCGCTAACCATAAAAGTACTGTTGGACGCTTCTGCCCCCAAATCGGTTGATTCGCTTCTAAAACCAGTTCATTGACCGTATTTGGATTATACCGCACAAACAACGATTGCCCGCCATAATAACCAAATTTCTCAACATACTGCCCCGAAGACTCTAAAGCAGATATAATCTCTTTGTTTTTTAATAGCTCACTGTCCCCGGATATCCGCTTCAGTACTATTTCCAGTCCATCCTGAAACAACTGTTGTCTTTCATCCGCTTGACGTGTTGGCGCTGCTAAAACAGCTTCGTATAAATCTGCTTTTTCTAGATTACCAAACGTGGGCCAAGAAAAACCAAGGCAGAGCCCGACCAATACAAGCGCTTGTGGTTTTTTTGTCATATTTCTAAGGATCTTAAATAACATGCTTATCCTTTCATCACTATATTTCGATATGAAATAATAACATTTTTTTGTACAATTACTTTTTTATAGTAAGGATTATAGATTATGTGCCCCCCACTAGACTACAAAAAATCCGGAGTTGATATAGAACTTGGCAATGAGTTAGTTAATGACTATAAAAAAATAGTTAAATCTACCCATAATTCCTCAGTTTTAAATCAGTTGGGTGGCTTTTGCGCACTTTATGATTTGTCTGATTATAACCTGAAACAACCCGTACTCGTCTCCGCAACAGACGGCGTTGGTACAAAATTACGTCTGGCCTTAGACTGGGACCAACATAGTGGGGTAGGTATTGATTTAGTCGCAATGTGTGTCAATGATTTGATTGTTATTGGTGCAAAGCCCCTCTTCTTTTTAGATTACTATGCCAGTGGAAAATTAGACAAAAACATTACCTTAAATGTCGTTCAAAGCATTGCTAATGGCTGCAAGCAAGCCAATATAGCTTTAGTGGGTGGTGAAACGGCTGAAATGCCTGGAATGTATCACGGCAAAGATTATGATTTAGCTGGATTTTGTGTAGGCTTAGTCGATAAGTCGGAAATCATTGATGGACGCGATGTGGAAACGGGAGATGCGCTTATTGCCTTACCCTCTTCTGGGATGCACTCTAATGGCTTTTCTTTGGTGCGTAAAATTCTAGAACAAGACAGCCAGTATGAACATACTGAGATCGCAGGACAAAGCATTAAAGATATACTATTAGAGCCGACTCGGATTTACACTAAAGCACTAGCAGCCTTACAATCAGAGAAGCTCATGAAAGGGGCAGCACATATTACTGGTGGTGGTTTAACCGAAAACATTCCTAGATTTTTGTCCGAAAATTCAAGTGCCCATATTGATATTAACAGTTGGCAACTGCCCGGAATTTTTCAATGGCTACAAGAAAAATCAAAAATGAGTCATGCAGATTTACGCCTGACTTTCAATTGTGGGGTCGGAATGGTTGTATGTGTTGCAGCCTCTGAAAAAGAGCATGCTTTAGCTTTATTGGAATCCCAAGGTGAAAAAGCTTGGGTCATTGGCCATATCATAGAAAAACCAGGAACGGCTTCTGTTGAGTACAGTGATGAGTCCTAAAACAGAGACCCCTAGCACTCATGCTAATGTTCCATGCCGTGTATTAGTGCTAATCGGCGGTTCTGGCAGCAATTTACAAGCCATAATTGACGCCTCAAATAATCACTTTTTTGAGGTCGTACAGGTTATTAGCCATAATCCAGATGTATACGGCCTGAAACGCGCCCAAGCCGCCAATATTCCCCACCAAGTTGTTTCACACAAAGCTTTTGCATCACGCGCACTATTTGAACAAGCATTACAAAAAAAAATTGATGCTTGCGCCCCTGACTTAATTATTTTAGCAGGCTTTATGCGCATCCTGTCAGAACAATTTGTCCAAAATTATTTGGGGAAAATTTTAAACATTCATCCCGCTTTATTACCCCACTACAAGGGTCTGAATACCCATCAACGCGTCATTGATGCAAACGAATCCTGGCATGGTGCTTCTGTGCACTTTGTCACACCAGAGTTAGATGGTGGCCCTATAGTGGCTCAAATAAAATTACCGATAAAATCAACTGATTCTGCTCAAAGTCTTAAGCAAAAAATTCAAGCAGCAGAACATTGGCTTTACCCTAAGGTCATTAGCTGGTTTGCCGTAAGTCGCTTGAATCATAATCATAATGATATATTGTTTGATGGGTCGCCTATACCAACAACAGGGCTTCAATTTAATGACCATGATATCGAAGGTACGCAACAGTGAAACAATCTACAACGAACTTGCATTTTTTGTTAATGAACACACTAATCGCAACATTAATTTGGCTGGCTAGCCCTAGTATCCAGGCATCCGTTAACCAAGCAACATCGACTCAGAATTTCCCCATTCAAGAATACGAAGCGCATTACGATATTAAATATTTTGGCATCACGGCTGGCGAATCTGTGCATCGCTTACATCAGCGAAAAGATGGCATATATCACTTTGAATCTCGGACCAATCCCATCTTAAAGTTTTTGCCTTACAGCTATGTTGAGAGCTCTGATTTCATCTGGGAAAATGGCAATATAATCCCGCAGAATTATTTTTATGATATTCAAGAAGGCAAAAGAAGTAAAAAGGGTAATGTCACGTTTGATTGGGTCGCTAAAGTGGTCGCCAATAATGTTTCTCCCAAACCTTGGCATAAACCACTGCCTGACAATATCCAAGATAAAGTCACTCAAGTACTGCGCTTACGTTATGACCTAATTCAAGGTAACACCGATCTGGTTTATACCGTAGCGGAAGACGATGAAATAAAACCCTACGCCTTTAGGATTTTGGGCGAAGAAAAAATCGCAAGTGCTATTGGTACTTTCACTGCAATCAAAGTCGAACACGTGCATCGCAAAGGACATCGCACTAATACTTGGTTTGCCAAAGAGCTTAATTACTTGCCCATAAAACTAAATCAAATTCGTAAAGGTCGTGTCGTGGGTACAGGAGAAATTAGTGCCCTGAAACATATATAGCACTTCCAATAAAGGTAGCGCTATAAAATCTAAATAAACTAACTATTTTATCTATTCAAGGAGTGAATGATGCAAGAACTATCTTACAAGGAAGTGAGACAAGTCTCCGGCGGAGAACAATACTCTGATTGGGAAGTCATCGCTATTGCCAGCGCAGCTTCTGGTCTCGCCTTTGCTGGCATCAAGGCCTATAAAACTTGGTCTATCTTACGGGGAGCACCGCTGCTGGTTGCTTGCGCTATCCCAACCGCAATCATGAGCACCATGATTGTAGGCACCGTTCAACTGACGAGTTGGGCAATGGGCAGTGGTAAAGAAGCACAGCATGTCGAATAGATTTTAGGGATGGCGGCTTATACCCCATCCCTATAACCATCAATTTATTCACTAGGCGATTGGTAAAGTCACACCCTGTTGCCCCTGGTACTTCCCTGCCCTATCACCATAAGACACTTCACAAACTTCATCGGACTCAAAAAATAGCATTTGCGCCACACCTTCATTGGCATAAATTTTAGCCGGAAGCGGTGTTGTATTTGAAAACTCTAAAGTCACATGTCCTTCCCATTCAGGTTCTAATGGTGTGACATTAACTATAATCCCACAGCGGGCATAGGTTGATTTACCCAAGCAAATGGTCAGTACATTTCGTGGGATTTTAAAACGCTCTACAGTGCGCGCCAAAGCAAAAGAATTGGGGGGAATCACACAAACATCACTGACAACATCCACAAAACTATTTTTATCAAATGCTTTGGGATCGACAATGCTAGAATTAATATTGGTAAATATCTTAAATTCGTTTGAACAGCGCACGTCGTAACCATAACTAGATGTACCATAAGATACAATTTTGTTATCGCCATGATAACGAACCTGTTTCTCCACAAAAGGCTGAATCATATTCTGGCTGGCTGCCATTCTCTTAATCCATTTGTCTGATTTAATCGCCATGTTGTTCTCTACTTATTTTAATTTTTAAAAATTCAGCTTGATATTCGGACTCACTAGGCTGAGACCTTTATTTTTTGTATAGGTGCTTGCAATTCCATTTCTTCGCAGGCGAGCTTAATCGCCACTTTTTCAGCACAAGTCACAAACCGTTGTCCATCCTCTGTAAGAGCGCTGGGCGTTACAACAGGCTCACCCAAATCTTCTTTTTCTCTTAGACTCTTCGATAGCGGAATCTGAGCCAATAAATCCAAACCAAAATCTTTCACTAGTTTGTCGCCACCGCCAGAGCCAAATATATGTTCTTCGTGCCCACACTCAGAGCAAGTATGATAACTCATGTTTTCAATCACCCCTAGGACTGGGATCTTAAGTTTCTCAAACATTTTATAGGCTTTATAAACATCGGCAAGTGCAATATCTTGCGGAGTTGTCACTACTACTGCGCCACTGAGTGGGATTTTCTGTGCCATGGTCAGTTGTATATCACCAGTGCCCGGTGGCAAATCTAAAATCATGTAGTCACAAGACTGCCAGGCTGTATCATTTAACAACTGTTGCAGCGCACTACTTACCATAGGGCCACGCCAAATCATTGGTGTTTGTTCATCAACTAAATATCCCATAGACATACTTTGCAAGCCTAAGCCTTCGACTGGCACAAAATTCTTGCCGTCTGCCTCAGCTTTGATACCAACTTGTCCCAACATTCTGGGTAAACTGGGCCCATAAATATCAGCGTCTAATATAGCCACTCTAGCGCCCAAAGCTTGCAAACCTAAGGCTAAATTTAATGCCACAGTTGACTTGCCAACACCGCCTTTACCAGAAGCAACGGCAATAATATTTTTAACCCCAAACTTTGGTTTGACACTGTTTTGCACTTTGTGACGATTAGTGTGTTGCTTAAACTCAATTTTGCAACGAACATCGGGCCAAATCACTTGAATATGTTTTAAAATCGTCTCTTGTCGTTGCTGCATTTTGACTTCAGTAAGATAAGGATACACCAGCCTAATATTTAGCTGACTTTCATCTATTGTAAGCTCCCTTAATACGCGCTTATCACTGTAAGAGAATCCTAGCTCAGGATCTTGCAGCTTGGACAAATGTTGACGGATAGCTTCTGGGGTAAATGAATTCATATAGTCTGCTTTGTTTCGTGATTGATAATGGAAGTTATTGGCTGAAATAGGTATAGTGATGCCCAAACTCTGCCTTTCATTTAATTAGGAAACCGTTATGACAAACACAGCGTCAACTAAGCGTGACATCCTGGTCACAAGCGCCCTACCCTATGCAAACGGGGATCTACATCTTGGCCACTTAGTTGAGTATCTACAAAGCGATGTTTGGGTTCGATTTCAACGGATCCGAGGAGCCAAATGCTACCATATTTGTGGCAGTGATGCACACGGTACGCCCATAATGCTGCAAGCAGAAAAAAAGGGCATATCCCCAGAAGAATTGGTGAATCAGACGCATCAAGCACATAAGGCTGATTTTGCCGCCTTTGGGATTGGTTTTGATAATTTCTATACCACCCACTCAGAAGAAAATAAAAATCGTTCTCAAAGTATTTATCTTAAACTAAAAGCCAACGATGATATCGCTGTGCGCAGTATTTCTCAGTGCTTTGACCCAATCAAAAAAATGTTTCTACCTGACCGTTATGTGAAAGGCACTTGTCCTAAGTGCAAAGCAGCTGATCAATACGGCGACAGCTGTGAAGTATGTGGCTCTCATTATGATCCTACGGATTTAATTAATCCAGTCTCCGTCTTGTCTCAAGTTGCACCAGAACAAAAAGAATCAGAACATTATTTTTTCAAACTAGACCAATATACTGAACAATTACAAGCTTGGACGCAAGGTGGCCACTTACAACCCCAGATTTCAGCGAAACTCAATGAGTGGTTTGATGCAGGATTACAGCAATGGGATATTTCTCGTGATGAGCCCTACTTTGGATTCAAAATCCCAGAGACAGAGAATAAATATTTCTATGTGTGGCTAGATGCACCCATCGGCTATATGGCGAGTTTTGAAAACTATTGTGCGCAACATGAAGGCGTGCAGTTCGAAGATTACTGGGGTAAAGATAGCACCAAAGAACTGTACCATTTCATCGGTAAAGACATTGTGTATTTTCATGCCTTGTTTTGGCCCGCTATATTAATGAGTAGTGGCTACCGCACCCCAACGGCGATTTTTGCTCATGGCTTTTTAACCGTAAACGGCACTAAAATGTCCAAGTCTAGAGGCACATTCATTACAGCCAAACATTATCTTAACTATCTAGAGCCTGAGTATTTGCGCTATTATTTCACAGCGAAGCTCAGCGATGGCATTGATGATTTAGATTTAAATCTCGATGATTTTGTCAAGCGTGTTAACTCTGATTTAGTCGGTAAATTTGTGAATATCGCCAGCCGCTCAGCCGCCTTTATCCATAGAAATTTTGACGGCCAGTTAGGCGAGCTGTCTGATCCTGCATTACTGCAAAGCTTTGTGGACGAAGGTGAAACTATCGCTAATGCTTTTGAGGCCAGACAATATAACCTTGCCATTCGCACGATTATGAAATTAGCCGATAAAGCCAATCAATTTGTTGACGGCCATAAGCCTTGGGAAAAGATCAAACAAGCCGATGCCCAAGAAGAAGTCCAACAAATTTGCACGCAAGCCTTGAACTTATTTAAAATTTTAACAATTTACCTAAAACCTGTGTTGCCAACCATCGCAGAAGCGGTAGAAGAATTTTTAAACATAAAGCCTCTAAACTGGGAGGACATTCATACTCCCTTAATTAACCATAAAGTTAATAAATTTAAACCTTTGATGAAACGTATCGATCCCAAACATGTAGAAAAAATGGTAGAGACCAATATGCCTGAAGAGCTAAAAACACCAGAAACAAAAAATACAGCCCCTACAAAAGCAGAGGCGAAGCCAGCAACCCAGAAAAAAGATAAATCAGACGATGGCTATATTAGTATTGATGATTTTTGCAAAGTCGACTTACGCATTGCTAAAATTGTGCATGCCGAAAGTGTTGAAGGCGCTGATAAGTTGATTAGACTAATGCTGGATATTGGTGAAGAGAATCAACGCCAGGTATTTGCCGGCATCAAAAGCGCTTACACACCAGAAGACTTAATTGGCAAGCTTACCGTCATGGTAGCCAACTTAGCCCCTAGAAAAATGCGTTTTGGCTTATCAGAAGGCATGGTTTTAGCGGCAGGCCCAGGTGGTAAAGATCTGTGGATACTTAACCCTGACGACGGTGCACAACCGGGCATGCGTGTTAAGTAATTTAAGATGAGCAGTTTAAATAATTTACAAGAATCTATTGATAGTTTGTTACCACAAACACAATGTGAAAAATGTGGTTACAAAGGCTGTCAACCTTACGCTCAAGCTATCGCCAAGGGTGAAGCGGATATTAATCTGTGTCACCCAGGTGGTGTACCAACGATGAAAGCTTTGGCCAAGTTGATGAATACAGTCGAAAAGCCATTGCCCGTAGAGGCGGAACATGCGCAAACGGCTACGATTGCCGTAATAAGGGATGAGCATTGTATTGGTTGTACCAAATGTATCAAAGTCTGCCCAGTAGATGCCGTCATTGGTGCAACAAAGCAATTGCATGGCATTATTGCAACAGACTGTACTGGCTGTGAGTTATGTTTGCCCGTATGCCCTGTAGATTGTATTGATATGATCCCAGCCCCTGACAGCAATGTTCCTACATGGGTGATAAATGTTGAAGAACCTCGTTTAGAAAAAGCAGCGCATAGTCGGGCTTTATTCAACAGGCGCCAAAGTCGTTTGCAAGCTGAAAATGAAGCCAAACAACAAAAAGACAATACAATTGCGCATAACACAGATTATGCATCCGATATTGCCGCAGCGATGGCCCGAGTGAAGCGAAAGAAACAACAAAACCAACTCCAAGCAGACTATGAATTATAAACAAACCAGATGAACAAGCAAAAACGCATAGAAATCTTCAAACGCTGGCAGGCCAATAACCCTAGCCCCACAACAGAGTTAGAGTACAAGTCCACCTTCCAGTTATTAATTGCTGTTATTTTGTCGGCACAAGCAACAGACATTAGCGTCAATAAAGCCACCGTTTCATTATTTAAAGACGCGGCAACACCTGAAAAAATGTTAGCGTTAGGGGTAGATGGCCTAAAAAAATATATCAAATCTATAGGCTTGTTTAATACGAAAGCGGTGAATGTGATAAAAACCTGTCGAGCTTTAATCGAGCAGCATGATGGCAGCGTCCCTAAAAGTCGAGTTGCTTTAGAGGCGCTACCCGGCGTAGGCCGCAAAACCGCTAATGTGGTACTCAACACGGCCTTTAAAGAGCCAACGATTGCCGTAGACACCCATATATTTAGAGTGTCTAATCGCACCGGCCTAGCCAAAGGCGAGAGCCCGCTTAAAGTTGAGCAAGCATTATTAAAACATGTACCTGACGAATATAAACTAGATGCGCATCATTGGTTAATTTTGCATGGACGTTATATTTGCATGGCTCGCAGTCCAAAATGCAGTGAATGTCTGATTAGTGACTTATGCGAATACCCTGCCAAAACAATCTTAAAAAGCGAGAAGAAGAATGGATAACTTAAACCCTCAAGACACCCGTAAAGTTTTTTTTGATGCCTGGCAAAAAGAATTACGCAGTGAAATCCTCACGCCATTAGAGAGCATTATTGTGGATGTTTTAAAAAGACACCCCGAATACCAGGGTATATTCTCTCATCAAGAAGCATTTGAAAATTATCAAATCAATTTAAAACAAGGCGAACCTAACCCCTTCTTTCATTTAAGCTTACATGTGGCTATTTTAGAACAAGTGGGTGCCGACAAACCTTTGGGTATAAAAAATATCTATGAGCGCCTGGTGCGCAAAACTGGGGACGTAACAGAAGCTGAGCATATGATGATAGAGGTCCTAGCCAAAGCCTTATACTCGGCACATCAATCATCGGGTGAGGCAGATGAGCAGGTTTATTTGGAAAACCTCACAAGGCTCTTGAAATAGCCCCCATAATGCACAAAAACAGATTCAGTTGGGGCTACAGCCCACTGCAGTTTAATTTTATCATTTTGCTGCACATACACTTTATTAATTCACCAAGTACCTAAACCTACTTTTCAAGTATCTATTGTCTGTTATTTTTATCAGATCTTGTCCGAGTTTTTATCGTAACTATCTGTATCTATTGTAATTTTTTAAACTATTTTTTTAAACTGGTTTATTATCAGGCTCATAAATAGTGGTATTTACCCTTGCAACATGTTAGTTTTATAGCTTATAAAGTTTTATTTAGCTCTGTTTTTGACCCCATATCCCTGAGGCAATCATGACAGAAGTTAAAATACTATATACATATTCTTATGAGGGGTGAGTTCTAAATGACAGCCAGCAAACAAGTTGATGCGGTATCCCAGATTTTATCAGGTGTATCTATTGATACATACATCAAAAGTGTAGATCCTAAAAGAGAAAAATATCCAAAATCAGAAGATGAAAAAGTTGCAGAACAAGCTGCTCTTAGTAAAGGTGCAGCGCTCAAAACAGATGCCCCCCCTTTAACAAAAAAACAAATATCAGATATCGCTTTTTCTATGGCCATAGAAAGGTCTGATCCTGAACAGGTCATTTTAGAAGTCAAAGAAGCTTTAAAAAATAAAGATCCAAACAAAGATAAAGATTTTTTTGATAATGCAAAATTGTTTCTAAATACTTTTATTTGTGCAAATATGCAAAATGATAATTTCAAAGCATTGCGTCAGTACATACAGACACCAGAGCCAGTTGCTAGTAAAGACAAGAACATCAAAGCTTACCAGATTCTTATCAACGAACTGGAAAGTAAAGATTCCGATATCGCAGAAGACTTTAAAAATTCAATTGCTGAAACGACAACTCAAAAAGAAAAGGATAAAGTAAGCGTTCAAGATAAACAAGCTGCCTATAAACAAACAGAAGGACCTACAGATGACATGATGAAACGTGTAAGCAAAGCACGAACAAAAAGGCAAAAAAGTAATCTTGTCAAAGACGTTGCAAATGACCTTAAGCATGCACATATGAAAATGTGGTTAGACGTGACGACAGATGATTTTATGCAGGAAGGCTCAAGCTTTACAGCTATTTCTAAGGATTTTCAAGACATGACAGATATGGCTGCAGAAGATATTCTTCTGGCGCCTTCCCCCAAGGAGCAAAAAAAAATATTTGAATTTTATCTGGATCTAGCTGATGAATGTTTTAAACAAGGTGATTTTCATTCAGGTCAAGCTATTTTCCAAGCAATAAATTCAAATTCAGCAGTTACTAGATTGCAATTAGAGAATGGACTGTCGAAGGAACGCAAAGAGAAAATCACAGAGCTAGCCAGCTTAACAGATCTTACTAATAATAACAGCTCAATACGCAGCGCAATAAATGGCCATAAGGATAGTGCAGTTGTGCCATTGCCAGATTTAATTATTAAGGATATTGCTTTAACTCGAGAAGGTAATCAAGAAACGGTATTAAGTGGTTTTATTAACACGGACTTAAATAGATTTTTAGGTGAAAATGGAGCCAGACTTGCTGATTTTCAAAATGCGATGGTAAATGAAAATATTCCACCCATTACGACAAACATAGCCTCAAGAGTAAGTCAACCTCATCTCGCAGAACTATTTCAACACGAAAGATCTAAAATGTTAAAATCATCCGGTACTGCAGATTTACTAAAAAAATTCCCTGAGGTTGGTAAATTTAAAGCGGATAGATTAACACGACAGCACTTCATCTCAGCAACAAAACCTTTTACGATATCAACAGATGATGATAGATTATCAAACCATAGTGATAAAATTCTAGCTGCAGCGAATGTAATCAGAGAAGAGAAAATTATACAAGGCTATAATGAAATATTATCTAAAATAGATGCTGAGCTAAAGGAAATACAAAGAGGAAATCAAAATAGTCCAAAACAGTTAGAATCTTTAATTACAGAGGCTAATAAATTTCATTCAACAAATTTTCCAATTCCAACACTTGAAAAATTAGACACTGAAAAAACTTACCAGAAATTTAAAAAACCACTTCCGCTTGAAGGCGTTAATAAGGAAATTGGAAAAGTAAATTCAGAGGCAAACAGAACCATTGAAATCCTAGCCGATATGAAAGTCGCAATTGATAAGCATAAAGTAGACATACAATCACATTTAGACGCAAAAAACACTAAAGGTGTCCCAGATTCAAAAACTGCCGAGCTTGAGCAGAACAAAGAAATTGGCGCTTTATTTGAGAAAGCTATTTTACAAAAAGAAGTATTAACACCAGAAGAAATAAAAAAATTAAAAGAAAACTTATCAGATGGAGAAAAGGCACTTTTAACAGATGTAGTGGATTCAAATTTGCTGAAGGGAGACACAGTGGATGATGTCGCAAATAAAGAAGACGCCCAAGTTGAGCTCGATGGTTTAGAAATACCCGCCGATATGAAGCAGGATTACCCTCCCATCACTCCCATAGCAATCGGCCCTGGGGTGGGTCAAGCACAAAAAATTGGCTCAGAAGCACCTCATATGGTTGTCCCACCGCTTAACCTAGCGGCAGTTAAGCCTAGAATTGTTCCCAGCCTAGATTTAGATGAAGTTAAAAAAGCAGACGATCCTACCCCTAAAATGCCAAGAGGATTACCAACATTAGACTTAAGTCAATTACAAGAAAAGAAGATAGATACTGCGGCGCCTCAAGAACAGAAGCAAGAACAACAGCAAGATGCTAAAGTTGAACATAAACACAGTCGCAAGCACAAAGAGCCCACTCAAGAAGGTCAAAGCGAAAACAAACAAAGACGACGTCGTAAACATAAATCCGATGAGCCAAAACAAGAAGGTCAAAAAGAACACAAACAGAGACGACGTCGTAAACACAAATCAGATGAGCCAGCACCAGATATTGTAGGTGAATCAACCCATATGAATGCTCAGTATACTTCTATGCTACAAAGGCATCAACAACAATCTGAGAAGGATTGGTCTCCAACCCTAGCTGCACAACAAAAACAAGAGTCTGCTGCCACCGCTAAAAATGAAGAACCCCGTCCTAGGGCTAAAGTAGGTGGCCTAACCGCATTGTTTGAAGCGAAAATAAAACAGCAAGCGGAAGAAAAAGGACGTGGACATAAAGTACAACCGACACAACCAGAAAGTAATAACTCTAAAGAACCAGAAAGTAATAACTCTAAAGATAGAAGGCTTAAATAAAATTCCAAAAAAGCATTCAATTAGCAACATAACAGTCACTCTATATTATAATGTATAAAAATTTCAAAAGGTGTAATAATGATTGGAACGGATAAACTTACTGACACAAATAACGAAAAGCCTCACATCCAAGGACCTGAAACAGAATCAGACAAGAAAGCAGCAATACAGGCCTTAAACAGTTATAATAAGTCATATAGAGATGCCAGAAGACAAGGAAAAGGATTTAACAATGAAATCATTGATCAATTGGCAGACGCTTTTAGACAAAGGGGGCTTGAAATGCCTGAGCTACCTGATGATATACTTTGTCCTGTTACACAAACAATATTTAACATTCCTGTTAAAGTCACCTCAATCATTCCAGTGCAAGGTGGGACTCCAGAAAAGCATGAGCACTACTTTGATTTTAGTACCCTTGTAAAATACAACAAAGCTAATGAAGCCACTTTTAAAAGCCAAAATATTTTCTGTACTCACCCCTTGAACCGACTACCGATTAGAGCCTCCGACTTACAACCTGCGCCTGAGATGCAAGAAAAAATTAATTCTTATATTGAGTCTATGAAAGCACAACTAAGAAATACTCCTGCGCCAGCAGCAAGTAGCACCTCACAAAAGATCAAAAAATAACCATCTCAATTAAATTATTATCAGGACAGCCCTGACAAATTCGTAGACTAGAGTAGACTAGACTAGGGCTGTCTTGATTAAACTTTAATTAGGACAGCCCTAATAAAACATGAAATACCAAACATATTTGGCTAAAATTACGTTTGGCTATTTGGACTTTATGCTTTCAAGCCTAGGCCAATATAAAATTATTAACCAAGGACCTGCAAAGTTCTAAATTGATGACTGAAAAGCATGCTAAAACTTCCGTATCCTAAAATACAGAATAATATATAGTTTAATCTGGATGTTGATTAAATTAGATAAGATTGTTTTGCAACACTCAAACCTTTTAAGGTTCGCTTTTTATTTTTGCTGAAATCCACTAACAAGACTTCACTACCAATAGCGTGGCTAAAACAATGATGCATGTTTTTGACCATAGAAATCCAGCCTGGACCATCAAAATTTAGCCGTCTTAAAATAAGCGGTAAGCTCTCAGGAATCGCTCCGACTTTATCCTCACGAAAAACTCTGCCCGTATAATCTACCAGCTCTAAATATGTTGCTAATTCTATTTCAATTTTAGGCTTTGTAACTTTTGAGTTATTTAACAGTGGCAATAATCTTGCAGGTTGTTTAGGCGTTTTTTTAAATTTATCTGTTGCTCCTAAACATTGAATACGCTCATAAATAGAAGTAAATTCGGACTGTTCTGGTGTCTGAGCAATACCTGCTCTAATGGGGTTTAAGTCTACATAGGCCATAGCACTGAGTAACGCCCCCTCATCTAATAAAGCCTGACATTTAAAGCGTCCTTCCCAAAATCGTCCAGAACACCCATCCTCATCATTAGAAGCAACGGCTATTGTTTCATTAATACAGCGCATAAACCAGCTAATACTTGCCAAGCGTTCACGCCATATAGGAATTTTAGCGTTAATATGTGCACATTTTTTAGCATCCTTGGGGAAAATCGATGCCCACCTTGATTTGACCTCATCCTCTGTCCATTTTTTAACAGCATCATTATCCACAAATAAAACAACATGATAGTGGTTACTCATAACTGCATAAGCAGCAATCTTAATGGAGAAAATCTGAGCTAAGAATTTTAACCTTGAAATTATCCATTGTTTTCGATGCGAATAATCTTTTTTAGATACGCTATCTATGCCACAAAGATAACTGCGACGAACGCAGCGCGCCATAACATGATAGTAAGGTGTTGAATTGATATCAATTTGTTCTGAACGAGGAGCAGACATATATTACTAACCAACGGCATATATTAACGCAAAACAACAATATATACCTGTTTAAAAATATTGTCAACTAAACTGGGCTGTCGCGATACTTAAATTTAACAGGGGTGTCCCGATAAAATATTTATCAGCGACCACTTCTTCTTTTGGTTGATTTTTTTTGCTTCGCATCCGTTGGGGTCGATACTGTCGCATCAACTGCTGCCTCAGCACTCTGGTCTGTCTGCTTCGCACCCAGTTGCCCACTACGCTCAGCAAATTGTTTTGCCGCAAAAGTCAGTGATTTTCTTGCAGTGGGTTCTGGTTTACCAGGTGTTACTTTTATATCTTCTGCAGCAACTTCGTCAAAACGCGCACGCTCTTCTTCACGCTCTTGCTTAGTACCCGTAAAGGCATCTCTGATTGACTTGAAGACGCCACCAATCGCTTTAAAAATAGAACTTAAGAGACCTTTTTTCTTAGGATCAAGTACGACCTCTTTAATTTCTGGCTTTTGCTCCGCAACATTAAGCCCAAGTGCTTGTGCACGGGCATTAACCTCAGATTGCCGTGCAGAGAATTTTTGCTCTGCTTGTACCGTTTGAGCAAGCCCGTCAACAAAGGCCGTGGCGACCTTAACAGCTTGGCCACTTACGCCTTCTACTATACTTTTAGCGCCAAACTGAATAACATTATCTGTCGCTTTATCCGCCAGACCATGCTCGTCAGCTGTTTGCATAACCTCTTTCACGTCACGCCTGCCCATTACCTTACTAGCAACATCGTCATAAGTCATTGTTTGAGTTGATACACCATCTACAATAGATGGTAGTAACTGCTCAGACGCTACCGCAATAACCGCCATTTTTTTATGCGCACCTGCAAACATGGTTTGCAGTGCCCGCAAATGTGGCTCACCATTGGCATCTAGCGCAAAAACTTGACCCAATAGTTTTTGAGATTGTTTATTCAAGTTAGTTTTATGTTCATTAAATTCACTGACAGCAGTATAAAACTCTCTGGAAATACCCAGTAAAACTTGCTCTCTTTGATCAACCTGTTCTTTGTGCGCCTCAATCTTTTCATCTAAAACAGCTAGCTTGGCTTCTAATTTTTTCTGCTGCCTTTGTATTTTGTCAACCCGTTTATCGACTTTTGCTTGAGATGACAATATTTTTGCTTTGGCATTATCTCTTTCTCTCTGTGCATCTAGCTTCTTTTTGCCCAGTTTTAATACTAAAGAAGATATGTCAGACTCAAGCT
Organism: uncultured Coxiellaceae bacterium; assembly: GCA_963976875.1. Classification (GTDB taxonomy): domain Bacteria; phylum Pseudomonadota; class Gammaproteobacteria; order Berkiellales; family Berkiellaceae; genus Berkiella_A. The sequence continues at coordinate 154,949 of CAXBML010000004.1, forward strand.
GTTGCTCAGAGCTTATTTTAGCGTCATCTCGGCTTTGAGCTAATACGGGCTTGCCGCTTTCCCGCTCAATACGAAACTGTTTAATCACCTCTTCGATTTCTCGATGGTTTTGTCTATATTTTTGCAAATCTTTTTTTGAAGCCAAAATTCCGATGTTAAATGTTTTAGCATTCGCATAGCCTCGTTCTAAGATACGATGAACACCTTTTTCTGTTCCTTCATCATATGCAACTAGCTGTTTATTATACTGTTGATCAGCTTCTGCCTTTCTTACCTCATGCTCATCTTCTAACGCTCGTTTTTCTTGACTATACCACTGATCATTCGCCAGTGAGGTCTCCACATGCTTTTCATCTAGCGCCGTAAGCGCTGCTGTTATTTCCGCTCTTTTTTCGGGCGGTAATTCTTTTGCATAAAGTTCCTCTTGTGCCTGAAAAGCAGCTGCTTTTTCTTGTTCTAACTTTTCAGCCAATAATTGACGTTCAGCCACAAAGTCCGCCAAAGTTTGCTTTGCTACATCAAAAGGTGCTTGTGCCAGCTTATAAGCTTTGCGTTTTTCTTGGTGCAGACGACATAAGGCTGTAAACTCTTTATCTAAACTTGCTTTCTCTTCTTGTAATTTTTTTGCTTGTGTCGACAAGCCAACCCATTCATCTTCGTTTACCATTTGATTCAAGGCACGTTCGGCATGTAAAGTTTCTATCGCCCCACTAAATTGCTCTAACATTTTATAGTTAAAAGCAAGTGCTTCATCTTCTAGAGCCTTCACAAACACTTGTGCATTATTACCAGGCGTTTCAGTAAAAAATGTACTGCCCGGTTTGGCCGTTGTGATGGCTTTGTATACATTTTTGGCTGTATCCAGTTTGTCTAGAACGCCTTTGCTTTGATTAAACTGCTCAATAACATCAAAAATAGAATCTGGGATACGATCCTCTTCTTTTGAAGCGGTTACAACCTCTTGCCTAGGTAAAAAGTTTGTAAAGCTATCAGCATCAAATTCTTCCGCTAATTGCTTGGGAACTTGTACTCGTGCATATTGCTCCATGTGTGCAACATGTTGTGAAAACACATCTTTAGCCCCGACACTTTCGCTTAATGCTTTACCTATTTTTTTACTGACTTTCTCTGCTGCCTCTTCAACTAAGCGCTGAGCTATACCCTCATCTATAGGTTTGCTTGTTTGTACCTGAGTTTCTATGAATGTTTGAGCTGTTTTCACACCAATATGCTGCACTGCGCCTAAAATAGTTAAATCTGAGAGCAGTTCATTAAACAGCCCGACAAAACCAATGGTATTAGAGTCAACCTGCTCTAGCTCAGCGACATTATCCACTAGAATAGACTTCATTTTTTTACTCAAGACAACAAAATATTTATGTGCTTCTTGTGTTTTTAGTTCTTTAACTAATGGCAATATATTTTCATCAAAATATTTATCTGCAACTTTAAGCTCACTTGCATGGTCGTGTTTGCATTTCGCTAAGGCCTCAACTCGTCTTTCTTCTAGCTCTTGTAACTGGGCTTGTATTGGTGCTTCACACGCCATAATTTCTTGTTGTTTACGACTTAACAATTCATTTTGTTCTGTTTCTAATCTTGATAACAATACAGAACACATTGCTTCTGAGCGTTTTTTTCCATCCATGGGCCCATATTTGTGCTGGTCTTGTTTGAGCAAGACCAATACTTCGTTCTCAACGACTAATCTTTCAATTTCTTTGGCTAATTCAGTTGTTGGTTTAATCCGCCATTCACTAATTGCTTGGGCATATCTTTTTCTAACTGTCTCAAGCCGTAATACATTATTATTTTCGATTGCAGCTGTCGGAAAATGATCGACTAATGCTTTTTGCTTTTTGCGATTTTCTTCTAATGCTGGTTCTGACTGACTATTTACTTTGGCAACAGGAGCTGCGATAGTTTGACGTAATTTTTCTATCTCTAACTGATGTTGGTCTTCTATTTTCTGCCTAGCAGATAAAAAGTTTTTTCTTAATTTTCCATATTCACTTGGCTCACCTTTTGTACCGTGTATCAGTTTGTTAATTTTTTGTTTCAAGGCAAATTCGGCATCTGACTCATGCGCTTTTTTCACTTTGATGTCAATATCATCTTCAATAAAATCCATACTCAAATGCATGGAAAACTCATCTCTTTTTCGTGCATACTGGGATGGATTATCTACCATGACCTGTATACGTTCAGCAATGAAAGCATCCACTTTGAATTCATTTCGTAATGTTTCAATAGCGGCTAAGTATTCTTTCTCTTTTTTTGCCAGTTTTTTAGGCTTAAGATTATCTTTATCCGCAAAATATTTTTTTTGTAATGCTTTTTTCTGCTTCAAGTATTCTGCGTTAAGTGGGATGCCAATTAAATCAAATATATCTTCTTGCATTAAACCTGATTGTAGGCCTAGAGGATCGTCATGATACTTTTGTTTGACCGCCCCCATGCCTCGCGCACTTAGAAATAGGGCATCAAACTGCTCTTTACTCAGTGCTTGTACACCTGAAATATGAGCGGATTTTACGGCTTTATTAACTATTTGCTTTGCATTTAACACAGCTGGACACCTTTATTTCTTGAAGAACGATTAAAGGTAAGACAAAGAATTAGGCTGAAAGTTCATTGACCTATCAGCCTGTCTTGTGTTTTGTATTTTGTAAGAGGAGTATGGTATTGAGTCAGTATGGATTAGCGGTAGAGCTTTAACTCAACTCGTCTATTTTTAGCGCGACCTTCTTTAGTCTTATTGGGCGCGATGGGCATCCGATCGCTGTAACCTTTGAGGGTGAATATGTCTGGATCCACACCGCCTTCCATAACCATATAATCTTTAACGGCCCACATCCTTTCATTGGCCAGCTGACGATTAATTAAGTATCCGCCTTTACTATCCGAATGCCCAGTAAGATTAATTCTATAGATATTTTCATCGCTATTGACATATTCAATAATAGAATCGAGCTTTTTTTTCGCCTCTTCTGGTAAAGCCAAGCTACCGCTATAAAAGAAAAATGTGGACTTTTTTACTTTTTTGTAAGGATAAAGCACTAATTCATCTACACATTGTAAGTAGTTTTGATAGGTTTTCTGAAAGCCTGCTGAAGATAAAACAACACGGTCATCCGGGGCTTGAGTCGCATTATCAATTCTAATGTAAGGTTCTCGTCCTTCTGCTAATGCTCCGAGCATTTCATAGCTGGTTAATTTGGTTAAATGTATGGGTTTATTGCTAGCACTGACTTTAACTGAAGCTAATGTTTTATTGACGGTCCCACCATGCTGTTTTGTTTTCCACTTAGGGCTAGAATCAATAATTTTTGCTTTTTTGGCTTTAAATTGCTTTATAATAGTTTCTAAGGTGAAAGTTTGTCTCTCCCCGGCCTTAGTTTCAAATATGGCGACGCCATAGCCAGGAATTTTATGCTTCATCGTGCATTGCAGCTTACTACTACTTAGCTCCCATTTGGCGTGATCAAAGGGCGCTTGATAGATTTTAGCCTGTATTGTAAATGGTATTAGCATTAAACAAGCCAAACAGGTGAAAATACTGTAAATTTGTTTTAACATAAGCCAAGCAATTTTTTATAGTCCTATTAATTACTATAGCCAACAATGATGTGATATGAGAGAAATTACCATAATTCAGCCAGACGACTGGCACTGCCATTTGCGCGATGGTGAATATTTAACCAGAACTGTACCAGATACTGCATCTCAATTCAGACGTGCTATCGTCATGCCTAATTTGGCGGTACCCATCACCACAGCCAATGCGGCCAAGCAATATAAACAACGTATCATGGCCCATATTCCAGAAGGCGTGGATTTTGATCCCCTGATGACTTTATATTTAACCGATCAAACAAAAGCACAACATATCTTAGATGCGAAAAAAAGCGGGATCGTATATGGTGCTAAGCTTTATCCTAAAGGCGCCACAACCCATTCTGAAGCCGGCGTGACAAGAATTGAAAAGATGTATCATACTTTTGAATCTATGAGTGAACATCATTTGCCTTTACTCATCCATGGTGAAGTCAATGATCCGGACATTGATATTTTTGATAAAGAAAAACATTTCATCGATAAAGTCTTAAGCCAAATTGTTAAAAATTTTTCTAGTTTAAAAATTGTATTGGAACATATCACGACAAAAGAAGCTGTTGATTTTATCACGGAGGCACCAGATAATGTCGCAGCCACGATTACCCCGCATCATTTAATGTATGACCGCAATAAAATTCTCCAAGGCGGCATAAAGCCTCATTACTACTGTCTACCCATTCTAAAAAGACGCGAACACAAACTAGCTCTGATAAATGCGGCGACCAGTGGCAATCCTAAGTTTTTCCTCGGCACGGATAGCGCCCCACACTCTATTGCTCGAAAAGAGTCTAGTTGCGGTTGTGCGGGCATATACAATGCTGTCGCAGCAATAGAATTTTATACGGAAGTATTCGCACACGCAGGCAAGCTCAATAAACTAGAGGCTTTTTCCAGCCTCCATGGTCCAGGCTTTTACGGATTAGCCCCAAATATAAATACGATGACATTACGAGAAGAGCCTATGCATATTCCCGAAACGATCCGCTTTGGAGAGGAAATCCTACAACCGATGAGAAGTGGTCAAACTGTATCTTGGCAAATTGTCAAATGAGCAAAATATCCCAGCGTTTTAGAGAATTTCTCCCTATAGTGGTCGATGTAGAAACAGGCGGCGTCAATCCACAAACAGACGCCTTGTTAGAACTGGCAGCGGTTAGCCTTAAAATGGATGACCAGGGCGTCATATCGCCTGATAAGCAATATCATTACCATATTTTGCCCTTTAAAGGAGCCAATTTGGATCCTGTCTCGCTGAACATCAATAAAATTGATCCATTCCATCCTTTTCGTTTTGCGATATCAGAAGAGGAAGCCCTCAACGATCTTTTTCCAAAAATCAAAAAAGAGTGCAAAGTGAAAAACTGCCAACGCGCTGTATTGGTCGGACATAATGCTTGGTTTGATTTACACTTTTTGCAAGCCGCTCAAAAACGCTGTCGCATCGAAAAGTCACCCTTTCATCGCTTCACCTCTTTCGATACCGCAACGCTCAGTGCACTTGTCTACGGCCAAACTGTGCTAGCGAAAGCCTTACAAAAAGCAAAGCTACCCTATGCAATGGATTCAGCACATTCCGCTCTATATGATACTGAACGTACGGCAGAATTATTTTGCAAAATAGTGAATGAAACTCAGGTACCTTTGTAAAATTTAATTGCATTTAAGTTACAAATTGAGGCGAGATAAAAATGTGTGTGATAAGCGGACCGAATCAGTCCCTCTCACATGCTGGGAGAGGTTGGTTTACAAAGCTATAGCGCAGTATGCTCAGTGAGGGCTACTTAATGATTCTCTTGCTTAAACAACCCTCACCAGGCCTTTGGCCGCCCTCTCCAGTATTGGGAGAGGGAAAGATTCGCTTTGCTCATCTAATAATGACCAAATAAAGGAACGTTCAGAGTTGAGCCAAAATTGGTCAAATATGGACGTTCCCCTGATACTACAGCTTACCTTGGTGGCCTTCTAAGTAACTTGCTACGCCTTCAGAAGTGGCTTTCATGCCTTCGTCACCTTTTTGCCAGCCAGCAGGACAGACTTCGCCATGTTCTTCATGGAATTGTAATGCATCAACGACGCGTAATAATTCATCCATGTTACGACCTAATGGCAAGTCATTCACAACTTGAGAGCGAACAACGCCTTCTTTATCAATTAAGAATGTAGCACGAAAAGCCACGCCTGCTTCCGGATGTTCCACCCCATAAGCTTGACAAATAGCATGATTCACGTCAGCGACCAATGTGTAATCCAATTTACCAATGCCGCCGTCGTTACGTGCTGTATTGCGCCATGCATTATGCGTAAATTGCGAATCAATGGATACACCTATCACTTCAACGTTCTTTTCTTTGAATTGTGCAATGCGATTGTTTAATGCAATCAATTCTGAAGGACAAACAAAGGTAAAATCTAAGGGATAGAAAAAGACTAAACCATATTTGCCTTTAATCTCGCTAGATAATTTAAAATCATTTTTGATTTCGCCATTTGCTAAAACAGCAGCACTGACAAAATCAGGGGCTTTACGAGTAACTAAAACAGTCATATTTCTCTCCAAAAATTATATGCTTAATCTATTTAATAGCGAAACTTAATTAGCGTGCATTATGTTAGCACGTCTATTATTCTGATGCTTCCGCAGTTTGCATTTTATCGCCCACAACACCAGCAGCTTGTAATTGCTGCTGCAATTCTTCATTTTCAAACATTTCGGTAATAATGTCACAACCACCGATTAGCTCACCTTTGAGATAAAGCTGAGGAAAAGTAGGCCAGTTAGCATAAATCGGCAATGTCTGCCTAATATCTTGATTTTCTAAAATATTTACGTAGCTAAAATTGGCACTGCATAATTTCAATATTTGTACGACTTGACCAGAAAAACCACACTGAGGAAACTGGGGGGTACCCTTCATATACAAAAGTAAGTCGTTATTTTCAATTTGCTGTTTAATGCGAGCTAAGGTATCCATAATCTCCAATCTTCTCTTTTAAGTTAATACCGGTGCCTATTGTATGCATTTTAACCCACATTTTATATAGCTCTTGCGATATCAGTGCACCAAAGGATAGACTGTGGCATAAATTTTTGTCCAAAATCACTTATATATCCAAATTACAACAATAAAAACATATTTGACTAACTTAAGGAGTTGATAATGACAATTACATTTCCAAATCTACCTTACGCAGAAGATGCTTTAGAGCCACATATTTCTAAAGAAACGATTGGATTCCATTATGGTAAACATCACCGTACTTACTTCGATAATCTCACGAAAATGATTGACGGTACCGAGCATGCAGATAAATCCTTAGAAGAAATCATCAAGACCACGTCTGGCGGCATTTTTAATAATGCAGCTCAAATATGGAACCATACCTTCTATTGGAACTGCTTAAAGCCTCAAGGTGGCGGAGAACCCACGGGCGCATTAGCTAAGGCCATCGATAAAGCTTTTGGTTCTTTTGCCGAGTTTAAAGAAAAATTCACCCAGACTTCTATCACAACATTTGGTTCAGGTTGGGGATGGTTAGTACAAAATACAGACGGTAGTTTAGAGCTTGTTAGCACATCTAATGCACAGTGCCCACTAACTCAAAATCAAACCGCTTTATTAACCTGCGATGTTTGGGAACATGCTTATTATATTGATTATAGAAATGCACGACCTAAGTATCTTGAAAACTTCTGGCAACTAGTCAATTGGGACTTTGTTAGCAGCCAGTTTAAAGGTTAAATTTAATAAGATAAGCCTTTTGCCTCTCCCAACCTTGGGAGAGGATCACCGAAGACTAAGTGAGAGTTAAAAGTGACATCCCCAACCTCACTGAATCTTCTTTCATACTGACAGGTACTAAGCTCAAAAAATGAATAACTTATTAGACACATACGCCCCGCTCAATATTAAATTTACGCATGGTGAAGGCTGCTGGCTTTGGGATAAAGACGGTAATCGTTATCTTGATGCTATTAGTGGCTTAGGTGTCAATATATTAGGTTATGGCAATTCTGAGTTTACCCAAACAATACAAAAACAAGCCGAAAAACTAATCCATCTCTCTAATTTATATGAAATAGATACCCAGCAAGTACTCGCACAAGAACTTTGCAATATATCCAAAATGGATAAAGCCTTCTTTTGTGTCTCAGGCGCTGAGGCGATTGAATGCGCTATTAAATTAGCACGACTCTATGGCCAGGAGAAACAAATCAAAAACCCTGCTATTATTGTTTGTAATAATGCTTACCATGGCCGTACATTAGCCACAATAACGGCAAGTGGGCAACGTAGCGTCCAAGCAGGCTTTGAGCCATTGGTGCCCGGCTTTGTACGTGCGCCCTTTAATGATATTTCAGCATTACAACATATTGCAGAAACCAGACAAGATATTGTCGGTGTCATGATTGAACCTATTCAGGGATCTGGCGGTATTCATGCGGCCTCTTTAGATTACTTAAAACAATTACGAAATTTATGTGACCGGCAAGATTGGTTATACATTGCCGATGAAATACAATGCGGCGCAGGACGAACGGGTGAATTTTTATATTCCCAACATGCGAATGTGCACCCTGATATTGTGGCATTAGCCAAAGGCTTAGGCAACGGTATCCCAATCGGCGTCTGCTTAACACGCAATAAAACAAATAATCTGTTTACCAAAGGCAAACATGGCTCCACTTTTGGTGGTAGCCCATTGAGCATGACGGCAGGCATCAGTGTGCTAAAAATTATGGAACAACTCAAATTAATTCAGAACGCCAAAACACAAGGTCAATATTTGATCAAAATACTCAATGAGCAATTCCAAAATAATGCGAATGTAACATCTATTCGGGGTAAAGGCTTAATGATAGGTATTGAGCTAAAAAATCTGCCATTGGGCCTACCTAAAAAAGCAGTCGATCTTGGCATACTGATTAACATTACAGCCAAAAATGTTATTCGTTTATTGCCTCCTTTGATTATCAATAACCAAGAATGTAATATCTTAGCAGAGAAACTTGACACCCTTATTAGTGATATTTAACTATGCCTCTCAAGTCAAAACTTTGTCAGCATATGCCTTTACTTGTTTGCGTTTTAACAGTTTATGGATAGAGACTTCTCCTATCTATACTGTATGATTTAACCTAGTATTCTAACCATATCTAAATTTTACTCTGCTTTTTCAATAAACTAGTCTCAACTTATACCGGCTCCCAGTTTTTGTAAGTCAGCTTTTGTCATTGTAATGAAAGCTGACGTTCTTAGCACAAGGGCGATAGATTATTCTTGATGATAAAACAAAACGCTGGTGGATACTGCTATGATAACAAGTGCTTCTCAGACAACTCTCACCCCTCTAACTTTAGCGCAATTAGATCCTAAAAATGCAGCCAATATCTACAGTTTGTTGGTGATAATTGGCCTTGTAGAGAACAGTGTTGACAATTCAGTTAGCACTAGAGAAATTACAGCATATCAATCTCTGCCTGCATTAGCACAAGCCAATTTAAAACAGGCAGCCATAAAAAGCGTTGAAAGCTTTGTCGCAAGCGGTCAAAATAAAGATTCACTACAGACTTTATTAGAATTAATGACAACATCTTTACTGGCAAAAGAAAATAATATCGATAATTGGATCAGCCTGTTATCATCAAATACAATCACTAAGCTAAGCATTGCTTCTCCTATAGTGGGCAAAAAACTGATACAAGCTCAAATCAAAAAATTATCTCCTGACCAATTGCAATGGTTGCTACTTGTTCTTGCCTCTGGGCAATTAGTGACCAAAATACAATTAGACAACCAAATGCTAACAGCCCCTAACCCAAAAGAACCTGGATTTGATATTTGCTGTCAACTATTAGCACTAGCTCAAGGCCAAGACAGCGCGAATCAAGAAATGCAAATATGCGTTCAAGCCAGACTAGGTGAATTGGGAGGCATAGGTGTTCAAAAACAACAAGCCGCTGAGCAGACTATTTTTAATTTTGAATCCAGTAAAATGCAATCAAAATTCTATGAACATGCCCATCATAGCATTCATTGGATTGATGGACATGACGACGATATTGCCGCGAGGTTGCAAGAATGGCGTACAAATGAATTAGCTTGGTGTTTATATGTTATTTCGACTGGCACTCAACCGGCTGAATCAACCATTGAAAATGCAAGTACTTATCTATTAAAACTAACACAATTATCCCAAACTTATAGTCGCGGGCAAGTTATCCATGTATTAGAGAAAAAGTTGCTCTCCCAAGGCCATACAAAAACATCAGATGACATTAAGTTGTATTTTGAAGAACAGATAGCCAAGCTAGAGAGCAATAGCAAAAAATGGCTGTTGCTAGAACTCACGTTTAAGAATTTCCCCCAAATACCTGAGTTAGGCGTGACAACGCCGACAGACGAACAGTTAGCCATTTGCAATAAATTAGAAAAGTCAGCCTACGGTTGCAGTGCATTATGGAATAATTTGTACAATAATCTACTACAGGGCTTAGGTCCTGAGCTGCAAGAAGTGCTACCCTACATTCCAGGTTTAATACACAGTATTATTGGCCAGCTCCCGGACGAATGCAAACTTTGGCTTGCTGTCGCAGTTGCCAGTAATACCATACAGCCATCATATGATATTAATGACGCACACTTTAGCGCAGAACTAGGCCATACCACTTTACGACAAATGTTACCCGAAGATATTGTTAGGCATTTTCAGTTTTTAGCTAAAAGCTCGCCATTAATGCACGGCCTCATTCAGTCTGTTTTATCACAAGCGGAAGATAATCCAGAATATGAGCAAAAATTTTCTGCTGTCCCCCTATATGAAAAGCATTTAGTCAATAAAAAACTGAATAACCTTGACAATAATACTCTTTGCTGGTTGCTGTATAGCTTAACGTTTAATACCATTCTATCGAAGTCCATTGATATAAATAAAGATATCCATATTAAAGTCCCCAGCAATCGATTAAAAGATCATGCCCATATTATTTTGGCTCAAGCACATAACAGCCCTTCCTCACGATTGGCTTATATTAAAGGCATTCATAATAAATTAGAGCCAAATCAAGTCGCCGCTTTCGAAACGCTGAGTGGCCATTATATTCAACGTGTGATTGAATCTCTGACTGCAGAACAACAAACTTGGTTATATATTAGCTTACAACGTAATGAGGTTGGCCATCATCAATTGAGCTTTGATACGGTATATGCCTATCCCAAAGAAAAACAACAACAAATTAGCAAAGTACTGTATTTGATTAGCTTACATCCTATGTTAAAAGAACGGGCTGCCCAGGTATTGACTACGCAAAATGAATCACTCAAAGATATTCATATTCCATTAATCGAAACACTGGGTCTCGTCTCAACTCAAATGCTCAAACCCGGCGAATTTGCCGATTTGATGAATCTAGAAGCAGATAAAGCAGAAACGTTGGCTTTGGTTATTTTGCAACAACTACCAGAAATAGCTCAAGTTTGGTTAGCGGCTAGCCTTGAAAAAGGCGTTATTGATACACAGTCTTTATTAATGTTGATGGTTCAAGCCAAAATACAACCACAGGAAATATTTCCCATCTTAATGGCCTTACCTAACATCATATTATTAGCTTTAAAGTGGCCTAATATTAAAACAGGTATTATACAAGCTTGTGATGGCAACCCAGATAATATTCAACCGCTTCAGGCAGTCCAACTGGATAATATGCCACTAGGGGATTATACTTTTGCAGCGTTGTGCGATGTCTTATCAATACAAGCAGAACATTTAGAAGTGCTATCCACTACCCAGTGTGGCCTGAGTGATAAAGCACTCATGAGCTTTTATCATAATCTCTATGGGCTATCTGCTATTAAAAGTCTCAATGTGGGTGGCAATAATATTACCGCCGAAGGCTATAAATTGTTACTCAATCATCCTGGTACCTATGAAAATCCAACGCAGCTTATCACCGCATTTTCTAGTCTTTGGAGGGAGATCTCACAACCAGATAGCCTAAGTTATCTTTGCGCACATTATTTAGTTCAACAAGCATTAATTGATCCTGGTCAAACTGTAGACACATTACAGTTTTTTCGACCACAAGAAGCTTTAGACAAACTAGCCTTAGCCGATTTATTATTATCTGAAGCCAAAAAAAATCCCACTTTGCACGAACTATTAAGTACCTTTGTAACGCAAGTACCATTATCTGTGCAATATATACAATTAGCGCATGCTGCACTACAAAGCCATAATCAAGAATTCATTCTTAATACTTTATCTGCCGTCATTGAAACCATACAAAATTCTGAATTAAAAAACTGGTTAAGGGAAAGTTTAGAAACGGGAACAATACAATTACCCGTAGTGGGATCACAGCAGTTTACAACTGTTTTTGGCGAACCGCTCAATCAATCAGACATTATGTTAGCAATTCAAGCCTCTTCATTATTACTGGGGTCAAACTTATCAACAAAAAATAAAGTTCATGCTTTGCTAGGAGGCAATAGTAAAATTTTATTGCCTTCTCAAATTTCATTTTCATCCGAGGGATATGAAATTCCAGAAAATTTAAAGTGTTTACTCACTTTAGGCAGACAATGTTTAGAGGTAGCCACGCCGAATACAGAACAGCACACTTCAGACATGGGCGAGCTTGACTTGAAGCCACAAAATACACTGTTATTTCAAGCTGAGCAACGTGCAAACAGCGCTCAGTTAAGTTCTAGCTCAGATCAAATACTAAATGAAAGTAGAAAGAAATCACTTTCTCATAGTATATAATCCGTTATTCTCATATATAGAGGGGACAGACATGTCCCCTTTTACTTAATTAAAGGCAGGAGATTTCTTTGTATCGCAGGTATTTTGTACATCCCAACCATCATCTACCCCATCATCTGCATCGCTGTCGCTGCTTCTATCACTGCCAGAATCACCATGCATACCCGCGAGACTTAGAAACTTAGACCCACCAAAATTTTGTTGTAGAATCTTTTTTTGCTCTGCGGCCAAGCGCTTTAGAGTTAATTCACGACAGGCCGTGACTTGGCTTTCAATATCATTTTCCATATCGCCATCACTAATCGTACTAGCAGATCTCGCTTCCAATTGGCCATCATCTGTTTGTTTCTCTCTTGCTTGTTTCGCCAACCTAATTCTTTCTCTGCGTGCCGCCGCCATTTCTTGTTGTTTTGCCAAAATCATAGCAGAAGAATGTCGTTTTTGAACTTGGCTAGCAGTAGATTGACTACTGACGACTAATGACGAATCATCTGCGACTGTTGGTTTAGTGGCTTGCAAAAAAGACATCGTATATACAGGTGGCGGTGGTGGAGGTTCTGGATATTCGGCACTGCCATTAACTGTTTTAGATATTGACAACGCCCCAAAGAGCTCAGATATATCTTGATCCTGTTCAGACAAAGCTTGTCGTGTTAAATATGATTGTGCAGTGGTCACCATCATTGAGTATTTCATTTCTAGTGGTTTTGCACTCAATGTTGATAATCGTTGACGAATTTGACCACACAAGCTTGAGGCACTAGACCAGTTAACTAATGTACCCTCATTTTTATACAAACAGGTATTTACGGCTATAATTTGCTTTTTAAGTTTATCCAGCTCATCTGGATGATTAGATTGGTTGAGACAATATTCATATAGCTGTTTTACACTTTGATTTTGTTCATCAGGTAACAACTTCAACTTCTCATTGTGGTCTAATGGTTCTAGCAAGTCTAAAACATCACATAGTAATTGAACATATTGTGCTGTTTGCTGCCAAAGGTGAACAGATTGACCAAACTTCTGGGGAATAATACTCTGCATTGCTTTTGAGCTCGGACCAAAGACGATAGATTCATCTAACCCTTTAGCGCCCCCTTCTATCGTCATCATTTGGCTGATTAAAACATTCCTGACAACTCTCAGAGCAATGGCTGATTGGTCATATTTCTTTTCTTCTGTTTTTTCAACGCCTTCAGCTGTCATGCAAATACCTTCCTTAGTTCTGCAGATCTTCTCTTCAAAATAACGAACATCCGCAGGGGTGTCAATACTGACAAATTCGCTAATGATTGCAGGTGATAAAAAAGCTTAATATTCAAGTAGGTATATAATCTGTTTTTTTAAGCAGTTTTGATGCGTAGGGTTCAAGATGACATGCGGTCAACTAAATTGAAGTTATCGATAATGACAGATATGCTTTTAGGTAGTGACAAAGCTTTATGATTTTCTCGACTATATAAATAGCGTTTTAAAAACAAAGCAACGCAATTTAACCATGCTTGTCGGATTTTTTCATCTAAAATCTGGTGGCCCTGATTCTCAAACATTAGACAACTCACTGGAATATTTTTTTGTTTTAATATATCGGTAATATGAATTGCTTGATTGGGATGAATAATCGGATCACGACCACCATAGCCCATTAATAATGGCTTAGTCAGCTTATGTAAATGTGTCACTGGCGATATATCTTTTGCATGTTGTTTGCCTGCATCAGTATCAATATCCAAAGCCAAAATCTGATTAATTAATGCTTGATTGACTTGCCAGCCAGGCGGTAACTGTTGAATCAACGCGATTAAATCTCCAGGCCCCATTTGATCGACACCACAAGCAAAATCATCCGGTGTTTGGAGTAGGGACATCATTGTGGCGTAACCACCAAAACTATTGCCAAATAAAGCCACTTGATGCGCTTGTGTGTGTTTTTGTGCAATCGCCCATGCTCTCGCATCGTGAATATCGTCTAAGATACGTCCGGCCCATTCACCATTCGCTATTTCTAAATGCGAACGTCCCATGCCAACAGAACCACGATAATTAACACTCAAACTATGAAAACCTAAATGTGCAAACCATTGATGTACCGGTAGCCATCCCCAAAACTCTCTAGAATGTGGCCCACCGTGTATCAAAATAACCAATGGCGCATTAGTTTGGTGTGTGGGTGTAAAATATGCTGGAAAAGCTTTATTATCCCGAGTAGGTATCTCCACACACTGTGTTTTATAAAAATCAATATGATTTATTTTTTTGTCTGCAAAAAATAATGATTTAAAAGTCTTCGCCTTAACATCATAATAAATATATTCCGGTACTGACTGACTATTATAAACCCCAACCACCCAATGTTGATTATCTTGGCTCTGGGATAATATTTCAAAATCTTTATCTTTTGTAATATATTGTTTGATGTTATCAAAGTGTATTTGTGTACTTTGAACGAACCCATAATGCTGCCTACGATGATAGGCTCGGTAATAAGCCATAGGCTTTTGGGTCTGTGGGTCCCATATTACTTGCTCTATATCACCTTGATCTAATGCATCCTCTGTTGAAATTCTTTCTAATGCTTGTGTCGCATTATCAAATCGATATAATGCCAATGTATCTGTTTTTACACTAGATATTAAGTAGAGACCATTATTGAGGACTTTAGGTTTAAGCTGTGGAAATCGATGAATACTCAATATATCATGTTGGGTAAAATGAAAAAGGGGTCTTTGTTTCTTATTGCCAACCTGAATTAATTTTGCTTCATGTCCCACAAAGCCAATCGCATATTCTACATCACCACACTGGTTATAAATTAACTCTGCATATTGTGTATTATGATATTTTACATTTAATGTCTGCTGAGTGAGATTATACTCATACACATGAAAATAATGCTCTTTATATTCTTTCATTTCAATATGTATTAAATTCGAGTCGACTGCTGAACAGGATACAGACTTAATCATCTTTCGATTTACAATATCTGTTGATATCTGATTCTTAATATTCAAACAAACTAATACGGGCCCTTGCCCAAGCCTATCTTCTAAGTAAATAATATTTTTTTCTGAAGCCGTCCACCAGTATTGAGATACTCTACGGGCTATTTTGACTATAGATTTTAATTGGCCTGGGCTTGCCCTTGGCTTTAAAATCAGTTGGGTCATATCATTTTTATATTGTACATAACTAAAATACGATGCTTTAGGGCTAATTTGCACACAGGAATACTCTGGATTTTTGAATAAGAATTGATTGAGATGCGTTACGGTATTTTTGGTCATTTGTTTAGATTTTCGCAATTACAGGTAGAATGAGCATAGCGAATATTTTTCCACTTTCGTCTAGGGCGAGGCGCGAAGCACTAGGGGGATTTATACTATGGAACTTATGAAGCTAAATCCCCCTCGCACTACGTGCAGTCCCTCTTCATAAAGAGGGAAGACTCATTCGCTCTGCTCATACTCATTAAAATATTTTATTGATTCGTTTTATGGGCATCAACTGAACATGACTCAGCCCAAACTCTTAGCATCGCGTTACCTTGATTCTGTAATGCATAATCTACCCCACGAATTTCCACGCCATAAGATAAATTTTGTAACATAGCGACAACTTCACCAACATAAGGCGACAACTGCCCACCATATGTAACCAAAGGAAAAATTCGAACCTCATTAGAAACGCGTACAAGCTCTTTAATGGCATTCAAATGGTCTTCTACGCTCATTTGCTCGCTAAATGTAAATAAATAATGGCAAACTAAAGCTAATTGGAACTGCTCATCGTCAAAGGATAAGCTAGGCAAGCTGTCGCCTGTATATCGCCCTGCTTTTTGCCCTTCTGGAAAATCATTAAAGAATATTTCTATACCTGTCTCAGCTTGGTGCATAAACTCTTTTGCTTTTTCGGGCAAAATAGAAAATTCTTGAGCGCTTGTGGCAAAAGAATTTTGTATTGAGTCTTTAGCCGCATTCACCAAATGCTTTATTTGATCAAATTCTGAACGATAAAGCGGATCGCAAGCAACAACCACTTGGGACTGCTCGTGCATTTGGGCCGCAAAACAAGAAGCGCCAGCGCGGCAATCTAGAATATTCATATTCAATTCAATGTCAGTCAAATCGAACATTTTAATATATTCTTCTAGTCCAAACCCTAGAGCGGTTACGCCATTGATCCCTTTATCCATCTTAAATATACTCCTAAGTACTATGCGTCAACTTTTGCACGTAAATCAGACTTCACGCTGCCTGCATTTTTTTTTGCACGCATGACTTCTGCCGCCTTCACCATATTAAGCAATGCTGCTTGCGTTTCTTCCCAAGCTCTTGTTTTTAAACCACAATCCGGATTCACCCATAAGCGCTCGGCAGGGATCACGTTTGCGGCTTTTTCAAGCAAGGCAACCATTTCATCAACAGATGGTACACGAGGCGAATGAATATCATATACACCCGGACCGATTTCATTGGGGTATTCAAATGCCTTGAATGCTTCCAATAACTCCATTTGTGATCTAGAAGTCTCCATTGTGATCACATCCGCATCCATCGCTGCAATAGACTCAATCACATCGTTGAATTCGGAGTAACACATATGCGTATGAACTTGGGTACTATCTTTGACACCACAAGTGGATAATTTAAATGCATTCACCGCCCATTCTAAGTAAGTAGGCCAATCACCCTGCTTCAAGGGCAAGCCTTCTCTAAAAGCAGGCTCATCTAATTGAATAACCTGAATGCCGTTGGCTTCTAAATCTTGCAACTCATCCCTTAAAGCCAAAGCAATTTGCATTGCAGTGTCTTTTCTAGGTTGGTCATCTCGTACAAAAGACCAACAAAGCATCGTCACAGGACCTGTTAACATACCTTTCATGGGTTTTTGCGTTAGAGATTGTGCATATTGGCTCCATTCAACCGTCATGGCCTTCTTGCGCTTTACATCGCCATATATCACTGGGGGCTTGACGCAACGAGAACCATAACTTTGAACCCAACCAAATTGGGTAAAAGCATAACCCTCTAATAACTCACCAAAATACTCAACCATATCATTGCGTTCTGCTTCCCCATGCACTAATACATCTAGCCCAACTTCTTCTTGCCATTGAATCGCTTGCTTAACTTCTTCACGAATAGCCGTTTTATATTCCGCAGCAGTCAATCGCCCTTCTCGATGATCTTTTCTGATGGTTCTAATTTGAATTGTTTGAGGAAAAGAACCAATCGTCGTCGTTGGAAAATCAGGTAATTTTAAAGCAGCGTGCTGCTCTTTGGCCCTTACAGCAAAAGCATTCTCACGCGAGAACATTGCTGGCGTCACATTGGCAGCCCGTTCTTTCACATCATTTTGATGAATTTTTTTCGATTGGCTTCTAGCAACTTGTGCATTATCACTTTCTTCAAAACGTGCTTGTACGCTGCTAGGCCCATTTCTTAAGGCTTCCGCTAGAATGGCGACTTCTTCTAATTTTTGAACAGAAAAAGCCATCCATGATTTTAAGTCTGCTGCTAATTTTACTTCTTTATTCAAATCAACGGGAGAATGTAATAACGAACATGAACTGGCGACCCACAGTTTGTCTCCAATTCTGTCTTTGACAGTTTGCAACATCTCAAATGTTTTGCTTAGGTGATTGCGCCAGATATTTCTGCCGTTTACCACACCTGCAGACAATACCTTGTAATTTGGCAAGTGATCCAATACCGTGGTTAGTTGCTCAGGTGCGCGTACTAAATCAACATGTAAACCCTCAACTGGCAACTGGCAAGCCATTTGCGTGTTGTCCCCTAATGCATCAAAATAAGTGGCTAATAAGATTTTAGGGCTTTTGCTTTTTAAGCGTGTGTAAGTAGACTCAAAAGCATCTTTCCATTCTTGTGGTAAATCTAAAGTCAAAATAGGCTCATCAATTTGCACCCATTCAATATTCAATTTTTCAAATTTATTCAGAATTTCACTGTACACGGCAAGTAGGCTATCAAGTAGATCTAACTTGTTCACTTGTGTATCACGAGTTTTGGCTTGCCATAGAAATGTCAAGGGCCCAATAACAACCGGTTTAACTTTATGATTTAATTTTTGTGCCTCTTCGATCTCAGTAAAAATTTTATTTGAGGCTAATTGAAAGACTTGGGTTGCACTCAGTTCAGGAACGATATAATGATAATTAGTATCAAACCATTTTGTCATTTCCAATGCAGGGACATCTTCCCCGGTTGGTGCACGACCACGTGCCATACGAAAGTAAGTATCTAGGTCTACACCTTGCTCAGCATTAATTGTGCCGAAACGCGCAGGAACCACCCCCAACATTGTCGCCATATCTAATACTTGATCGTAATATGAAAAATCACCCACGGTGACTAAATCAACACCCGCTTGCTTTTGATGGGCCCAATTCTCCTCACGGATTTGTTTGCCAACTTCCAGTAAAGCCGAGCGATCAATTTTCCGTGCCCAATAAGCCTCTACAGCTTTTTTTAATTCTCTATCTTTGCCAATCCGAGGCAATCCTAACGTGTGGGCATAAGTCATTCCATGTTCTCCATCTTTACGTTTATGATTCATCTATGAATTCTTTGGCATATAATATAGTAAGTTATTATCCGAACCTATATATAACACCTCAGCACATTTTATTCTGAGCCCCTATTCTGAATCAAGTTCCCCTCACTCTCAACAATCTTGAAATTTAAAAGTCTATATTTCCGTTTTTTTAATGAGAGGACGTATAATTAAGACAAAATTGTCTTCGCCTAGAACAGGTCAATATGCAAATATGGAGGTTTTCCGTACACACTAACCTTCAATTTAGCTCCCTGCATGAAGAATTCACCTAAAAATTTATAATTGCTTTTAAAATTGTTACTTCACTAAAACAAGCATCTCAAAACAATAATAATCATACATTTCAACAACTTACATTAATTTGGCGTTTTTAAGTTAAGATTTTACCTCACCGTTCATCCGCTTATTTTGTTATCTATCTCAATTATATTGACTTTTTTTGATTTTTTTTCAGTTAACTATTGAACTTGGTGTGTAAGCCGGTATAATTACCAAATTCAGAAGGCTAACGATGAGTCCAACAGCTGGATTAAAAGTTTATTTTAAAACAAGACAATTAGTAGGTATTGAAAATGGTAAAACGTAACGACAAGCGCGAAAGATTAATTGATGCAGCTGATCAGTTGTTTCATCAACAAGGTGTAAGCACAACAACACTGGCTAATATTGCCACTTTGGCGGAAGTGCCACTAGGTAATGTTTATTATTACTTTAAATCAAAAGATTCTATTACTTTAGCTGTTATTGAACGTCGTAAAAGAAAATTGAACAGCTTGTTCACTGAATTAAACACACGTGAAGACATTAAAGGTCGTTTACAAGCCTTCATCAACCACTCAGAAAGCTTAGCTGAAGAAGCGGCTCGTTTTGGTGATTCTTTAGGTAGCTTATGTCAAGAACTAGGTAAGCAAGGTGGTGCGATTTCTGAAGCAGCAGCTAACTTAATGAACGAATTGCTACAGTGGTCTGAAAGACAATTTACAGCTTTAGGTAAAACTGAAGAAGAATCTTCTAAGTTTGCTTTAAACTTTGTTTCAAGCTTACAAGGTATTAACTTAATTACGTTAGCCTTCAAAGATCCTAATTTCGTTAACCGACAAGGTAAATTCTTGTCACAATGGATTGCTGCAATCTAATCCGTTGTAGGTATCTACAGTTTTTTTCTCCTCTCAGTCCCTTTGAGAGGAGGAATTTTTAAATACTCAGCTTTTCCACAAGTTATACCCAGGTTCTCCACTTGCATCTGCCCCAAAAACGCACTATCTTGTGTGTAGGTGCTGAGTCATATCTATATGTTGGGGTTCAAAAGGTATTCCTCCAAATTGATCTTCACTCCTTTTTTAATTAGCCGATCAACTATTTGAACGGTTTTGGCACTGATTTGTGCCCCAAAAAAGCACCTCTTTACGCTAATTGCATTTAAAAATAACATATTCTTTGCTAATCGAGGAGCATACCGCATGGCTGAACTGAGAACAGATACGAATCAGCAGCAAAACAATGACGCAGTCGTTGCGACGGCTACCGTTGATCCTAAAAATTTAAAACCAGGCCAACTATATGTCATGCGCCGTGACAATCGTACTTTAGTGCCTTTTAATGCAGATAAAATCACCATTGCGATTACCAAAGCCTACTTAAAAGTAGAAGGTGGTAATGCCGCAGCCTCAACACGTGTTCATGAAGTTGTCGAAGAATTAACACAACAAATAGTCTCTACAGCGTCATCTCGCTACCTCAATACAGATGGCTTTGTTAGAGTCGAAGAAGTGCAAGACCAAGTGGAATTAGCCCTAATGCGTAATGGCCTACATAAAGTAGCCAGAGAATACATTCTTTATAGGGAAACTCGTCGCCAAGCCAGAGATGCAAAAAAAGAAGAGCAAAAGGATCAAACCGATCTGATCTATATTACGTTAAGTGATGGTCGCAAACGTCTACTAGACGATGAGCACCTACAAAAAGTGGTTACGCAAAGTTGCGAGAACCTTTCAGATGTTGATGCACAAGCGATTATTAAAGAAACAAAACGTAATCTCTTTGATGGCATTAAAATGGATGACTTACATAAAGCATTAATTATGAGTGCTCGTACTAAGATTGAGTTAGAGCCTAATTATAGCTTTGTCGCTGCTCGCTTACTGCTGAGTGAATTACACCATGAAGCATTAAAATTTTTAGCCTTACCTAATGCAGAGACAAAAATAGAAAAAGTGGCCCTGTACCCACAAGTACTGAAAAAATTTATCGATGTGGGTGTAGAACATGACTTGCTCAGCGAAGAGCTTAAAACTTTTGATTTAGATAAGTTAGGTGCAGCGTTAAATCTTGACCAAGATATGCAATTTACCTATCTAAGTTTGCAAACACTGTACGATCGCTATTTTTTACATCTTGATGGTAAACGTTTCGAACTACCACAAATTTTCTTTATGCGCGTTGCCATGGGGCTTGCTATCAACGAAGAAAATAAAAACGACAGAGCGATAGAATTCTATAATCTTATTTCTTCATTCGATTATATGAGCTCTACCCCGACTTTATTTAATTCAGCAACGACTAGACCCCAGTTATCTAGCTGCTACTTAACACATATACCTGATGATTTAGCCGAAATTTATAATGCCATTAAAGATAATGCTTTATTGTCAAAATTTGCTGGCGGCCTGGGTAATGACTGGACATCTGTTCGCGCAATGGGCGCCCATATCAAAGGCACCAACGGTAAATCTCAGGGAGTGGTTCCCTTCTTAAAAGTCGCTAATGACACAGCCGTTGCGGTAAACCAAGGTGGTAAACGCAAAGGCGCTGTCTGTGCTTACCTGGAAACTTGGCATTTAGATATCGAAGAGTTTATTGATTTAAGAAAAAATACAGGGGATGAAAGACGCAGAACTCATGATATGAATACTGCCAATTGGGTGCCTGATTTATTCATGAAGCGTGTTATGGAAAAGCAAGACTGGACACTATTCTCACCTGATGATGTGCCTGATTTGCATGACTTGTATGGTGTTGCGTTTGAAGAAGCTTATAAAGCTTATGAAGCACAAACTAAGACAGGCGAAATTAAAAACTTTAAGAGATTGCCCGCAATTAACTTGTGGCGCAAAATGCTTGGGCTTATTTTTGAGACGGGCCATCCTTGGATTACTTTCAAAGATCCTTGTAATATCCGTTCGCCACAGCAACACACAGGTGTCGTACACTCATCGAATCTTTGTACTGAGATTACGTTGAATACCTCTGTTGATGAAATTGCTGTTTGTAACTTAGGTAGTGTTAACTTATCTCAACATATTACGGCTAATGGCATTGATGAGAAGAAGCTAGAAAAAACCATTAATACCGCCATCAGAATGCTAGATAATGTCATTGATATTAACTATTACTCGGTCGATCAAGCCAAACGCTCAAACCTACGTCATAGACCAATTGGTATGGGTATTATGGGGTTCCAAGATGCACTCTATAAAATGGATATTGCATATGCTTCACAAGAAGCCGTGGATTTTGCAGATAAGACCATGGAACTCGTCAGTTATTATGCAATAAAAGCCTCGACTAATTTAGCAGAGGAGCGTGGTGCCTATGAAACCTTCAAAGGCTCTCTCTGGAGCCAAGGCATACTGCCAATCGATTCTATTAATAGCCTAAAAGAATATCGTGGCCAATACTTAGAAATTGATGCGTCACAAACTTTAGATTGGGACACCTTACGCAAAAGAGTCCAATCCGTTGGAATGCGTAACTCTAATGTTATGGCCATTGCACCTACGGCAACAATCTCTAATATTTGCGGTGTATGCCAATCAATTGAGCCTACTTACCAAAATTTATACGTTAAATCTAACCTCTCAGGTGAATTTACTGTTGTAAATCCACACTTGGTAAAAGATTTAAAAGCTTTAAATATCTGGGATGAAGTACTGGTCAACGATTTAAAATATTTCAATGGTAGTGTGCAAAAAATTGATCGTATCCCCCAGGATATAAAGCAAAAATATGCAACCGCTTTTGAAATCGACTCTAGCTGGCTAATAGAAGCAGGTGCTCGTAGACAAAAATGGATAGACCAGAGCCAATCGCTCAACATCTATATTGCTCAAGCCTCTGGTAAAAAAATGGACGAGGTCTATAAGCTAGCTTGGTTAAGAGGCTTAAAAACCACTTACTACTGTCGATCACTCGGTGCCTCCGATACTGAAAAATCGACCATCACCAGAAGTACTTTAAATGCTGTACAACCTGCAAACGGGAATAGTCAACCTCAGATGTGCTCAATTGACGATCCTGAATGTGAAGCGTGCCAATAATAACGCGCGCTTTACAGAAATACTGATTAAAACAAGGGGAAAATAATGACAACAGCATCACAAGAGCAAAAAGCAAACCCAGTTGAACCTAAAGGTGCGACCGGACTAGAAGATCTAGAAATGGGTGCCGCAAGAATTCAAGTAGACGACAAGAAAATTATTAATTGTCGCGCGGACTTAAACCAACTTGTGCCATTTAAATATGATTGGGCTTGGGACAAATATCTCACGGGCTGTGCCAACCATTGGATGCCAACAGAAATCAACATGTCTGCCGATGTGGCATTGTGGAAATCAGCTGATGGCTTAACAGCCGATGAGAAAATGATTATTGAACGTAATTTAGGATTCTTCTCTACAGCAGACTCTTTAGTGGCTAATAACCTAGTACTGGCTGTTTACAAGCACATAACAAATCCCGAATGTCGCCAATATTTATTGCGCCAAGCATTTGAAGAGGCATTGCACACCCATGCTTATCAATATGTCATTGAAAGCTTAGGCATGGATGAAGCACGTATCTTTAACATGTACAGAGAGCTACCATCCGTTGCCAAAAAAGCCGCTTGGGCTCTACCGTTCACCCAAAGCTTATGTGACCCAGACTTTGTAACCGGTACATTTGAAGCCGATCAAAGATTATTGCGTGATTTGATTGCTTTTTATGTCGTTTTTGAAGGTATCTTCTTTTATGTTGGCTTTACTCAAATTTTCACTTTGGGGCGACGCAATAAAATGGTGGGCACCTCTGAACAATTCCAATATATTATGCGTGATGAATCTATGCATATGAACTTTGGTATTGATGTCATCAACCAAATCAAAATAGAAAATCCTGAACTTTGGACTAAAGAATTCCAAGCAGAAATAATGAAGCTGGTTCGTGAAGGCGTTGAGTTAGAGAAACAATATGCCGTCGATACGATGCCTCGCGGCATATTAGGATTAAATGCTGGCATGTTTAATGAATATTTAGAGTTTATTGCCAATAGGCGCTGTGCGCAAATTGGATTACCAGAACAATATTCAGGTGCAAGCAATCCTTTCCCTTGGATGAGCGAAATGATTGACTTGAAAAAAGAGAAAAATTTCTTTGAAACTCGGGTCACTGAGTATCAAACAGGCGGTACTCTCAGCTGGGATGATTGATATCCCATTTTGCCCGGGTATTTTACCCGGGCTTTTTTTATCTAATCGATTTCTTTTCTTATTTATGCGAGAATAATCAAAAGCAATTCGCATAGAGCTGACCCAAAATGATACATTACCTATTTTTAATTGGTATCACTGTAGAAGCCATGACCGGCGCACTAGCTGCTGGACGCAAAAATATGGACATGATGGGCGCCATTATGATTGGGGTTGTCACAGGATTAGGCGGCGGTGCCGTTCGTGATCTGCTTCTTGATCGCCACCCACTTAGCTGGATAGATAATCCAAGGTTTGTCGTAATCACCGCAACAGCTGCTTTTTTGACAATCATTTTTAGCCATTGGCTACGTAAACTTTCCAGAATATTTTTAATTTTAGATGCGCTCGGCCTAGCAACTTTCTCTGTTGTTGGCACTAAAATTGGTATTGATATGCATTTATCTCCAGTCATTATTGCTGTTGTCGCGATGATCAATGGTGCCTGTGGCGGCATGTTGCGCGATATTCTCTGCAATGATGTGCCACTGGTTTTACGCAAAGAACTCTATGCTATCGTCGCATTATTCGCTTCAGTTTTGTATATGACTATTAATTATTTTTATCCAGACTGGGTTGGTACAGAAATATTTACCATTGCATCTGCTTTTATACTAAGATTATGTGCTATTTATTGGCACTTAGAGTTGCCCAAGTTTCATTACGATCATTCTATTCACTAAAGAACAAGTCACTGGGCAACAAACTTCGTGCACGTCCTTAAGTAACTCGTTATAATTATGTTCATATAAACCACTTCTAATTCTTCTATATTAAGGGCACAATAAATGACCTCGCTGTCTAACTCTGTTTTATGGGAACGTATGCATGAATATTACGATAAACTTGGGCCTGAAGTTTGGGAAGAAGAAGTCGTTCCTCTACAAATTACTAGTAACACCTATTTAGCTAACTGCTACGCTAAAATTATTATAGCCCAAATTAATGACTACATTAATCAACATGGTGCGCTTAGTGCGGAACAGCCATTTTATATACTAGAAATGGGTTGTGGGCATGGCCGTTTTAGTTATTATTTAGTCAAAATGCTATTAGAGGCATTTGCAATATATCGTTGGCCCAGTGAATGGCTAAAATACGTCATGACCGATATCAGCGAAAAGAACATCCAATCTTGGCAAGAACATAGCGCATTTGAAAAGTTCTTTGATAATAATTGCCTGGATATGGCTTATTATAATGCACACTCTGATAAATCACTAAACCTCATACGCGCAAACAAAACTATCAGAGCAGGAGAATTAAAAACGCCTGTATTTGTTATTTGTAATTATGTATTTGATACCCTACCCCAAGATGCTTTCCAAGTGATCAAAGGTCAGTTACACGAGCTAGAGCTCAACATTAAAAATGATGACAGCAGACGTAAAAAAGATTTAAAAGACTATTTTGAAAAAGCGGCCTACGAATTCAAAGCTAACCCGATTGATACCCAATATTACTCAGAATATCCTGTATTAAACGATATCTTAAAGAAATACGAAGATGACTTTGATAACGCGACTTTCCTAATGCCTATTGGTGCCATCCAATGTATAGAAAATATAAAAACATTAACCAATGGTCCTGTCATGATTCTTGCATCTGATAAAGGCGTAACGGAAACAGACTTATTCGATGAAATCGAAGATCCAGATATCACCTTTCACGGCTCTGTCTCTATGATGGTCAATTTTGATGCCTTAAATCAATATACCGATTTAAAAAAAGGACAGTCCTTTGCTATGGGTAACCGAGGTGCAGACTTCCAAGTTTCAGTACACTTATATAATGCTGATTATACGACCCCACACACTTTTTATGCTTTTCAAAATTCTCTATCTACTTATAGCCCTCAAGATTTATTTGATTTAGCATATAGAGATGATGAACCTAATAAAGCCTTTAAGAAAACTGAAGAAATACTCGGACTTTTAAATTTATCAGAATGGGACCCCAGTATTTTCTATGATTATTATCCTATTCTCTTAGATAAATTGGAAAATGAAGAAGTCACGGTAGATCAAGAGTTTACTATGCGAAATGGCCTAGAACGCGTCTGGCATATTTTCTTTAAATTAGAAAAAAGCCAAGACATACCATTTGCAATTGGCAGTTTGATGTATCATATGGATCTACCTGAACAAGCCATCAAATACTATAAAGAATCTCTCAAGCATTTTGGCTGTGATAAAGAAACTTACTTTAATATGGCGCTCGCCTACCAAGAAATGGAAGACAACCAAACCAGTCTGCAAATGACATTAAAAGCACTTGAATTGCAGCCTAACTATAAAGATGCAAAACAACTACAGAAAGAGTTAGCCTAACCGTGATGAATTTTTTCAAAACGATTACGCTTATGTTCGTCAGCCTGTGCCTTTTGACAGGCTGCCAATCAGAAGACAAAGCGGATCTTATTTTAGGCACATCTGCCGATTATCCACCATTTGAATATATAAAAAATGGCACTGTGGTTGGTCTAGATATTGATGTTGCTGAGAAGATCGCACAACAGCTCGATCGAAAATTAATCATTAAAGAAATGGACTTCAATAGCTTAATCCCAGCTTTAAAATCTAAAAAAGTTGATTTTGTGATGGCCGGTTTAAGTGTCTCTGAAGAGCGAAAAAAAAATGTCACCTTTACAACAGCCTATTTTGAATCCAAGTTTAGCTTATTAACCTTAAAAAAAAATCAACCTATTCTTGATTTAAACTCTCTTGCTAATAAAAAAATAGGCGTGCAGCTTGGTAGCGTCATGGAGTCCTTTCTAAAAGAAAGGTCAGAGACAATACCTAATATTCAACTAGAGTCATTACCTAAGAATATTCCACTGATACAAAATCTCAAACTAGGTCGCTTAGATGGCGTGATGGTCGAAGATGCCCAAGCGCGTGCCTTTGTGCAAGCTAACCCAGAGCTTGTTGCAAATTATTTACCCGGCGGACAAGGTGAATATGCCATTGCATTACACAAAAACACACCATGGCTTAAAGGCTTTAATCAAGCGATTGAAATTTTAGAGCAATCTGGTGAATTAGAAAAGATTAAGAACAAATGGATTAACCTTGAGCAAGATATTCATCAACAAAGCACAATGAGTTGGGTTTTATATATTGTTAAGGGCACTGGCGTCACATTACAATATACTTTTTTTGCTGTGAGTATCGGCTTACTCATTGGTATATTACTATCTTTAGCCAAAATGTCGGGCAACAGAATGATTACCTGGCCGACAAAAGTCTATATCTCCATATTCCGTGGCACGCCCCTCTTGTTACAGCTTGCTTTTGTCTATTTTGCGATACCCGCAATGACGGGATATGATATCTCCATATTTGTAGCGGGTGTGAGTGCTTTTGCTCTCAATTCTGCAGCCTATATCTCAGAAATTATTCGAGCTGGCATACAATCCGTAGACAAAGGGCAATTTGAAGCGGCAAAAGCCTTAGGGATCCCTTATAGACAAACAATGAAGGATATTATCTTACCGCAGTCTTTCAAAAATATTTTACCTGCCTTAGTCAATGAGCTTGTCAATATGTTAAAAGAGTCGGCCATCATTTCTACTATTGGTGCGGCTGATTTGATGAAACGTGCTCAAGTCATTTCTGCAGAACAATATAGCTATTTTGCGCCCCTACTCGTTGCGGCAGCATGCTACTATATCACTGTTGTTATTTTAACCTCTATTGCTCATCAGTTAGAACGTAAATTAAGCACGACCACATCATGATTAAAATCAAAAATATATCCAAATCATTTGGCAATAAAACAGTGTTAAATGGGATCAACCTCGCTATATCTCAAGGTGAGGTGCTCACTATTATTGGCCCATCCGGCAGTGGGAAATCAACACTATTAAGATGTATTAATTTATTAGAAGAGCCCGACAATGGCGAAATATGGTTTGATAACCACTCACTCACCCCAAAAAACATTCAAGCAATGCGCCAACAAATTGGCATGGT
The DNA here is from genome assembly GCA_963976875.1 of uncultured Coxiellaceae bacterium. Taxonomy (GTDB): domain Bacteria; phylum Pseudomonadota; class Gammaproteobacteria; order Berkiellales; family Berkiellaceae; genus Berkiella_A. Next base: position 183,387 of record CAXBML010000004.1, read on the forward strand.
TTTCCAACATTTTAACCTATTTCCGCATAAATCTGTGCTTGAAAATTTATGCTATGCACCAGTCAAAGTTTTAGGCAAAAATCCTAAATCTGTAGAAAAACAAGCCTTAGAATTACTTGAAAAAGTAGGTTTGAAAGAATTTGCCTCTCAATATCCTGCCCGCTTATCGGGTGGACAAAAACAGCGGGTGGCCATTGCCAGAACGCTTGCGATGCAACCCAAAGTTATCTTATTTGATGAGCCAACCAGCGCACTCGACCCAGAAATGGTTAAAGAAGTATTAGATGTGATCAAAAGCCTTGCTCATACAGGCATAACGATTGCGATGGTCACTCATGAAATGGCTTTTGCCAAAGAACTCAGCGATCGCATCGTATTTTTGGACCATGGAAAAATTATTGAAGAAGGTAAACCGCAAGACTTCTTTAATAATCCTCAGTCTGATCGGGCTAAAATATTTTTGGATAAAGTACTGAATTAGTGAAACGGATATGACAATAGTCGGCGATTAATATCAATCTAAAATTTAGCGATTATTTTTTCTAGAAGTGGAGACTGAATCGGCTGATTCTACTTCTGATTTGGGTACAGACTCTGAAGCGCCTGAATCAACATATATCTTATCGTCTGCACTTACAGCTTTAAAAAATGCAGGGTTTCTCTCTCTTTTTGGCCTTCCCCCACGAGGATTTTCTTGGGACACATCCTGTTTTTGCGTCAATTTATACATATTACATAATTTCCCTCGTTTAACTGTTCGCTGATTTGCTGGTATAAATTTAACATCTGGTGCTATTTGTCTAAGTGCAGCAACCGCGGCGTTTTCAACGCCTAGTTGTTGAATTTTAACACGAGCATTATCTAGCCCTTCGTTTTGAAGACGTCGCTAAAATTTTATATTGCAGTGTAGATTTTGATTCTTTATTGGTTTTGATTTTATTATTTTCATACACTTCATATACACTATTTTCCAGCCCTTCTTTAATTGTTTTAAGTGTAAGTACAGCCAAACTATTATTTTCTAATAATTATATTTATATAAACATCTTATCTAAATTTTATAGTTTAAAATTGATTTAATAAGTGCATTTACCCCTTAATTAAATGAGATAATGACCCATTTGTGAGCAATCATACACAACTTATGCTAATATTCAGAAGTGTCACTCAATAATAAGGCGTGTACTTTATGAAGTCATCTCCTCAATCTGGCCATGAGCTACTGACTAATGTTATTAAACTTATCAACCAAGGATTTGGTTCACATCGTTGCAGTATAAAAATGGGCATGATGCGCTTTGAAAACCCACATGTACAACATTTAAATCTTGCCATAAACAATTTTAAGAAAAGCCCTTCTGCCGTTAGCTTCGCCAAAATAGTTGATACAATTAAAACATGTGAATCTCAGAAAATCGAATCTTTTCCTTATGATGAAATACATGTATTACTAGAACAAATAACGAAAGAATCTGCCCCAAGCTCACGCACTAAAAATAAAATATAAAATACAACCTACTCGTCGTCGTACGTACGTCGTGTTGCCTCATCGTGTTGCCTCATAGCTAAAGGTAACTTTACTCTATAATCGATGCCTCACATTGGACGTAACTTTCAAA
>CAXBML010000005.1:0-166381 GCA_963976875.1 uncultured Coxiellaceae bacterium
GGTTAGAGTGTTGTGTTCATGACGTGAGTGCCCCCGTTGTTGGTGGAGACCCGAGTTATTTAACTTTGAAATGGTAGGTGTGGTAAAGATAATGGTGGCTATGGGTGGACTTGAACCACCGACTTCAGCATTATGAATGCTGCGCTCTAACCAGCTGAGCTACATAGCCAAATTATATCTCCTAGTATCAATCGGCTTAGTGTCGATTGGTACCAGAGCGAAGCATTGTCGCGATTTTGGGCGCTTTTGTCAATGCTTCACTCTTAAGTTTTTGACTTTTAAACGTTAAATCTAAAATGGATTACATCACCGTCTTGCACGATGTAATCTTTGCCCTCTAAGCGCCATTTACCAGCCGTTTTTGCGCCTTGCTCACCCTTGTGGGCAATAAAATCATCGAAGCCAGTAACTTCTGCACGTATGAAACCTTTCATGAAGTCTGTATGGATAACGCCTGCTGCTTCAGGCGCTGTTGCGCCGACTTTCACTGTCCAAGCACGGACTTCTTGAACACCCGCTGTAAAGTAAGTCTGAAGGTGTAAGAGGGCATATCCACTGCGTATAACACGGTTTAAGCCAGGCTCGTCTTGCCCTAGCTCTTCTAAGAAGTCTTTGCGCTCTGCTTCATCTAGTTCTACCATTTCAGCTTCAATGGCACAGCTGATAGGGACAACAACACTATTTTCTTTGGCAGCATAGTCATTCACCGCATCTAAAAAAGGATTATTTTCAAAACCATCTTCGTTGACGTTGGCAACATACATAGTGGGTTTAGAGGTCAGTAGGTGTAGTGTTAGAATATCGGAGTCTATTTCTTGTTCGAAACTTCTGGCGGGTGCGCCTGTATTTAAGTGTTCTTCTAATGCGCTTAGATATTCAACTTGTATCTTGAGTGTCTTATCACCACTTTTGCTCATTTTTTTTGCTTTGGTGAGCGCTTTCGTCACCATATCTAAGTCGGCGAGCAAGAGTTCGGTATTAATGGTCTCTATGTCGTTAATGGGATCGATTTTACCGCTAACGTGCGTAATATCTTCATTTTCAAAACAACGTACCACATGGGCAATGGCTTCAGTTTCTCTGATATTCGCTAAGAACTGATTACCTAAACCTTCCCCTTTAGAGGCGCCTTTCACTAAACCCGCAATATCCACAAATTGCATTGTGGTGGGAATAATTTTTTTAGGGTTCACGATCTCGGCGAGTTGCTCTAATCGTGGATCCGGCATGTTAACCACACCAACATTAGGTTCGATTGTACAAAAAGGATAGTTTGAAGCCTCGATACCCGCTTTGGTTAAGGCATTAAATAATGTAGATTTTCCAACGTTGGGTAATCCAACGATACCACAGCGAAATCCCATAGTGTGCTCCGAATTAAATTTATTGGTTGGCAGTGTGAAGTTTATTCATGGCCGATTGTATTTGACCTGATAAAATATCAGGCAGTACTTGTAAGGCACGGTCCATGCTGTCTATTATTAATTGTCTGTCGTCAGACTTAGGCTTATGCAACACATAATTATGTACATCATCTCTATGGCCTGGGTGGCCAATTCCAATACGCAAACGATAAAATTGTTTGCTTTGGCAGCGACTAATAATGTCTCTTAAGCCATTATGTCCACCGTGACCGCCATCTAGTTTTAGACGCGCTATGCCGGGTGGTAAATCTAATTCATCATGCACAACGAGAATAGACTTGGGCTCTATTTTATAAAATTGTGCGATTTTAGCAACAGATTGGCCACTAAGATTCATATAAGTTGTGGGTTGCAGTACCCTGATGAGTTGATTTTTATAGTTGAATTGCGCGATGCGCCCAAGGAATTTAGGCTGTACAGTCAAGCTCGTATGTTGCGTTTCGCAGAGTTTATCTGTAAACCAAAATCCAACATTATGTCTTGTGTCAAGATATTGTTGGTCTGGATTGCCCAGACCAACAATTAAAGAAATATCTTGGCTCAAATTTTACCTCGAGTCTATATTAGCCTTTGCTAGCACTATCTTTATCTGCGGATTCAGATGCAGAATCTGTTTCTGCGTCTGCTGTTGCAGAATCAGTATCAGGACCACGTTTAGGTCTGTGGATGCTTGCAATGGGTAAATCATTTTCAGGATGATGCACTAAAGCCATGATCTCTACGCCTTTAGGAGCAACAACTTCTGATAAATGAATAATTTGATCCATTTCAGCATTGGTTAAGTCTACTTCAAGGAACTCAGGCAGATCTTTTGCCATGCATCGTACTTCTAACTCAACCATATGATGAGATACCATGCCGCCTGCTTTGACACCAGGACAAGTATCTTCGCCAATGAAGTGAACAGGTACATGCATCGTCAGCGATTTTTTCGCGCTAACACGTAAAAAATCCATGTGCAGAATGCGTGCTTTGTAAGGATGACGTTGTAGATCTTTTAATACAACTTTATGCTTTTTGCTACCTTCATTCAAAGTTAAGATATGCGAATAGAAAGCTTCGTTTTCTAATGATTTGATCACAAAGCGATGCTCAATCATCACATTATGAGGCTTTTCATCGTTACCATAAATAATAGCAGGTACCTTATCTTCTGTACGGCGTAGGCGGCGGCTCGCACCTTTCCCCAACACCGTACGGGGTTCTACTGCTAATTCAAATGTTGCTGCTGTCATGACAGTCTCCTAAGTAATTGAGCTGGCTCGCGACCAAACCCGCTCGGTAAAAAATTCTTTGGGTTTCTGGGAAAAATAAGGTTTTATTTCACAGGAAACATGGAACTAATAGATTCTTCTTTGCTAACACGGCGAATTGCTTCTGATAGCATTTTGCTTAAGCTTAATTGCCTAATAAAAGGGGCAGATTGTGCTTCTTCATTTAATGGAATTGTGTCAGCGACCACTAACTCATGTATTTTTGAGCTTCTTAAATTTTCAATGGCGGCACCCGATAATACTGGGTGTATACAATAGGCCACAACTTTTTTGGCGCCTTTATTCATGAGAGCGTTTACAGCCAAAGAGAGGGTACCCGCAGTATCAACAATATCGTCGACCAGAATACAGGTTTTGCCTTCTACATCACCAATGATATTCATCACTTGGGCTTCATTCGCCTTGGGGCGTCGTTTGTCGATAATCGCTAAATCCGCGTCATCAAGTTGTTTCGCAACTGCGCGGGCTCTTAATACACCCCCGACATCAGGAGAAACAACAATAATATTTTCATGGTTTTGGGCTTTTATATCATCAGTTATAACAGATGACCCATAGGCATTATCTACCGGCATATGGAAGAAGCCTTGAATCTGATCGGCATGTAAATCGACGGTGAGTAGTCGATCGATACCAACTGCCGCCATCATATCGGCAACCACTTTAGCCGATATCGGTACACGAGCAGATCGAACTCTTCTATCTTGACGCCCATAACCAAAATAAGGGACAACAGCAGTAATTCTTAAGGCAGATGCACGTCTTAAAGCATCAGCCAATAAAAGTAATTCCATGAGATTGTCGTTGGTTGGTGCGCAAGTGGATTGCAAAATAAAGGCGTCAGTGCCTCTGACATTTTCTAAGATTTCTACCATGATTTCACCGTCGCTAAAACGGTTAACAGTGGCTTTACCCAAATCAAGGTTGAGATGAGTTGCTACGCTTTGTGCAAGTTGTGGAGTTGCATTTCCACTGAATATCATCATGTCAGACACGGCAGTTAAAGCCTCAAGAGTTGTAGTTGGCTGGGACGCCAGGATTCGAACCTGGGTATGCAAGGATCAAAACCTTGTGCCTTACCGCTTGGCGACGCCCCAATAATCAATTGAAAGCTGTGTTACTTAACTGAGCTAGCGTAGGGGATTTATTAATTCCCTTTGCTATAACAGCATGAAAGTCTGCTGGAACTTGGTTCATTACACTTTCAGCTTCGTCTTTTGTATCAAACAAAGCAAAAATTGAAGAACCAGACCCACTTAACTTGGCATTTCCATATTGGTTTAGCCAATCTAAGCATTTTGCCACGCTAGGATAACACTTTCTAACTAATGGCTCAAAGTCATTTTTTAAATTGCTGTCAATCAGCTCATTTTCGAGCAATCCTTTGAGGTGCTCTATTCTGAAGGCTTGCGTGCCCCTTGTCAATTCCGAATGTTGAAATATTTTTGCCGTGGCAATATGGCATGGGGGCGTGATAACCAGTACATACTTTTCCTGGGGGTGGGCAGTGGTTAGTTTAGTGCCTATACCTTCGCCCCACGCGCTGTAACCATTTACAAAAAAAGGCACGTCTGCGCCGATGGGCTCGGCAAGGTTCATCAACTCAATGCCCTTTAAATTTAGCTTCCAAACATAATTTAAAGCCAGTAGAGTTGTTGCGGCATTGGAACTGCCTCCTCCTAGGCCGGCGCCCATAGGTATTTTTTTTTCAAGCCTTATATCAATTCCGGTTGGGGGGTGATAGATATTTTTGAGTTGTTGGGCTACTTTGTATATGAGGTTGTCTTCTATGGGCAGATTTAGGCCAGGTGTGCTGAGATGTATCTTGTCATCTGTTCTCAAAGTAAAGTGCAGGGTATCGCCATAATCTATAAATTGAAATAATGTTTGTAGATTATGGTAACCATCTTCTCTTTTTCCCAAGATATGCAAAAAATGATTAATCTTTGCAGGCGAGATTAATGAGAGTGTTTTTTGCGCGGGTTCGGTTTTAATTTTATTGGCTCCAATCTTTAATGATAAGTTTCACTTTATAATTTTGATTGTGCATTTGTATTTTTGCTGGGATACCTGGAGATTTGTTTAGGTTATATCGGTCGTAGTTTACAATCCAATTTAATTGGGTCAATTGACTAAGGTGGCCTTTTTGATTGAGTAATCTGCCGCTGATGGTGGCAGCAGGATTAGGTAGGCCTAATATCCAGTAACGTATACCAGAAATTGGTAATTGCCAGCCTGCGACTTTTTGCATAAGCTCTTCTGGGGTTCGGGCCTGGTGATGTTTACCATTGCCGTCAACAACAGAGACTTGGTTGGGGGAGCCTGTAACATATATTGAACCCGCGCCAAAGGGACCGAAAAAACGTATTTGATAACTATCGCCCATTTGGTTCCAAACAAAAGAAGCGTTGCCGCCTTCTTGGCCATGCGTTGCTGCAATCCTGCCTTCCATTTTCCATTGGTGGATATTTTTCAATTGTTTCTCATGAAGCATCCACAGTTCTTCTGGGGTTAAGGCGCGCTCTGCTTTCGTTTCTGCTTGCATAGTAGGTTGGGTCTTCTTTTGCGGCGCACTAACGCAACCTGTTAAGAGCCCGGAAATGCCTATTACTATTAATAAGCAAATTAAAATATGGTTTCGCATATTGATCTCATGTAGTGGAAATTAATACCATGATGCCGTAATTGTTTTTTATTTTAACATAACATTTTTGCCAATTTTTTGACAAAACTAATGATTATAAGCTTAAAAAAATTAAATACTAGATATAGTAACGTCGCATTGTTTGACAAAATTAGAGAACAGGTTTATACATATATTGTGTTTATTCAACTAACACGTTTTTTTTAAATAAATTGGGGTAAATTATGAAAAAGTTAGGAACCGTTATTTTTATGGGTACAGCACTTATGGCATCTAGTGCCGCTAATGCTGCATGGGAATGGAATTGGTTGGTTGGCGCGACTGCTGGTTATGCAGACAGAAGTGGTGACTTATCAATGGGCATGACAGATGGTCCTGCAGCTGCGGTGCCACTAGGTGTTACCGAAGTTGTAAAAACACATAATGACTCTGGCTTTGCTTGGGGTTTATTAGGTGGTTTACAAGCCCATTGTAATGGCTGGGTATTTGGTGGTGAACTGAATGTAGACTGGCGAGATTTTGATGATTCTCGTGGTTTCTCATTCACATCAGCATCAAATAACGTTAATAATGCCGCTGCGCGATTTGATAGAGGCGCTGTTGTTGGCTTGAGTGGTAGAGTTGGTTATGAATTTTTACCTTATTTCATGCCTTATGTACGTCTTGGCGTAGAAACCAGCAATGATGAGTTAACACTTGCTGGATCTGATGCAACACCATTTACCTATGGTGCGTCTACTGACAAAAGAACATATCGTTTAGTCGCAGGTCTTGGTGCAGAAATTCCAATTCCAAGCGTACATGGATTAAGCTTTAGAATGGAATACAACCATGTGACCAAAGCAAACAACTCTGTCACATTAAACACCACAGGGACTGATGGTGCTACGTTAGTGACAGCAAAAATGAATCCAAGAACCAATATGGGTAAGGCTTCTCTTATCTATAATTTCCTATAATAATAATCACGAAACACCCCAAGTTTTTACAGAGTACTTCATAGGAAGTGCTCTGTTTTGTTCTATGACTTCTTTTAAAGTTTCTTTAATCTAATGGCAAGCCAAGCGTTTGTTAGTCAACTTAACTGTGTGTAGGTAAACTTCAAACCCTGTTTAATTAGTGCTAAAGTCTGCATCCAGTTTTATGTCAATTATACTATAAAAGTCAAAATGTATAGTTTTTTCGGGGTGTTATGAAGTACCAGCAAGCTAAGTTTTTATCTCTTTTAAGTGTTTTTCTAATAATATTTCTAAGTTTTTTTGTTATTCAGCAAGGACAAGCCGCAGTTTCTCAGGAGAATGCACTTTATCAAAGCCTATCTGCAAAATCTGATCTTAATCCAAAAGTCTTAAACTTGGCTCTTAAAGCCCATAAAAAAGCCAAAACAAAAGGTATCACACGAAGTAACCTGATTACCGTAATAGATTATTCTTTGCCTTCGACCCAGAAGAGGTTATGGGTTTTTGATTTAGAGAAGAAAAAAATGGTTTATCATACGCATGTCGCTCATGGTAGTGGCAGTGGAGTGAATTATGCTAAAACATTTTCAAATCACCCAAACAGTTACCAAAGTAGTGTGGGGTTGTTTTTAACGGGAACAACTTATCAGGGCAAACACGGTCGTTCATTAAACCTTCATGGCTTAGAGAAGGGGATAAACAGTAATGCCTATCAGAGGCGTATTGTAATACATTCTGCAAAATATGTGGGAGAGCACTTCATTAAAAGTCAGGGGCGTTTGGGACGCAGTCATGGTTGTCCGGCCTTGAGCCCCAAAATGGCAGTTCCGATTATTAATAAAATTAAAGGCGGTGTACTTTTATTTTCTTATTATCCTGAACCATATTGGTTAGGCCATTCTAGCTTTTTATAGTTTTACTCAGAGATAACTGTCTGCCCCGTTCGATACGTTCCGCGCCTTGTTCATTTTAGAATTTATATCAGCGGAACGGTTGCAGTCGATAAGCGTGAAAGCCGCTTTGTTCAAGGAGTCCGGCACAATTTTACTTTAGTCTATTAATCTTTCCATTGTATTTAAAATATACGGATTGTTTGGGCTGATAATTAAAGCTTGATTCCATATTTCTTTCGCGGCTTTAAAGTTTTTCATTTTCCACAATACTTCACCTAAATGCGCCGCGATTTCAGGGTCAGGCACTATTCTGGAAGCTTGTTGTAAAGAAGAGAGTGCTTTATCCATTTTCCCCATTTTATACTCTAGCCAACCCATGCTGTCTAAAATTGTTGGATTATTAGGTGATAGTTTTAAAGCTCTGGTTAGATGTTCATGTGCTTCAGTATATCTTTTTGTGTGATTGGTCAGTAAATAGCCTAATGCATTTAAAGCGTCCACATGATTGGGGTACTGGACTAAAATATGTTTTAAGTCCGTTTCCGCTAAATCTAGTTTGTTCAATTGGGTTGACACTAAGCTTCTTGCGTATCGAAGCTCTAGATCATTTGGCGCTAGTTTGACCGCAGTATTCAGTTTATCCAGAGCTTTAATGGCTTGCTTTGATTGATTTAAAATCTCAATCTCGGTCATCAGCAAACGTTTTTTGTCGTTAGCATTTTGACTTTGGGCTCGGGATAAAACAATTAATGCTTCATCGTATTGTTTATCTTGACTTAATAGCACACTGGCTCTAACTTGTGATAATACATGAAAGGGTCCAGTCAACACTTGCTTGAACCATTCAATTGCTTCCTTTGGCTTTTGTTCTATTTCAGCAATGCGCGCTAAAAAATAATGTGCAATATCTTTACTTTCTGAATGCTGTTTCAGTGTTTTTAATAGTGTACTAGATTCATCATACCATTCTGCTTGCATGGAAAATTTAGCCAGTTGAAGTGTTTCTGAAGGTTTCAACTTAAAGTCACTGGATATTTTTCGTAAAACTTTTTTACCTTCCGCATCGAATTGTTGATTGACCAAAAATTGTAAATAGTAACTATTGATATCTAACCTATCAGTACGTTTGGCCATTTTATCTAAAAAAGATTTTGCCTTGGGGACTTGCTGTAAAGCGACTAAGTTTTTAGAATATAGTTGAATGCTATCAATGGCATTAGGATTTTTGCGTAGTGCTTTTCGGCTATAGACTAAAGCCTCTTGCGGCTTGGCCCCAGACAGCAAAATTTCACCCAAAGCGAGTTCTGCGGAGTAACTAGATTTCTTTTTAGTCATTAAATCTAAAGCTTTGATCAATTCTGCACGTTCTTCTTTGTCAGGTAACTGCTGATTTAATAGTAAGAAATGCTGATGTGCTTGTGTGGGGTTAATTATTTGTAGTTGTGTTAAGAAAGGGACAGCCTTGCTGGCCTGCAATAATCTTAAGTGTATAGCCGCCATTGTTATTTGGGCTTCTAAGTTTTTTTGTGCAAGTTTTGCCCATAATGCTGCAGGCTCTAAGGCAATTTCCAGTGAAGCAGTGCTTAAAGCTATTTCAGTTGCTCTTTTAGCAACATTTGGATCTTGGGTTTGTTTCGCTGCAGCGATATAATTCGCCAGCGCGACATCAGGTTGAGTTCTTTTGATAGCCAACTCAGCTGCTAGCATTTGATAAAGACTTTCAGCCGGAATAGGTCGATTTTTTTGGGTTACAGGCTTACTGTGGTTAATTGCAGAGGCCGTGGGAGCAGCAATAGCTGTCCAAGATGTAATGAGTAGTATAGATAAAGATGCAGCAGCCTGTTTCATGAGATATCCTTAAAACTTAGCACTTCCATTGGGGGTGCTCATATGTCGTTTAACTAAGTCCTACTACTTAATCGGCATCCTGGCGGAAAACGTAAGCAAAATTTGAGTTGCTGATAAACAAAACTGTAAAAGAGGAGCTTGTGTGCTTGTTGCAATTGGCGTCAGCCATAAAACCGCCCCAATAGAAGTGCGAGAGAAGTTGGCATTTTTTCCAGATAAGATAAATCAGGCTTTAACAGATTTGGTGGCACAGACCGCTTTAGTAGAGGCCGTATTGTTATCTACTTGTAACCGCACGGAAATATATGGCAGGGTTAGAGCGCAAGACTTCCAATCTAATACTTTTCAATCGAGTGATATATTGGAATGGTGGCAGGGATTTCATCCCGTTACTCAATCTTTAGAGTCAACATCCTATTATCATTTATCCGGTGACTTAGTTGTGAGGCATTTGATGCGTTTAGCCTGTGGTCTAGATTCATTGGCTTTAGGGGAAACGCAAATATTAGGTCAATTGAAGAAAGCGTATCAGCACTCAAAGCAACAGGGGGCCATTGGGCGAATTTTATCTCAAACTTTTGAGACCAGCTTTTCGGTTGCCAAAAAAATCCGCACGCAAACAGAAATAGCAAAACATCCGACTTCAATTTCTTATTTATCTGTTTTAATGGCGAAGCGTATTTTTTCAGATCTAAGCACAGCGCGTGTTTTGTTGTTAGGGGCTGGCGAGAATATTCAGGATTTGATTCCTCATCTAAAAGCGCAACAAATTGAAAATATTACAATTACAAATCGAACCTTTGATAATGCAGGCAAACTTGCAGCATCATTTGGTTTGCAGGCACGTCCGTTTATAGAGCTTGAAGATTGTATTGCCAGTGCTGATATTGTCATTACCTCAACGTATAGTGACGAACGCTTAATTGATTACAATTTGGTCAAACAAGCTTTAAAAGGTCAGAAGCACAGACCCATGTTAATGCTGGACTTAGGTGTGCCCAGAGATATTGATGAAAATGTTAAGCAACATCAAGATGTCTATTTGTATTCTATTGATAATCTAACAGCCATTGCAGATGAAAATAAAACTTCACGTAAAAAAGCGGCGGAAGAGGCTGAAAAATTGATAGCCTATGAATCTTGTGCTTTTACGGCTAAACTGCACGCGAATAACCATAACCATATAATATTAAGTATGCGAGAAAGAGCTGAGTTGACTAAACAAAATGCAATCAACCAAGCTAAAAAACAGTTGCAAAATGGACAGATGCCCGAACAGGTTATTGAAAATTTAGCCTATACATTAACGAACCAGTTGTTACATGAACCTACCGTCAAAATGAAAAAAGCCTTAATGACTCAAGATGAGGCTATGATCGAGACATTTAAACAAATTTTTGGTGTAAAATAAGTATGAAACAATCCATTCAATTAAAGCTTGAGGCTTTACTCGATCGCCATGATGAAGTGAGTGCGCTATTATCCGATTCAGAGGTTATTCAAAATCAGAATAGATTTCGAGATTTATCTAAAGAGTATAGTGAGTTGATGCCTTTAGTGGAGGTATTTAAAGCTTATCGTAAGAATGTCGAGTCCCTTGAATCGGCAAAATCTATGCTAGCAGAAGAAGCGGATGCGGAGCTAAAAGAGTTAGCAGAGGATGAAATAAAGGATCTACAAAAAGAGCTAATTCTCATCGAAGGACAATTGCAGATTTTATTATTACCGACCGACCCTGATGACAGCAAAAACGTCTATTTAGAAATTAGAGCCGGAACCGGCGGGAATGAAGCGGCTATTTTTACAGGCGATTTATTTAGAATGTATAGTCGGTTTGCAGAAACCAAAGGCTGGAAAGTAGAAATACTTAGCCAAAACGTCTCTGAAACAGGTGGCTTTAAAGAAATTATTGCTCGTATTGTTGGGCAGGAAGTTTTTAGCACCTTAAAATTTGAGTCAGGAGCCCACCGTGTTCAACGTGTACCTGTCACCGAATCACAGGGTCGTATTCATACTTCAGCTTGTACGGTTGCCGTTATGCCTGAGGCAGAAGAAGTAGAAGGGGTAGAAGTCGCAACACAGGATTTGCGTATTGATACATACAGGGCATCTGGTGCCGGTGGACAGCATGTTAATAAAACAGATTCTGCGGTTCGATTAACCCATTTACCATCAGGGATTGTTGTTGAGTGTCAGGATGAGCGTTCTCAGCATAAAAATAAAGCGAAAGCGATGGCTTTATTAAAAACCAAGTTGCTTAACGTTGAGAAAGAAGCGCAAGAAAAAGAATTATCAACCACCCGCAAGTCTTTAGTCGGTTCGGGTGACCGCTCTGAGCGTATTCGTACCTATAATTATCCACAAGGCAGAGTCACCGATCATAGAATTAATCTGACGTTATACAAGCTGCAAGAAATCATGGAAGGACAGGTAGATGAAATTATTATTCCATTACGCGAAGAGCATCAAGCTGATTTGCTAGCGCAATTAGCAGACTAGAATTATTATGCCTACGATTAAAGAAAGTCTTGCTTGGGGAGCTGCAAAACTAGAGATAGAGGACGCTCAACAAGTCGGCTTTGAAGTGAGCTTTCTGTTGTGTCATGTTTTAGAAGTTGAGAGAAGTTATTTAATTACGTGGCCTGAAAAGGAAATATCAGAAAAACAGTTTTCTCAATATCAGCAGCTTATTTCGTTGCGCAGCACAGGTAAACCTGTAGCCTATATTCTAGGCCAGCAGGAATTTTGGTCAATGTCATTTAAAGTTACAGAACATACCCTGATTCCCAGAGCGGATACAGAAGTTTTGGTTGAAGCCGTATTGGCGCAACTCCCCAGCACTGCGCAACAAATATTAGAGCTGGGGACGGGGACTGGCGCGATTGCTTGTGCTTTGGCTTCTGAGCGAAAATTATGGAGTATTATAGCAACCGATATGAGCGAGGGTGCCTTAGCGGTTGCGCAATATAACATTCAAAAATTGGGTTTTAAAAATATTCAACTTTTGGCAAGTAATTGGTTTAAAAATGTATCTCCGCAACAATTTGATGCCATTGTCAGTAATCCACCCTATGTAGAATCAAATTCAGTACACCTATCTGAAGGCACTCGTTTTGAGCCTCAATCGGCATTAATATCAGGCCAAGATGGTTTGGATGATATTCGTATTATTATTGCGCAAGCAAAAACCTATTTAAAACCAAGTGGGTTTTTGTTTTTGGAACATGGGTTTGAGCAAGCAGAAGCGGTAGCGGAATTATTTTTGCAAGATGGATATGAGAATATTCAGAACATCAAAGATTATGCAGGCTGCACCAGAGTCAGTTTTGCGTCTCGCCTTTAAAATTTAAAGGGCTTTTTTTCCTGACAAATATTTTGCAGGGCTTGCCATTCTTTGGCTGTTAGGCTCGGCTTGGGGCTAAGCACCTGATTGTATTGCTTGATTTTTTCCATGCGTTCTTGGCTTGGTGGGTGTGTGGAAACATACTTAAAATATTTTTCGATATCGCGACTATCAGCGTTAAGACGGTTAAAAAAAGAAATTAACCCGTCAGCACTTATGTTGGCTTGATTCAACAGTTGTGTTCCTATTTTATCGGCTTCAAACTCATATTTTCTGGAGTAAGAGAAGTTAATCATTTTGACCCCAAAATCTGGACTGGTACCAAAAGCTGCGCTGATAATAACCCCCATACCTATTTCTGTAATAAGTCCAGCCGTTGGGTGATGCTGAAGGCTGTGCGCCATTTCATGCGCCAGAACGCCAGCCACTTCATCAGGAGATTCGGCTGAATCAATTAACCCTTTTGCTAATACAATATGAAATCCTGGTACCGAGAAAGCGTTAACAAAATTAAAATCTACAACTTGTATGTCAAAATCTTCTTCAATATCCTGGTTTCGAGATAATTCAAGAGTGAGTTTTTTGAGTGCTTGAACACCGGGTTTATTTGTACAAATATTTTTATCGGCTGCAACAGATGATACCACCCACTGTCCTAAATGATCATCCCAAGACTGTGGTATTTTTTTTGCTAACCAAGGGGCATAGTAAGGAACACCCCAGACAGTTAGACCCAGAATGGCAATAATACATCCTGTAACGATAAATAAAATTCTCCACGGGTGATGTACGTGGGATACATTAATGTTTTTATTAGGAACATGTTGAACAATCGCCCTATAGACAGTTATATCTTCAACAATTAGTCGAGCAGCTTCTTGTTGTGTTGAGCTAAATACAGCCGCTTTATTTTCGTGGGGACGCTCTAAAATGATGAGCGTATCAAAATTCCAGGTTAGAGTTCCTTCTGCTGTTTCTAGTATAATGGCATGGTCGTCAAGCGTACAATGAATGATGTGCGCTTGACTCGAAAGACCATCAAAATATTTTGCTGAAATCATATTCATTATTTTAGAACAGGCTAATTCTTAAGTCTAAGAAGGCAAATAAACCTTCACCTGTTTTATATTTTTTCCCTGAGGCTTGTGAAATATTAGTATTCTCTAGATCACCAATTACTTTTACATGGCGCTGGAAAAACTTCTGTTTTCTATGCATGATAAACGGATAACCTAAACCTAGTGTACAAATCAAAATCAGGAGGTTAACAAAATAAAATCCAAATAATTGCTTGCCTGTCATACTGGTTTGAAAGCGAATATCACCCAAGGTTAAGTGGTTATATAATGCTCTATTGATAGCCGCTTTATATATACAGTGGATAAAAAATGCATATAGCAAAAATCCAACATATATTACGAAGGCAATAACGACCACAATAGGCTGATTTTGCATTTGCGCAAGCTGTTCCGGAGAAATACCACCTAAAGAAAAATAGCCTATCACGCCCATTACAATCAGACTCATAATAAATAAAAATCCAAGACCCAGATAAACAAGAAATAAGTTAAAATAAGGGAGGCCATTGAGCTGTCCTGTTTGATCACCAAATTGTATACGTTTCATTTTGTATCGCAGCAGTAACAAATCAGCAAAAGGTTTCCATAAAAATGCTGTAAAAACCATTAGCCCCACATGAAGGAACCCCATAAATCCGTACCATAATGCGGAGCCATTGAGGTGGGCTCTAATACCACGCCACTGTAGTCTAGCTGCGCGGTAGCGTAAGGCTTGGAATTTTGCGACAAAAGGTAAAAAAGCAAAAAAGAAAAATAGATATATAAAGTAAACGCTAAAAAAAACTTTTACATCGTCAGGCATTTCTGCTGACTCATTCATTTCGCCAGATACTTGGTTTGCTATATCGGTTAAAGAGGTAGCATTGTCAACGCTTGGCACTTGCTCTGCCAATGGTTTAGGATTTTGGTCTATTGAAGGTATTTCATCAGGTGTTTGTTTTTGTGATTGGTTTAAGGTTGCTTCAGCTTCCGCAGTGAAGACCTGTACTTTGTAAGCTGACCAGAAAAAAGGAATGCTGACAATCAGCATCAAAATCAGAGCTTTAACAAATCCCCAAAATAGCTCTCCACCGTAACCTGTGTATTCAAAACGATCTTTATTCAAAGAAAAACAGCTGGTCAGATACCGTCTAACACGTGTTTTCCCCCAAAATCGATAAATGCCCAGTGTAATAATACTCAGCAATACATTGACTATCCAAATCTTATAGATTTGACCTACCTTGGCGTCATATTCGAATTCATTGGTTTGCATGATATAGACCTAAATAATATTGAATGATTTATATTTATAGTCTGTGTATCGGGCTTGACGTTATAAGCTTTAATTTTTGCTAGGTGGTGAAAATTCATACAGTTAGTATTTTTGCTTGAGTCATGCCTACATCGGCAGGCATGACCAAAAATTGTTCTAGCAGAAGTGGTCAGAGAGAATGGGATGTTATTTCAATTTGTCTTTTAAAATATCATTGACCTGTTTAGGATTGGCTTTTCCTTTACTGGCTTTCATAACTTGGCCAACAAAAAAACCAAACATTTTATCTTTGCCTTGGCGGAATTGCTCGACTTGCCCAGGATGTGTCGCGATTATTTCATCCACCATCGCTTCTATCTCAGATGAGTCTGTAACTTGCTTTAAACCTTTCTTGTCAATGAGCGCATCTACCGTTCCCTCATGTGCCCATAAATCTTCAAATAAAGATTTTGCAATTTTTCCTGAAATAGTATTATCGGAAATGCGCGATAATAACTGTGCCAAAGTTTCGCTGCTAATAGGGCTGTCTATAATGCTAAGATTGGCTTTGCTTAAAGCGCCCATTAGCGATCCCATAACCCAGTTAGCTGTTAATTTGGGATCAATTTGGGTCGAAGCTTGATGCTGCAATGTCGATTCAAAATAATGAGCAAGATCGCGGTTTTGGGTTAAGTATCTTGCATCATATGGGGTGAGTTTATATTCGTCTTGAAAGCGTTGACATTTTTCTGTTGGTAGTTCAGGCAGCGTGGATTGTATACGGGCGATATAGTCATCAGTCAATACGATCGGTAATAAATCTGGATCTGGGAAGTAGCGGTAATCATTGGCTTCCTCTTTTGAGCGCATGGGCCTGGTTTCTTGTTTGATAGAATCATACAAGCGTGTTTGTTGTACAACTTCATGGCCACTTTCGATGAGTTCAATTTGTCTTTGGACTTCAAAGCGAATGGCTTGGTCAACAAAACGAAATGAATTAATATTTTTCATTTCTGTTCGAGTACCCAGTTCTGTTTGCCCCTTCGGTCGTATAGAGATATTGACGTCACAGCGAAATGATCCCTCAGCCATATTGCCATCGCAAATATCCAAATACCGTACAAGCGCATGAATGGACTTGAGATAGGCTACAGCTTCTTCAGGGGAGCGCATGTCAGGTTCTGAGACAATTTCAAGTAAAGGGGTTCCTGCTCGGTTTAAATCTATGCCCGACTGATTATGAAAATCTTCATGTAGAGATTTTCCGGCATCTTCTTCTAAGTGGGCACGCATAATACCAATACGCTTCACTGAGTTTTCATCATTTTCATCGATCTGGATATCAAGATAGCCAGAATGGACAATCGGAAGTTCAAACTGACTGATTTGATAGCCTTTAGGTAAATCAGGATAAAAATAGTTTTTTCGATCAAATACGGAACGTTTGGCAATCTTACAGCCTGTTGCCAGACCAAATTTAACAGCTTTTTCAACAACGGCTTCATTTAATACCGGCAAGACACCCGGAAATCCAAGATCAATGGCGCAGGCTTGCTCATTAGGCGTAGCGCCGAATTGAGTCGACGCACCAGAGAAAATTTTAGACTTAGTATTGAGCTGAGCATGGATCTCTAGTCCAATCACAACTTCCCATTGCATAATATACTCTCCTGATTTTAAGCGAACATCTCTGGTACTTGTTGATGCCATTGTGTTTGTTGTTGATATTGATGTGCAAAATTTAATAGAACGCTCTCATCAAAATGTTTTCCCATCAGCTGTAAGCCTACTGGCATTTTTTGAGCAAAACCACAGGGGATACTGATCCCCGGTAAACCTGCAAGATTGGTTGCAATGGTATATATGTCTGATAAATACATATCAACGGGATTATTTATTTTTTCACCAAGCTTGAATGCGGTTGTGGGTGTGGTGGGTCCTAAAATTAAGTCTACTTCTTCAAAAGCTTTGCTAAATTCATTTGAAATAATTTGACGAATTTTTTGTGCTTTTAAATAATAGGCATCATAATATCCTGCTGATAGGGCATAAGTCCCAATCATGATGCGACGTTTGACTTCACGACCAAAACCTTCTGCTCTTGTTCGCTTATAAAGATCATTTAAATCTTTAGGCTCATTACAGCGATGTCCAAAACGTACTCCATCATAGCGAGATAAATTAGATGAGCATTCAGCGGATGCCACAACGTAATAGACAGATGTTGATAGGGGGCTAGAGGGTAATGATATCTCTTTAAAAATAACGCCCATTTTTTCGTATACTTTGATGGCATCTTGAATACATTTTTCAATGTCAGGATTTAAACCTTTAGCAAAATACTCTTTAGGCAAACCAATGATTTTTCCGCTCAGCGATTGATTTAAGTTTTGCGTGTAATCTGGCACAGGGTGGTTCACACTGGTAGAATCTTTGGGATCAAAACCAGCCATTGCATTTAAAACAATTGCGGCATCTTCCGCTGTTTGAGTCATCGGGCCGGCCTGATCTAAGCTCGAGGCAAAGGCAATCAAACCGTAGCGTGATACACGGCCATAAGTTGGTTTTAATCCTGTAATACCAGAGAGAGCCGCAGGCTGTCTGATTGAACCACCTGTATCCGTGGCGGTTGTAAAGGGTACGAGCCTGGCGGCAACTGCAGCTGCTGAGCCTCCCGAGCTGCCGCCGGGTACAGTTTCTGCATTCCAAGGATTTTTGACAGGCCCATAAAAGCTAGATTCGTTTGATGAACCCATGGCAAACTCATCCATGTTGGTTTTGCCCAACATAACCATGCCTGCCTGATTGAGCTGATGCACCATAGTGGCATCATAAGGAGCAATAAAATTATCTAACATTTTTGAGGCACAACTGGTTTTGATGCCCTGGGTGCAAAAAATATCCTTATGGGCTAGGGGAAGACCTGTGAGCGAACCTGCCTGACCAGTAGCGCGCAATCTATCTGCCTCTTTTGCTTGTGCTAAAGCATGGTCTGGGCAAACCGTTATAAAACTATTTAGATTATTGTCGAGCTTGTTAATTCGCTCAAGTAGGTATTGAGTCAACTCAACACTAGAAAAGTTGTTATTTTCTAGGTTTTTGGCTAATTGGGCCAGGGTTTGCGTGTGCATGGTCAATTTCCTTTGTGTTCCTGACTCTGATTATTCTTGTTCAATGACTTTAGGGACTAAGTAAACACCAGCTTCCGTTTCGTGGGCAATAGATTGGAACTCTTCGCGTTGGTTTTTCTCGGTGATTTGGTCTTCACGTAATCTTTGGGTTAGCTCAGCCATTGGGTGGGCCATAGGTGTTATGTTGTCAGTATTTGTTTCGCTCATTTGCTCTATCAGACCCAATATATTGGTAAGAGTGCTGGCATACTGGGGAATTTCAGATTCATCAATATCAATTCTGGCAAGGTGGGCAATTTTTTCTATATCTCGCTTGGTGACAGTTGTCATTTATTTTACCTTATTGATGTTTTGGTAAGCACGCTAATGTACCACTAAGACGCTATTTCGTACAGGGTTAACTCGTTTACGTCACTAGTAGTCAACTTGGTAACTACTATTGTTGCTGTTTGATCTACACGCAATAACCGATATAGTGAAAGTACTATTTCAAGTAATGATTATTTTTCTGTTTTATTTTACTAACTATTTAGCATGGTTTTTACTGTAGGGTGTGTTTATGATGAGTAAATTTCGGGGTTGGCTTTCTCATGATGTATCGATTGATCTGGGAACAGCGAACACACTGATACATATACAAGGTCAAGGTATTGTTTTAAACGAGCCTTCTGTTGTGGCAGTCAAATATAGTAAGGGCAATAAAGAAGCATCTGAGGTGATAGCGGTTGGGTTAGAAGCAAAAAAAATGTTGGGTCGAACCCCTGACCATATAGAAGTTATTCGACCACTGAAAGATGGTGTGATAACAGATTCAAATGCCACTGAAAAAATGCTGCAATATTTTATTCAGAAAATACAAAAAAATGACTGGATCAAAGTACGCTCACGTATTTTAATTTGTGTTCCTTATGGTGCGACGCCTGTAGAACGAAAAGTGATACGAGAAGCGGCAGGCAGCACTAAAGCTAAGCAAGTTTTATTGATTGACGAACCAATGGCTGCCGCGATAGGTGCAGGATTACCCGTATATCAAGCCAGTGGCTCGATGGTGCTAGATATTGGTGGAGGTACATCTGAAATTGCCGTCTTGTCTTTAAATGGCGTAGTTTATGCGACTTCTTTAAAGATTGGTGGGGACAAGTTTGATGAATCTATTATTCGATATATCAAACGAAACTACGGCTGTCTTATTGGGGAAGCGACAGCAGAGCAAATTAAGAAAGATATTGGGGCGGCATTCCCAACGGAAGAAGTTTTAGAATGTGCCGTCAGAGGGCGTCACATAGATCAAGGTGTGCCTGCAACTTTCACAATAAACAGTAATGAAGTGATGGAAGCATTACAACCTGCATTAAATGCAATTGTTGATGCGGTTCGTTATACCATCGAGCATACCCCTCCTGAGTTAGTGGCGGATATCTGTGATGCTGGTATTATTTTAACAGGCGGAGGCGCCTTATTGAGAAATTTGAATTTATTGTTAGAAGAAGAGTTGGGCGTTCCAGTTAAGGTGGCGGAAAATCCTCTATTGTGTGTAGTAGAAGGGGGAAGCCATGTTTTAACGGGTATCAATCAAGACCCTGAAACTTATATTGCAATGACTTCATAGGTAATATTATTTTGTCAGAAGAAATCTTAATTAATATTAGCCAGCATGAGACCAGGGTCGGTATTGTTGAAAATGGTATTTTACAAGAAGTACTGGTTGAGCGAACCCAAAACCACGGGATTGTCGGCAACGTTTACAAAGGCAAAGTTGCAAGAGTTTTGCCGGGCATGCAAGCCGCGTTCATTGATATGGGCTTAGATAAAGCGGCTTTTTTGCATATGGATGATATGTTAATTGCAGCAGACGATTGCTTAGAAGTTGATGAGAGTTCTGAGGCGATATCCGAGCAAGGAATGGGGCCATCTTCTGAGCTGTCCAATGAACCTAAAAAATGCATTTCAGAGTATTTGCAGCCAGGGCAAGAAATTATTGTCCAGGTCATTAAAGATCCCTTAGGAACTAAAGGGGCCAGGTTGACCACTCGCGTGGCCTTGTCTTCGCGTTTTCTAGTTTTTATGCCTGAATTATCTCGCGTAGGAATCTCCACGCGCATTGAAGATCCAGAAGAAAGAGATAGATTAAGAAATACAATGGAACGTCTTGCCAAGGACAAAGGTGGTTATATAGTCCGTACAGCCGCGGAGGGTGCCGCTGAAGATATTTTGACTTCGAATATGCAATATTTGACGAAGCAATGGAAAAAAATGGAACAAAATGTTCTTAAAGCAAAAGTTGGTGAGCTCGTTTATGAAGACTTGACGCTATCGATAAGGGCGTTACAAGACTTTCTATCTCAAAAGACAGACAAAGTTAGAATAGATGATAGGAACGCTTTTAAGATGGCTGTTGGCTTTGTGGATACTTTTATTCCGGACATGCGCAGTAAATTAGAATACTACCAAGAAGAAAGGCCATTATTTGATTTATATGGCGTTGAAGATGAGATTCAAAAAGCACTACAAAGAAAGGTCCAATTAAAATCTGGTGGTCATTTGGTCTTTGATCAAACCGAAGCAATGACAACTATTGATGTGAATACCGGTGGATTTGTTGGTCACAGGAATTTAGAAGAAACGATTTTCAAAACTAACTTGGAAGCTTCATTAGTGATTGCGAGGCAGTTGCGACTTAGAAACTTAGGCGGCATTATTATTATAGATTTCATCGATATGATTGATGAAGAGCATAAGCGACAAGTCTTGCGGGCACTTGAAAAGTCCTTAGCCAAAGACCATACCAAACATACTATATCTGAAGTCTCTAGTTTAGGGTTAGTTGAAATGACCCGAAAACGTAGTCGTGAAAGTTTAGAGCACATTCTTTGCGAGACCTGCACTGTGTGTAAAGGCCGAGGTGTGTTAAAAACAACAGAGACAATTTGCTACGAAATTTTTAGGGAAATTATTCGGGCCGAAAGAGCGTATTCGCCTAAAAGTTATCTCGTCCTGGCGTCCCAAAGGGTGGTGGATAAGATTTTAGAAGAAGAAGCCAGTAGTTTAGCACATTTAGAATCGAGCATTGAAAAGTCAATAAAGTTTCAGGTAGATAATTTATACCATCAAGAACAGTTTGATGTGGTGTTAATGTAATGTATGTAAAGAAGATACTCAATACAACGTATCAAATAATAGGTTGCGCGAGTATCTTACTGGCAACAATATATGGTGCGCTATCACTTTATACGACTCAGCAACCTGCGTCTTCCATTATGCAAAAAATTATCACACAATTTTCCCCATACCCAGTTCAGTATGAAAAAATTCAGTTTACTTGGCTTGGGTTGAAGCCTGGGATTCGGATTAAAAATTTCGATTTATTTAATCATTCTGAACCTGATTTACCTTATATGACTATCGCACAAGTTAATATATTTTGGGATTTACCAGATTTAATATTTAACCGAAATAAAAAAATAGATAAGATAGTTCTGGTGGGTGCTCGCTTTAGTTTACATACCAACGATAACGTACGATATCAACTATCTGGTTTCTCAGATATATATTTTTCACTAGAAAATACGTACGCACCTTTGGTAGTGAATAAGATTCAGTTTAAAAAAAGCGATATTTTATTATCGAATAATCTTAATAAGATTCTTGAGTTTACCCAGACAGACCTTAACATAGATATTGAAGAAAGTACTGTTGCTGGCAACACAACTTTGTTAGGCGAAAAGCCTGCGTACCTTCGCTTTAATCATAGTCCCGTCATAAATAATGAGATAAAACATCAATGGTACTTTGAGTTGTTTTGCGAGGATGCAGAACCATTGTTAGCTTGGCTGCCACCGCAATATCATTATCACTGGCAAGGAAAGACAGATGTTCAAGCATGGGTTGAGCAATGGCAAAATCAATATGACTTTGTCGTAAAAACTAAGGTAAAAGGCGCTGAAATCGCCAGAAATAAAGATCACTTATATTTTCAGAATATTGAAGGCCATATAAAAGGGCGATATCTTAGTACTGACCTGAAACAGGTTGCCAGTCAATATGAAATTTACGATGCACAGTTTGACGTATTGGGTATTGGTTTTGCTAGAGCAGGTCAAAAATATTTTAATTCGGTCGATGTCAAATTAAACTATAGAGAAAAACAAGGTCAATTTTCGTTGTTGAGCCAAGAAGCGGCTATTCAACAATCCAACTGGTTTGAAAAACCGTTACCCTACCAAAGTATTGCTGCGCAGGGCGTTTTTTCAAGGGATCAAAATGGGGTTGTGGTTAAGACATCCGGCTTAAACATTTTATTACCAGATTTGGAAGCGATAGGTGATTTGTCACTGACTTTTGTTGAAAACAAACCAGTTGAAATAGATATGGCATTATTATTAGAGCCTTTTCAAGTGAGGGCCGTATCTCAATATTTGCCGAGGAAGAAACTTAATGTCAAATTGGCGGATTGGTTTGATAGGGCTTTAATATCTGGTACAGCCAAAAATACAAAGTTTGGTTTAAAAGGGGCGTTGGATAAGATGCCTGACTATTACTTTAAAACAAAGTTAGACAATACAGATGTCCAATACCACAAAGACTGGCCTATTCTTAATAATGCCAATATAAATTTGTTGTTAGAAAATCAAGCATTGCAAGCAAAAGTAATGAGTGGAAATGTATTAACAACACCCATCCAAAATACAAAAATTAATATTAAAGATATTATGCAAAAGCCAGCTGTTGTTGAAGCAGAAGTTAACGCAGTTGGGCGAGTTGAAAAATTGATTGATATATTACAACAAAGCCCGCTATCACAACGTATTGGTCAGGGACTGGTACCTTATCTATTTCACGGTGATATGGATATATCTTTTGATTTGCAATTGCCATTAAGTTCAAATCATATAGATGATATTAAAGTTGATGGGCTATTACTTTGCAAACAAACGGATGCTTACCTTTACAGGCAAGATATTCCTGTAGAGGCGATAGAAGGTCAACTTCGTTTCACAGAGAATAAAATATTTTCAGAGCAACTCAGGGCCAAAATTTGGGGAGAAGAAACAGATTTTATTTTGCAATCTCAATATAATAAAAAAACAGATAAAAAAATTACAACAGTGCAAGCCCAAGGTCAAGTTGATGTGCCCAAAGCGTTACAACATTTTTCACAAAAAAATATAGATTTAGTTCATGGGGCTACAGACTATGAGTTGGATGTTAAAATTGTCAGTGATCAAGAAAAATGGAAAAGTGATTTTAATATAACTTCAGATTTAATAGGCGTTTCAATGATATTGCCAAAAAATCTGGGTAAAACAACCACTGAAAGTACACAGTTTGTGTTATCGGGCAATGTGAACTCTCATCAAGAGGCACAATGTAAACTTTCCCTGCCAAATGTTAATGCCGCTTTAAATTTTCAGACAAAGAAAAACCAGCCCCGAAAGTTTATGGGAGGGAATATATATTTTGGTCAAGAGCAGAAAGCGCAGCATAGGCAAGATGGGCAGTTAATTATTGATGGGGAATTAGCCGATTTTAAATTAGGCGAATATGTTGACTTGTTTAAAAGGCATAAGCTTAATGAGGGGAGGGGGAATAATAAGCATATTACCTTCGCGCCCAAAATTGATATTGGGATTGGTGCGATAGATTTGTATGGCCTAAAAGCTAATAATGGTCGCTTAGAAGGTCGCATAGATCAAGAGTGGGACAACTGGCAGTTTTCTTTGGTTTCACCTGAAATAACCGGGTATTTTTCTGTGCCACGAGATGATATAAATCGTGTGGTTGTTTTAGAGCTGGATAAGCTCCTGATTCCAAATGAACTGGTGCAGAATGACAATATACAATCTAGCTTTGATTTTTCCAGTTGGCGTTTTCCTTTGGAAGTTGATATTGATTATTTACAGTACAAAGATAAAGTAATGGATAATGTCGTGGTTAAGTTTGAACCCATTCAATATGGGTATTACATTAAACAACTTTCTTTTTGGATGAAAGATACCAGATTCGATGCAAAAGGCTATTGGCATGATTTGACTGAGAACGGACAAGTGGATTTAAGTGGAAAAGTTTTAACTGAAAATATTTCATCTACATTAGACATAGTTGGATTGAAAAAGTCTCTCCGAAAAGCAAATGGGTCAGTAGATTTCAACCTGAGTTGGGCGGGCTCACCCTTTAAATTCAGACCTGAAGCGCTCAATGGAGAAATCAATTTTAACTTCAAAGATGGTTCTATTGAAGGTGTTAATCCAGGTTTCGGTCGTATTTTGAGTTTGGTGAGTATTGATAATATCCAAAGACGGTTAAACTTGGATTTTAGTGATGTCACAAAAAAAGGGATGACTTTTGATGACTTATTTGGGAAGGTATACTTAATAGATGGTAGTATTTATTCAGATAAAGTGACATTGAATTCGGCGTCTGCTCGGGTTGAAGCTAATTTTAGAACCCGCTTCGACAGTCAACATTTAAATGGTCATATCACTGTAATGCCTGATTTTACAGGAAGCTTGCCTATTGCAGCAACGATTGCGTCCGGAAATCCTGCCGTGGGCGCAGCCGTTTGGGTTATGGACAAGTTATTAGGCCCTACGCTCCAAGAAATGAATAGGCAAGAATATTTGTTAATGGGCTCTTGGACAGATCCTATTATAAAATCTAATAATGTGCAGATGACAGATAAAGGGGGTGGTTCATGAAAGTGGCATTAATTCAACTTGCAACGACGTCAAATATATCAGATGATCTCAATCGAGTAGAAGAATACATACAAGCGGCACAGATGCAGCAGGTTGAACTAGTTGTCTTACCTGAAGAGTTTTTAACTTTATCATTATCTCAAGCAGAAAAAATTGCGATGGCTGAGAAATTAGGGAAGGGCGAGTTGCAAAGTATTTTAGCAGGGTTTGCTAAAAAATATCATGTTGCCATTGTTGCGGGTACCTTGCCTATTCTCAGTCTAGACGATGGTGCCGATCTTTCTAATCAATATTACTCTAGTTGTTTGTTGTTTGATGCATATGGAAAGCGAGTAGCACATTACCATAAAATACATTTATTTGATGTGAAGATTACATCTGCAAATGAGTCATATTATGAGTCTGAGTATGTCCTACCAGGCTCGCAAGTAGTGACATATGCACAATTTGAAGATTATCCTGCGGCCCATTTGGGCCTTTCTATCTGCTATGATATTCGATTTCCTGAAATGTATAGACGCATGGCTATACAAGGAGCAAATATATTTTTGGTGCCTTCAGCGTTCACGATTCCCACGGGACAGAAACATTGGGAAATTTTATTGCGTGCCAGAGCGATTGAAAATTTGAGTTTTGTTCTGGCTTGTAATAATGTCGGCACACGCAAAAGCGGAGAAGGGACATATGGGCATTCTATGATTATTTCCCCTTGGGGAGACGTATTAGCCAGCTTAACAGATACGGAAGATATGATCGTCCAGGATATTGATATAGACATAAGTCATAAATTAAGAAGAGAGTTTCCAGTTTTAGAGCATGCGCGCTCGCTAAAATAATAGGGTATAAACATGAATGATTCACTGGCAATTGCAAAATCAGATTTGCTGGACCCAGCAGGTCTTACAGACACTGATTTACAGTCCGTTTTGAATAAGGTTATGGTACGTAATGTAGATTATGGGGATTTATATTTTCAAAGTGTGCATCAAGAGTCTTTTGCTTTAGAAGACGGTATTGTCAAAGAGGGTAGTAGCCATATTGACCACGGGGTTGGAGTGAGAGCGATTAGTGGCGAACAAACAGGCTTTGCCTATTCTGACGATATTATTTTACCTGCTCTTGATCAAGCGGCAACGGCTTCTAGCATGATAGCAAAGCAAGGTGGTACGCACAAAGTCAAACTTTGGCAACCACCCTCTAATATTTCACCATTGTATAGGCCGCATAACCCGATTGAATCTATTCCGGTCAATGAAAAAATTGCATTGCTACAAAAACTGGACACGTATGTACGAAAACAAGATCCTCGCGTTCAGCAAGTTGTGGTGAGTTTGTCTGGTGTGTTTGAGAAAATACTCATTGTTGCCAGTGATGGGACTTTTGCCGCAGATGTACGACCATTAGTGCGACTCAATGTATCTGTGATTGTCTCCCAGGGGGATAAACGTGAAACTGGAAGCTCTGGTGGGGGACAGCGTTCAGGCTATGAATACTTTTTAGAAGGCAATCGAGCATATGAGTTTGCTGATGAAGCTTTGCGTCAAGCATTACTGAACCTAGAAGCTGTCGAAGCCCCAGCAGGTGAAATGACCGTTGTGCTTGGCCCAGGGTGGCCGGGCGTATTATTGCATGAAGCGGTTGGCCATGGTTTAGAAGGGGATTTTAATCGTAAAGGCAGCTCCAATTTTTCTGGACGGATTGGGGAGCAGGTTGCTTCTAGCTTATGCACGGTTGTAGATGATGGAACCATAGAAAATAGACGAGGTTCTTTGACAATAGATGATGAGGGTACGCCTACGCAAAAAACTGTTTTAATTGAGAATGGTATTTTAAAAGGCTATTTGCAAGATAAACACAATGCCAAGTTAATGAATCAAAAATCTACCGGTAATGGTCGTCGAGAGTCTTTTGGTCATATTACATTACCGCGCATGACCAATACATTTATGCTGCCAGGTCAGCACACACATGAGGAAATTATTGCCTCCGTTAAAAACGGTTTATATGCAGCGAATTTTGGTGGTGGCTCTGTAGATATTACATCTGGGCAATTTGTTTTTTCAGCCAGTGAAGCGTATTTGATTGAAGATGGTAAAATTACACGTCCTGTCAAAGGGGCAACCTTAGTGGGTGATGGACCTGATATTATGTCCAAAATTGCAATGGTGGGTAATAATTTAGAATTAGATCATGGTGTGGGTACGTGCGGCAAAGAAGGTCAAAGCGTACCAGTTGGGGTTGGACAGCCTACATTAAGAGTTGACAATATTACCGTGGGCGGCACTAAGACAAATTAAAGGGGTATTTTAGTATGACTTCAGCATTACCGACAAAATTAGAACAATTAGTTGATCAACAGCAATATCAAAAATTAGTATCAGATATGCTTGATATGGCGAAAAAAGAAGGCGCAGAAGAGGCTGAAGTTTCCACAAACTTACAGCAAGGCTTGGGCATTAGTGTTAGACAACAACAAGTAGAAAACTTAGAATTTAATCGCGATAAAGGTATCGGTATCACTGTCTATATTGATAAACGTAAAGGGACAGCAAGTACTTCGGATATATCTCATGCGGCTATTAAAACCGCCGTAAAGCAAGCAGTGGCTTTAGCAAAAGTCACGGAGCGCGATGATTATGCCGGTCTAGCAGATCCCAAAGATTTGGCGGAATATATACCTGACTTGGAATTATACCATCCGTGGGAACACGATATTGCTCAAGCGATAGATATAGCAAAACATTGTGAAAAAGCAGCTTTAGATTTTGATAAACGAATTAGCAATAGTGACGGTGCGTCAATACACTCACAACAAGGTTTTAGACTTTATGGAAATAGCAATGGCTTTTTGGCAGGCTATCCCAGCAGTCGTCATAGCTTGTCTTGCGTTATGATAGCCAAGGGTAAGCAAAATATGGTAAGAGATTATGATTACACCGTATCCCGAGATGCGAGTCTACTAGATACGGCACTCATGATTGGAGAAAGTGCTGCTGAGAAAACAGTTAAACGTTTAGATGCTAGAAAAATCCGAACCAGTGACATGCCGGTTATATTCTCACCTAAAATATCTCAATCTATACTAGGACATTTTTTATCTGCCATTTCTGGCAGTCGATTGTTTAGGAAAACAACTTTTTTGTTAGATTCATTAAATACACCCGTTTTTCCCAAGCATATCAGTCTAGAAGAAAACCCACATTTACTGGGGGCTTTAGGCAGCTCTCCTTTTGATGGAGATGGCGTACAAACGCGCAGTAAAAAATTGGTTGAGAATGGAGTTGTGAGTAGTTATATTTTGAGTGCTTATTCTGCCCGCAAGCTAAAAATGGATAATACGGGTAATGCCGGGGGGGTACGCAATGTATCTGTCACTACCTGCGATCAAAACTTAGAAGCCTTATGTCAAGAAATGGGACAAGGGTTATTGGTAACAGAGCTGATGGGACAAGGTGTGAACTTAGTGACGGGAGATTATTCTCGTGGCGCTTCCGGATTTTGGGTTGAAGATGGTAAAATACAATACCCCGTGCATGAAATAACAATTGCTTCAAATTTGAAAAAAATGTTTCAAAATATCGTTAAAATTGGTAATGATATTGATCGACGCGGTAATATTTTCACCGGCTCAATTTGGGTTGATAAGATGATGGTGGCTGGTAGCTAGCACGCTTGTTTCGACTGGTTTCTATACATTTAAGCATGAACTTGAGCTTCTGTCAGTGAAAGAGCCATTTGTATAAGCCCGATATTTTTTAAATTGTGTGCCTCTTAAATATTAGGAATTCGTGTCGCATGAAGAAGAAAAAATCAGGACCTAGTTTTAATCTTAAGAATATTGTAGTTGCTCAATTTATTTTATTTCTGAGTGCACATTGTCATGCTTTAGTTGTGGCGAATAAAGACGATTTCACAATGAAGTTTGACGGACGTATGTTTATTGATGCAGCTAAGTACACAAATGCAAATGACATTGATTTTGGTAATGATATTATTTTTCGCACGTTACGAATTGGCGCTAAAGGACATTATCATTATCTAGATTATCAGGCAGAATTAAATTACGCCAATGATCAGTTCATAGCTAGGAATGTGACCATAGCGTTTAAACCTAGTACACATTGGCAGATAAAAATAGGTCAATTTAAGCCTTATGTTAGTTTGGAAGAATTAACAAGCTCACGTTATATTAATTTTCTAGAGCGTGGCATTATTAATACCTTTGTTCCTAGCCGTCGCCTAGGTGCTGGCGTTCATCATTTTAACCACTTTGGGTCAAATTTAGATTATACTTTTTCGTTAGGCGGTTTTGGGAGTAGCATTGGCAACGGCTCCATCAATGGTGGTGAGCACAGTAAAAATATTAATGGACGCTCTGTATTGATGCATACTCTATCAGACAACTGTAACAGTTTGTTGGGTATCAGTGTTAGCTATACCGACGTAGATTCTGCAGGCAAAATTGACTATGCTCCCAGGCCTGAGTCAGGCGTGACTAATATTCGGTTAGTCGATACGGATACAATCAACCAATCAAAATATGCCATATTATATAATCTTGAGTCAGCAATTCAGCTTGGGCCATTAAGTTTTCAAGGTGAGTATATGCTCAACAAAATTCATCGAATCAATAACTCAAGTTTATCTTTTAATGGTTTTTATTTTTTTACAAGTTATTTTCTGACCTCTGATAATCGTATCTTAGATAAAAAATCTGCAGCCTATAAGCGGGTAAAGCCTAATCATCAATGGGGAGCTGTTGAATTTGTTGCCCGCTTGAGCTATGTCAACTTGGATGATGGGGATATCTATGGTGGGCACGAGCGAAATATCACTGTGGGTCTAAATTGGTATTGGGCTAATTATTTTCGTTTTATGGCTAATGTCATAAAAGTGAATGCTAAAAAAAATGGCATTAAAACAACGCCCATGATTTACACCGTTAGAGGACAGTTCGACTTTGGTTGATATATCATATTTTTGAGGAGATTTTGCTCTTGGATATTAGTCGCGTAGAAAATGCACTGATTATTGGTGCGGGTCATGGCATTGGTTTAGCATTAGTGACTCAATTAATTGAAATGAATCCAAGAATTAAAATTTGGGCAACATATCACAATCAAGTGAAAGCCAATCCTTTGCTAGAATATCAAAGGACAAATTCAGAAAACCTGACCTGCATAAAAAATCCCTTGTCCGAAGAGGATGATATTGAAAATCTGGTGGGCAAAATTGAGCATAAGCTTGGAGGGACTAATCTTAACTTATGTATCAATTGTATTGGTTTTTTACATAATGAAGATATTATGCCAGAGAAATCATTGCGAGATATTAATAAGCAGCAGTTAATGAAATATTTTGAAGTCAACAGTGTGCTCACTCCATTATTGGCAAAACATATTAAAAAGCTGTTCTCTAGTTCAGAAGTATCTGCATTTGCTTGTATTTCTGCTAAAGTGGGCAGTTTGGAAGATAATAAGCTGGGCGGATGGTATGGTTATCGGGCCTCCAAAGCTGCGTTGAATATGTTTATTAAAAATATTGCAATTGATTATAAACAGTCTCAACTGAAAACGATTGTCTTGGCCATACATCCAGGCACAACAACCACAGAACTTTCAAAGCCTTTCTTGTCTCATATAAAGCATACTATTTGGTCACCAGACGATACAGCCAAACATATTATCGATGTTATAGAGAAAACTAATATTCAGGAATCAGGTTGTTTTAAAAACTGGGATAATACGAACATTCCCTGGTAATTGAATCGAGGAATAAAGCCATTGAACTTGTTTAAAAAATACAGAGATCAAGATGACCAGTCCGATATTTTTGGCCAGGAAGTGGCGGCCTATATAGAGAACCTTCATCATAAATCTCAACAGCAATGGATAGGATTGTCTCCTTTGATCATTCGTTATGCTTTTAGTCGAATATTGGGTAGGAGATTAACTTTCAATAGTAGTCGACTTAAAAAATATGGACTCGCAATCGATCCGGCACAGGGTCGATTTTTATACGCGATGGTTCTTGCAAAACAGCCAAAAGTCATTGTTGAGTATGGAACTTCTTTTGGTATTTCTACACTTTATTTAGCTCAGGCCTTAAAATTCATTGGCCAAGGCCAAATATTTGGTGCTGAACTTGAATCTTTGAAGACAGATCAAGCTTTAAAAAATCTACAAGCTTGCGCACTCGATCACTTAGTTGAAATTAGATTAGGTGATGTATTACAAAC
This sequence comes from uncultured Coxiellaceae bacterium, assembly GCA_963976875.1. Taxonomy (GTDB): domain Bacteria; phylum Pseudomonadota; class Gammaproteobacteria; order Berkiellales; family Berkiellaceae; genus Berkiella_A. The sequence goes on from CAXBML010000005.1 coordinate 30,763, forward strand.
ATTTAAAGATTTTCAGCATAAAATTGATATGATATTCATGGACGGTTTTCCTGCATTAAATTTAGATGTCTTAAATCGGCTTGAGCCGTATATGAACCCAGGTTGTCTAATTGTTACTGATGATGCCATCTTATTTGGTTTTGAGATGAAAGAATATCTAACCTATTTAAAACATTCAGATTATTATAGCCATCAGGTGATACCATTGAGTGATGGTATGGGGGTTAGCATTCTAAAAACCCCCATAAAATATTAATTGATTCGATGAATAAAATATACCGTATTAAAATAATTCCCTCATTACTTATATCTATCGTTCTTCAATATATCTAAAGAGAAAATATGGCTAAGCAATTAATTCTTATTATGTGGGATCAGCTGTCAGTTGATTTATCTTCTTTAAAAAACTTCCCGAATGCGCCTGTGACGATCATCGAGTTTTGGGAAGATTTTACACATGTTAAACATCACCAAAAGAAAATCGTTTTTTTACTCTCCGCTATGCGCCATTTTAAAAAACAATTAGAGAAGAAATGGTCGGTTGAATACCTTAGGTTGGATGAACATCCAGAGAACACTTCATCAGAGGTCATTTTAAAGAGCGTTATTAAAAAACATGATGCTAAAGAGTTGATTGTGACTCACCCTGGTGAGTATCGACAACTTCAGTTTTTAAACAAAGTAACACAATCCCTCAATATTAAACTAACACTGGTTGAAGATGAACGTTTTTTTTGTGGCATTGCAGAGGGCGATGGATGGTACAAAAAGCATAAAGAAAATCCTCTGATGGAGAACTTTTACCATACTATGCGCAGAAAAACTGGCTATCTTATGGAAAACAACAAACCCATCGGTGGTAAGTGGAACTATGATAAAGAAAACCGTCAACCACCCAAAAAAGGTATGGATATACCTCATATTCCTGGATTCAAAAGTGATGCTCTGACACAAGAAGTCATTACTTTCGTCAAAAAAACATTTAAACAGAACTTTGGTGATATTGAACCTTTCTGGTTTGGTGTGACTCGGCGACAAGCGCTTGTAGCCTTGGACCGCTTTGTCGAGATTGCTTTAGCTGACTTTGGTACCTATCAAGATGCTATGCTTGAAGGCGAAGCTTTTTTATATCATAGTGTTCTCGCTCAATACCTTAATGTGGGTTTACTGAGCCCATTAGAGATTTGTAATAAAGTAGAAGCATATTATAAGCAAAATAAAATTTCTCTTGCTTGCGCGGAAGGTTTTATTCGTCAAGTGATTGGATGGCGAGAATATGTTCGTATGATCTATTGGAGTACTATGCCCGCCTACGTGGAATTAAACAGTCTTAATTATCAGAATCCTTTACCCAATTTTTATTGGACAGGTCAAACAGAAATGCGTTGCTTATCGCACTGCATTCAAAATACAAAAAAACATGCCTATTCTCATCATATTCAGCGACTTATGATCACGGGCAATTTTGCTATGCTGATAGGCGTTACACCTAAGTACATTCACGAATGGTATTTAATTGTATATATTGATGCTTTTGAATGGGTGGAATTACCCAATACTATGGGGATGGCAACCTTTGCAGATGGGGGCATTGTTGGTACAAAACCCTATGTGGCTGGTGGAAATTATATTAATAAAATGTCTAATTTTTGTCAAAACTGTGCTTACAATGTTAAAGAGAAGTTAGGTAAAAACGCTTGCCCTTTTAACTATTTGTATTGGAATTTTTTGATAAAACATGAACCCTATCTTAAAAATAATATGAGATTAAAAATGCCTTATGCGACTTTGAGAAAAATGTCCTCAGAAAAGAAGGCAAATATTGAAGATGACGCAAAACGCTTTATAGAGAATATCTATAAAGAGTCTTAAATATTGTATTCAATAAGAGCTTTTCAAGCTATATTCCTTAGGCGTGGTGCAGAGCAGCGGTTTCTGAACTCTCCGGATGAGCAGATTAAACTAAATCAGATTAATATTTAAAAAATTGTTAAAATGCCATATTTGTCAGTTTCATATTTTAAATATAATGGATATTTCATGAGCAACGATGATCCCATGTTAGGCGGTAAACCAAAAGTAGGCGTAAATAACGACCAAACAGTCATAGCGAATAAAATTATAAAATTAGTTCGTTCTCAATCTTATGGTGTCTTGTGTACAACTGGTAAGGAGCATGCTTATGGCTCGTTACTGGCCTATGCGACTGTAGGAGATTTATCCTCAATTATTTTTGCAACGCCTACAACGACACGAAAATATCAGTTGCTTAAGGAGCAACCTAAGGTGGCATTTCTCATTGATAACCGGGATACAACTCAACATAATTTTATGCAGGTTGAAGCAATTACAGCAATGGGTATCGCCACTCAGTTAGAAAAAAATGAACTAAATAAACCCATAATTGATTTTCTAACGGCCAAACATCCGTATCTATCTAATATGTTGAATGCCGAGTCTTTTGTTCTTTTCAAAATGCAAGTATTGCGTTACTTTTACGTGACTAGATTTCAGGAGGTTATGGAATGGGCGCCACCTCAAAACAGCTCATTGAGTTAAGCAAGAATGCAGGATTATTAGATGAGGCACTAGTTGGCGGAAAAGCGGCTAATTTGTCTAAGCTTATTATGTTAGGATTTAATGTACCTAATGGATGGGTTTTAACAGCGAATGCTTATCAAGATTTTATAAAGTGCAATAGGCTTGACAAAGTCATAGCATATGAAACAAATCGCAAGCCTTTAAGTGAAATGCGATGGGAAGAGCTCTGGGACGCTGCGCTTAGAATCCGATCTGCTTTTAGTTTAAGTGATTTACCGGATGCTATTGGCCATCAGCTTGAAGTAAAAATGACAGCGCTGTCATCGGATGTAAAGTTTGCGGTGAGATCTTCTGCAATTGGGGAAGACTCTGCAGGCCATTCATTTGCCGGGGTGCATGAAAGTATTCTTAATGTTACGGGGATTGATGAACTGGTTGAAGCGATTAAGCTTGTGTGGTCATCATTATGGTCAGACATGGCGATGCTTTATATGAGTGAACTAAAGTTGAATGCAAGCCAAAGTGCTATGCCGATTGTGATACAGCCTATGCAAATTGAATCTGTTTCAGGGGTCGCATTTGGTATTGATCCGGTAGACCCAAATAATAGTTGTGCTGTTATCGAGGCGGTACCAGGTGAGTGTCAATTATTAGTAGATGGTTTAGTTGAGCCCGATAGATGGTATGTAGAAAGACAGAGTGGCCGAATTGTTTCTTGGGGGCCTGGCCAGCAAGGATTGACTCATCAGAAAAATAGTTTTCCTCTGCTGAATGAATCTGATATTAAAAAAATATATGAAACTTTGCGTAAAGTTGAAGTTGAATTCAACTTTATGCCTGATATCGAATGGACAGGGCAGCAGTCACATTATACAATTTTACAAGCTAGGCCTATTACCGCGATTAATCAAGAACCTCAAGACATTAGAGCATCGTATAAACGCTTAAAGCTAAACTTTGATCAGCTTAGCAAGCTTAAAAATAAAGTTGTAAATATTCTTATACCTGAGCTGGAGCAACAAGGCAATGACTTTGCTAATGAAAATATCGAACAATTAGATAATGCCGCTTTTGCAAAGAGCTTGTTTGAGCGCTTAAACTCTTTGCAACATTGGCAGCTTATATATCAGAATGACTTTATTCCGTTTGCGCATGGTGTTCGATATTTGGGAAGCTATTATAATGATATAGTTAAACCAAGCGATCCTTATGAGTTTGTTGGTATTTTAAAAGGCCAAAGTATGCTAGCAAGTGAACGGAATCAATCCTTGCAAGCGTTTGCTATGGAGCTTAGTAGCGATAATATCTTACAACAAGAGTATCAGAGTTATTTGCAAAATTTGCAGCAGTATATGAATGGCGAGTTAAAGCCCAGTCAAAATTTAGAAAATATTATTGCTAAAATTGATACTTTTATCAAAAGCTCAATGGATTTTGTCTTTGAAGGGGTTCGCTTAACTGAAAAACCAGAACCGATATACCAGCAAATTCTATTTCTCGCAACGCACCTTGGCCAAGATAAAGCTCATAAAGAGGAGCAGAGTGATATTTTTTATGAGCAAAAATTATTAAATAGTGTTCCTCCAACAGATAAACATCTTGCGAGCACTATTATTGAGTTTGGGAAAGTCAGTTGGCGTTTAAGAGATGATGATAATTTATTGCTATCGCGAATTGAGAGTCAGTTATTAAGATCCTTAAAGGTAGCACTGGCTAGGTTAAATATCACCCAAGACTTAATCGTGGACTCAGATATGGCAAAGCAAATTGTACCTGATGTCATTCTTGCTCTCGAGGGTAAAAAGACTTTATCTACTATTCCACAATCAAGCATGGAAGTGTCATCTTCTATGGATGATGTTCGTATAAGACAACTCACTGGCCAGCCAGCTGCGAGGGGACTGAAAAGTGGAAAAGTTTGTTTGGTTGTTTCTGCAAAAGATCTAGGGAACTTTCGAGCGGGAGATATACTCGTTTGTAAAGCCATTCAGCCAATGATGACGCATTTAATTCCGCTGGCAGGTGCTATTATAGAAGAGCGCGGCGGCATGTTAATTCATGGCGCCATTATTGCGCGGGAGCTTCAAATCCCTTGTGTTAATGGCGTTAAAAATGCCACCTATCTGCTGAAAAATAGTGACTGGATTACTGTGGATGGGGATCTAGGCATTATAACTTTGGGTGGTACAGGGTTTGAATTTGAGTAGAACTAAAGTTTCATTCTGCATGTTTGAATTTGGCGGATATTTGTATTGATGTAAAATCTGATAGAACTATCTAACGTTATATTATAATAAGTTTAAAAGATGCAAAAAATTTTCTAACCAACAATAAAGAACAAGTTAAATGTTAAAATAATTGGTTAAAGAGGATAATTACCCAACGTTTGGCAGTATAATAGCCTTAATTTTTGAGTAACTTATTGTAGAAATAAATATAGACTCATAAAGCATAAGCTAATAATATTTGCGTAGGGTAGGGCCATTGGCAGGCTTGCAATCAGCATTTTACTAGTAAACAGAGCTGTGTATCCAGCACCCAGAATAAACTTTTGCATAGCGGCTGCAAGCGCAACAGTGACTAAAGCCGAAAGCTTTAAGTAGGTGCTGAGAATTTCTGGGTTAATTTTCATTATGGTACGCCACTCAATTATGATTTCGTTGAGGGCCAGTATAACGAAACAGTTAGTCACATACCATTCATAATCGATAGGTGGTCGTGGTAACGGGATATTTGTCATTTAGATTTGTTTTATTTAAATCTCAAATCTTTTTTCCACTATGAGAGTAACGTCAAAACTAGACATCACTGTCTTGCGCAACAATCGCTTGAGAATATAACGGCAATACCGTTTATCGGACTTAGGGATTTTAGATTTTTTCCCGATTCTGAAGCCGATACATATATGTTTTACTTCACCCTGCAGATTAGTTCTGCAACATACTTAGTTTTGCCTATTGTTTAATTAGATTAGTTATGAGGTAAAACTTATTATTAAACTATATTAAGGTAATTGAATATGAAAACTTTAAACAAATCTGAAATTTCTAATGTTTCTGGTGCCGGCTGTGCAAATGATTTTCCTGTCGTATCTGTTCCTACATCAGCATGTTACAGCCCTAGTAGAATAACGACTTGTGACTTTACAGAGGCATATGAGACACCTCTAGGCTATGTGCCCGTTTCTGCTGCGCCAGATGGAAAATTGGAAGACATGATTGGTTTTCTAGTGAAGGAAAATTGCTATACATTATTCGGTGTATAATCTAGGATATGCATTCTCACTTTTTGAGATGTCTTTAGAGCGACACTTCCGGTAAATGTTGATTTACCGGGAGTTTCATAACATTTTAAATTTCAAATCTTTTTTTCCAGTCTGCGAGTAACTTTAAGCTCACTCCGCTACCGCCACAAACTATGATAACAACAGTTTTAAAGTTATTTAATATAGGAAAATTATTATAAGGGACGGCTAAAGCTGCGCCACAAGATGGCTCCACTAGGACTCGATTATCGTTTGCAAATTGTAAGCAGGCAGAAACGGCTTGTTTATCGCTTAATGTTTGCGGCATGACCGTCAGTGCTTGTAAGTTATTAAAAGCTTGTTTACAGATTTGCTTTGCCCCCAATGTTGTGGCAATTGTATCGATTTTACTGAGGGTAATATGTTTATTTTTTTGATAGCTCGTGGCTAAAGAGGCAGCGCCTATTGTTTCTGCTGTTATGATGGCGGTTTTTGACCATTCGTGTTTTTGCAAGCCTTGAACCAAGCCACAAAATAATCCACCGCCGCCTACAGAAGTGATGATAGCATCGGGTTTGATGTTGTCTTTGTCTAGATCTATTTTTAGTTCATCAACAATACTTTCGTAACCCTGCCAAATAACGGGATGATCAAAAGGAGGGATATATGCATAATCTAAATTTTGTGCAATTTTTTTTGCATGTATGTTCGTCTGATCCCAGTTATCGCCTATCACAGTGACTTCAGCACCTTCATTACGCATTTTCTTGATGTTTAGCTCTAAGGTATTTCTGGGGACAAATATTTTAACGTCGCAGCCTAACTTTTTTCCAGTATAGGCGACGCTGATGCCTGCATTACCACCAGATGAAGAAACAAAGCCATTGAAATTTTGAGCTGAGAAATATTGGCACAGCTGTCCAATTCCGCGATCTTTAAATGATCCTGTGGGTTGCAGGGCTTCCATTTTTAGATAAATATTACGCCCCGTGATATGGCTTAATTCATGTGAATGCAAAAGGGGCGTATGTATATGTAATGTTGGTTTCATCAGTATTAATATATTATTTTACTGATTCTAACAGAGCTAATGAACGGTTTTGAGCTTGGGTAATCTGAGCATTCGTCATTTTATTAGCGACAGTTTCTCTTTGTGCCGAGGCTTGTTCTGAGCCGGATTTTGCTGCTAAATTTAACCAAGCATAAGCTTCTACTAAATTCTGTGGCACACCTTTTCCTTGTGAATACAAGTAGCCAATTTGAGTCTGAGCAACGTCACTGCCTTGGTGGGCTGCTTTTTTGATCGTTGCAAAATTATTTTTTGTATTTGCTTTGGCTTTTGTTTTTTGGCCTTGAGCTTTAGATATTGTTTGAGGTGTTGGTTTGTCAAATAAGCTTTGGTAAGCCTCTTTATTGGATTGCATAAACCAATTAGAAGCTTGAATAAGATCCACATTAACCCCTAGGCCTAATGCATTCATCCAGGCCAATAAGCTTTGAGCTGGCTGATAAGAGGCTGCAGCAGACTTGATAAGATAATCATATGCTTTGGCATCATCTTGAGCGACAGATTGACCCCGGAAATAATGCAAACCTAATTGATACTGTGCTTTGGGGTGATTCAAGTTTGCGGCTTGAACGAGACTTTGAATTTTTTGTGCTTGTTGTTGTGGATCCCAAGGATTGTAGCGCATGGCCTGGAGGTAAATATCTTCGCCTGAAACTGTGGGGGGGGTAATTGAATTTGCCTCTGGGTTTTTTTGCGCAGGTGCTGAAATATTAGCATCAAAAGGGAAACCGTTTAGATTGGCTTTTTGAAACCAAATATTGGCTTGTTCATAATTCATGGGGACACCAAAGCCATTTTGGTAGCTTAATGCTAGTAAAAATTGTGCTTCATGATTATTTTTAATGGCTGCTTTTTTGAAGTAAGTAAAGCTTTTGGGGTAATGGATGGGGCTAACAATGCCCGTCGCAAATGCTTTGCCCATCTCTAGGTTGGCTGCGGGATGATTTTGTTTAGCCGCTTTTTCAAACCATGATACAGCGCGTTCATAGCTGGGATTGACACCATGCCCATTAAAAAACATTTGGCCTAATATATATTGTGAGTCCGCATCAGCAAGATCAGCTGCGGCACGACATGTTTTTAATGCCCGTTTATATTGCTCTCTTTGGTAGTGAGAGAGGCAAGCTGTTTTGTTTGCTTCAACTAAAGAAACGGTTTCGGTTTGTTGCTCGGCTTGAATGGTTGGCTGTGATATGTTGATTTTTGTCTGGGGGTTGGCAAATGTTTGAGTACTGATGGTTAAGGCTGATAATAATATATATGATGTCCAGTTCATAATGTCTCCATGGTTTTCCATTACCTAGATTCTCCAAAGCGATTACTGATTAATTGTTCTAAAGCCGTTAAAGCAGTCTCTTCATCTTCACCACTTATTTTTAGTTCTATCCATGTATTTTGGCTGGCGGCTAACATCATGACACCCATAATGCTTTTGCCATTGACCACTTTTCCGTCATTATTTACTTCTATGTGGCTTGCATACTTTCCCGCTGTTTGCACAAATTTTGCGGCAGCTCTAGCGTGTAATCCTAGCTTATTAATAATTTGAATTTTTTTTCTGATCATGAGTCAACAGTCGCAAAATTTTTAAAGCCTAGCTCTTGTTTGGTCAGAGGTTCAAAAATACCTTCCTTCCCACCACTTAAGGCTTTTTTACCGAGTGTTTCCAAGGGAAGGTTAGGGTAGTTAAGAATTCTAAATAGCATGGGAAGATTAAGACCAGCAACGACTCGAATTTTTAAGCCTTTGCGCTGAAGATCTTGTGCTATGTTGCTAGGCGTCGAGCCAAACATATCTGTGAGTACTAATACGCCTGCCCCAGAGTCAAGTTTTCTAACTAGATAGCTTGCTTTTGCAATGAGAAGCTCAGGCTCAGGATCACGACTGACGGAAAGCTGAGAAATTTCTAAAGGTAGCTGTCCAAAAGTGCCATAAGCAACATTTAATAATGCGCCACCAATGCCACTGTGAGTAATTAAGAGTATGCCAACGTTCATAGGTTTAATTTTATATCTCTATGTCTGATTTGTATGTTTAAATTTAAATGTTGTGCTTGTTTGGCTATTTGTTCGGCAACAAAAACAGAACGATGTTGTCCCCCTGTGCAGCCAATGCCAACTGTTAGGTAACTTCTATTATCTGATTCGAACCTAGGGATCCAATTGTCTAAAAATCTAAGTACATCTTCAATCATTAATTTTACATCATGATATTGGGTTAAAAATTGTGCAATTTCATCATCTAAACCACTAAAATTTCGCAGATTTTGGTGCCAGTAAGGGTTAGGCAGGCAGCGAACATCAAACATGAAATCCGCATCCATGGGAATACCGTTTTTGAAGCCAAATGATTGTACTAATAATTGTAAGTTATTAGCCTTTTCATTCGCGACTTTTTCGCGGATCATTCTGCAGAGGTCATGTTTAGATAACTGAGTTGTGTCAATAGTGATATCAGCACAATTGGCAATAGGACTTAAAAGCTCTCGCTCTTGCTCAATGGCTTCATTTAAAGATAATTTATTTGTTGTTAGAGGATGTTTGCGTCGAGTTTCACTAAAACGCTTAAGTATGATGTCTAGCTTTGCATCAAGATAGGCTGTTTCAAAAGGACTGCATGTTTGCTTCAGTTGCGCTACGATTTCTTTGAATCTAGCGGTATCTTTAGGTAGATTCCTGGAATCAATGCTGATAGCGAGTCTAGGTTGATCTGTGCGCAACTTACTGACTAAATCTGGCAGCATTTCTACAGGCAAATTATCGACACAATAGTACCCAACGTCTTCTAGTGCTTGTAGTGCAACACTTTTTCCTGAACCTGAACGCCCGCTGATGATAAGCAAACGCATGTTGTTACCTTAGCTTGTAGTAAACCAAAAAATTGGTTTTGGTTATTTTTATTATTATTTAAAGACAGCAATATAGCTTTCCGTGAAAGCTTGGCTAATAGTACAAAGGATAAACCCTGATGGCACGAAATAAAAATTAATATTTACTTAATTATAAATATGATATTTTTTGCAACAAAAGCGACAAAGTATATGCCATGTAAAATGTTTCTATCTTTATAGGAAGCGCTATATATAAAAATAAATCACGAGTTGTGGATTTGGTTAGTATATAGACATCTAACGGCATTCTCAATTAGTATTGCGATATTTTCAGTAAAAGGTAAGGGTAATTTAGGGATAGAGATACCGAGAATATCTTCAGTAGTAGAGGCTATATTTATCAGTCGTTTTTCATCGGGCTGGCGATTGAGATTGATAATCATATCCAGCTTTTGGATGCTACGCACAAATTGTGGGCCATAACTTTTGGAAACATCTATGATGCCCAAATTTCGTATCTCTAATGAATTTACTAACTTGGTTGGACTACCACCGAAAAGTTGTATTCCGTGTTTATAAAAAAAAGGGGCATCATCGGCAATGAAGGCATGATTGTTGTTGAGGCAATATAGAGCGGTTAAGCTTTTACCCACGCCACTTTTTCCTGTTAACAAAACACCCTTCCCCATCACTTCAATAAATGTACCATGTTGTATGATTCTCGGACTTAGTTCTTGGTAGCAATAGGGCAATAGTGCATCTAAACAAGTTTTGGTACATTTTTGTGTTGTGAGCATTGGAATATTAATGTCAGCCAATACAGAGGGGGATAACTGGTTCAGGAATGAGTCCTGTGAATTGTCGGAGAAGACTAATAATGCAGGTACTGATTTATTCTGCTTGTTCAGTGAAAAAAAATAGTTTAAGAATGATTTAAAATTTTTTTTATCTAGAGTTGAGATGAAGGCTGGCCGTTCAGCATTGAAATAACCAGCTAATGGCAAATTGCGCTTATTACTTAATAATTTAACATGATTCAAGGGGGTGGGGGTTAGCCAGTCCCAGTTTAAATAAGATTTGAAGTAATCATAAAGCGTGGAATATGTAACTTCAGGGTGATACATGGGTTAGTAGCTTAAACAAATCTTCTTGAGATTGTGCTGCTCGTAATTTTTTAACATAAGCATCTTGTCTAAATTTCTCAGCAATATTAGAGAGTACTTTTAGGTGTAACTCAGTTGTTTCAAACGGGACGACTAATGCAAAAACCAAATCAACCGGTTGATTGTCAAGTGCGTCAAAATCGATGGGCTCTTTTAGCTGAATAAAACATCCAACAATTTGTTCTATTTCTTTTGCTCGGCAGTGGGGAAGAGCAAAACCTTTGCCAATAGCGGTGCTTCCCAGGCGTTCCCGTTGAAAAAAGCTATCAAATAAAACACTTTCTGTCATTTGTGGAATGGTAATTGCAATTGTTTTGGCGAGAAACTCAATGACCTTTTTTTTACTCGAGGCAGAGGCCATATAAATGGTTCGCTCTAAAGATAAATAATCGCTAATGGCTGGCCCGACGAAGGTTGATTGGGTTGACATGTAAGTCCCTTGATACTGAATTATTCAAAAGCTCATTATGCCAGCCTAAGCTGGCATAATAAAATTAATCTCTGCTTTTATACTGGTCTATCATCATTGTGATTTTGTAGTTTTTCTTTGTGTTTTATAACTTGTCGGTCTAATTTGTCTATAAGGCCATCAATCGCCGCATACATATCTTCATGTTTTTCCGTTGCATGTATTTCTCCTTTGGCCAAATGGATGGTCGCATCCGCGCGTTGTAAAATTTTAGTCTCTACCGTTAAAGTCACATGAACATTGGTAATATTTGCAAAACGGTTTTCTACTCTTTTAAGTTTGTCTTGTACATAGCTTTTTAACGCAGGGGTAATTTCAACGTGATGGCCTGTAATATTGACTTGCATAAAGTTTCCTTATATTTTTTAGAATAATCTTTTTCGTTCGTTTGAAGGGGGGATAGACATTGCTTCGCGATATTTCGCGATGGTGCGTCTGGCGACAGTAATGCCTTTTTCTGCCAGTAATGCCGATAATTTTAAATCACTTAGGGGTTTTTTTAAATTTTCTTCGGCAACTAACTTTTTGATGTGGGCACGAATGGCGGTTGCTGAGCATTCACCACCAGACTCAGTGTTAACATGGCTTGAGAAAAAATATTTTAGTTCAAATGTGCCTCTTGGCGTATGAATGAACTTTTGTGTTGTTACTCTGGAGATGGTTGATTCATGCATTTCAACTTTTTCTGCTACTTGATGTAATATTAATGGTTTCATTGCCGTTTCACCCAACTCAAAAAAATCATCTTGTTCATCGACAATGCATTTCGCCACTTTGAGTAAAGTCTCATGTCGATTTTCAATACTCTTTAAAAACCATTTTGCTTCTTGTAATTGCCCTTTTAGAAATTGATTATCTCGGCTAGTATCGGCTCTTTTAATTAAAGAAGCATACTGTGTATTTATATTAATATGGGGTGTACACTCAGAATTCAACTCTACTACCCATTTTTTATTTTTTTTAAACACATAAACATCGGGTGTAATATATTCAGAATTGCTATTTCCAATAGATCTGCCTGGTTTAGGGTTAAGTGTTCTAATGCAAAGAATAATTTGCTTTAAATCATCCAAGCTGACACCTAATTTTCGCTTTAACGCAGGGTAATCTCTTTGGGCGAGTAATTTGAGATGTGATGTTACTAGAATAGCCGCCTTATCTCGCCACGGTGTTTCGGGCGGAAGATGACGTAACTGTATATTTAAGCACTCACTTAAATTTCTGGCACCTACACTGATAGGATCAAACTGCTGTATACGTTGTAGCACTGCGGCAACTTCTTCCGGATCTATTTCTAGCTCGCAATCTTGCGCTAAGGTACTGTGTATACTCTCAATAGAGTTTTCTAAATAACCATCATCGTTGATTGAATCAATTAGTACTGTGGCTATTAGTCTATCGGCATCCGTAAAGGGGGTAAGTTGCATTTGCCAGATAAGGTGATCTTGCAAGCTGTTTTCACTACTGGCTATACGTTCAATTTCATTGCCCGTTTTTTGGTAGTTATTACTTTTATTTTGAAAGTTTGCTTGAGCTTCCCAGCTGTTGGGTTCATCAGAGTTAGATTCTTGGTCTTGTTTTTTTTCATTCGGTGATGCTGAAGTCAAAGGTAAGTCTGTGTCATGTTGGCTTTCTGACCGATCAGAATCATAGTCTTCAGCTTCGGTGAGCTCTAATAAAGGATTTTTTTCTAAAGCAGACTGAATCTCTTGCTGTAAATCAAGAGAAGAGAGTTGTAGTAAGCGTATGGCTTGTTGTAACTGCGGTGTCATCGTCAGTTGTTGACCGATGCCGATTTGCAAAGTTGGTTTCACTTTTTGCTCTCATATTTATCTTTCTACTTATTATTATAATATAAGCGAAGACGAGTGTGATGCGAACCCTTTATTTCGTTTATAAGGTGAACTCATCTCCTAAATAGACTTTTCGAACAGTTTTGTTAGAAAGAATACTATCTGCATGACCAGTAGCTATGACAGAACCCTCACTTATTATCGTCGCATGATCACAAATGGCTAAAGTATCACGAACATTATGATCAGTAATCAATATGCCAATGCCTTTTTGGGCAAGATAACGAATTTGTTGTTTTATTTCTTGTATGGAAATGGGATCAACACCAGCAAACGGTTCATCTAGAAGAATAAATTTAGGTGTGAGGGCGAGTGCGCGAGCAATTTCTACACGCCTTCTCTCGCCACCTGATAAACTAATGCCTAAATTTTTTCGCACATGCTGTAAATTAAATTCGTTTAATAAAGATTCTAAGCGTTCATTTTGTTCTGACTTATTGATGTCTTTACGGGTCTCTAATATGGCTAAGATATTATTTTCTACAGATAGCTTTCTGAATACAGAAGCTTCTTGAGGTAAGTAGCCAATGCCCAATCGTGCACGTTGATGCATGGGTAAAGTTGTAACCACTTTGTCATTCAGTGTGACTTCTCCTTGGTCACAAGTCGTCAGCCCAACCACCATATAAAAACAGGTTGTTTTACCCGCACCGTTAGGGCCGAGCAACCCAACGACCTCACCACTTTTGAGTTCAAAAGAGACACTTTTGACAACATGCCTATTTTTAAAGTGTCGCGATAAATTTGTTGCTTTTAGCGTATTGCTCATGAGCCACCATTTTTAGGCATAATTACCATTTTGGGACGTTGGTTGTTTGCGGTGACAGCTTCAATTTTATGTTCGTTTAGGGTATAGCGTAAAACAGGACCTTCAAAGGTATCTTGTTGATGTTTTAGCCTCGCTTTTCCTGTCAGAATTAATAGAGATAAGCTGGGATCGTAGTCAATATTTTGAGCATGAGCATGCAATAATTCAGTACTATTTTGCATGGGCGCAGAGAACTTTGCGGGTTGTCCCGTGGCTAAAATAGAAGTAATTTTTTGCTGAGCATTTCTATTGACGGTGACCTCCTCGGCAAATAAGGTTTTATCGCCTGTATGGACGATGACATGACCTTGGTAAATAATTTGCCCGCTGTCCTGCAAAAAGGTAACTCGGTCTGATTCAATTTGAATCGGCTGGTCTTGTGAAATGGCTTTGGGAGATTGTTTTTTGGTGCCTGCACTGGCTACGCTTGAGCTCGGGATTGTAAGCGATACAATCACAGTCGTTAATATTGTGGATAATATAAGTTTAGTTATTTTCTTTTTCATAGATCGAATTCACCTGTCCAGAAAACTGAATCATTTTCTTATCGAGTTCAGCAAATAAGCTATTTGCTTGTAAATGCATATTATTACGAGTAACGGTTACAGGCACTTTAGAAGATACCCATTGTTTTTCAGGTTGGTATGTCAATTCTTCTGTTTTTAAGTGTAGAGTGGTTGCATCTGTCTGGGTTTGTAAAACCTGTACGTTTTCAAGCAACATGACTTTGTCAAATTTAGCAGATTTTGATCCAGAGCTTGTGGGCGTTCCCTGACCAAATTGAGACTCAATTTCCCAGAGACTACCATCATCATTTTCGACTTTCAACGTGGGTGATGTCATATACACAACAGGATCTTTGACAAATTGTTTCCAAGAAGACATTTTAAGGGATTGTGTTTTTTTGCCTTGGTTATTATATTGCCATGCTGTGACACCGCTCATAGATTCATAAATAGCGGGTTGGTTATCTGTTGGTTTTTCAGTTTCGTAAGTAGATGGCTGGTAATATAAGATCAGCGCGGTGATCAGTAGTCCCGAAACAATTAAAAAAACTAGACTATAGATAACTTTATTCATGATCGACTTATATAACGCCAGCTTTTAATAAATCATGCATATTTAAAGCGCCAATGAGTTTACGTTTCTGATCAACAACCAAGAGTGCGTTAATTTTATTATTTTCCATAATTCTTAGCGCTTCAGCAGCGAGTAGCCCTTGCTGGATGACGGTGCCTTGTTGTGTCATCACTTCGGTGATAGGTGTTGTATGCACATTGATGTTTAGATCAAGTGCGCGTCTTAGGTCACCATCTGTGAATAAGCCGACTTGTTGATTTTGATCGTTAACAATGGCTGTGATGCCTAGGCTACAGCGCGTCATTTCAAAAAGAGCCTCTTTGATTGTGGCAGTTTGGTTAACACGAGGAATAAGTTGACCTGTATGCATAATGTCATCAATTTTCAGCAACAGCCTACGCCCTAAACTACCACCTGGGTGAGACAGTGCAAAATCTTCAGCACTAAAGCCTTTAGTATCTAAGAGCGCTACAGCGAGTGCATCTCCCATGACCAACGTCGCGGTTGTGCTAGATGTTGGGGCTAAACCAAGAATACAGGCCTCTTTTTCAACGCTGACATCAAGATTGACATTGGCACTTGTGGCTAAGGTTGATTTTGGATTACCGGTAAAAGAGATTAATGGTGTGCCCAATCGTTTGATGAGTGGTAAAATTGTCACCAGCTCATTTGCTTCGCCGGAATTAGATATGGCTATTACCGTATCTTCTCGGGTAATCATACCCATGTCACCATGGCTGGCTTCACCTGGGTGAACGAAAAAAGCCGGACTACCTGTGCTAGCAAATGTGGCTGCAATTTTACTGGCAATATGGCCTGATTTACCCATGCCGGTGACGATGATTCTGCCTTTAGTTTTTAACAAAATCTCGCAGGCACAGACAAAATGATGATCGATTCGGGGCAACAAAGCTTGGACAGCCTCGGCCTCAATTGATACAACGGCTTGACCAAGTTTGATTAAGTTTTTGCTGATGACTTCCATAATGCCTAATTTTAGTTTGTTTGTTAGTTTTATTAATGTGCGAAATTATATCATAGTTTTAGCTTGATGAATCAATAGAGTTAGATAACAAATGTAAATTGCTAGTAAAAAAATGCCGCTTACTCGATTAATTGCAAATTTTTTCCGACTTGGCACTAGAAAAGGTAAAGAAAACAAAGCAGTAAGTAAAAGCATCACCGGAAAATCTTGATATTTGACTAACAAACTTATTTTTGTACCGGGGCTAATAAATGCAATGGGCGCTAAAACAGCGGTTAGATTAAAAACATTGGAGCCAATAATATTTCCAAGAGCGATACCATGTTGCTTCTTGATAATGCCAATTATTGACACAGATAACTCAGGTAGGCTAGTACCAACAGCAACCACCGTTAAACCAATAAAGGTTTCTCTAACCCCCAAACTAAGCGCTATTTGTGCTGCGCCACTGACCAACAGATTTGAACCGGCTCCTAGAATAAGCAAACTAATAAATAGTCCCGTTAACATCTTGGCAAGTGAGCTATGATTTTTATCAAGCCCAGAGATGTCAGAAGGGTCATGGTGTTCTTTACTTGTTTTAATTAACCATAAAAGAAAAACAGTGAGTGTTAATATTAGTACAATGCCAACCCATAAGGTAAAATCAAAAAAGAGTAGTAGGGCAAAAATACTAAAACTAATGATTAGCAATGCAATTAATTCGTCTCTAACTGTTTGGGTTGATTTTACGATGGGTTGTAAAATAGCTGTCATGCCGATGACTAAGCCAATATTTGCAATGTTAGATCCTAAAGCATTACCCAAGGCTATGCCTTCATTATTTTTTAGGCTAGAGATAATTGCGACAAAAATTTCTGGGGCGGAGGTACCAAAGCCTATAATAGTTAATCCTATTACTAGGGGCGAGACATTTAGTCTGAAAGCAAGCTTTGCAGCATACTCAACAAGCTTGTCAGCGCTCCAAATTAATAAAATTAACCCTAAAATGACTTTAAACCATTCCATGTAAAATCCTTGAAATATACTAATATTTTAGGTAAAAACCATTAGTTTGTGGTTAAAAATTTAGATCTCACCAAATATATGCTGGTATTATAGCAAAAGTAAATAAATTAAATATTTAGGTTAATGGTAACATTTTCATTTGAGATGGATTATCCTAGTGGAATGAAAACTAACAATGATAAATTATGACTGAAGATCCTAACAACGTAGTTGAAATCCGAGGCCTAACTTTTTATCGTGGCAATAGAGCCATTTTTGATAATATCGATATTGATGTGCCTCGAGGCAAAGTCACGGCCATCATGGGCCCAAGTGGTACCGGTAAAACGACACTGCTAAAGCTTATTGCAGGCCAAATAAAACCCGACAAGGGCCAGATTTTATTTAATGGAATTAACATTCCTGACTTGAGTCGAGATAAATTATTTGAAGTACGTAAAAAAATGGGCATGCTTTTTCAAAGTGGTGCTTTATTTTCTGATTTGAGTGTTTTTGAGAATGTCGCATTTGCATTCAGAGAGCATACTAAGTTACCAGAAAGCGTTATTCGTGATATCGTGTTGATGAAATTAGAGGCTGTGGGTTTACGAGGTGCGAGAGAGCTCATGCCTAGTGAATTATCAGGTGGTATGCAAAGAAGAGCGGCTTTAGCGCGTTCAATAGCCTTAGACCCATCGCTAATTTTATATGATGAGCCGTTTGCGGGACAAGATCCTATCTCTATGGGTGTACTTGTACAGTTAATTCGTCTCCTGAATGATGCATTAAATCTAACATCAGTTATTGTCTCTCATGATGTGCATGAAACGAATACCATCGCAGATTATACATATGTTATGGCGGATGGCCGCATCATAGGACATAATACACCTGAAAAACTCATTAAAGATGATTCAAGTTGGGTTCAGCAATTTATGCAAGGATTGCCGGATGGGCCGGTACCCTTTCATTATCCAGCTCAAGACTATGAATATGATCTGCTAGGGGAATAATTTTGTTACGGCAATTGCAGAAATTAGGTCGATCCTCGTTCGAAGTTTGTCAAAATACTGGTAATACTGCTATTTTCTTGCTTCGTATTATTTTTGGTCGCCCTCAAAGTCTAAAAAGTTTTAAATTATTGATCCCACAACTTTACTCTGTTGGGGTTATGTCGTTACTTATTATCTGTGTTTCTGGCTTATTTATTGGTATGGTATTGAGCCTGCAAGGCTATACCATTCTGGTTAAATTTGGTGCAGAGCAAGCTTTAGGCCAGCTTGTGTCTTTAAGCTTGGTTCGTGAGTTAGGCCCGGTTGTCGGGGGCTTATTATTTGCTGGGCGAGCCGGTTCGGCTTTAACTGCAGAAATAGGTTTAATGAAGGCCACAGAGCAGCTATCTAGCATGGAAATGTTGGCCGTAGACCCCATGCGGCGTATTATTGCCCCGCGTTTTTGGGCCGGGCAAATCTCTATGCCATTATTAACATTAATTTTCACCGCGGTTGCAATCTATGGTGGTTACGTTGTCGGTGTGGAATGGTTAGGGGTAGACTATGGTGCATTCTGGGCAAATATGAGAGCAGCCGTAGATTTTTATGAAGATGTTTTAAACGGCATCATTAAAAGTGTTGTTTTTGGAAGTGTGATCACTTGGATTGCTGTTTACCAAGGTTTTGAATGTATGCCTACCTCAGAGGGCATAGGTCGAGCGACAACGAAAACAGTTGTTTATTCTTCTTTAGCCATATTAGCTTTGGATTTCTTTTTAACCGCAGTCATGTTTGGAGGGTTGCGCTAATGCATAAGAGAACGGTTGAAATTGCCGTTGGTATATTCGTTTTACTTGGTATTTTAGCGTTATTAATGTTAGCGGTAAAAGTAAGTGGCTTAAGTGATATTTATGAGTCTAATGACGGCTATAAAGTCACGGCTGAGTTCACTAATGTCGGCGGATTAAAGCCACGAGCCAAAGTTTCAATGGCCGGTGTCGCAATAGGCAGAGTATTAAGTATTGAGTTCGATAAAGAAACTTTTTACGCTAAAGTACACATGATGATTGAGAAAAAATTTAATAATATCCCAGAAGACTCTCAAGCCAGCATTATGACGGCAGGTTTGTTGGGGGATAACTATTTAGGTATTACACCCGGAATGGATGATGCGGTTTTAGCAAATGACTCCGTGATTGAAGTAGGTAATACTAATCAGGCACTAGTACTTGAAGATTTGATCAGTAAATTCTTCTCTTCTAAGGCCAGTGGTTTAAACTTAGATGAGCAGAGTGACGATGAGTAGTATAACGCTCATGCTAGAAAGGTTTACCAGTGGTGTTGCCGTGGTAAGATATAGTAGAAAATAAACTCAAGTAAACGGAGATTTAGTATGTTAATAAAAAGAATCGGGATTATTTTCTTTTTCTTTACGTTTTGTTGGCAAACATGTCTAGCCTCAATTGAAAGGCCTGAGGTTATGTTGGAACGCATTACTACGGATATGATTAGTGCTCTTAAAAAAAATGACCAGATCTTAAAAAAAGACCCAAATCGAGTGGTTGAAATCATTGATAAGATTTTGGTGCCTTATATGGATTCTGCTTCAATGGCGAAATGGGTGGCAGGTCGAAATGCTTGGCGTAAAGCAAGCCCTTCGCAGCGTGCACGATTTACAAGTGAGTTTCGAGATTTGTTGATCCGTACATATGGGGCAACATTACTTGAATATAAAAACCAAAAAGTAGAATATTTACCATTACGAGGTAGTTTAGATGGTAAAAAAAGGGTTTTAGTTTCTAGCTTAATTCGAGAGCCGGGCAAAGAGTCTTTAAAGCTGACCTACAGATTGGTTGCTAAACCAGATCGTTGGAAAGTATATGATATCAGTATAGAAGGTGTTAGCTTATTAAAAGGATTTAAGTCACAATTTTCACAAGAACTCGAGAGAACTGATATGGATAAAGTGTCAGCGAAACTGCAAGAATACAATAAAAAAGAAATTACAAGATAACTATGAGAAATAATAAGGTTTATCAGGATAATAAAAAAATAATTGTAGATGCAGACTTGACGAGAGCAACAGTAGAACAATTATTGGAGCAGATAAAACCTTTAATTGTTTATGATGATAAAATAACAGTCAACTTACAAAAAGCCGGCACTTGTGATAGCGCAAGTCTGGCTTTTTTGGTTGCGGTATTAAGAGAAGCAAAGTTAAAGCGTTCTCAGATTATTTTTTCCCAAGTTCCTCAAAAAATGATTGACTTGGGTCGCGTGAGTGGGATTGATGGGCTCATTACTTTAGAATAAGTTTCATGTTTGTAATTTATACTTTATTACTGCTTGTTTTTGTCTATTTGCTGCCTGCCCTAGCAATATTTCCTCGTTGGATTTTACAACCAAAATTTGCGGCTTTACTTCCTATTGTAAGCGCAGGCTGTATTTTTGTGCTTGTCACATACTTGCAATATCTACATCTATATCAAACTAATATAGTTATAGGGGTTTCCTTACTACTTGCGGGGGTCGCAGGTTTTAGAATGAGAATGGCGATTCTAAAATATCCTAATCAATGGTCATTGCCCGCTATAAAAACCTATTTGTTTCATATTTTATTATTGCTGCCGTTTTTTATTAAATTGTCGACACATAGTTTTGATAGAGGCGACGAAATTTACAGCTGGAATTTTTGGGCTATCCAGCATTTTTTAACATTACCGATTGATTTTTCTCATACTGGCGCTGCATATCCGCAATTACTCCCCAAGCTACTTAGTTACTGCTACCAGTTACTAGGCAATATACAACTTCAATTGCCTGTCAAAGGGCTGTTAATTTTATTTTCATTAAGCTTGTTGCTTACGATCTCTAATGTCATTAACTTAAAAAATACACGCCTTTTGCTAGGTTATATATTAGGCTTAGTTTTTGTTTTGTTCGCTTGTAATCTCAGTTTATTTTTTGATGATGGCTATGCTGATCCTCTCATGAGTTGTGGTTTGGTTTCATCCATATGGGCTTTGTGGTATTTTGCTCGGTGGATGCGAGTTTGCCAGCGGGGCGGTAACCAGAACCATCAGAAAAATACCAATGCAGCACTATTTTATTTGTCATTAAGCGTGATACTGGCCATTTGTGCTTTCTGGGCTAAGCAACCCGCTTTGGTCTGGGTGGTAGCTCTGTCATTCATAACCTTAAATGCATTGTGGCAATATAAATCAGCCTCTCATACTTTTCGGATGAGTGTTATTGCAAATTTATTAATTTTATATTTTGCAGTCGTTTGGTGGTTTTTAGCCGAAGGTTCCACGTTTCATCAAAACCAAGGTGCTATGGTTTTATCGTTTGAAGGTAGAGGTTTAGCGGAACAACTTTGGCATGCGACTCAAACTTATTTGCTGCATAAGCCTATGTTGCTTACTCTATTTGTTTGCGCATATTTGAGCAGTCGTCAGAATGCTTATTTTTCAAAAGTGTGGTGGTTATTTTTTGTTCCCAGTTTGTTGTTATGGTTTATGTTAGCTGCGTATCAATTAAGGCCTGGGCAGCACCTTATTGCTTTGGCTTGGTTCATAGTAGTTGCAACTCAGTTTTCAGTGTTGTCAAAATATCTAAAGCGTATTAAGCCTTTATTGACTATAGGGGCGAATGGGCTTATTCGATATCAAAAAATATTGTCTTACAGCCTTATGACAGTCAGTATTACATTAAGCGCACTGTTATGGTGCAAAATAGCTTTTATAGAACAAAAAGGGCTTAGTTTTTATGATGGGGGCCGCTTAAGCTTGTCACGTTATTTCGGTCAAGATTCAGATTGGATTTACGCCCATATTTATGAAAAGCCAGAGGTAAAACTATGGGTACCAAGTCGGTACATCTATGGATTATTTTATGCTAGCAATCGTTTATATTCTCCTGACTATTTAAAATATCCACACTATACAAAAGCAGCACTCATAGAAGATTTATTATTCTGCCGACCAGATTATGTTTTTGTGGTAAGTGACGCTATTGTAGATGGCCCAGCATCTGGCATATTAAAAAAACTCGTCAAAGAATATCCTTTGGCATTTGAATTAGTGGCGAATGCGCCCAATAGATTTGATTTCGAAACGTATAAAGTTAACCTAGCAGTGTTAAATCAACTCAACATGAAGTTGACTTAAGTGAAACCTGATCTTTAAAGCAAGTTATTAAAAATTAATAGTTTGCTTGATTACTCTCTCTTATCCTTATGAACACATTCAGCTTTTTCAGAGGTTTGTGTTATAATTACAATGTTTTTGTAATTAAAATACATACTAAGTTATAATTCTAGGAAAATTTAGCCTGATAAATATAACTACTTAAATTAAATAAGGAAAGCACTTTGCGTTTTCAAATTCAAGACTTAACTTTAAACATAGGGAAGGTTATCTAAATGCAAATGGACAAGCATTTAATTCGTGGTGGTAACCCTCTATTTGGTGAGGTCAAAATTTCGGGCGCTAAGAACAGTGTTTTGCCTATATTGATGGCATGTTTGTTAACAGACCAATCTGTAAGTGTCCGCAATATCCCACACTTGAACGATG
Source organism: uncultured Coxiellaceae bacterium (assembly GCA_963976875.1). Taxonomy (GTDB): domain Bacteria; phylum Pseudomonadota; class Gammaproteobacteria; order Berkiellales; family Berkiellaceae; genus Berkiella_A. The sequence goes on from CAXBML010000005.1 coordinate 53,361, forward strand.
TAACGACCACAATGGCGCTTCTTGGGCAAATGGGCGCGAACTTGACCGTGCTAGATGATTTGGATATTGAGGTAAATGCAAGTCAGGTAAACCAATTTTGTGCGCCGTATGATTTAGTTCGCACCATGCGTGCTTCTATTTTAGTATTGGGCCCATTGCTTACCAAATATGGGAAAGCACGGGTATCCTTGCCCGGAGGTTGTGCTATTGGCTCTCGTCCCGTTGACTTCCATGTATTAGGCCTGAGAAAAATGGGCGCAGATATTACGGTAGAAGGTGGGTATATAGAAGCCAGCGTTAAAGGGCGGTTAAAAGGTGCGGAAATCACATTTGACGTCGTCTCTGTAACCGGAACAGAAAATCTTATGATGGCCGCTGTTCTGGCAAAAGGCACCACAATCCTAAAAAATGCCGCTCGTGAGCCTGAAGTATCTGACTTAGCCAAATTTTTAAACACGCTAGGGGCGCAAATATCTGGGTATGGTACTAGCACCATTACCATAGAAGGTGTCGATGCTCTGAAGGGCGGAGAATATAATGTTCTGCCAGATAGAGTTGAAACAGGCACATATTTGGTGGCTGGAGCCATGACGCAAGGTAAAGTCACCGCTAAAAACACCTCGCCTGAAATTTTAACCTCTGTACTTGAAAAGCTGAGTGAAACAGGTGCGTATATCACATATGGTGATGATTGGATTACCCTAGATATGCAGGGTAAGAGACCTAAAGCAGTGAGTATTATAACAGAACCTTACCCAGGATTTCCTACCGACATGCAAGCGCAATTTTTGGCTATGAATACCATCGCTGAAGGCAAAGCAGACGTAACAGAAACTGTATTTGAAAATCGCTTCATGCATGCCCAAGAGCTGAGAAGAATGGGGGCCAATATCAAAATTAATGGTAACTGTGCCAGAGCCACTGGTATTCGTGATTTAAAAGGCGCACCCGTAATGGCGACAGACTTAAGAGCCTCCGCTAGTTTAGTTCTAGCAGGTTTAGTGGCAGAGGGACAAACTTTGGTAGACAGAATTTATCATATCGACCGAGGTTATGAGTGTATAGAAGAAAAACTGGCACAACTAGGTGCTGATATTAAACGTATTCCTGCACAATCATAATGTGATTATTATATGAACCTAAACCCAACAGAATTTCCACAAGACGAAAAGCCCTTTAGTATCGATGGGGATGTAGGCATATTGGAGTGTGTTGCAAAGTCTGTCGAGAACCCCAAAGGTTTAGGTATTATTTGCCATCCTCATCCTTTATACCAAGGCAGTATGCATAATAAAGTTGTTCATACTGCCGCTCGTGCTTTTAACAATAAAAACTTAAATACCATACGTTTCAACTATAGGGGTGTGGGGGAAAGTGAAGGTGAGTTTGGAGACTCGATTGGAGAAGTCGAGGATTTAAATGCCGTGATTCGCTGGGCACAATCTGTCATGCCTAACCATAAGCTATGGCTGGCCGGTTTCTCTTTTGGCTCCTTCATCGCCGCGAAAGGTGCCATTTTACACCCGTGCCAGCAATTATTCACTATTGCGCCCGCTGTGCATCACCAGCCTTATGAGCAAGTAGCGAATGTGGCTTGTCCTTGGGTTGTGATTCAAGGCACCCAAGATGAAGTCGTACCTCCAGAACAAGTTTATGATTGGTTTCAACGCCAACAAGCCCAATCTCACAATGCCATGCAATTAATCAAATTAGATGCTTCGCACTATTATCATGGCACTTTGGTTATACTCAGAGCTTATATCGAAAGCACTTTTTTAGATATTTAAAGCAGACGTTTTGGGGAACCTGAAAAATATCTACGTAGTGTTTTCCTAGCGCAGCCACGTCCGGTTTTTTAGATGAGCATAGCGAATCAGTTCCCTCTCCCAATTCTGGGAGAGGGCGGCCGTAGGTACAAACCGGGCACATGGGTTACAGATTAAACCGGGCACATAGGTAACGGGTATACAATCCAGGCAAGGAGGACTTGCCTATGAGTTGGAGAGATATCTGTCCTATGGATGAGAGAATAAAGTTTATTGCAGCGGTACGAGAAAATAAGAGCTCGATGAGTAAAATATGCCAACGCTTTGGTATAAGTAGAAAAACGGGTTACAAGTGGCTAGAACGTTATGAAGAAGAAGGCCCTCAGGGTCTTTACGAGCACTCAAGAGCTCGTAAAACACAGTCACACCAGACACCGAGCAATCAGTTAAAGCGGATTATAAAAGCAAAGCGTAAGTTTAAGGATTGGGGTCCTAAGAAGTTAAAAGCATGGTTAGAAAGTGAGTACTCTCTAGAAAGGTGGCCGGCAGCCAGCACTATTGGAGACATCCTTAAAAAGCATGGGATGGTCGAGCCAAGAAAAATACGAAGGTCTGTTTCACCGCAAACAACCCCATTTAGCGACTGTAATACCTCTAATGATGTATGGAGCGCAGACTTTAAGGGACAATTTAGAACAGGTGATAAAAAGTATTGTTATCCCTTAACGATAACAGACAACCATAGTAGGTTTATTATTGCTTGTGATGGCTACTTAAATCCAACATTAAAAAATGTACAAAAAAGCATGATAAATGCTTTTAAAACATATGGTTTACCAAAGGCAATTAGAACTGATAATGGGACGCCTTTTGCATCTACAAGTGTAGGTGGAATTTCTCAGTTATCAATGTGGTGGCTTAAGTTGAACATCTATCCAGAAAGAATAGATTTAGGTCATCCTGAACAAAATGGAAGGCATGAAAGAATGCATAGAACATTAAAGAAAGCTACAGCCTTACCTGCCCAAGGAAATCTTGGTCGTCAAAATAAAGCTTTTAAAAAATTTATAGATGAGTTCAACTATATCAGACCGCATGAAGCTCTTGGCAATAATAAACCATGTAATGTATATAATGGCTCCGATAAAGAATACCCTAGCAAGATGCCGGAAGTTGTATATCCAGAAGAAAGGTTAATTAGAAAGGTTCGAAGTAATGGGCAAGTTAAATTGAATGGAAAGCTCATATTTATTTCAGAATTACTGTACGGTGAGCCCGTTGGAATATTGCAAATAGAGGATGGTATATGGGATATTGCCTTCTCTCGGCTTGGACTTGGCATTATTGATGAAAGAAGAGGGAAACTTATCAGATATGATAAGTTCTACGACTAAAAGTGTTACCCATGTGACCGGTCTATAGTGTTACCTATGTGACCGGTCGTACAGCTAAGCGAAAGCGCAGAAAACCCGATGAGGGTTACTGACAGTTTCAACTTAACCCTCACCAAGCCTGCGGCCAGCCTCTCTCCCAGCATTGGGAGAGGGACTGATTCGCTCCGCTCATCACATACGTTTTTTATTTTGCCTCGCTTTGTAACTCAAATGTATAGAAACTCGTCGTATTGCCTAATTTCTAAAATTACAGTGTACCCACACCAAATTACCTTTAATAGATTGAACTTTCTCATCCTTGTTCAGTCCAACCACTATATAAGAGCCTAAATTCGCAGGAGAAATGGCTATGGGTTGGTGGTCAAATTTAGTTTCAAAAAAAGAAGCGGCAGATAACTCTGATGTTGCCAAGCAGGGTAAAGCTGTCGTAAAGCCGGTTGCTGGTTTTATGGAGAAATGGTTGGGTAAAAAAGAAAAAGAAAATGAGGTAAGAGTTAGGGGAGAGACTCTATCGGAAAAAGAAGCAAAAGCAGAAATTAAAAGGCGTGAAAAGGCAGCCAAAAAGGCAGTCGTTAGAAAAGAACAAAGTCTTAAAGAGTTGTATACTGCAAAATCCAAACGTAGGCAGAGAAGACAGCACAGAATTGAAAGAGAAAGATTTGGGGCTCGTGGACGATGGCGTGAAGATCAGGAAGAGGCGATTGAATATTTTCCAGGTAAAGATGTTCGTTGGGAAATTTTGCAACAACAAAATCTAAAGAGAGATATTGAGGAGATTGCGGCACCCTTTATAGAAGGTAAATCAATTTCCGCTTTTAGTTTAGATGATATGCTGGCTGAGTTTACAGCACAAGAACTTAAATTTGATGATGCCATATCTAAAGCTGGCGAAAAAGAAAGACGAAATTTAGAGCAGCGTAAGAAAGAATTACAAGAAGTACGGGATCGGTATGAACAAAAAATGAGCGCGTACAGTCTTAACGCGATCATGATTAAAAATAGCCTACAACAAGAAAATACAGCTTGGCAAGGGCTTGATAAAGGAGATGAGCCAAATAAAACGGTTAGAAAGCAATTAGTAGAGATTGCATCTGAAAATATAGAGGCAGTGGCTGATAAAATTCCGGTCCTTGGCAAAGTATTGGGGCCTATTGCTAAAGCCTACGGGCAACTAAAAGTAACAATTTCTGAAATTACCGATGCCACTAGAAATATATCAGCGGGTACCCGAAGGTTAAATTCTATGGGGCGGATATTTGGTGCTATTTCTGGTGCTATTGCAGGTGCTGTCATCATGGGGGGCGCTTTGGCAGCAGCGGGTTCTGTTGTACCAATCGTGGGTACTGCAATTGGTGGGGTAACAGGTATTATTGCTGGCGCCATTATGGGGGCTGCGGCCGGCGGCCCATTGGGTGTAAAAGTTTTTAGAGCTGTCGCGAGTAAGAATAAGAAGCTTAAAAAAGAGTTAGATTTTGAAATGGAGTATACCCAACTCAAACAAAATCGAAAAATTTATGGCTTCAGTGAAGACATGCAATTGAATGCATACTCATACTTGAATCGTGAAATTGACAGGTTAGGAAAGACTGAGTCTAAAAATTTGCAGAAACTAAAGAAAAACTCATTAGAAGAAGGTCGTGATCAATCTATGCTCAAGCTTTGTGTCTATTTCATTGGGCAAGAAAAAGTTCTAAGGCGGGGGATTCATAGCTTGGGCATGGAGACTATTCAAAACAGAAGTCAGCGATCCGTTTTATTAGGACAAAGACGACTGATAAAAGAACGAGAGGCTGATATAGAAGCTTTACAAGAGCAGTATGAACAAAACATATTACCTTTTATTAAAAAAAGAGAGGCGTTATTAAATACTATAATAGAGTCGGTTGAGTCTGAAAATGTGAGTATGGCTAATCATAATCTTGCCGTCGGATCTGCAAATGATTTGATGAAAACGTTGGTCGAAACAAAAAAGATATCAACGGAACAGATAAGAGCGGGAATGAAAAGACCAGGGGCTATTGAAGGATTGATCAAAGCGAAAATGAGTGAAGGTGAAGTTGAGTTTGGTTCAGGTAATGAGATTACAGAAGAAAACATGATAGAGTTAGTAAAACAAGCATTTGAACTTGAGTTGCTAGAACGAGAGCTTAGAGACAAGGCAGCTACGTTAAAGATCGAAGACTATGAACAAAGTCCGCAAGAAAAACTAATAGAAGATAAAGCAAAGATACAGAGATATCTAGAAAGAAATCAGAAACAAGGTGAAGCGATTCAAGATAGACGTTTTGAAATGATGCGTGAACGTGATGGGATTTTAGATATTTTAAAAGAATTTAGAAAACCCTCTGAAGTCTTTAACAAAAAAAGACATAATTATATTTACCATGATTTGCAAAAGCTCGATATCTCAGGGATTGTAGAACAACAGGGAGATCCTATTGGGGATTTATTTGAAATTAAAAAAGATTTTACTGATAAAACAGGTCTAAGCGATACGATCTCTAAGCCTAGAGATGTGCGCAGTTTTGATAGTTACTCTGTTGGGGGAGATAGCGAAGGATATACGCAAGAAAAAGAAAATAATGAGATGATACGGGCTGAGTTTAGAGAAGACATGCGGGAAAATGCTTTTCGGTATGCTCAAGAAGAAGCCAGTTTACATGATGATGAGTTTTGGCGAATGAATCTTTCAGATAGAGCGCTTAGTGAAATTTCAAAACAGTGTGAGGGCGATGAAAAGAAAATAGCTATTTTGCAAAAATTACGTGAGCTTGGAAGTGAAACAAAACTTTCAAATTTAATCGCACAAATCAGTGCCAGTGACGGTTCAGATGTTGTTGCCTTAAATAACAAAACCAATCGATTGCTGGGTGATTTACTGCAGATACAAAGTACCTTTCATTTACCAGAAAATATCCTAGAATCAAAGATTGATGCCTTGCAAGATATTCAGCAATGTCTTGAGCTGGGTATGATAAAAGATGTTTATATTCGCCGCGATTTAAAGCAACACCATGAGTCGGTACTCCAAGAATTACTGCCTTACTCCCCAGAAGGCATAGTGATGCACACTAGAACAGAAAGTGGTACTTTAGAGCCGGGGCTAAAAAGAGCTGATGTATTACAACATATGGCTGCTAAGAAAATTTTGGATAATTCGAGTTTTAAGCAAGAAGTTTCTAAATTTGTGCAAAAAGACTTACTTTCATTGGATGAGCTGATAGTACATGTTCAAAACTTCAACAAGCTCAATTTTGATAGTAGTGCTGTGCCAATGAATCTTTCGCTCTTATTAGGCGAAGCTTCAGATTCTTTGAATAATATTTCTAAATTACAATCTGAGTTACAGAAAAAATATGATCACAGAAAGGCTTTTCAGCTAGTGTCTGAAGCACATCAATTGAGAAATTGCTTAAATGAAATCGGCAAGACAATGGGGACCCAATTGGGTGCGCAACAGCATATTGATATAACCAATATACTGAAACCTTATTACGATAACATTGATTCTATTTCTGGGTTATCCATTGCACATGAAGATATTCAGCAAATGGAAGCCGCATTTGCCCATACACGAGAAACAGAAGAGAAAGAAGTGCCTTTGCGGAAGGAGGTTGATCCTGAGTTAGTAGAAAAGCAGGATCAAAAGTCCGTAAATCACAAAAAACGTGAAGCAACCCTCACGGCATATGATGCTTTCCTAGGTGAGTCTACACATGTTGAGCCATCAGCAGGCGAGTCAAATTGGGTCGCAGCTAAGCCTCGTGTTCCAGAAACCCCATCAGGAGCAACGGAACTATCAGGAGGCGAATCCACTTGGGTTCCTGCTAAGCCTCATGCTTTAGAAGAGCCATCAGGACCATCAGATCCATCATCATCTTCTTTAGAAGCGGATCCTGGTGATACCGCATCAGATGAAATAGGCTTAGATCCCAAAAATAGGGATGACTCTACAGATTCAGTATTAGATAAAGAAAACCAAGATCCAGTACTGACGGAAAAAAAGAAAACAGAATCTAAGCAGTCTGATGGGCGAAGAAAAGTAGTGCCCCTAGCTAAACGCAATAGAAGAGGTGGTGGTTAATCACCGATTTGACTGATGTCCAGGTAAATTGTTTGTGTGAACTATAAACATTATCTTTCGTATTTATAGCGCAATGCTTTTCCCTGATCTAGCAGGGTAGATAAGTTCCACTTTTTGACCAAATACAAACCTTCCAATTCAGATTTTTTAAAGTGATTCTGTATAATGGTCGAAATGAGAATATCTCCAATGTTATTGTAAATGGTCTAATGTGATAAAAAACATCAGTGTTATATTTTTAATCGGGTTTATATTACCATTTACTTTTTTGTGGGCAAACCCAAATACTGATAATGTATCTACTGTACAAACTAATCATGACGGTGTTCAAGCGACAGCCCCAACGTTAAAAGTTGAATCAACAGATAGATCATTAGACTCAGAAGAGACTGAGTCTGGAACGGGGGCAATCTTATTGGGAGCGGCTATGACGGCTGTGTTTTTCTCTGTTCTATTTTTATCATTGATTTTACTGGGTAAAATATATAAAAAACGATCTTTGAACAATATTAAAAGAGTGTTAATAAATGATCACAATTAGCTATATGGCCATGGGAATTTTGATTGCCACTATTAATTGTCTATTGTTAATAGCAATAGCACTATTTTTAATCTTGTATTTAAAAAACCAGAAAGATGTTTCATCTATCAAACAATGGACAAATACAGTTGCCCACAACAGAACGACACGCATTGATGAGTTAAAAAGCTTGTTAGCGAGTGGTTTACAGCTTGATGAGGCTAAAAAATCAGAAGTGGCTCAGACACTCAGCGATAAAGAAACAGAACTATATACATTAATTGCTGAAACTTATATAAACAGAGATAACTGTGAATTGCTGTCACTGGATAATAAGGTCGAGACATTATTTAAAGTATACATAGATGTCGTTATGGCAAATGCTACAATGGATAATAATTTGGCTGAAGATAATAAGCAAATTATGGTTTCGCTTCGGACTATTTTTACAAAATATATGTTGGCAACCGGTACTAAGTTAGATGAATCTCAAGAGTATTCAGTCGATCAGATTTTAGAGCTCGTGGAACAAAATGACATTAATAAATCTAATGTTATAATTGAAGAAGATGTGAGTGACAAAACTGATATTCCAGAAATTGAGCGTACACCAGACGCAGCTCCTAAAATGGTTGAACCAGCGCAAGATCAAATTTTGGAAGGGGCGATCAATAATGAGCCATCTCAGGTGGTAGAGCAAATTGAAGTTCTAAATCAACCTGAAGATAAACCTGAAGATAAAACGGTATCAGAAATTATCCCAGAAGCCAGTCTCGCATCATCCGAAATTAACAAGCCAAATGATAATTTGGATGAAAATCCACACGAATAAATGATGTATTGATTTAAGGTATGGCATGTCGACAAAAACAGGACTTTTTTTGACTGGAGGTGGTGCAAGAGGCGCATATCAAGCGGGCGTTTTGAAAGCGCTGGCTGAAATATCGCCAGGACATGACTTACCTTTTGATATTTTGAGTGGTGCGAGTACTGGGGCGATTAATGCCGCTTTTATTGGTTCGCATGCAGACGATTTTAATAAAGGCGTACGCTTGCTGACTCGTATATGGGCACAAATGGATTCTGGGCAAGTTTTTAAAACAGATAATATATCTTTAGCGCTCACTGTTATGCGAACTATGAGAGATATTGTGTTTCACCGAACACCTAAAGCTGGACAGTTTTTATTAAATACGGACCCTCTGCGTAAATTGCTTAGTGATAATATTGACTTCAAGAGAGTTAATCAGCTAATAGAGGATGGTGTTTATCATTCCATTGTGGTGTCGGCCCTGAATTATGAGACTTCTGAGTCTGTTGCTTTCTTTAATAGTAATGGTATCTTAAAAGAAAGAGAGCGTTTTCGTTACCGTTCACAAAAAGAAAAAATTCGAATAGATCATATTCTAGCCTCAAGTGCTATCCCTATATTTTTTCCATCAGTAGAAATCAACGATGTGCATTATGGGGATGGTACTTTACGCAACCATCATCCATTACGAAGTACGATAGAATTAGGCGCCGATAAATTATTAATCGTCAGTCTCAAAAAGGATCCTCAGCGTTACCCATCTATAGTGACTCAGCCCAATATGGGGGTTTCGTTTGGCAACATTATAGGGATGGTATTTAACTCTATTTTTTTAGATAGTTTCGAACTAGATTTAGAAATGCTGGACTTCATTAATCATAATATCAGTGCGCTTTCTACGGATGAGCAAAATAAAATTCCATTTCGAAAAATTGACACTTTAATTTTAAGGCCCACTAAAGACTTGGGGGAACTTGCCTCTAATCAAGTGAAACTGTTTCCTCGCATGCTGAGATATTTATTAGGCGGTTTTGGAAAGGGTAGCCGAACATCAGATATGTATAGCTATTTAATGTTTGAGGCTGAGTATTGTCAAAAACTGATACAGCTAGGCTATAAAGATACAATCGCGCGCCGAGACGAGATACAGACATTTCTGTCTGACAAATAAAAATCAATCCAATTAAAACCATATAAACCCAGAGAAGCTAATTATGTCTTGACAAAGGTAGTGGTGATCTATAATATAGTCCGGTACCCGACTAACCCTGAAGTTTAGGATTGATGCTTATGCCTGTTATGCCAGCAAAAAATTTTCAAGAAGCCCTTGCCCACCACGCCAATCCTTTTGGATTGAGTGTAAATACCCTTGAAAATACGACAATCAATAAAAAACATACCCTGATATCTTTAGATACATTTTATTTGTATGAAGCCAAGCAAGATGGCGTATCTCAGGGTGGTGTGTATAAAGATGCTGGTGGTGAGAAATGGTTACTTAAAGAGCCACAATGGGGTGAGCTACAAAATGGCGTCAAAGAATATGTCGCTGGTGCTTTGTTTCAACATCTACTAGGAGATTATGCACCAAAAACAAGCTTAATTTATGACACAGTTAATCATGAAGTAATGGTGGGCTCTAAATTTTTACCCAATTTTCAAACCATTAGCGACTTTACCATTAAAGAAAATATCCCTTATTATGGCATTCCAAATGGCGCCAAGATTGAGAATGATGATGTGACTCGAGTAGATGTCACTAATGCCACTGAAATTAATGGTAAACCTATTAGTAATTATGCCAATGTGATTACGGCAGTTGTATTTTTAAATGATGGAGATGCTCATCAAGGTAATGTGGGGGTAGTCGAAGAGGCTGATGCTTTTATGTTTGCCAAAATTGATCATGGCTTTGCTTTGTCCAGTGGTGGATGGTGGTCATCGGATTCTGCCACATTAAAGAGTTTCACGAATGAAACAATTCGATACGGTTTTCAGGATTTGGATAGGCTTGGTTACGATAATATGTATCAATCGATTAAAATGGTTGTAGATATGTCGTTTGATGAAATTGAAGCGCTTGTTTCACTGAAGATTGAAGAAGCACGTCCTTATGTTGAGCAATGGCAACAAGATCATATAAATGATGAGTGCGCATATGAAGAGTATGAGCATGAGTTTGGGTATGGAGATGATTTTCCACATCAGTGTAACTCATGGACTTTAGAGGGTAATCAAAATTTTAGCATTGATTCATTAAAATCCGATATTTTAGATATATTAGAAAAAAGACAAGATAACTTTAAAGATATTCTGCAAGATATGGAATTAGACCACGCAATCTTTACCAATGATATTGAAGCCATACAACAGCTATTTTCTGATGGAATTGATTTTTCTAAACCGATTTTTTCTTTTCATAATTCTGAAGATAGTGCCTATAGCTATACGGGTCATAAACCTTTAGAGTTGGCAAACAAATATCATAGTGACAATGTGACTCGTTTTATTGAAGATAATACGCCGCCCGAAATTTTGACCACAGCGGATCTCTTCCCAAAAGATTTTGACTTATTAGGTGGTGAGTCTAGATTTGAACATGTTGATTTTTCTTTTGATATGTCTATAGATTTTGAGCCATTTTTTATGGCTATATTGGAAGAACTTGCCCCTAAAGTGATGATGTACGAGGTATAGTCGGCGTTTTATAGTCCATAGTGAAAATTTTAAAACAAGCATAACATTCGTTATTCTTGTATCTGTGTGGATGGATCCTTAAAATAGCCACCATGAATAATGTTGTGACACCTATTTATTTTATTGTAGTTAGGTAGTTAGGTGTCTTTGTGGCGGTAAAGTATGCAAAAATTAAGTGTAACGATAATCTGTAAAAATGAAGTTCGGAATATTCGAGCTTGTTTAGAGTCAGTGAAATGGGCTGACGAAATAGTGGTGTTAGACTCTGGTAGCAGCGATGGAACACTGGACATTGTGAAAGAGTATACTGATAAGGTTGTTCAAACGGATTGGCCCGGTTTTGGCATACAAAAGAATAGGGCATTAGATAAGGCCTCTCATGACTGGATCTTATCGATTGATGCAGATGAACGCATTTCTCCTGAGCTGCAAACCAGCATTAAGACCATACTCAAACAAGATCCGAGTGATATTTCTGCTTTCAAAATTTTAAGGCGTTCGAGTTATTGTGGCCGCTTCTTAAAGCATGGTAATTGGAAGCGAGATTACTGTATTAGGCTTTTTCAAAAAAATAAAGCTCGTTTCAAAGAAGTTCCAGTGCATGAAAATTTAATCGTACAAGGTCAGGTGCAAAAAATTGATGGTCTGATGATTCATGAATCCTTTAGGACTTTAGATGAAGTGATTACCAAAATGAACCATTATTCTAGTTTATCTTCAGAAGAACGTTTTCAAAAAGGACAGCGTGGTGGGTTGGGTAAAGCCATACGCCATGCCTTATGGAATTTCTTTTATGGTTATATTTTTCGTGGTGGGTTTTTAGACGGTCGAGAAGGTTTCATGTTAGCCATTTCTAATGCTGAGGGTACATTTTATCGTTATGCCAAGTTAATGTATTTGTATGAAAACAGTAAAGCTAAATAAAGAGATACTTTTTATAGTTTGGGTTTTTTAGTTGAGCGTGGTGACTCATTGCTGCTTTCAGAGCTCATAAATTTTCCTTTGACTTTTGGTTGTTGCATAATCGAAAAAATTCTATGAGACAATACTTCAATGTCTTGTTTAGCCAGTTCTTTTTTTTTGTTTGGCGGGTTTTTTTCACTATCTTTTGCCACACACCTATCCTCAGACATCTTTTAAATCTAGCTTATATGTTAACATACTAACACACTGGTGTTCTAGTTTGTTCTAGTTTGTTCTAGTTGTTTTTCCGTGCAGATACAGCTTTGATTAGGTCTTGTTATAATTAATTAACAAGCGGATCGAATTAACGCCCCTTCCCAATGATGAGAGAAGATGATTTGCGTAATATACCCGCGATACCTGGTGAGGGAATCTAAACTGGGATACTTTCAGCGCGTAGCGCCATGGGATGTGCCCACAACTAGGTTGCAAGAATAAGCTTAAGGCATCTGTCATGCTGGCCTTCGCCAGCAAAACAAATGTTTATTTATTTTATTTAAGCTTTGCGTGAGCAGATGCTTGTTCCTGGCCGCTTAGTGCGGCAATATCACAAGCAATATCATTTGTCTGTCCAGTATTTTCCCTTCTATACATTGGACTTAATTGCTCTCCATAATAGGAGTCAATGACTGAGAATCCAAGTGTACTAATTATACCTGGATTATTTAAGCCAGCATCAGATTGTGCTTTCATCAAATCCTTATTAAAGCTCATGACCATGCCATGTCCGGAAAATGAGGCCAACTCATTTGGAACCGTGGGGTCATCTCTCAGTTGTTGTTGGATATTGCTCCAGGTGTCTAAGAAAGAATGGCCATTGATTTTTGTTGCGGCATTTCTCATGACTTGGTTTGGGCCAGGTGTTCCAGGTAGCCTTAATAACCTTGCCAAAGTGGGATCAAGTTCTAACACAGCATTAAAAGCTTGGCGTGAAGTTGAAGCTGCCCATAAAAATCTTGCTGACTGGGTATAGCAATATGCCAGGTATTGTTCTTCTCCCATTAGCTCTTTGCTTTTTCCAGTTAATGGCTGTCCTGCTTCGTCATACAAACTGTCTATTTCTTTATATTTCTCCCAGGTGGGGAAGAATATAGAAACGTTATCTTCCATTTGTTTTTTGAGCTTTGGATCGGTTTTTATCATATTGGCTAAATGATACTCTAAAAAGTTTTCTTTTTTAAAGCTATCTAGTTGCCATGGGTTATTGGGAGCTGATGCCATAGCTTGGGTGAACTCTTGATGTGCCGCGTAATCATCATGCCCTTCAGTGATTATGTTATTATTTTTGTCAACCCCCATGCCGAATAATATTAATTGACAAAGACTAGACATATAATAAGATTGGGTTTGTGACTCAACAGGTAAATATCGATATTTATAAGCAACATCAAAACCCAGGGTGGATGGGTTGTAAAAATCCAAAATAGCTTTGTCAGGAAGTTCTAATAGCTTTTTCTGTGTGGGGGACAGCTTAAAGAATCGGTGGGTGGCTGTTGTAGGTTGTGGTTTATTGAGCTGCAAGTCATATTGTTGGGCATCGTGGTCATTTTTTGAACCTTTATCAGCGCTGGCTGGAAAGGATTTTTCATAGGCGCTATCAAAAAGCTCGGCCGCACTCTCCCAAAGAGCTATCCCTAAGCCGGTTACTTTCTCCTTTAGATTTTTTAAACGCTGTGTGCCCCATCCAAACGGCTTTGTCATTGTTTTTGAGACATTCAAAGCAGCATCACCTGCGTCTTCCTGTTGATTGCTGCTGCCTAACGTTTGAGAAGGCATTGTTTCGGAATTTGTGACGCCTGGGATTATGGCCAAGGCCACATCCCAATCACCATCTATACCAACCTCTTCTAACTCAACATAGTCATGGATCGAATCGTCATAACATTTAGCTTTTCCGTTATCAAATATAAGTGGTAGTGTTTTAAAAGCCTCGTGATAATGTTCCCATGCTAAGTCATTAGGCATCGTCGTGGCATCTGTGAAATTAAAAGGGTAGAGCATCATGTTGGCATAATTAGTAATTGGGTTCCAAGTATCATCAACTCTTTTTCCATCAGCGGTATAGAAGTGTCCATTAATAAGACCATTTTCCATTTGTCTCTTTTGCATTTCGTAGAAAGGGCCTTCTTGTGTTCTTAGTTGGGCCATGGCTTGTTGCCAATTTTTAGTCCACTTAAATGTTTGCGGAAACCATTCTCTTTTTGTATACCAGTCTTTTCCTTCGCTCAGGTTAAGCTCACCACCTGTACCAGCTCGCATGTTATTTAAAATTTGTAAATTTATAAAAGGCATAACATGACAGCTGGAGTCCTTTTGCTGTGCGAAACAGTATTCTGCGGGTTTTTTCGGGCCTTGTGCTGACATATTACCAACCTTATTTAATATTATTGATGTATTAAATGTTTGGACAGATTTAGTTGGCTTTAGTTCACTGGGAATTTATCCAAGATAAGTTGGGGTTAAGGCCCCAACAAAATATTTCTAAATTCTTCTGTTTTGGCTGCTGCCAATTTTTCTTTATGTTTTTCTACTTGGCTCTGTTCATAGCGGTTACGCATGACTTGCACAGCAGTCAGTACTTTGTCTTCATTGTCACCATGAATACTATCTAATGCTTGTTCTCTAAGTCTGTCAGATTCATTTTGGGGAGATACAGCCCAATCTCTAGTAATTAAGCTATCGAGCGTCACATGGTATTGGGATAAAAACTTCATAATAAATACCTGCATGGTTTGAAAATCATTAGGTATGAATCTGGGGTGAATTTCTGGTTATTCTAGGGGTTTATGGATGAGAGGGGGAGGGGGGAAGATAAACCGTATCGTTTTTGAGAAGATTCAACAGGAACGCATATGAATATTTTATGTCATGCCAGCGAAGGCTCTGAGTGATCCCCTCATGTATACAAAAATGAGGGGATCACTCAGAGCCTTCGCTGGCATGACATAGAGGATTTACTGAACTAGTTTTACAGAGCCATTGGATATTTTTGCCCAGCTCATTTTCCTATCAACTCGGTTATCCGAGCCTAATGTTAATTGTCCTGTGGCACCATTAATTGTAGAGCTGCCAGATTGCTGTAGTTGATTAAAAGACTGGGTGAGCTTATAGGCATCAACGCCCATAGCAAATAACCGACTGGATTCTCCAAGTTGGCTACCATGGTATCGGTTAATCAGCTCTTTTACATCCCCACCTGCTTTATTGGGGTCAACTATCCAAGGCATTTCCACAAATTGTATGCCATTGATATCTCTGTCGCGCCCGGGATTTGAGTTGGCGTTATAGACACTTGAGGTGGCTAAGATTGGAATATCTTGTGCAAAATAAAAATCAAACAACGGTTTGATTTGTCTGGCTTGGTCTGCGGGTAATGCCATAAAAATAACATCAATGTCTTCGCGTCGGCGGAGTTGATATTCTACTTTTTCTTTTATAGATCGCTTGATGGCGCTACAGCGTGCTTGGCTTTGTTCTATCCCCAAGACATCTCTGATTTTTCTGGACATATCTTTATCCGGATCGAGGCGCGTTTGCGAGACGATATGACCGCCATCATTTGTCCACTTGCTATTGAACCTTTTTTCTAGACGTTTACCCCAGTTGTTATCAGGCACAACAATGCTGGCATATTGGTAGCCTGATTGCTTGGCTTTTTCAACGATTTGATCGGCTTCCTCTTCGGGAGCCAAAGAAAATTGTACAAAAGATCGCATATAGGGATTAACACCAGGGTGTTCGTTCAGTGCTAAAACCGGTGTGCGGATCGCATGGGCAGATTGGCTTAACTGATAAACATCCTCTTTCATCAAAGGGCCCACCACAAAGTCTGCGCCTTCGCGAATGGCTCTATTGTAAACATAAACAACATCCCCACCCGTATCATAAACTTTGATTGAGGGTTTAGGACCATTACCTGAATTTTCATAATAGGCGGCAAGATAACCTTCCCTAATGGCTCTCGCAGCGCTAGCGTGTGGACCTGATAGTGGTAGCAATAAGGCAACACGATTTATTGATGATTGGTGGTATCGAGGGTTACGATTAAACTGGCTAGCATAATTTTGTGTGCGGCCTGATAGTATTTGATTGCCGGGATGATTTGGGTAGTCTCTGACCCAGTCCGCTAATAATTGTTTAGAAGCTCTTGGATTGTTCATTTTTTGAATATAGGCAAGGCCTAACCAACCAGAAAAAGGATACTCAGCGTTTCTAGCCGCATAGCTGAGTTTAGAGGGGGATAGTTTCGAGAGATGAGCCATAATGGCCTGACGGTTTTGACTTTGGCTTCGATGATCAGGTAAGAATTTATCTAATTTTGCTCGCGTTTTAGCGGCTAAAAAATATTGTCTTGTTTGTTCATATGTTTTAGTTTGTAAATATAAAACACGAGTTTGCTGTGATCTAGACAGTGCTCGTCTGCTTTGTATTCTGCCTAAATGTGTCTGAGCAAGCTGGGGGTTTTCCTCTTGAACGGCGACTTCGGCTAAAACAATTTTCTGTAAAGTATCTATATTGGGATCAGTATTTTTATTCGGGACTTTTCTGATAATGGATATCGCCTGAGAGGCATTACCTGCTTGCGCATACATATCAGCTGCCATCAACTGATATTCGTGAAATTGATCATTAGTGGCTGTTTCGGATAATCTTAAGTAGTGTTCCGCAGAAGCGAGGTATTGCTGATGCTCTTGTACTAGGTCGTTATCTTGGGTAATTTGACTTTCTTGTATGCTCTTGATACCTTCCCTGGGCTTTGCGGTACAAACATTAAGATTTGCGACCAATGCCAAAAAAAGTAATTTAGCAAACATTGAATTAGTTGCAGTTCTAACCATCTTTCTTATCCCTTGAATTTAAGCCCGAGTATTTATGAACAAAACAGTAGGTAAACTTTACGTTGTTGGCACACCCATTGGCAACTTGGATGATCTAAGTTATAGAGCCTGCGAAACATTAAAGCAAGTAGATTGGATCGCCGCAGAAGATACTAGGGAGAGCAGAAAGCTATTAGAGCATTACAATATCAAAAAAGAGATGGTTAGCTTACATAACTACAATGAATTAGATCGCTGTCAGTATCTTATTGAGCGTTTGCAGCAAGGGGAAGATGGCGCGTTAATTAGCGACGCTGGTACGCCTTGTGTGAGTGATCCAGGCGCTAAATTAGTGCAGGCATTGTACAAAGAGAAAATTGATGTAGTCCCCATTCCAGGGCCTTGTGCGGCGATTGCGGCATATTCAGCAGCCGGTTTGGTTAATAGCTCTTTTATTTTTATCGGTTTCTTGCCAGCTAAAAGCCAAGGTAGAAAGAAAAGACTTTTAGAAATCAGCAAGTTATCTTCTACGCTGGTATTTTATGAAGCCCCACATCGCATAAAAGATATGTTATTTGACTGTCACGAGATTTTGGAAAAAGAACGGCGTATAGTGGTTGCGAGAGAATTGACCAAGAAATATGAGTCCCTTTACACAGGAACAATAGAATCAATTTTTAATGATGTTCAAACAGATACAATACCAGCCCGGGGTGAATTTGTTGTTCTGATTGATGGTGCTGGAGAGAAGACAGAATCAGATTTAGATGAAGAAGAAATAAAAGCCAAAAATATTTTAAAAATTTTATTGGCCGAATTGAAACTAAAACAAGCGGTTAATATAGCAACACAGTTGACTGGCAGCCCCAAAAATAAGTTATACAGCTGGGCTATAGACTTGAAAAAATAAATTAAATCCTGCTTAATTCTCTCCGTATTAAAAATTCGAGGTTTATTTTGTTAGTTGATATTCAAAGTTTGGTCGGTGTAAAAACGTTTATGGGTGATTCATGTCAAAATTGAAAGTAGCCATTAATGCGAACTTAGAGACAATACCGCACTCACCAACCTTGTTAGTTAACGAGCAGGTTAATCTGCAACGCAAACAAGGTAAACAGGTATATCAATTTGGTTTTGGGCAATCCCCATTTCCAGTGCCTGAGTTATTAGAAAAATCCTTGGCGGAATGCGCCAAGTTAGGCCATTATGCGCCTTCTCAAGGCTTACCTGAGCTGGCGGACGCAATAGCGGATTATCATCAAAATATTTTTGACGACCAATTGACTCGAGATAATGTCGTTATCGGTCCGGGTAGTAAAGAACTTATATTTCATTTGCTGATGTTATTAGACGGTCCGCTATTGATACCGGCCCCTAGCTGGGTAAGCTATGAAGCCCAAGCTAAAATTTTGAATAAAACTTGTCACCGTTTACAGACTTCATTTGCGGAAGAGTATGCTTTAAGCCCGGAGACACTTGAACAGATTTGTCAAAAATTAGGTTCCGGGCAAAAAATATTATTATTGAATACGCCTAATAATCCTACGGGGCGCATTTATTCTAAAGACAGATTAGAGGCGCTTGCTAAAGTTTGTAGAGCACATCAAGTAGTCGTGATATCTGATGAGATATATGCATTATTGAGTTTTAGTACTTTTAACAGTATGAAACAAGTGTACCCAGAAGGTACCTTTGTGACTTCAGGACTATCCAAAGCCTTTAGTGCGGGTGGGTATCGTTTAGGTTATTGCCTTATTCCTAGCCATATGGATAGGCTACGGAAAACATGGGTGGGTTTAGTCAGTGAAACATATTCCTGTGTCACGACCCCCGTGCAATATGCCGCGCAGTCGGTCTATTCTGCTGTTCCTCAGCTTTTTCCTTACATTAGGCAATGCGCATTGCTATACCAAGCTATTTGCAATTTTAGTCAAAGATACTTGGAGAATTTAGACCTTAATTGTTTAAGCACCCAAGGTGGATTTTACTTATTCCCCGACTTCAACAATTTAAGAGAGCCTTTAAAAGAAAAAAATATTACAACTAATTTAGCATTGGCGGATCATCTGCTTCAGCATTACCAAGTGGCTATGTTGCCCGGTAGTGCTTTTTATATGCCTGATGATCATTTGAGCCTAAGGATGGCGCCAGTAGATTTCGATGGACGTGAATTGATAAGCCAATCATTTGATAACCAACAACTAGCGGAGTCTAATACGATTACGAAATTATTTCCGAATGTGGTAGCGGGTTTGGATAAGATCTCCGAATTTGTAACCCATGTGAAATCGTAAATCATTTAGACTGAAATAGTGAACTAGGAATCTATATGTCTACACAAAATAAGAGTAATTGGCTTGCACCCTTAGCGATGATTATGCTGGGTGGTTTATTCTACTGTTATGAATACATATTGCGCATTTCGCCCAGTATTATGATTCCTGAACTCATGGAATCATTTTCAATTAAGGCAACTCAAATTGGGGTTCTGTCTTCTTTCTATTATTGGGGTTATGCCATGGGCTCTGTCATGGTCGGACCTTTTATCGATAAGTATGGCGCAAAACGTGTTTTATTTTGGGCCGCGATAGCCTGTGCTGTTGGAATCTTTTGCTTTGCTTATACAGAAAGCTTTTTGATGGCCAAAATATGTCGCGTGGCAATAGGATTAGGATCAGCCTTTGCTTTTATCGGTGTTTTAAAAATTGGCGCTATGTGGTTACCCGCGCGTTATTTTGGTCGCTTGGCCGGAATGTCGTCTATGCTGGGGGCTGCGAGTGGTATGCTAGGGCAAATCTTTCTTAGTAGCTTAATGAAAGATTATACTTGGCAGACTATATCTATTTATAGTGGCTTGGTTGGCGGTGTGATAGGGCTGCTCATTCTTATTTTCTTAAAAGATAAGCCTGGAATACAAACCCCCATCGAACAAAGCTGCGAAGTGGAGACTTTTGGTCAATTAGTTCAT
Organism: uncultured Coxiellaceae bacterium; assembly: GCA_963976875.1. Taxonomy (GTDB): domain Bacteria; phylum Pseudomonadota; class Gammaproteobacteria; order Berkiellales; family Berkiellaceae; genus Berkiella_A. Next base: position 73,381 of record CAXBML010000005.1, read on the forward strand.
AACTTTAAGAAAGTGGCAATCAGAAGCGTATTTTGGAAAAACTGCATGATTGGTTTTACCACTTTTTTACCATTGATTGTATTTGCCGATTTATGGGGCGTGCCTTTTTTACAAAAAAGTTATCATTTGAGTCGTGAAGAAGCCGCTGTTTGTGTGTCTATGGTCTTTTTGGGCTGGGCATTAGGCGGGCCAAGCTTTGGTTATTTATTTGATACCTTTAAAAAATGGGGGGTCACTTTTTTCTGGGGAACAGCCATTGCAATGGTGAGTTCTATGTTTATTCTTTTTGCACCTATGGAAATTGGAGTTCTTAAGTTAGTATTATTTGTATTTGGATTTTCAGGAAGTTCCCATGTGCTTGTTTTTGTGAGCAGTAAAAGAATGTCGCCTAAAGGCATAGAGGGCACGACCCTAGGTGTGACTAATTTATTTATGATGTCTGCCGGCGTTTTGATTCAACCTTGTATTGGTATTGCGATTGATAAATTTTCTGTTTACTTGTTGCAGCAACATGATATTCATTTAAGCATGGTGTATGCATATCAATATGCATTATCCATCGTGCCTATTTCTCTGGGATTGACATTAATCTTGATTGTGCAAGTTACAAAACAGACTGAAGTTGAAAGCCCTAGTCCAAATTTCAAATCAAACTTGCCTCAAAGGCCACATCTTAGTATGCTTACATACGAGAGTTGGTCAGGCAATCGCTATTCGAATAGAGTAGAGGAAAGTCCGGGCTCCGCAGGGCAGAGTGCCAGGTAACGCCTGGGAGGCGCGAGCCTACGGAAAGTGCAGCAGAGAATAAACCGCCTAAGTTATCTATTTATTGATAGCCGGTAAGGGTGAAATGGTGCGGTAAGAGCGCACCGCGTAACTGGTAACAGCTTACGGCATGGTAAACCCCACTTGGAGCAAGACCAAATAGGAACCTAATGGTGTGGCCCGCATTGGGTTCGGGTAGGTCGCTTGAGCCAAATGGTGACATTTGGCCTAGATGAATGGTTGTCTACGACAGAACCCGGCTTATCGACCAACTCTCTTTTATTTCTATATTATCCCTTTTTATCCCATCCTAGAAAGATAGTTGATCAACTATAAAGTTATTTTTCTAATATAGCTAGCAATATAGTTTGTTGCTTGGCACAATACCACCTAGATGTCGCTTTCATTTGAGTAGGGCGCAGGAGAAGGTTGGATAGTGTTAAATTGGGTGTCCCGATAAGGCCTCGATAAGGCCTAAATTGGGTGTCCCGATAAGGCCGTCCTGAAAAGTTGAGCTTTAAATTGATGAGCAGAGCGAATCAGTTTCCTCTACTGATGACAGGAGAGGACGCCCGAAGTGCTGGTGAGGTTAGATCTCATATGAGTCTCCCCTGAAAAGTTGAGCTTTAAATTGATGAGCAGAGCGAATCAGTTTCCTCTACTGATGACAGGAGAGGACGCCCGAAGGGCTGGTGAGGTTAGATCTCATATGAGTCTGCCCTGAAAAGTTGAGCTTTAAATTGATGAGCAGAGCGAATCAGTTTCCTCTCCTGGTGGCAGGAGAGGACGCCCGAAGGGCTGGTGAGGTTAGCTCTCATATGAGTCTGCCCTGAAAAGTGAACAGAATCGTCTTAATTAGTTCTGATACTTATTAGGTGGGAGCTGAGAAGGCTGCCGATAAGTCTGATTAAAATTACAGTCACATGCACCTACACTATATTATTCTGTGGTTCAGAGTGGGAATATTAGAAAGTAAGTGTGGAAACTTTCCTTGACAGGATCCAGAAACGCTACCTATAGTGTGAGTAAGTGGATCATGGTGGATCAAAGTGGGGAGAGGTTAAGCGTGAGTATGTTTCGGGGTGTTAGTGAACTCTCGCTAGACAGTAAGGGCCGTATAACGGTTCCAACCCGCCACCGTGAGCCACTCATTACTTCAAGTAGTGATGAGTCTGAGAAAAATAGCAGTGCAGGAACTTGTATTGTTACGATTGATACGGAAGAGAATTGTCTTTTAATTTATCCCCTCGCACAATGGGAAAAAATTGAAACACAAATAGAGGCATTGCCTAGCTTTAATAAGCAAGCACGTAAAGTGCAGAGATTATTACTAGGTCATGCAACAGAAGTGAACATAGATAGTCACGGTAGGATGCTTATTCCACCTCCCTTAAGAGAGTTTGCACATTTAGACAAACAATGTGTGCTGATTGGACAAGGGAAGAAATTTGAATTGTGGAGTAAAGCAGATTGGGATCAACAAAGAGATACTTGGTTGAAGGAGGGAACAGAGGAAGGGGATGATGTGCCACCTAGTCTTCTGTCTATATCATTATGAATAATACATATCATCACAAACCCGTTATGTTACAGGAAGTTATTGAGTGCTTACGGATCAAGCCCAATGGTCGCTATATAGATGCTACCTTTGGTCGTGGTGGTCATAGCCAAGAAATACTGAATCAATTAGGTCCGGATGGGCAATTAATTGTATTTGATAAAGATCATGAAGCGATATCACACGCAAAAAAACACTTTTCAGAGGAACCTCGCATAAAAGTACACCATGCTTGCTTTAGTGAAATTGAGCAAATTATGGCGGACTATGCAGGTCAGATTGATGGGATCATGGTGGACTTAGGGGTGAGTTCCGCACAACTAGATGATCCAGAAAGGGGCTTTAGTTTTAGATTTAACGCAGACTTAGATATGCGGATGGATCATCGACAAGAAGAAACAGCCGCAAGCTGGCTGAATAAAGCATCAAAAAAAGAAATGGCTCAGGTTTTAAGACGTTACGGTGAAGAAATTGATGCGGGTCGTATTGCTGCAAAAATTATTGAACGTAGAGATTTAGCACCAATTAAAACCACAAAAGATTTTACGGACGTTATTCAAGATGCCAAAGTTAGATTTAGAAAGAAAATAAATCCAGCAACACAGTCTTTTCAAGCCGTACGAATCCATGTGAATCAAGAAATGGAAGTATTAGAGCGTTTTCTAGAACAAGCGCCTTCTTTACTGAGACCTTCGGGTGTCATGGCGATTTTGAGCTTTCACTCCTTGGAAGATAGAATGGTAAAACGCTGTTTTAGTCGGTTAGTGAAACCAGCCTTACCAAGAAAGATGCCAATTTTGGAAGCATCCATTGATAAACCTTATGATTGGCAGGTTAAAAGGGCTATGTCATCTATTGAAGAATGCCTGGTTAATCCTAGAGCTAGAAGCGCTGTACTTAGAGCTATTAGAAAAACAGAGTCTATGGCATTGACAACAGAATCTGTCAAATCAATAGAGCACCAGGAAATATAAAACAGAACTAAAAACGTTAAGGATAAATTCATGAGAGGGCAACAAATGCCAACAATGAATGAAGAACAAGGAATGCTCATGGTACTAAAGCCTATTGCGCTGGTGACTTTAGTCATAGGGATTTTTGTATCTGCGATGAGTGTTATTTACTTTAAACATTGTAGTCGACAATATTTTACGGAACTTCAAAACTTACAACAGACTTCAGAAAATCTACATGTAGAATGGAGTCAGTTGTTGGTAGAACAAGGCACTTGGGCATCAGATGTGAGAGTGGATAAAGTCGCTCGACAGCATTTGAGTATGATATTACCGGAACCACAGGATGTGGTGGTGATTAGATGAAAAAAAGTCATTGCTCTAAAGTTAGATTGGCAACGATAGTATTTCTGAGTATCAGCATATTTATCGCTTTGTTATATCGTATGTATGATATACAAGTGAAAGATAATGATTTCTTGCAGACGCAAGGTGAAATACGTAGTTTACGTTCAGTTTCAGTTCAATCTTTCAGAGGCATGATTTTTGATAGAAATGGTGATCCATTAGCGATTAGCACACCCGTAAAATCTTTATGGGTTAATCCCAGTCAAGTTGATTTGAGCGAGAAAGCATGGGCCAAACTGGCAACAATCATTCAGCGGGATGAGCAACGTATTAAGTCTAAAATTAAACGTAAAAAAGGTAAGCAATTTGCTTACTTGAAACGTCAAATTCCACCTCACCTTGCCAAGAAAATCAGTAAGCTAGAGTTAAAGGGGTTGTATTTAAAAACAGAATACAAGCGTTTCTACCCGATGGGCGAAGTGTTTTCACATGTTATAGGTACAACGAATTTAGACCATAAAGGTATCCAAGGTTTAGAGTTAGTTTTGGATAAAACATTATCAGGTTCTAAAGGACAGAAAAAAGTTCTAAAAGACCGATATGGAAAAAATGTGGGAGAATTTGAGCATAAAACACTGGCTGAAAACGGCGAAAACATTACCCTCAGTTTAGATGGCCGCATTCAATATTTGGCTTACAAATCACTAAAGCAAGCGGTGGAAAAGCACCAAGCCACTGCGGGCACGGCAATCGTACTTGATGTCAAAACCGGTGAAATTTTAGCTATGGTCAATGAGCCAACCTATAATCCCAATACACGCTTTGAATATATAGACAGTCGTTTTAGAAACCGTGCTGTCACGGATACATTTGAGCCAGGTTCTGTGATGAAGGCATTTAGTATGGTGAATGTTTTACAATCAGGCAAATATTATCCTCATACCTCTGTAGATACCAGTCCTGGTTGGGTAAAAGTCGGCGGTGCCACAGTAAAAGATTTTAGAAATTATGGCACATTAGATTTGGGTCATATCATGCAAAAATCGAGTAATGTCGGTATTACGAAACTGACTTTAGCATTACCACCTGAAAGTCTTTATCAAACATTAAAACAAGTTGGTTTTGGTGAGGAAACAGAGAGCGCTTTGCCTGGGGAGATGAGTGGCAGCCTAAATTCTGATGTTGTGGATAGACCCTTTACTCGAGCGACCTTAGCATTTGGTTATGGGATGACAGTGACCCCCTTGCAATTGGCACAAAGTTACGCCATTTTGGGCGATCAAGGTCGTAGACATCCCACGACTTTCTTAAAGCAAAGTGAGCAAGTGAAAAGTGAGCAAGTCATAGATCCAACTATCGCACAAGCCGTGAATAAAATGTTACAATTGACCACCCAGGAAGGAGGGACAGGCGTTCGTGCGCGTGTACCAGGTTATATGGTTGCAGGAAAGACTGGCACGGTTAGAAAAGTTAGTCAACAAGGCTATGACGATAATCATCATGTTGCGGTATTTGCTGGATTTGTACCCGCAGATAGGCCAAAAGTGGCGATTGTTGTATTTATTGATGATCCCAGCCAAGGTGGTTATTATGGTGGGGTTGTTGCAGCGCCAGTATTTTCTCGTATAGCGCAAGGTACTATGCGAATACTGAATATTCCTCAACAAACATACGATCCGAGTGAATATATATTAGCGAACAAATAATATGCAATTACAAACGCTACTCAAAGATATTGTACAGTATACTTTTGATGACAATCGCGAGATTAAAGGGCTGAGTATTAACAGCCGAGACCTAAAACCCCAGATGGCTTTTTTGGCCATAAAAGGCCATCAAACAGATGGTCGATTGTTTATGAAAGATGCCATTAAAAAAAAGGCAGCCGTTATTTTAGCCGAGGCTCAGGGTTTAGAGCAGTTTCTTGATATAAACAATGCCCCGGTTCCCATTATTCCAATCCCAGATTTGCACAAAAAAATTGGTTTAATTGCTAAGCAGTTTTATCAATCAGATATTGCGACACCCATAACAGTCGGAATAACAGGAACTAATGGTAAATCGACATGCTGCTTTTTAATGATTCAAGCCTTACACCGTCTAAAACGATTGGGAGGATTAATCGGAACGTTGGGATATGGCTTGGGTGTGCAGGCTGTGAAAAGCCAAGAAAATACAACGCCAGATGCAGTGACACTGCATAGAAATCTTAGTGAGTTAACCAGAGATGGTGCTGAAGTCGTTGCGATGGAAGTCTCTTCTCATGGATTAGATCAAGATCGTGTACAAGGCGTAGATTTTACAAGCGCCATTTTCACGAATTTATCCCAAGACCACTTAGATTATCATCCTAATATGGATGCTTATCTCAAAGCCAAATGCAAATTATTTAAAATGCCAGGCTTGCAACGAGTCATCATTAATGAAGATGATCCAACGAGAGAAAAAATTGTAAATCAAGTTCATAAAGACGTTTCAATATTTCTATATTCTTTGTCAGCTCCAAAGCATTCAAGGCGGCACTATCCAGTCAATACACAGTTTATCTATGCAAAAAAATATGATTTAACGCATAACGGCATTTATGCAGAAGTCGTAACGCCATGGGGAGAAGGTGAATTACGGTCAACGTTATTAGGTGATTTTAATTTAAGCAATCTTTTGGCGGTTTTGACGGAGCTATGTGCCCAAGGTTTTTCATTGAATAAAGTGCTAACGGCTTTGGCCAGTGCTCAAGGTGCTCCGGGTCGGATGCAACGCATTCGCCGAGGGGATTTGCCTGAAGTGATCATAGATTATGCACACACGCCCGATGCTTTGGCTAAGGCGCTCGCGACAGCCAAGCAACATTGTCAACGACGACTCTGGTGTGTTTTTGGTTGTGGTGGAGACCGAGATCCTGAAAAAAGAATGTTAATGGGGCAGGTTGCTGCAAAATATGCAGATAAAGTGATTATTACCAATGATAATCCTAGGTACGAAAAACCCTTGAAAATTATTGAAGACATTATGTTGGGTATTGATGCGAATACACATCAAAAAATATTAATAGAAGTCGATCGCAAAAGTGCGATATATCAAGCACTAACAAGAGCCTTAGCCGTGGATACTATCTTGATTGCTGGCAAGGGGCATGAGGAGACTCAAGATTTTGGGCATAAAAAAGTTGCTTTTAATGATAAGCAATGTGTAGAAGAAATATTTGCTAAGGGTATTTTATAGGATCTTTTATGACGGTTAAGATAAAGTTATCTGACATGGCACAATCCATGCAAGGTGAATTGTTGGGCGATGATGCACCTTATACACAGATATCATCTGATACACGAACTCTAATGCCTGGAGATGTTTATATTGCTCTGAGAGGAGAAAATTTTGATGGGCATGACTTTATTGCTCAAGCGATTGATAAAAAAGCCTCTTGTATTATTGCAGACAAACAACACATCTGTGAAACAAACTCAGGTTTAAATATTCCCGTAATTTGGGTCAAAGATACAACGCTGGCTTTGGGATTATTTGCTCGTTATTGGCGAGGACAATTTAACATACCGATAATAGGTATTACAGGTTCTTGTGGTAAGACTACAGTCAAATCTATGTTGGGAGAGATTTTATCTTTAGTGGGAGAAACGCTCATCCCACCTGGCAGTTTTAATAATCAATTTGGATTGCCTTTTACTTTACTGAAACTGAACACTCATCATCAGTATGCGATCATTGAAGTCGGCACAAATCATTTTGGCGAAATTGCTTATTTGGCCAATATATTGAAACCAACAATTTCTTTAATTACGAATATTGGTTCAGCGCATTTGGCCGCGTTTAAAACGCAAGACAATATTGCCAAAGAAAAATCTGATCTTTACAAATTTTTAAAACCTAATGGTACCGCGATCATTAATCAAGATGAACCTTATGCTGCAGGCTGGAAAAAAGACTTAAGTCTAGAGCAGACATATTTAAGTTTTGGTTTACACGAAGGCGATGTCACCGCTGAAAACATTGTAGTCACATTTGAAGGCATTGCATTTGATTTGTGCTATCAAACAAAAAAATACCCGTTGAAATTACAATCTTCTGGCCAACATAGTGTTTACAATGCTTTGGCTTCTGCTTGTGTCGCTCTCAGCTTACATATCCCCATGCAGACTATTATCAAAGGTTTAGAAAATTTTCAAAGTGTGAAGGGCAGATTAAGAAAACATCAAACAGACTCAGGCATCACGATTATTGATGATAGTTATAATGCAAACCCAGCATCTTTTAAGGCGGCTATAGATGTTTTAGCGACTGCGCCAGGTAAAAAAATTTTGGTGATGGGAGAAATGGGAGAGCTAGGTGAGAAAGAAGCGCAGTACCATCAGGAAATGGGTACTTTTGCCAAGAAAAAATCGATAGATACATTGTTAACTTTTGGTGCATTAACGGCTCACACAGTTCATAGCTTCGGGGTGGGAGCGAAAGAATATCCAGATAAAGAAACATTGGCTGCTGATTTATCAAATATATTATCAGCGCTGCCTCAAAATACAACGGTACTGATCAAAGGGTCTCGATATACAGGCATGGAAGAAGTATTAAACGCTTTACTTAATTGAGGAAAAAGAATGCTACTTTGGTTTACAACTTTGTTCACAGATTATTTCCATGCGCTTTCTGTTTTTGGATATATTAGTTTACGCACAATACTTGCGGCCTTAACCGCGCTCGTACTTTCCTTATGGTTAGGACCTAAAATGATTGTTTGGCTGCAATCCAAACAAATGGGACAACAAGTCAGAGACGATGGTCCTAAATCACATTTTGATAAGGCGGGTACACCTACAATGGGCGGGGTGATGGTTTTAGGCACGATCACACTATCTTGTCTTTTGTGGGCCGATCTCTCTAATCGTTATATTTGGTTAATGCTTTTTGTTACATTAGGTTATGGCGCTATCGGATGGGTAGATGATTATCGTAAAATTATTCAAAAAAATACCAAAGGTCTATCCGGCCGCTGGAAGTTGCTTTTTCAATCTTTGATTGGTTTGAGTATTATTTTGTATTTGTATTTTACGCAACAATCAGCCCAAGAAACTTGGTTAATTATACCGTTCTTTAAACAAGCTGTGATTCCTTTGGGCGTATTCTATATTGTCTTGGCTTACTTTGTGATCGTGGGTTCTAGTAATGCCGTTAATTTAACAGATGGATTAGACGGCTTGGCGATATTGCCGGTTGTGCTCGTTGGAGCCGCTTTAGGGGTTTTTGCTTATCTAGCAGGTCATGTCGAGTTTTCTAAATACCTTTCTATTTTATATGTGCCTGGCAGTGGAGAGTTAGCTGTTTTTTGCGGGGCATTAGTGGGTGCTGGCTTGGGCTTTCTGTGGTTCAATGCTTACCCTGCTCAAGTCTTTATGGGAGATGTTGGGGCTTTAGCGTTGGGTGGCGCATTAGGGTTATTGGCTGTTATCGTGCGCCAAGAAATTGTGTTTTTTATCATGGGTGGCGTTTTTGTCATGGAAACCATTTCGGTGATCTTACAGGTATTATCGTTTAAATTAAGGGGCAAAAGAGTTTTTAAAATGGCGCCTATACATCATCACTTTGAATTAGGGGGGTGGCCTGAGCCTAGGGTGGTTGTTCGCTTTTGGATTATGACAGTTATATTGGTTTTGATTGGGCTGGCGTCTTTGAAGATCAGATGAGATTGAGTAACGACTGACCTCGCGACAACGTCTCGCAGTTCATCTGTGGGATCCATGGGCCTGCAGCTGCTCTCCTAGCACTGAATCCCACGCACGAGCCGAGAAAGGTAGATAGAGGGGACGGATTAGCCGTCACGAAATTTCATTATTTTAATTTCTGAACTTAATTATATAAGCAGAATATGAACAAACAAACAATTATTATTGGCCTTGGTCAAACAGGATTATCCTGTGTTCAATTTTTAACGCAAAAAAATACGCCTATTTGTGTTGTAGACAGTCGCAAAAACCCACCCTTACGAACTGAGTTTGAAAAAAACTTTCCAGATATAGATTTGTATTGTGGTGTTTTGCCTGATTTGGAGCATATGCAAGATTATGAATTAGTACTGAGCCCTGGGATTGCGCAGAGCCACCCATTTATTCAGCCTTTGATTCAAAATGCAGCTCGTATTATGGGGGATATAGATTTATTTGCTCAACATAATCAACTACCCGTTATTGCGATTACCGGTTCAAATGGAAAAAGTACTGTAACCACCATGGTGGGTGAGATGGCCAAACAATGTGGTTATCACCCCGCAGTCATTGGTAATATTGGTGTGCCGGTTCTATCTCTTTTTACCGATACGACAAAGACAGAAAAATATGATCTTGTGGTTATGGAGTTATCTAGTTTTCAGCTAGAGTTAACTCATGATTTGAAACCTCATGTGGCCACTGTTTTAAATATCTCCCCCGATCACTTAGATCGCCATGCTAGTTATAAAGACTATTACCAAGCAAAGCATAGAATATACAATAATTGTCAGATCGCGGTGATTAATAAAAATGATGCGCTGGCTTTTCCCAGAGATATTATTGCCTCTAAACATAAAATGTTTAGTGTTAACTTACCAGGAGAGGGCGAGTTTGGGATTTTGATAGAGGCAGGATGTCCATACCTAGCACATGGTGATCAAAAATTAATGCCCACAGAAGATTTAAATTTGGTTGGATTGCATAATACTGAGAATGCACTTGCTGCTTTAGCATTGGGAGATGCCTTTGGGTTTGAGATGAAGGCTATGCTTCAAGCAATAAAATCTTATAAGGGATTACCACACCGTTGCCAAGTTATTTCGAATACAAAAAATATAACCTGGGTAAATGACTCTAAAGGTACAAATGTGGGAGCGACGGTATCGGCATTAGAAGGCCTGAGACATACCCTAGAAAAGTCGGGAAAAATGGTATTAATTTTAGGTGGGCAGGCAAAAAAACAAGAATTTGGAGAATTGACTTTTGCAGTGCAGGGGATGCGTTGTGAGGTAATCGTGATGGGGGAGTGCGCAGACGAGTTATTTGAATTGTTCAATTTGCATAGTTGTGTAACTAAGTGTGGTGATATTAACGAAGCAGTTCAACTTGCCAACCAAACTGCTGAGCCTGGTGACATAGTTCTTTTTTCGCCAGCTTGTGCTAGCTTTGATCAATTTAAGAACTTCGAACACCGGGGGGATAGTTTTATTGCTGCGGTGAAAAAATTAGGGGATGCTTCGGGTTATGCATAAAACCTCTGCGCGCAAAACAGCTGCCAGCATTGATTTTCAGAAAATGGATTATTGGCTATTAGGGGCAATTTGTTCTTTAATTATGCTGGGTATCATTATGGTGACGTCTGCTTCTATTGTGATAGCAGATCGTAAATTGGGTCAGCCTTTTTATTATACTATCCATCAATCTATTTATGCTTTGCTTGGCATTGTTGCCGCACTCATTGTCTACACCATCCCGCTAAAATTTTGGTTTAAGATTGCTTTTGTGATCTTAAGCGCTTGTATTTTGGCTTTGGTTTTAGTTTTAATACCTGGAATAGGCAAAGAAGTGAATGGCAGTGTGCGTTGGATAAATTTAGGATTTGCGACAGTGCAATTTTCTGAGTTTGTTAAGCTGGGTATGATTATTTACTTTTCTAGTTATATTGTACGCCACCGAGATGCTTTAACCCAAAATATATCGGCTTTTATTAAACCCCTACTACTCTTAGGGATAATATGCAGCTTGCTGATATTAGAACCTGACTTTGGTACTTCAGTTGTTATTTTAGCAACAACATTTGCATTGTTGTTTTTATCAGGTGTGCCTTTATGGCAGTTTCTAATTTTATTAACCATAGTGGCTGGCATATTAGGATTAGTTGCGGTTGCTGCCCCATACAGGATTGAGCGATTGACGTCTTTTATGGATCCATGGTCAGATCAATTTAACTCTGGCTACCAACTAACTCAAGCTCTGATTGCTTTTGGACGTGGAGAGTGGCTGGGAGTTGGCTTAGGCAGCAGCGTACAGAAGTTATTTTACCTACCAGAAGCACACACAGACTTTGTATTTGCTGTGTTGGCTGAGGAGCTTGGTTTAGTTGGCGCAGTAAGTACTTTAGCTTTATATGTCTTATTGGTTTATCGTGGTATTATCATTGGTTTGCAAGCTGAGCAACGAGAGGATCGGTTTGCAGCCTATATTTGTTATGGTATTAGCTTTTGGGTTGGTATACAAACTTTAGTTAATGTTGGGGTCAATACCGGCATGCTGCCAACCAAAGGACTAACCCTGCCATTTATCAGTTATGGCGGTAATAGCTTATTTGTTATTTGTATTGCGATGGGGCTTTTATTTAGAGCTGATTTTGAAAATAGATTAGCGCTAAGAGGTTCTCACTTTAGCGGCCGTAGTTACGTGACAAGTTAAAGAGTAACTCGTTTTGAATCAAAAACAGAAACCAAAAATTATGATTGTTGCAGGTGGAACAGGAGGGCATGTAATGCCCGCACTTGCTGTTGCTGAATTTTTTCAGACTCAAGGCTATGTCGTACATTGGTTAGGTACAAAACAGGGCATAGAGCACCGATTAGTCCCCCAAAATAATATTCCCATCTCTTATATTAATATTAGTGGTTTAAGAGGGAAAGGGCTTAAAAAACTTTTGCTCGCGCCCTTTAAAATTTTAAAGGCTATTTTGCAAGCCTTATCACTCTTAAGAAAACATCAGCCTGTACTTGTTTTAACCATGGGGGGATATGTGTCTGGACCGGTGGGAATGGCTGCGTGGCTTTTGCGCATGCCTTTGGTTGTGCATGAACAAAATGCAATCGCAGGCTTCACAAATAAAATATTAGCTCGGTTTGCAAAGCGAGTATTTATTTCTTATCCGAATGCTTTACCAAATGCGAAACATAAAAGTGTGCTAACAGGTAATCCACTTAGGCAAATATTATTGCAGCCTTATCCTGCCACAAAGACCACAGTATCAGGATCTGAGCCAGACTCAAAATCGAAACCGCTTAAAATTTTAGTTTTTGGCGGTAGTCAAGGTGCTTTAAAATTGAATCAAGTCATTCCAGACGTTGTGGCTTTGTTTCCTAAAGATACGCGACCCCAAATATGGCATCAATCAGGTAAAAATCATTTAGCCGTTACCCAATCTGCTTATCAAAATGTGGGGGTTGCGGTTAAATTAACGACGTTTATTGATGATATGGTGAGTGCTTATCAATGGGCTGATATTGTTATTTGTCGTTCAGGTGCTTTGACTGTCGCAGAAATTGCACAAATGGCGAAACCTTGTATTTTTATTCCTTTTCCGCAAGCAGTAGATGATCATCAAACATATAATGCACGTTACTTGAGCGATGAGGGGGCTGCAATATTATTGCCACAATCTATTTTAAGTGTTCAAACATTGTATCAGGCGATTAATTCATTATTGGATCCAGACAAAAGAACTATTATGGCTCAAAAAGCCAAAAGCTTGGCCAAACCGCAGGCAACCCAGCAAGTGGCGGAACAATGCATCAATTTAATTTTAAATCCAACTAATACAGGACAGCCCTAATATGTATCCAGGTATGCGACGAATCAAAAATATACATTTTGTGGGCGTCGGTGGTGTCGGCATGGCTGGTATCGCTGAAGTGCTATTGAATCAAGGCTATACAGTTTCTGGCTCGGATGTTGCGGATAATAACTTAACCAAAAGATTAGAGTGGTTAGGTGCAAATATTTATCGGGGACATCAAGCAGATAATGTTGCGGGAAAAGACGTGGTCGTTATTTCTAGCGCCATTGATGAAAATAATATAGAAGTGGTAGAGGCAATAGCCAATCATATTCCTGTTGTGCCTAGAGCGTTGATGCTGGGCGAATTAATGCGCTTTCAATATGGTATTGCTGTGGCCGGTACGCATGGTAAGACCACCACAACCAGTTTAGTATCGACTATCTTTGCTGAAGCTGAGTTAGATCCCACTTTTGTCATCGGGGGCAAACTCAATAGTGCGGGTAGCAATGCCAAGTTAGGCACGGGAAAATATTTTATTGCAGAAGCAGATGAAAGCGACGCATCATTCTTGCACTTAAATCCAATGATCGCCATTGTCACGAATATAGATCAAGATCATATGGAGACTTATCAAAATAATTTTGAAATATTAAAACAGACTTTTATTGATTTTATCGATAACTTGCCATTTTATGGTTTGGCTGTGTTGTGTTTGGATTGTTCGGTTATTGAATCTATCTTGCCGAATATTACAAGGCCTTATGTGACTTATGGTTTTCATCCTGATGCAGATATACGAGCAATAGACTACCAACAAAATGGGACACAAAGTTGCTTTGAAGTCATTTGTAAAGAGGGTTCTGAGACGCGCTCTATCCCAGTGACAATGAACTTGCCCGGTGCGCATAATGTTTGCAATGCTTTGGCCGCTATTGCGGTTGCCAGACAAGAAAATATTGAACCGAAATTCATTGCAGGTGCTCTTGAAAAATTTGCCGGCATTGGTAGACGCTTTCAAATATATAACGAAATTGAATTTTCTGAAAAAAACACAACCTTGGTCGATGATTATGGTCATCATCCAGCTGAAATTAGATGCACGATTTCGGCAGCACGGAAAGCTTGGCCTGACAAAAGAATACTCATGGTTTTTCAACCACACCGCTATTCTCGTACGAAACAACTATTTGATGACTTTGTAGATGTATTATCAGATGTAGATGCTTTATGCCTATTAGAAGTTTACAGTGCGGGAGAATCCCCTGTGCCAAATTATGATGGTCGAGCTTTATCGAATGCTATAAGGGAAAGAAAGCGCGTTGAACCTGTTTTTGTTTCCCACGTGGAAAAACTGATTACGGTATTAAATGATATTACCTGTGCAGAGGATATTATTCTAATGCAAGGCGCTGGCAGCATAGGACAATTAGTTCAAAATTTCACTCAGCAAAAGCGTGTTTGACTCATGCCAGCAAATGAGTCTGTTTCAGAACCTCAAAAGCCCTCATCATCAGAGATACTGATTCCATTATCTGATGTGTCGTTAGCGTCTATGACGAGTTGGCGAATAGGTGGGAATGCTAAACAGCTTGTGCGGCCCACATCATCTGAACAGCTTATACATTACTTTCAAAATAATGTGATCCCCAAGCATCAGGTATGGTTAGGTTTAGGTAGTAATGTATTAATACCGGATGAAGGCGTTCATGGTTTGGTTGTGTGCACACGGGCTATGCAACAATGCACTATTTTACCCAATGGTTGGGTATATGCCGATGCAGGTTTAACTTGCGCAAAGTTTTCGCGTTTTTGTAGTCGCAATGGTTTTCCGGATGGTGCATTTTTTGCGGGTATTCCAGGGACAATTGGTGGGGCGTTGGCTATGAATGCCGGTGCTTTTGGTGGCGAAACCTGGGAGTGGGTACAAAAAACAAAAGTCTTAATGCAAGCAGGTAATATGATTGAGCGAAATGCTGCAGAATATACCGTTGGGTATCGTTCTGTGAGTTTAAGATCAAATTATCTCAATGGAGTGCCCGAGGCTGCGGGACATTTTAATCAAGAAGCTTTTTTAGGCGCCTACTTTAAATTTCCTAAAAAACTATCTGAAGATGGGCTATTAAAAATAAAAGAACTATTAAGAAAAAGAGCAGACACTCAACCCATCGGCACTCTTAATTGTGGCTCGGTCTATAGGAATCCAGAAGGGGATTTTGCAGCCAAACTAATAGAAGGCTGTCAATTAAAAGGATTCACTATAGGTGATGCGTTAGTATCAACAAAGCATGCTAACTTTATTATTAACCAAGGAAGTGGCACAGCTAAGGATATTCAACTGATCATGAGTGAGATAGAAGATAAGGTTTATGCGCGATACCAAGTTAGATTAGAACCTGAAGTTAGGATAATAGAAGCCAACTATCCGCAGAGCAAAGGAGACAAAAAATAATGGGTAAAATGATTCAAAACATAAATTTTCAAAATACTACGGCATCTCATCATTTAAAAACCAATTTAACCAAGCCTTATAATCCAGGTGAATTTGGTAAAGTTGCCGTCTTATTTGGTGGTCGTTCGGCAGAACGAAGTGTTTCACTTGAAAGTGGACAAGCCTGCCTAGAGGCTTTATTAAGGCAAGGGGTGGATGCACATCCAGTTGATCCAGATGAATATTTAAGCAAAACATTAGAAGCAGGACAGTATGATCGCGCCTTTATTATGCTTCATGGCAAAGAAGGCGAAGATGGTGTTATACAGGCTGTATTAGAAATGATAGGAATACCTTATACAGGTAGTCGAGTCGCTGCTTCGGCCCTGGCAATGGATAAAGCCCGCTCTAAATTAGTGATGCACGCATTAGATATTCCAACGCCTATTTTTGGTGTAGCAAACTCTATTTCAGAAGCCCAATATTTGGTAGAAACAATGGGGTTGCCCGTATCTGTCAAACCTATTTCGGAGGGGTCCAGTTTGGGGGTGAGCTGTGTGACAGATCTAAAGCAGTTACCTAATGCATTTACTAGAGCTGCGCAGTATGGTGGGGTTATCGTTGAAAAATGGGTTGAAGGGACGGAATTTTTTGTTAGCATTTTAGGTGATGAGGTTTTACCGGCTGTCTCTGTGAAGCCTGCAAGCGGATTTTATGACTTTAATGCTAAATATGCTTCAGACCAAACTGAATATTTTTGTCCTTCGGGTTTATCTCCTGAAAAAGAGCAAGAACTTAAAGACTTATCGCTTAGAGCCTTTACTGCATTAGGCTGTGAAGGCTGGGGGCGTTTAGACGCTATTCAGGATAAGCAACAAAATTTTTGGTTTTTAGAAGCCAATACAGTACCGGGTATGACCTCTCATAGCTTGGTGCCAATGTCCGCTAAAGCCGTGGGGATGTCATTTGATAACTTAGTTGTGGCAATATTAGCGACATCATTAATTCAGACTCAAGTATCAGTAGGTAAACTTGCTCAAATTTAAATGGCTTTTGATGGATAAGTTTCTTCAAATCGTTTTTTTTGGTAAAAAACAGGCAACGCGCCATCGTAAAAAAGTGGCTAAGCATACGGATGAAAAGCACTTTTGGCAGAGGCTTAGTTGGCAAAAAATTTACTGGAGTTTAGGTTGTTTGACAGTGGTGGGGGTTATAGCCTTTGGTTCTTGGTTTTTTCAGGCGAATCGCTTTCCAATTTCTGCAGTGAAAGTTGTTGGAGAGCGTCAGTATGTTTCCTCAACGACATTACATAATGTCATTTTTCCCCACATACAATCTGGTTTTTTCTCAGTTAACGTTTCAAACTTACAGCAGCAATTGTTGCTTTTGCCTTGGGTGAAAAAAGTTGATGTCAGAAAAGTGTGGCCAGGTCAGTTGGTTGTCCGGATTTCTGAGCATAAGCCTGCCGCAATATGGAATCAACTTTTCATTTTGAGCTTTGCTGGAGAGATTATTTCACCGCCTAGAAAAGATATTGATATGCTTGCATTGCCTAAATTTATTGGACCACAAAGTAAACAAACTGAAGTTTGGCAACAATATCTTAGTATGGAAGCGGAAATTTCCTCGTTACATTTGCATATTTTGTCTTTAGAATTGGCGGAAAGAGGCGCTTGGCAACTAACCTTGAGTAACGGCATAAAAGTTATCTTAGGTACGCAAGATATTTCTGAAAGGTTTAAAAGGTTTGTTGTCGCCTATAAAAAAGAATTTAGTCGCAATCCAGACAAGATTAGTTACGTGGATTTGCGGTATACTAGCGGCATGGCTGTAGGTTGGAAATCTAGTTGATTAGGTTAAATTCAATTAAAACTCATTGAAGTGTTGAGAATTGTATGTATATAGCCAATCTGATTGTATACTAATACAAATCGTGATTGTTGTTGACAAATCAATCATGCAAACATAGATAGGAAGAATGAAGCTCCATGTCAAAAAAAACCGATAAAAATTTAATTGTTGGTCTCGATATAGGCACTTCGAAGGTCGTTGCCATTGTTGGTGAAATTACACCAGAAGGTTCTGTTGATGTGATCGGCATAGGTTCGCATCCTTCTGTGGGCCTGAAAAAAGGCGTTGTGGTCAATATTGAGTCAACTGTAAACTCTATACAACGAGCAGTAGAAGAAGCTGAGCTGATGGCTGGTTGTGAGATTCATTCTGTTTACACGGGTATAGCAGGTCAGCATATTCGTAGTATGAACTCACATGGTATCGTGGCTATACGTGAGCATGAAGTAACACAATCTGACATGGATCGTGTTATCGATGCCGCTAAAGCTGTGCCTATACCCGCAGATCAAAAAATTCTACATATCTTACCACAACAATTTGTAATCGATACCCAAGATGGTATTAAAGAGCCCGTTGGCATGTCAGGTGTCAGGCTTGAGGCTAGAGTCCATATTGTTACAGGCAGCGTGAGTGCAGCGCAGAATATCATTAAATGCGTACGACGCTGTGGGTTAGAGGTAGATGATATTATTTTAGAACAGTTGGCTTCTAGTTATTCTGTTTTAACCGAAGATGAAAAAGAATTGGGTGTCTGCCTTATTGATATTGGAGGCGGTACAACGGATATTGCTGTATTTTCTCAAGGTTCAATTCGTCATACTGCCGTGATTCCGATTGCAGGTGATCAAGTAACGAATGATATTGCTGTTGCGCTTCGTACGCCCACTCAAAGTGCGGAAGCCATCAAAATTAAATACGCTTGTGCTTTATCTAGATTAGCTGATCCTGATGAAACACTCGAAGTAGCTGGCGCTATGGAGCGTCCGGCTAGAAGATTATCAAGAATGACATTAGCGGAAGTAGCAGAGCCTCGCTACGAAGAGTTGTTTGCATTGGTTCATTCTGAGTTACGCCGTCATGGACTCGAAGAGCTTTTAGGCTCTGGTATCGTTGTGACGGGAGGCAGTGCTAAGATGGAAGGGGTTGTTGATTTAGCAGAAGAAATTTTTAGAATGCCTGTTAGGTTAGGGTTGCCACGCTATATAACTGGCTTGGTTGATGTTGTTCGTAACCCGATTTATTCTACGGGCGTGGGCTTATTGCTCTATGGGCGTCAGCAACAATTAGAGCGCCAAGTCAGTGGAATCACTGGTCAAGGCTTTAATAATGTTTGGGGCCGCATGAGAAGATGGTTTCAGGGAAACTTCTGATAACCTGATTACTAACTAATTATTTAAATTTATTGTTTTTGTTGCGTTTGAGAATTGAATGCCATAGCGACTTAAGCCTAAGGAGATACAATGAGCGAGATGTTTGAACTAATGGATAGCTATCCACAAAATGCTGTAATTAAAGTTATAGGCGTAGGTGGCGGTGGTGGTAATGCCATTGAGCACATGGTAAGCCGAAATGTTGAAGGCGTAGAATTTATTTGTGCCAATACGGATGCCCAAGCATTAAAAAGTTCATCTGCCAAAACAGTACTACAACTAGGCTCTGATGTAACCAAAGGCCTAGGCGCTGGTGCAAATCCTGATGTAGGTCGTCAAGCTGCATTAGAAGATGTGGAGCGTATCCGCGAAGTTTTGGAAGGCGCTGATATGGTATTTATCACGGCTGGTATGGGTGGAGGCACAGGAACAGGTGGTGCACCTGTTGTGGCAGAAGTGGCCAAGGAACTTGGTGCTCTAACTGTTGCGGTTGTGACTAGACCATTTCCATTTGAAGGTCGCAAACGAGTGGCTTTAGCAAATGAAGGTATTCGGATGCTTGGTCAGCACGTAGACTCCTTAATTACTATTCCAAATGAGAAGTTATTATCTGTTTTGGGTAAAGGCGTTAGTTTATTAGATGCATTCCGTGCTGCAAATGACGTACTACTAGGTGCTGTACAAGGCATTGCCGAACTTATCACAAAACCGGGTCTGATCAATGTGGATTTTGCTGATGTTAGAACTGTTATGGCAGAAATGGGCATAGCAATGATGGGAACAGGCACTGCCACCGGAGAAAATAGAGCTCGTGAAGCTGCGGATGCGGCTATATCTAGCCCATTATTAGATGATGTTGATTTGGCAGGCGCTAAAGGTGTTTTAGTTAATGTGACTGCCGGTATGGATTTATCCATCTCTGAATTTGAAGAAGTCGGTGATGCTATTAAACACTTCACCTCTGATGATGCTACGGTGATTGTGGGCACAGTTATCGACCCAGAGCTAAGTGACGAACTTAGAGTCACGTTAGTTGCAACAGGATTAGGGGAAGACAATAGCAGGAGCGTTTCAGATAGAGAAAATGTTGAATCTACACGAGATACAGCTAGAAGCGTTCGCCAACCATTAGTGCGTCAAAGCGCTCCAGCCCATCAAAATCCGCGTGCAAAGGAGTCTGCAAGCACAAATGAACTGGATTATTTAGATATTCCAGCGTTTTTGCGCCGTCAGTCTGATTAGATTGGGAAAATATGCTAAAATTTTCCTGCAAGATATCTTTAAAGTGGCTGGTGCTAAGGGCTTAAAAAAATGGTAAAGCAAAGAACGCTGAAAAACGTTATTCAAGCAACGGGTGTGGGTGTACATACAGGTCAAAAGATCCGTATGACACTTAAACCAGCACCAGTTAACACAGGCATTATTTTTCGCCGTATAGACTGTGACCCAGTTGTTGAGATACCAGCGCGAGCGGATTATGTTGGAGATACGTCATTTTGTACTGTCTTAATCAAAGATGGGGTTAGAATCGGCACCGTTGAGCATTTAATGTCTGCTTTAGCAGGATTGGGGATTGATAACGTTTTTATTGAGTTATCAGCACCCGAAGTGCCTATAATGGATGGTAGCGCCAGTTCATTTGTTTTTTTAATTCAGTCCGCTGGTATTGAAGAGCAAAATGCAGCAAAGAAATTTTTACGCATTAAAAAGCCTATTGAGTATCGTGAAGACGATAAGCTTGTTCGCGTTAAGCCTTTTGATGGGTTTAAAGTTTCTTTTGCAATTGAGTTTGATCACCCGATCATTCGTAAGGGCGGTCAGGATATCTCATTAGACTTTACCGCGACTTCATATGTAAAAGAAATTAGCCGAGCAAGAACATTTGGTTTCATGTCTGATTTTGAATGGTTGCGCTCTAAAAACCTTGCTTCTGGTGCAAGTTTAGATAATGCTATTGTTCTTGATGAGTTTAAGGTCATGAATGATGATGGCTTGCGCTACGATGATGAGTTTGTGCGCCACAAAGTCCTAGATGCGATTGGTGATCTATATCTTTTAGGTTATAGCTTACTAGGCGAGTTTAGTGGTTTCAAGTCTGGTCACACTTTAAATAACTTATTTATACGTGAGATTTTAGCAACGCCTGATGCATGGGAAATTGTGACGTTTGAAGATAAAGAGACAATGCCTGTTTCTTATCAGGTCCCAGATTGGTCTGCTGCTGAGCCTGTGTTGGCTTAGGTATTATTTAAATTTATTGTTAATCTTTCTTTGTCATGTCAAGCTTTGCTGGCATGACATACCCTTGGCAGAATACTGAAAGCTGAAATTTAAGAGTCCCACTCTTAACACGGAAGTATATTGCAGATGTCTATTCTCTCTCTTCCCCCTGAAAAAAGAACCTGTTTAATTACTGGGTGTTCCTCTGGTATAGGATATAGCACAGCAATAGAACTTAAAAAACGCGGCATTCGTGTTTTGGCGACTGCGCGCCAAGCCAAAGATGTGGAAATGCTTAAAAGCAAAGGTTTTGAAGCGTATTTATTAGATATGGATGATAGTCAGTCTATAAAATCTGCTTTAGAGCAAATATTATCTCTTACCCAAAATCAACTGTTTGCAGTTTTGAATAATGCAGGTTTTGGTCAGCCAGGTGCGATTGAAGATGTTTCAAGAGAGACGATGCGCGCACAATTTGAGACAAATTTATTTGGCGTTTTAGAGTTAACCAACCAGGTCTTGCCTATTATGCGCCTACAAGGCTATGGGCGTATTGTTCAAATTAGTTCGTTTTTAGGTTTTGTGAGTGCCCCTTTTTTAGGCGCTTACAATGCGTCAAAACATGCTTTAGAGGCGTTGACCGATACGCTGCGATTAGAGCTGCACTATGAGCCGATAGATGTTGTTACGATAAGACCAGGCGCGATTCGAACTCGAACGCAAGAAACTGCCTATTTAAAATTAAAACAACATATTCATAGAGATAAAAGTCACTATAAAAAAATCTATGCCTTAATGGAACGAAAGTTTTTATTAGGTAAAATGAAAATGCCACTGGCGCAAGAGCCTGAAGCGGTCAGTGAAAAAATATGGCATGCACTCAGTGCCAAAGCACCGAAAACAAAGTATACCATTACGCATTTAACCTTGTTACTTGCCATTGCAAAGCGCGTGTTGCCTTCTGCTGTATTGGACAGTATTTTAATGCTGGCGATTAAGAATCAATTTAAAAATAATTTAAAATAAGTAAGAATAATATGTCTATTCTGGATTTACCTAAAGAAAAACGAACTTGTCTTATAACGGGGTGTTCCTCGGGTATTGGTTATCATGCCGCATTAGAACTTAAAAAACGTGGTATTCGTGTTTTCGCAACGGCTCGGAAGGCAGAAGATGTGGAAAGGCTGAGAAACGAAGGTTTAGAAGCTTTTCAGTTAGACATGGATAATAGTGAGTCTATTCAATCTGTAGTAGAGCAAACGCTAGCTCAAACAAACAATCAATTATATGCCATCTTTAATAATGCCGGATTTGGCCAACCCGGTGCTGTAGAAGATCTATCCCGAGATATGATTCGGCAGCAGTTTGAAACAAATGTATTTGGTATTATGGAGCTGAGCAATAAAATATTACCTATTATGCGGCAGCAAGGTTATGGGCGAATTATTCAAAACAGCTCTGTGTTGGGTATTATCAGCTTGCCATTCAGAGGTGCTTACAATGCCTCAAAACACGCCTTAGAGGCGATGACAGATACGATGAGATTAGAGTTACACTATGAGCCTATAGAGGTTATCGCCATTGAGCCTGGCCCCATTGTTTCAAAATTCAGAGATAATGCGTTACAAAAATTCAAAGATAACATTGATACAGAGCATAGCGTCCACAGAGAGCTATATGAGGTTATGGGGATGCGTTTAGAGAATAAAACAAAAGAAGCACCCTTTACATTAGGACCTGAAGCCGTCACAGAGAAAGTGTGGCATGCACTAACCGCAAAGAAACCTAAAGCAAAATATGCTGTTACCAAACCGACCCATATGTTGGCATTTGCAAAACGAATCTTGCCAACTTGCTGGCTAGATAAAATCTTACTGAAAGCAGCAGGTGAGGAAGCGGAAATGTTAAAACATAAAAACCATTAAGTTTTTCAACTAGTTCAACTAGTTCAACTAAGTGTATCTACGCCTAAAAAAATCTTGTTTTTCTATAATAACGCAGTAATATGGATGTGTAAGGAAAACTTAATCTCTAGGATGTAGATAAGGATTAGTCATGGAATTAGATATCGCAGTTGATGATGTTGCTGACAAACACACCAAAGAAACAAAGGTTGAAGAAACAAAAGCAGAGCGTAAAGCCAGAATGAAAACAATGCTGGAGCAATCGATTAAGCAATGGGAAGATGAGGTTGAATCTCACTCATTGGAAAACTATTCACTAGATTTAGAAAGTTAAATATAATTAAAAGTTAATTGTGCCAGTAAAACTTGCTGGCACAAAGAGAACGGTTATGAGATGACATACTAGACTTTTTCAGCGTCTAAAAATCCTAATTTTTTTGAAATGTGTTTTTGGTGACACAAGTTTCTAAGCTCAAAAAAAGTGGTCGCGCCTAGTTTGTTCATAACTTCTTGTAAAAGTGTCTTGTATCTTATTTCGCTTATGCCTAATGTTTTAGGTGCCTCTGAAAATGTATAGCCCTCAATAAATAGTTTTAAAGTTTTAGCTTGGTTAATGGTGAGGGAAGTACCTTCTAATTCATCATCTAAAAAAACAGCTAACAAACGCATTTCTTGTATGATAATTTTGGTTAATGAGTCATTCATACCTAATAACCAGTTCTTGCTTTGATCGTACTCAGGCGCTTCTTTGATAGGAAATCTTAATGCTTCGGCTTTAGCTAGCAAGTCTTGGCCACGTGATTTAAAATATAAAAAGAAATGCTTGAATATTTTTTGGTTATTCAAAAATAAATTATTAGCCGTATGTGCTTCGGCAGATAGTCCAAAATCATACATTTCAAAGTAATTATCAAATTTTGTATAAAAACCCATAATATGATCATATTTTCCAATACTGGCATGTCGATTCCAAAAGTCACAAACAGGGTGGTTATCATGGCATTCACCATGTATGCTGATGCCATGAGAATGTGGTGGGTGTTTGTGAAAATTTGCTAATTCTGTGTCGTAAAATTCTTCAGAAAAATATTTTTCTAGCCATTCTGCGTTAGAGCACAAAATTAATTTTGTGTTATCTGGGTATGACTTTACGTATCGAAAATAGCTGACAGATAAATATTGAGTTAAAGCAAACATGATATTTTCGACATCAGGGCATAAGGCAATGAGTTTTTGTTGCTGCGTTAAAAATTCTTCGTTATCCATACTGAAGGGTTCCTGAATTTTGGTCAAAAATATTAGTCGGAATTATTTTTTCTTTTTTTGGAAGAGGCAATTAGTTTGCGTATGCTTTTTTCTAATGTTTGGTTTTTGGGATCATCTTTTAGGCTATCAGCCAATATTTGTAAGCTCGTTAAGGTTTTAGTCGATAGTGGTTCTGCGACTTCTGGTTTGGGTAGTGGTTTTTTGAGCTCTTCATATTCATGCCAGTCATGATGCACTTTGACTTGAATTTTAATGAGGCCCACCCACATGGGATCTTGCCTTAAGAGCTGCACTATTTCTGGAACAGAGTAGCGCAATTCTGTCGCAGTTGAGCCATTATCTGTCAGCAGACTGAGAGTTCCTTTTTGATATGAGCCTAATTTATATCTATTCTTTAATTTTTCGCCAATAACGGTTTCAATTTTTTCATGTAGTGCGTTTAAAGCTTTTGCTCTACTAATGAGTTGGGATAAAGATGATCCGTCATGGGTTAAGATGGCATTAATATTTTTTGTTTGTTGGCTCATTGGCTAAAAATAAAGCAAAATGCTGCTTTCTCTATTATTACTATAAAAGTTATGTAACTATATTTTAAAGTGTTATTTATAATCAAAATTTTTAAAAATTCCATAATTATAGTGCCCATAATAAAAATTATAACAAAAATAAGGCATCTAAATGCAAGTCATTACGATAGAGCACCCAAAGTTACAAGAACCGCTACGGTTAAGATTTAGTTTTAAACAGACTGTGCTTTTTCTATTGACCATGGCTTTTTTCATGGTGGTGCTTACAAGTTGGAGTACATACAAACTTGCGAGTTATAGTTATTCTAAGAAAGAAAGCAAATTACAAAGTCATTGGAAAGATTATTTGTCTGTCGATTATAACGAGTTAAAAACTTTTAAGCATAAAACTGAAAATCAACTTGATGTTATATCTGAACATGTTGGCCGCTTATCAGCACATCTGG
This sequence comes from uncultured Coxiellaceae bacterium, assembly GCA_963976875.1. Classification (GTDB taxonomy): domain Bacteria; phylum Pseudomonadota; class Gammaproteobacteria; order Berkiellales; family Berkiellaceae; genus Berkiella_A. The sequence goes on from CAXBML010000005.1 coordinate 98,533, forward strand.
TGCGACTGAATGTTCTGGGCGAGCGGTTAATAGAACAAGCTAACTTAGATCCTAGTGAGTTTAACTTTTCGGATGAGCCTGGAATGGGGGGGCCTTTGGAAGGGGAATACCAAGCTGGCCAAGCTATCATTCAAACACTATTAGATTTAGAGCAGCTGCTTGATAAGCGTTTTACTCAGTTTGAGTTTTTGAATGATTTTTTTCATGAACTCAAGAAAACAGATTCAACGACGTTGAGTGGTCGAGGAAAGCCTTTAGGTAAAGGTTGGGTGTCTTCTTTTTACGGTCGGCGAGTTGATCCATTTACTGGTAAAAAAGCTTGGCATAATGGGGTGGATATAGCGGGTCGAGAAGGTGATAAGGTTATGGCTGTTGCTAGTGGGATAGTGAGTATGGCCGAAGATAAGGGCTCCTATGGAAAAATTATTGAGATTAACCATGGGAATGACTTTGCAACCCGTTACGCACATAACAAAGAAGCGTTGGTAAAGGTAGGGGATCTTGTTAAAAAGGGTGACGCAATCGCCTTGGTTGGGTCTACCGGACGTTCAACAGGCCCACATGTTCATTTGGAGGTTCGCAAAAAAGATAAATCGATTGATCCTGGTTTATATTTCCATGATTTGCGTAGGAAATCAAAAGCTTAGTAGGATTTTGCCTTCGGTACCCCTGCTTAATTAAATGTTACGTAAATAACATAAATTTTGTCATAATAACCAATATATGCTGCTTTCGCAGAGGGTCTATTGTATTATACTCTTCGGTCTTGAAATATAGGCGGATTGACCCCATTTACATTCAGATGAAAAGCCTATGAACCTACTGCATGGACAGAGAATTTTATACCTATGTTTTCCAATCTTGCTAAATTATTTTTCGGAAGTCGCAATCAACGTTTGCTCAAAAAATACAAACAAAATATCGATAAAATTAATGCTTTAGAGAAGGAATATGAGGCTTTATCACTGGAAGACATTCCTCAGAAAACTGAAAGCTTCAAACAGCGCTTCCAACAAGGAGAAAGCTTAGACCAAATTCTACCCGAAGCTTTTTGCTTGGCGAGAGAAGCCAGTAAACGCACAATGCAAATGCGCCATTTTGATGTGCAGTTGCTGGGTGGCATGGTTTTACATGAAGGCAAAATTTCAGAAATGTTGACCGGTGAGGGTAAAACCTTGATGGCAACATTGGCTGCCTATTTGAATGCTTTGTCTGGTCGACCAGTTCATATTGTCACGGTCAATGATTATTTGGCTCGACGTGATGCGCATTGGATGGGACCATTGTATAGAGCCTTAGGTTTAACCGTGGGTATCGTTGTGCCCAATATGCGTCCCGAGGTCAAGCGCCAAAGTTACTTATGTGATGTAGTTTATGCAACCAACAATGAATTAGGTTTTGATTACCTGCGGAATAAAATGGCGTACAGCCAAGAAGAGTGTTTACGCCAAGATTTAGCTTTTGCTATTGTTGATGAGGTCGATTCTATCTTGATCGACGAAGCGCGTACGCCGCTTATTATTTCGGGTGCAGCAGAAAATAGCACGGAATGTTATGTGCAAATGAATGATATTGTACCTAAGTTGAGTGTGCAAGCTGTAAAGGATGGTCCGGGTGATTACAGTATTGATGAAAAATCCAAACAAGTCTTCCTAACCGAAGAAGGCCATTTACACGTTGAAGTGTTGTTGGCCAAGTCAGGCTTGTTAGAAGCAGGCCAAAGTTTATATGATCCGCGTAATATTGGTTTGCTGCATTATTTAAATGCAGGCTTAAGAGCCCATGCAATTTTTAAGCGTGATGTTGATTACTTAGTCAAAGACAATGAAGTTATGATTGTGGACGAGCATACCGGGCGTACAATGCCTGGACGACGCTGGTCTGAAGGTTTACATCAAGCGATGGAAGCCAAAGAAGGTGTGCCTATTCAAAATGAAAATCAAACGTTAGCATCCATTACTTTTCAGAACTTCTTCAGGTTGTACGACAAGCTTGGGGGTATGACCGGAACAGCGGACACAGAAGCGTTTGAATTCCAGCAAATTTATGGTTTGGAAGTGGTTGTGATTCCGCCGAATAAGCCATTTGCCCGCAAAGATGAAACGGATTTAATTTATCTTAGTAAAGAAGAAAAATTCCAAGCTATCATCAAAGATATTGAGGATAAAGTAACCGCAAAACAACCAGTATTAGTGGGTACGGTTTCCATTGAAATGTCTGAACTATTGTCGCGCGTGTTAAGCCAACATAAAATTAAACACCAAGTTTTAAACGCAAAATACCATGAGCAAGAAGCACAAATTATTGCTGAGGCCGGTCGGCCAGGTGCTGTCACCATTGCGACGAATATGGCGGGTCGTGGTACAGATATTGTTTTGGGTGGTTCCTTAGAAGCTGAAATTAAAGCAATGGTAGAGCCAAATGAAGCCCAAATTAACACGGCAAAAGCAGATTGGCAAAAGCGGCATGATGATGTTATTGCCGCGGGTGGCTTGCATATTATTGGTACAGAGCGTCATGAGTCTAGACGTATTGACAACCAATTAAGAGGGCGAAGTGGCCGCCAAGGGGATCCAGGTTCTTCACGTTTCTATTTATCTTTAGAAGACAATTTGATGCGTATTTTCGCATCAGATAAAGTTTCTCACATTATGCGCCGTTTAGGCGTTGAAAAAGGTGAGGCAATAACGCATCCATGGGTTAACAAAGCTATCGAAAATGCGCAAAGAAAAGTGGAAGGGCATAACTTTGACATCCGTAAGCAATTACTTGAGTACGATAATGTCGCGAATGATCAGCGTAAAGTTTTCTATGAGCAAAGAGATAATTTATTGGCGGCAGATGATATTTCTGAGAACGTCAAACAAATTAGAGACACAGTCGTGAATACGGTTGTTGCTGAGTATATTCCGCCTGAAAGTTTAGATGAAATGTGGGATATACCAGGCTTGGAACAAACATTGGAAAATGAGCTTGGTTTAGACTTGCCAATTGCACAGTGGTTAGAAAATGAGTCAGATTTAGATGAATTAGGACTCAAAACGAGAATTATGGAGCGTATGGAGCAAGCTTTTACTGATAAAGAAGCTTTGGTGGGTTCCGAAACACTACGCAAGTTTGAAAAATCAGTCATGCTGCATAGCTTAGATACGCATTGGCGCGATCATTTAACACAAATGGAGCATTTACGCCAAAGTGTTTCTTTGCGAGGCTATGCACAAAAAGATCCAAGACAGGAATATAAGCGAGAAGCTTTCAACTTATTTGAATCTATGTTGAATAGCATTCGCCGACAAGTCATAAGCTTTTTATCTTTAGTTGAAGTGAAAAGTGAGGCGGATGTAGAGTCAGCGGAACATATTCATCGTGTTGATGAATCATCAATGGAATATCAGCATGCTACAGTCAGCTCAATTAATGAGCAAGAAGAATCATCATTACAAGCCGCGGTAGGAGGTGATGTGGCCTCAACCATGGTTCGAGAGCAGCCTAAAGTAGGGCGTAATGAGCCTTGCCCTTGCGGCTCTGGCAAAAAGTTTAAGCAGTGCCATGGCCAACTTAGCTAAGCAATATATAGAAGTGGCTGTTGGGATTTTACGGAATTCTGATAGTCAGATTTTATTGACCCAAAGACAAAGCCATCAGCCTTATTCTGACTACTGGGAGTTTCCTGGTGGGAAGCTAGAGGCTGGAGAAGACGCGCAAGTAGCATTAAATCGCGAGCTCTGCGAAGAAGTCGGCGTTTTGCCAATCAATCCTAAGCCATTATTGTCAGTACAACACCATTATCCAGAGCTGTCTGTGCGTTTACATGTTTTTGTCGTTGACAAATTTGAAGGGGTGCCCTTTGGGAAGGAGGGGCAGAGTTATACTTGGTGTACTTTGGATAATATGACTGAGCTTAAGTTATTGCCCGCTAATGATGTCATTTTATCTGCGCTAAATGAATATATGGGATAGTCAAAATCGCATCCTTAAGACAATCCTACCCCATTATTTATTAATAGACTTTTACGTTAGCATCACTTGGGCTTGATAAATTAGAATCATCAATGATTTTACTCACTGTCGCCGCAATTTCTTTGTTTGAGGTATGCAATGCTTGCTCAATTCCAGCATGGTTTGCAAAATAGGATGCATTGGTGCGTGCTCTATTCCATTTTCCAACCGCAAATGCAGAGGTAAAACTCATAACGCCTAGAGCTGCACTAAGGCCTGATACTTCAATGCCGCCACTAATGTTGTTCAATTCTGTTTTTGATAAAATTTGCATATTGTTAACCTTACATAAATTTTGTATTTTAATAGTGTGTTACTTTACTTGTGCCACATTAACGGGGTGAGTTGGTTTGAGATTGGCAGACAAATTCTTCACGGCTTGATTGAGTGAAAAATTTTGTTTTTGTAGTGCACTTATTTGTGTATCCGCTGCGTAGAAGTTACCAGCAACGCTATTCGCTTCTAAATAGTCTCCTATCAACAAACCTGCAATACAGCCTGTTGTTATCATTACAATGGATTCTCCTGATATATCAAAACCACCGCTGATATTTTTTAGATTTTCTGTTTTAAGTTCTCTCATTATTGGCCTCATCAGTTCTATATTCTCAACAATATGTAATCTAACAAACATTAGTTATCCTAAAAACAAATTAGAGCTGAATTGCTTGTTTAAGCCGATAAACGGTCTGTATTTAGAGTTTATTGGATAAATTGATGGGATAAATAGGAAGGAAGAGAGCAATATAAAACTAAAGAAATTAAAACATCCCGGTTACTAAGATACAATTATAGAGACTATATTTCTCTGTCAATCTACCTGTTTTGCAGTATGGCTGTCTTCTTTTCAATAGCGCCTAATAGCTTTTCTTTTTTGTATCGGATATGATTTAGACAATAAATTAAGTGAAAAATGGATTTTTCGTGTTCAAAAAAATATTTTTATCTTTTATTATTATTAGTATATTCATCGCTATTTATACTTACTACCACCAAGGCAGTGGTTACGCCTCTAGGCAACCACGTCAAGATCAGCCTTTAAAAGTCAAAGTGGCTACCATAAAGCCACAAACAATATATGACGAGATTGAAGCACTTGGCACTGTTTTTGCTAATGAAGCGGTTAATATCACTTCAACCGACACAGATAAAATTTCTGAGATTCGTTTTGACGACGGTCAAGCAGTTAAAAAAGATGAAATTATTATTCTGTTGCGTCAAGATGAAGAGCAGGCACAAAAAAAAGCAGAAGCGGCACAAGTATTGGAGCATGAACGGGAACTTCAGCGTTTAGAAGATTTACTCAAGCGTAATGCCGCTGCTAAAACAGAGTATGATACACGTAAAACACAATTACTGATTGCCCAGCACCGTATAGCGGAGACACAAGCACGAATTGAAGATAAAACCATTCGAGCACCCTTTGATGGTATATTGGGATTACGAAAAATAAGCGTGGGCGCATTGGTTGAGCCAGGTACGATTATCACGACGCTAGATGATATCAGTCAAATCAAACTAGACTTTTCTGTACCATCAATTTACTTAGATGTTGTTAAAGAAAATCTAGAAATCAAAGCTGAGGCAGAGGCTTTTCCTGATCAAGTTTTTAAAGGCAAAGTCACTAAAATAAGCCCTAGAGTTGACTCTATAACACGTACAGTAGAAGTCCGGGCACTTTTGCCCAATCCTAATAGGTTAATTAAGCCAGGTCTACTATTAACTGTGCGTTTACTAAGGAATCAACGTCAAGCCTTGATGGTGCCTGAAGAATCAACTATTCAATTGCAAAGTAGTCATTATGTTTTAGTCGTAACAGATAATCTGACAGTCGAGCGCAAACAGATTGAGATTGGTAAACGACAACCAGGTTGGGTGGAAGTTTTATCGGGCGTTCAAGAGGGTGATAAAGTTATTACCCGTGGTATCTCAAGAGTCAAGCCTGGTGCCACTGTTGCAATAGATGAAACGATATCAAATTTACCTAATCATAATCCTCAAGTGAATTAGTCCAAATGATTATATCTGATTATTCAATTAAAAGACCTGTGCTCGCAACAGTGATGAATTTATTGTTAATTGTTTTTGGCATTGTTTCTTACCTTAAATTGCCATTACGAGAATACCCCGATATCGATCCACCTGTCGTGTCCATTGATACAACCTATCCTGGTGCAGCAGCTAATATAGTAGAAACACGGATTACTGAGGTCATAGAAGACAGAGTGGCTGGTGTCCAAGGTGTACGTTATATTTCTAGTAGCAGTGAAGATGGGCGTTCCAAGATTAATATTGAGTTCGACGTTAGCAGGGATATTGACGATGCCGCAAATGATATACGCGATCGAGTTTCTACGGTCATAGATGATCTACCCGTTGAAGCAGACCCTCCGGAAGTTGAAAAAGCTAGTTCGGATGATGATGTTATTATGTGGCTCAATTTTACTGGCGAAAACATGTCTGTCATGGAACTGACAGATTATGCAAGACGTTATTTAGAAGATCAATTTTCAGCCTTAGATGGTGTTGCGAGAGTGCGTATTGGTGGTGCCAAAGATAAAGCCATGCGTATTTGGTTAGATAGAAAAGCGCTAGCTGCACGAAACATCACAGTAGAAGACGTTGAAAATGCATTAAAGCGTGAAAACATTGAGCTACCAGCAGGTCAAATTCAGTCTAAAATGCGAGATTTTACGGTTCGAGTCAAGCGCTTATATACTTCTGAAACCGCTTTTAAAAACTTAGTTATTGCTAAAGGCGAAGAGGGGTATTTGATTCGAGTGGGGGATGTTGCCAGAGTCATGCTTGCGCCTGTTGAAGAACGGGGGTTTTTTAGGGGGAATGGCATCCCGATGGTGGGTATTGGTGTCATCAAGCAATCTACCGCAAATACTCTAAAAGTCGCTGAGCTCGTTAAGGCAAAAGCAAAAGATATTAACACGACATTGCCAGAAGGCCTAGTCTTAGAGCAAAGCTATGATTCCAGTGTTTTTATTAATAGCGCGATTAATGAAGTCTATAAAACACTGTTTATTGCTATAGCTTTAGTTGTTCTGGTCATATACCTATTTTTAGGTAGTTTTCGAGCCATGATCATACCCGCTATCACAGTGCCTGTATCTTTGATTGCAACTTTTAGTGTTTTACAGCTTTTTGGTTTTACCATAAATTTACTGACACTATTGGCAATGGTGCTGGCCATTGGCTTAGTGGTGGATGATGCGATAGTGGTATTAGAAAATATCCATCGTCGCATAGAGTTAGGTGAGCCTAAACTATTAGCTGCTTTTCGAGGGAGCAAACAAGTCTCATTTGCGGTGATTGCAACCACTTTGGTGCTTGTGGCTGTTTTTATTCCTATTACTTTTTTAGAAGGGGATGTAGGACGATTATTTTCAGAGTTTGCTATCGCCATGGCTGCTGCCGTTCTTTTCTCAAGCTTTGTTGCCCTTTCATTATGTGCCATGCTTGCTTCAAAGCTTTTGACCAAAAGTCAGCATCATTTTTTTATTAGTCGCTGGATGGAACAAGGTATTGATAGCCTCAGAAATGGGTATGCCAGATCTATAGCCTATTTTTTAAAAAAACCACTATGGATTTTTAGTTTATTTACAATCATATTAGGTCTTACTATATTATTATTTAGCAAAGTTCCTGGTGAGTTTGCACCTAAAGAAGACCGAGGTGTTATTTTTCTAATTGTCCAAGGTCCAGAGGGCTCGTCAGATCAATATACAACGGAACACATGAATGAAATTGAAAAACGATTAATGAAATTTGTAGATAGCAATGAGTTTCAGCGCTTATTAATTCGGGCGCCTCGATCTATTAGTAGCTCACAATCCTTTAGTGGTGGTATTGGTATTATTGTATTAAGCGACTGGAGTACACAACGCAAGCCTGTGTGGACCTATGTTAATGAAATTCGTCAACTGACGAATGATATACCTGGCGTTTCTATTTTTCCGATTGTGCGGCAAGGATTAGTAAGAGGTTTGGGTAAGCCAGTACAATTTGTTATGGGGGGTGCAACATATGAAGAATTAGCACAATGGCGCGATATCATTTTGGATAAGGCACAAGAAAACACGAATTTATTAGGGTTAGATCATGATTATAAAGAAACCAAACCTCAAATCGCGGTTACAATTCTAAAAGATCGCGCGGGTGACTTAGGGGTTCCGTTGTTAAATATTAATCGAACGTTAGAGAGTCTTCTGGGCTCGCGCCGCGTGACGACTTTTATAGACCGTGGAGAGGAATATGATGTCATTGTTGAAGGTGAAGAAAGATTACAAGAGACGCCCATTGATATAAAGAATATTTATGTCCGTTCAAATACAACAGATTCTTTAATACCACTTTCTAATTTAATTGCCTATGAAGAATTTGCTGATGCGGCAACTTTAAATCGCTATAATCGCTTAAGAAGTATTACCATTGATGCAAATTTAGCTGATGGATATTCCTTAGGCGAAGCATTACAATATTTAGAAAACTTAGTGCGTACAGAATTACCACCTGGGGTAACAATCAACTATAAAAATGAATCATTGGATTACAAAGAATCGGGTGCTTCTATTTATTTTATATTTGCTCTGTCTTTAGTGGTTGTCTTTTTGGTCATGTCAGGGTTGTTTGAAAGTTTTGTCCATCCATTGGTGATCATGATCACCGTACCCCTGGCTATTTTTGGTGCACTGATTGGCTTATGGATAACGAATCAAACCTTGAATATTTATAGTCAAATCGGCTTAATTATGCTCGTGGGATTAGCAACCAAAAATGGGATTTTAATTGTTGAGTTTATTAATCAATTAAGAGATGAGGGCATGGAGTTTAGTGCGGCAATATTGCAGGGGGCTAAGGTGCGATTCAGACCGATTATTATGACTGCCATTACCACGGTTATGGGTTCTTTGCCACTAATTTTTTCTTTTGGAGCTGGGGCTGAATCACGTTTTGTTCTAGGCATTGTTATTTTCTTTGGGGTTGCCCTAATGACTATCTTAACACTTTACGTTATACCAGTCGTTTACCAGAAAATTGCTAAAAACACGCAATCACCTCATACAACATCAGATCAATTAGAGAAATTACTTAAAGAAAATGATAAAAATATAGATTTACAATAAACAGTAGTTTCGACACAGAGTGAAAAAAGGCGCTATAGGCGCCTTTTAAAATTCTAAATGATAAAGATACAACTTTAATGACAATTCACTTTTACTTCGTTTTTGCCAAGTGGGGCATTGCCTGTACATCTGACTTTTAATTTTTCTTGACCTTCTATGTAGAAAAGTGATACGGCTAAACTTTTTCCAAGATTTTTTTCAAAGAAAAACTCACCATTTTCATCAGTTTTTAATTTGAAACGTTTGTAAGGACTACCATTTTTAAATAACTGCCCTCGAATGGTGACCTCTTCTAAATTAGGTTGTTTTTTTGACTTTTTGTCAAAGCTTATTTTATAGGAATGAGATTTTTTAATTTCTTTTTTTGCTTTAACTTTTGCGGTGGGTACGACAGTCTGTTCGGGTTTAGGCAATTGTACTTGTACGGTTGTAGGAGGTGCTATCTTTTTTTGCATCTGCATAGGTTTTTGTTCGGCTAGTGTAGATAAACTAAAAGTACATACAGCAAGTGTTAAGCCAATAAGATGAGATGTTTTCAGACTGTTCATTTGATTACCCCAATTTTATAAATTTGTGAATTAGTGAATTATAGGACTCTTTATATCGGATAAGCGGATTAAATAGTTGAGGTGTTTTTGAATAAATTTCTGGATAGTGACGAATACATTAATACTATTTATAGTCATCTGTGCTTAAATAAGTAAACGCAAGTTAGAGTATTATAGTGGTGCACTGGAATTTTATGTGGTCCTGGCTGCAGAACTTCAGAATGTAGAAAATCTATTAAACCTATCTCTGAAAAGCATAACTATTTACGGGTCTATCTTATCTGTACCTTATTTTGTATCTTGCTCAAAAAAAAACCTGAACACTTTTAGAAACAATATTACTTGAGGTGAACAGTGGTTTAACCAATAATGATCAAGTACTATTATGTAAGTTGTCATTGCAGCTGTCACTCAACCTAGCTTGATGAGTAAATAATGTTAAATAAAAAAATTGTAATTATTGGTGGTTATGGTAATTTTGGCTCAAGAATTTCCCAAAGCTTATCTCATAGTCCTAATGTTCATCTTATTATTTCAGGTAGAGACAAGGTAAGGGCAAATAAATTTTGCAATGAACTCCAAGCATACCAACCTCAGGTAATTTGCTCTTCTGTTGAGTTAGACTGGACCCGTACAGATTTTTCAGCAAAACTGAAAGAAATATCGCCTGATATTGTCATTCACACTGGCGGTCCCTTTCAGGGACAGGATTATACTGTCCCAAAAGCTTGTATAGAGGCAAACAGTCATTATATTGATTTGGCAGATGATAGACGTTATGTTTGTGATGTCACATCGCTCGATGCCATGGCTAAATCAAAACATCTTTCCATTATATCTGGGGCAAGTTCCGTGCCTGGTTTGTCTTCTAGCGTTGTTGGGGCATTCCACAATCATTTTTCTCAAATACAATCTATTAATATTGCAATAGCCCCTGGTAATAAAGCACAAAGAGGTCTCGCAACACTACAAGGCATATTGTCTTATACAGGTCATCCTTATAAAGCTTATCAAAAAGGTATATGGCAAGATGTATACGGCTGGATGGATTCGACAAAATGTGCTTTTGGTGAACCCGTAGGGGAGAGACTGCTTGCGAATATTAATGTGCCAGATTTGGAGCTATTTGTTGAACATTACCCCAATATACAATCTGTTCAGTTTCAAGCTGGGCTAGAGCTGCCTGTCTTACACTATATAATGGTTACTATGGCTTATATCGCTAAGAAAAAAATTGTTCAAAATTGGGCGCCAATGGCCAAAATAATATTTAATATTAGCAACTTATTTGATATGTTTGGTAGCAATATCGGTGGCATGCGGGTTGCTATTTCAGGCTTGGATCTAAATGGAAAAGATAAAACGATTCATTGGACATTGTATGCAGAAGATGGCATTGGTCCCTATATCCCCACTTTTTCAACTTGTATATTGGCTAAAAAAATAATAGACAATAAGGAAGTGCCTATTGGCGCAATGCCTTGCTTTAATTTGTACCATTTAGAAGAGTTTGATGACTTTGCAAAGCCATTTGGAATTTATCATAAAACTGAGGTAATACATGGATAATTATCTTTTATTAAAACTCATCCATATTATCTCAGCCACTGTTTTAGCAGGCACAGGCATGGGAACAGCATTTTTTATGTTTATGGCCAATAGAAGTCAAGATATTCCGACGATAGCGGTTACGGCAAGACATGTGGTGATTGCAGATTGGATTTTCACAACGCCGGCTGTCATTATTCAGCTTACGACTGGATTATTATTGATGAATAGGTTGGGATATTCTTATAGTTCCACCTGGTTTTTATCAGTATTATTTTTGTTTATTTTTATCGGTATTTGTTGGTTGCCCGTTGTGTATATTCAATATAAATTGAAAGATGCGGCATACCAAGCCTTGAAATCTGGTTCTCTAAGTGACCAATTTAGAAGGTTAATGCGTGTATGGACTATATTAGGTGTTCCTGCGTTTTGTGCCGTATTAGTTATATTTTGGTTGATGGTTTATAAACCCTTACCGGTCATATAGGTAAACACTTTGAAAATATTTAAGCTTAATGAATTTTATTTTGCAAAACTCAGTTTAAGTTTTTTATGGATTTTTACCGGTGTCACTTCAATATTTCTAGCACCATCTATTGGTTATACCCTTTTAGCCAAAGCAAATGTTGTTGGCAGTTTGGCTGATTTTTGTGTTATCGGTGGGAGCGTCGTGGATATGATGATTGGCTTATGGTTACTAACTAATTATAAGCCGCGTTTATGCTATATATTTCAAATAATCATCATAATTGTATACTCAATATTACTTTCTATTATAGCCCCCGCCTATTGGCTGCATCCTTTTGGACCATTGACCAAAAATATCCCAATTTTAGCGTTAATCTTTATACTGTACCAGACCAAAGAAAATTCAAATTAACAAAGAAAGCCTATGAGGTTATAATGCGGCTAAGGTTAAAAGACTCGACATATTAAGCCATGAACCAGTACTAGAGTAGTTATTATAAGCATTTGCTCCCACTTGATACAAAAATCCAGCAGCTAAGCCCACCCCGATACCAATGCCCGCACCGGCTATACCATGTAATACCATTTCAAACGGTTTAAATGCTAAGGCAGCGCCCGTCATGGGGCCTTTAAATGCATGTAGTGACCCTAAAGTCGCTCCAGCAGCCATGCCATATTGAGACCACACAAAATAATCTACCCCACCAGAAATTGATCGACATTCTTTTGGGGTTAAACTTTTTATACTGTTCATTGTATTATTCATTCCTTTGAATATAGCCGGTTATGAATGTGAATCAGGATCGTAATCTTCTGACTGATTTTGTTCTGAGACTGGAATCGCATAGGTACCGCTAGCCCAATTCCCCAGATCGATTAATTTACACCGCTCAGAGCAAAATGGACGGTGAGGATTTGTTGTGTTCACATTCGTTTCTTCTTGACATGCGGGGCAGGTTGCCATAATGGCTTTTATATTGTCAGTGTTTTTTGTCTTAGTCATGATAAGCTACATAAAGTTAATTCAAAAGGGATATCTTGGTGAGTTGTTTTGTGCGTTCTTTGTTCTAAGCACCCATCAAAAAATTGTATGTTAACACGGTGCTTGTCACCGCTGAATTGTGGGTAAACTGCTAAGGCATTATCATATTCTATTTTGATCAATTGGACATCGTGAGGTTGTTTTAAGGGCTGTTTAAACTGTCCATATTTAGAGACGACACTTTTAGGATAATGGCATTGTCTGAGCAAATGTAATAGTAGTAAGAGTCCATTTTCAACAGGTTGAAATTCTGCTATCCAAGATTCACAATATTCTTGATGTTGGCTAGTGGATTGTTGCAACCAATAGTGGAGTAGCGGTGTATCAAAGCACATGGTACCGCCTGGTAAAGGCATCCTATTGGTATAACTTTTAAACAATTCATGTTGCATAAATGCGACTTGAGAAAAGTTAAAGTTTTTCAATGCTTCAGTCGAAGATTTAATTTTAGCGAGCACATTATTCAGAGCCACAACATCAATACTCGGGGTTTGAGTCAAACGCTCTAAGCTTCGATGGTATTTAAGTTGCTCTTCTAATAATACTTTATCTGCGGCACTATATTCCAAAAGCTTATATATTTCAACCAAAATTGTGATAGCACTATATGCGTCATAGGCTTGAGAGCGTGCCAGGCAATCTCTAAAGCAAATAAATTGCTGTTCTAGTCGGAGTAGGGTTCGTATTTTTTCATTTAATGGGAATTCGTATATTAAGCTGTGTTCCATTGCTTTGCACTACCATGTATTGCGACCAAAATATATAGGATCACACTATAACATTAAAATAGGGTGGCTTAAAATTAGGAAAATAACTTAGCTTTACAACTAATTTAATGGGTTTGTTTTTGTGCTTGGATTAAATACTGTTGGTGAAGTTGGGTTACGGTTAGTTTTAGGCTTGCCAAATCAGCATGATTGGAGATAATCTGATCAGCGATTTTAAGTCTAGATTCACGGCTAGATTGGGCTGAGATGATTTTTTTGGCATCTGCTACACTGCACTGGTCACGTGCAGTTAAGCGCTGAATTTGTTCTTCTACAGGAGTATCTATCACTAATATAGATTGAACAATATTTTTATATTGATCGTAAGACTCAACAAGTAGAGGAATAGCAATAATGCAATACAGTCCAGAGATATTATTGATTTGGCGTTGTATCTCTTGGAAGATGGCGGGATGTAATAGTGTTTCTAACCAAACCTTTTCTTTTTTATTTTTAAAAATTATATGACGTAATTTTTTGCGATTTAGTTTTTGGTCAGATAATATTTCTGAACCAAAGTGTGAGACAATTTCATTAAGACAATTTGTACCCGGAGCGACGATATCCCGGGAGATAACGTCGGCATCAATAATGGGGACACCTAGTGCTTGAAAATACTGAGATACAGTTGATTTTCCACTACAAATTCCACCCGTTACAGCAACGACATAAGTCATACACTGAGTCCTGAGAAACGAAGGTAAGCCTGAATAATTTCATCACCCCAAATAAAAGTAATCCATCCTGCTGCAGCTATAAATGGACCAAATGGAATGGGGTTATCACGGTGTTGTTTTTTGAGAACTATCAGTGTAATACCAACAACTGCGCCGACGAGGGAAGAGAGTAAAATAATAGGCAATAAGCTTTTAATGCCCATCCAGGCGCCCAGCATAGCCATTAATTTGAAATCACCATACCCCATGCCTTCTTTACCCGTAAGCAGCTTAAAGATCCAATATAAAGACCATAAACTTAAATAGCCTACTACCGCACCTATAATGGCCTGTGGTAATGGGCAGAATGATTCCGGTATATTTAAGAGTAGGCCCATCCATAAGAGCGGAAGAGTGATATTGTCAGGTAAAATTTGTTCATCTATGTCTATCCAAGTTAGGGCAATTAAAGACCAAGTTAAAATTAAAGCGGGTATTAATAAAGTAAGTGTTTTGCCAAAATAGAGTGCAGTAATAATAGATAAAACAGCCGTTAATAATTCGATGAACGGATATCGAATAGATATATGAGTATGACAATTTCGACATTTTCCTCTTAAAATCAGATAACTTATAACCGGGATGTTGTCGTAAAATTTAATTTTGGTGCGGCATTCTTTGCAAGTAGATGCTGGCAGAGCCAGGTTGAATGTTTGGGGCTCCGCTAATATTTTGGGGGTACTTTGGGGCTCTGGTAATGTGATGTGACAGGTCTCAGATAAGAATTCTGTGCATTGATTAAGCCAGTCTCGTTGCAGCATAATAGGGAGCCTGTATATAACCACGTTCAAAAAACTACCAACGAACAGCCCTAATAGGGCTATGATTCCCAAAAAATATAAAGTGAAATTTTCCATTAGATAACCGAGCCCATTTTGAAGATTGGTAAATACATGGCAATAACGAGTCCACCCACCAAAACACCTAAAACAGCCATAATTAAGGGTTCCAGTAAGCTACTGAGTCCATCAACAGCGGCATCAACCTCTTCTTCGTAGATATTAGCCACTTTTTCTAACATACTATCTAAAGAACCCGATTCCTCACCAATAGCAACCATTTGTATAACCATAGAGGGAAAAACACTGGTATTGCGCATGGCCTGGTTGACTTGTGTACCGGTAGAGACTTCATCTTTAATTTGCATAACAGCCTGAGAATAAACAATATTGCCTGTTGCGCCAGCCACGGAATCTAAAGCTTCTACAAGAGGGACACCTGCAGCAAAAGTAGTGGCTAGCGTTCTAGCATAACGCGCAATAGCGGCTTTATTTAAGATGTCTCCAATGAGCGGGATCTTGAGTATTAAGCGATCTAAAATATGTTGCATTGTAGTAGAGCGCTTTTTAAAGAACACAAAGGCTGAGGCTGCAGCCCCCATTCCTGCTGAAATCATCCACCAATAGCTCTGTACAAATTCTGACAATTCTATTACAAACTGAGTAAACACGGGTAAATCTGCACCAAACCCTTTAAATAACTCTTCAAATTGTGGTACAACAAATATTAACAAGATAGCCGTTACGATCATGGCAACCACCATGACGGCGGTAGGATAAAATAAAGCTTTTTTGACTTTTTTCTTAATGGATTCAGATTTTTCTTTATAGGTAGCGATTCTATCGAGCATGGTTTCAAGCGCACCTGATGATTCTCCCGCACCTACTAAATTACAAAATAAAGGGTCAAAATATTTAGGGTGCTGCTTTAGTGCTTCTGCAAAAGAGCTGCCGCCTTCAATGTCTGTTTTCACTTTAAGCACTAGCTCGGTAACGGATTCATTATCAGAGCCGCGGGCAACAATTTCAAAGGATTGGACCAGGGGAACCCCTGCAGACATCATTGTGGCTAATTGGCGGCTAAAATAACTGATGTCGCTGCTGGCAATTTTTTTCTTAGTAAGTTGTATGGGCTTAGATACTTTTCGTACTTTGACAGGTGTCATCCCTTGACGTCTGAGCTCGGCTCGGGCTAAGTCGGTCGACACAGCATTAATTTCGCCATTGACTTTATGACCTTTAGCATTTTTGCATTCGTATTTGAAATTTTGAATTTTGCTTTTAGAGATTTTTCTATTGGGCTGTGCCATGCTAAATCCTAGTGAATCTCGTTAATTTGAATTCTGGTTAATCTTTGGTAACACGATTGATTTCTTCTAAGCTCGTAATGCCTGCTTTGGCTTTTAATAATCCAGAGCGTCTTAAGGTATTAATGCCATCCTTAATCATTTGTTCCTGAATATCCATGGCGTTGCCACCTTCCATAATGATGCGACCAATCGCAGGTGTAATCGGCATGACTTCATAAAGTCCAATACGACCTTTATACCCGTTATTACAGTTATCACAACCTACTGGCTCAAAAATACCAAAGTTGTCTGTTATATCCTCTTTTTTGAAGCCCAGCTCTAATAAAGCTTCTTCAGGCACTTCTACGGACATTTTACAAGTAGCACAAAGTTTACGCGCTAGACGTTGGGCAATAATCAGCGTTACAGATGTTGCTAAATTAAAGGCGGGTACACCCATGTTAATTAAACGGGTTAATGTTTCAGGCGCACTATTGGTATGTAAGGTTGACAAGACCATGTGTCCAGTTTGGGCGGCTTTAACCGCAATCTCAGCCGTTTCCAGATCTCGGATTTCCCCGACCATGACAATATCTGGATCTTGGCGCAAGAAAGAACGCAAAGCATCGGAAAAGACTAATCCTGCTTTTGGATTAATGTTGACCTGGTTAATGCCCTCTAAGTTGATCTCTACGGGATCTTCTGCGGTGGAAATATTAACCTCATCGGTATTTAATATATTTAATGCCGTATAAAGGGAAACGGTTTTACCACTACCCGTTGGGCCCGTAACCAAAACCATGCCTTGGGGCTTATGGATGGCATCCAAGAAGTATTTTTTCTGCACTGCTTCATAACCTAAAGCATCAATCCCTAGTTTGGCACTGGAAGGATCTAAAATCCGCATAACAATTTTTTCGCCAAATAATGTAGGGCAAGTGCTTACCCGAAAATCAATAGCGCGATTTTTAGATATTTTCATTTTAAAGCGACCATCTTGCGGAATTCTTCTTTCTGAAATATCTAACCGTGACATCACTTTTAATCTTGCCGCTAGACGAGGGGCTAAATTTACCGGGGGGGTAGCAAATTCTGCTAAGATACCATCTTGACGTAAGCGGACTCTATAAGTTTTTTCGTAAGGTTCAAAATGTATATCCGAAGCCCCTTTGTTTATGGCATCAAGTAATACTTTATTCACAAATCGAACAATAGGGGCATCATCAACCTCTGAGTCATTACTATTATTATCTTCTGATGCTTGTGGTTCATCAAAACCTATATCGAGCGATTCTAAATCAGAATCATCTAAATCACCTAATGTGGAGGATTCTTGATCGGATAATATTTTTTCAATAACTTCAATTAGAGCTTGTTCGTCAACCAGCACGGGTTCTGTGCTGATTCCGGTATGAAACTTAATTTCGTCTAATGCTTGTAAATTAGTGGGATCAGATAAAGCAACAAATAGGCGATTACCTCGTTTGAATAAAGGTAGTGCATGGTGTTGACGGATAAGCTTCTCATTTAGATGTTCTTTCGGTACAACTTCAGTATCTAGCACTGATAAATCAAACAGCGGTTCACCAAACTCTTTGGATGCTGTTGTCGCAATGATTTCACTATCTAGCAGTTTGTTATCCACTAAGTAAGTGACAAAAGGTTGTTTCTTCTTCCGGCACGATTCTAGTGCCGCAACAGCGGTTTCCTTTGTTAGTAGTCCATCGTTGACAAGCTTTTTGGCTAATCCACTAATGGCGTTTAATTGTATTTCCGTCATAGGTCACTTAAATTACTAAATCCATTGTAGTCTTTGTATAATACTAGCTGAGGTAGTGGCAGAATAGTAGCAAATTGCTTATTTTACGGAGTTGAGATGTGTGTGGTTTCTTTTCTTAAAAATAATCCAAAAATACAACCTAGGCAAATACCGGGTATCCACTGTGTTATTCTAAACAGCAAACTGGCGCTGAGGCCTATACTAAAATCTTGATAAATAACCTGGGTAATGGCAGCGAATAAACTCTCATTAATACCAATATTACCTGGGGTCACATACAATATCGAGCTAAGACTCATCATACCGGCTAAAAAAATACAATGCGTAAAGGGGATTGTGTGATTGAGGGATTGGTAAATATAAAATAGTGAGGTAGAAATCAGAAGATGAATACCTATAAAAATTAAAAAAGAGATACTTAATAATTCTGGGTGTAATAAATTTTGTTTAATATAGTTTAGTCTTTCATGGAGTGTGGGGAATTTTTCCTCAAAATTAAAATTTTTAGGGATTCGAACTAATAGACTTAATACAATAATAGATAACACGATGCTCGATAGAATAAAAAAATCATTTAGATTGATTATGCTTAAATTTGCCCACCACCAACCTATTACTGTAAATAAAGAACCTGTTATTAATGTGAATATCAAATATAAGCTCATGATACAAAAAAATAAACTGAGAGGCATTTGATATTTGTATTTTAAAAAGAAATATCGATATATCATGCCTGGTCGGTAAGGCAGTATTTGATTTAAAAGATTGGCAATGTAACTTAAACCGATACTGTCAACTTTGCTGATTTTAATTGCGCGAAAGCTTAAAAAATAAAAAGCCATTCCCCCTAAACCGATGATAGGTATTTGTATAAGGGTGATCGCCAGTATTTCAAACATGCGAATATTTTGAAAACTTTGCTGTATTTCAATTTTGTGTTTGAAAAACAACCACCCAATTAATATAGCGATAATGCCGTATGTGACAGTCCGAATCACGGCTTTAACTTTAGTCTTAAGCAGCATTTTGCTCACTATTATTTTGACTATTATCCTGGTTCTGGGTACATGGCTTTTGGGGAGAAAAATTGCTGCGTTGATACATTAGCGCTGTGATTTGCTCTGAGACTAGCCCAATTAAAAATATAATGACTGAGGCTGATAGAAAAACAGCACTCATATTAGTAAACCGACCTTGTGTGCTAAAAGTGTAAGCATAGTTTAGAATGCCTGCTAAAAAATGTAAGGCGGCAAAGGGTAAAAAAACTTTAAAAGGTGAGTATAACGTAGTCATTTTATAGATGATGAGCATAAATTTTAAGCCATCTGAAAATAGGCGTAAATGGCTTTTGCCTTTTCTGGGATTAACCGTTATTTTTTCGTAACCTACCGCATATCCACTTCTAAAAAAGGCCATGGTGATAGTGGATGGGTAAGAAAAGCCATTCGGCAGCAAGTGTAAAAACTCCATAAATAATTCACGTTTTACAATTCTAAAGCCAGAGGTTAAGTCTAAAATAGGTTGCCGGACAATAATTGAGGCGATATAATTGTAAAAACGATTGCCAACCCAGCGGGAAAAATTTGCTTGAGAGGACTTTTCTCTGAAGCCTACCACCATATCAAAACCCTGATTAAATCTGGTGATTAATTTTTCGATATCTTCAACGCGATGTTGACCGTCACCATCCATAAAGAGAATATATTCTCTAGTGGCATGGCGAGCGCCTGTTTTAACAGAGCCACCATTTCCAATACTATAAGGGTGGGTGATAACTTTCACCTGTGCTTGTTCCGCTATTATTTTTGTATCATCGGTAGAGGCATCATTTACGACAATGATTTCAAACTGGGGGTATTGTGTTTTCAAATCCGTTAAGAAGCCAGATAAGCCTTCAGCTTCATTTTTAGCGGGGATGACCACGCTAATTTTGTTATAAATTGTTTCAGTTTTCATAGGTAGGCCCTTGTGCTTCTGCATATAAGTCAAGTGCAGCTTTAAGTTGATCGATCTCTTGCCGAGGGGCATACTGAGTATAATATTTTTGATTTAATATTTGTACCGTTTGTTTTGCTGCATCAAAATCTTGTGTACGCATTTCAATCTGTGCTTTGACAACCAGAGGTTGCATGCGTTTGGGGTAAGCTTCATAGGATTTTTGTAGTAAAATAATCGCATCTTTTGTATTGTTTTTTCGCATCTGTAACCCAGCTTCCAAGTGATATAGCACAGCTTGATATTTAGGATGATATTGTAATCTTGGGTTTTTATATGCGGCTTGTATTATTTGTAATGCATTATTGGGACTAATACTATTGCATTTTTTTTCAAAAATATTAGTCACCAATTGATCCAATATTAAGATGCTATAAGGTGTAATGGGATATTGCTGTATATTGGTTTTGGCTTCTTCGAAAATATCCTGCGGCAAGCCATTAGCATGACAATGAATTAAGACTTTATGTAATGCTATGCCACTATTTGTTGGCTGTAAAGCTTGAGCAATATTCAGCTGTGTAAATGCACTGCCATATAAGCCGTAATTTAAATACCAGTTGGCGACTTCAATGTGTACTCGAGGTGAGTTAGGGTGGAATGCTAGGGTATTTTTTAGAAATAGTTCACTACTAGACCAACTGTGTACCCGCGACCAGGTCATGGAGATCAACACAGCAATATAAAGACAGCCTAAGACAGGATAAAACTTCTTTAATTTAATTTTGGGCGAATGGGCTAAAGTGACTAGAAAATAAGTGGGTACTAAAATCACACCGACGCTGGCCAAATAATTTCGATGTTCAAAAACCAACTCTAATGGGAAAATAGTGGATTCCAGTAAGTGGGATACAAAGAACCAAGCGCAGCCCAGAGCAGGGATAGGCCAGCGTTTTTTATAACGAAACGCGAATACAAGTAAACCAACTAGTAGCGCTGAGCTCAATAGAACAGACAAATCGATGCGGTGATTTATGGGGAAATCATCATGATAAAGCCCCATCTCAGATATTCTAGGGAAGAGAATTTGTTGCAGATAAAAGACCAATACATTTGCTTGTGTATATAGCCGTTCGAGTAGATTAAAAGGCTTGTCAGCATATAGGCCCATAAATAGAGAGAAGTGATAATAAAAGTAACTGCTTCCAGCGACAGTCATTGTTAATAAGCTTATATAATAGCTACGTCTTAAACATTGATTTGTTTTTAAATGATGTCCCTTAAAATCTAAAACAAAATATTCTAGAATAAATAAATAAAAAGGTAGAAGTAGCGCTGTTTCTTTCGCGGCAACGGCTAAAACACCATTGAATCCGCAAAGTAAAAAATACACCCAGGCCCGTTTATTTTGCCATTGTTTTAATCTGGCGTTTAAATAACAATTTATCGATAATAATACAAATAGTTGGCACAGTATGGTCATACGTTGGACAGGATATAATACTGTGCTGACTTGTAAGGGATGGATAAGCCATATAACACTGGTGAATAAACATATGGTGAGTTTATATTTTTGTTGGGGTCGAATCAGGCTAAGAATCAAATAGACAAAATACCCAACAACAAATCCCATTATTGTATGTAGACCAACATTCACCGCTTTATAGCTAAAAGGCTCAGGACCAAAAGCCATATGATTTAATATAAAGCTAGCAATAGACAATGGTCGACCTAGAGGGCCTGTTTCATTTTGAAATGTGAGACTAATAAATTTAGTAAAAGATACATTACTGACTTGAAGTGGGCCTATAGATTGCAGATCATCCAATAGATAGGGACCATATAACCCCTGCCAATATAGCGCAGCAACCATTATGCTTAATATAAGCATAATTAATAAAATAATTAAGGGGTGGCGATAATAATTTTTTTTAGGTTTGAGCATAGTCATATCAGATCAAAAAAGGGGGCACAGGCCCCCTTAAAGCTTAAAATTATATTACTATCTACAAGAGGCTGGTGCAAACTGTGTTGCGCCTGTAGAAGTACATGTCCATGTGACAGCACCTGTTCCAAATGTCGGTGTTAGTACGATTGAGAATGCAGCGCCTGTACCTAAAGCAGTTGAGTTACCAACAATAGTGACTACGCCACCTGCAGCAACACCTAAACTTGTAACCAAGTTAGTAGCAACGTTAGTAACGCCAGCTGTTGCATTTGAGGTTGGGAACGCACCATTTGAAATTCTAAATTCAGATACGGCTGTTTTTGCATTAGCTGCAACATTGATGAGTTCCGATGTCCTAGCACGAACCATGTAGTCGTTATAGGCAGGAATCGCAATTGCTGCGAGAATACCAATAATCGCAACAACGATCATCAACTCGATTAAGGTAAAACCCTTAGCTGCTTTTTTCATGTTCATTATTTCTCTCCAAAGAATTATCACTCATAGTGGTAAGAGCAGTATTCATGCCAATTACTGATTTAATCAAATAAATAAGTAAAATCAGACAGTTATAGGTTATTTAGCTTCCTGCAAATGAGTGGTTATCATAATTTTTTGTACCAAATTGGTCATAAACTGACAATTATTGTCACTTTTAGTGCTGTACTATTAAGTTATATTTTATATGTCACAAGCGAATGTGTGCAATCCAAGCTTGATTGGTCGGCTAATGAAATCATCATACTCAAATTAGATTTGGAAGCTTAATATAATTGTAAATTGAGACAGTGGTTAATGTCATTACAGGTAGTTTTTAAGTAATACTTGAGCCAAGCTGTGGAGATCCGTATACTCCCCCCTGTCTCTAACGGCAGCGAGGTTTAGCCTGTCGAAAGAGACAATGCCGAAGTAGCTCAGTTGGTAGAGCAACTGATTCGTAATCAGTAGGTCTGCGGTTCGATTCCGCACTTCGGCAATATTTTAATACTTCTTTTCTTCTTTTCTTGTCATGTTAAGTATGAAAGGCATAAGTGCCAACAGAAGAACCAGCAATGGAAAAGTTGCTGACAGGATTCGTGCATGGCTATGAGTATTGATTTCTGAAAGTAAAGAATCGTGCAGTATGTCTTTTTTTATCGCAGTGATAAGCATTTCTAGATTTCGAGCTTGCTTTCTTAAAGTGCCCTGTAAGCCGTCATGTTCGCTCTCACCTTTTTTTAATGCGTTATTAGCATATCGAGTAAAAGTTTTTTCATAATTTTTTATATACAGCTTTAATTCAGCTTGTAAGCTTTGAGAATAACCATTCGTGGCAACCTCTTGAGATAGTTGTTTTAACTGAGTGTTAAATGTTTCAAGATGATTTTTTGATGGATGCAATATAAAATCTTTTTCGGATTTTCGTATATGTAGCAGCAAATTCATCGTATGTTGCTGTTGGTTCTCTGAGAATAGGTGCTCTAATTTATGTGCGGATAATCTAAGTTGTCCATATAACCCTTGCTCAGGCGTTGTACCTAAAGTGGACTGTAGTGCCACAATATCCTGAAACGTATTAAGATAGAGTTCCAGTTCGGTTTTTATGCTATTAATCTCTTGTGTCAAGTTCAAAGAGTCTTGCATTAATTGATGTAAGGCATCTAAATCTTGGGTAAGAAGCTGCGCACTAAATTTGTGACTGTCTATGTATGAGGGGTGATGGCGCAACAAAAAATCTTTTTCATTACTACGCAGCACAAGGAAATCAGAATAAATTTTTTGACTGATATTTAAGGCCTCTTTGTGTTTATATGCATTTTGCTCAGAATATTTCATATAATAAAAACTGGTTATTACAGCAATGCATATAAGGCAGATAAAAAATAAGGTTCTCTTGAGGGGCATTTTGTTAGCTATCTCATTGCTTATGTTGTTAACTTACACGGTGCGTATCATATCATGAAAAAAATGATTATTATTTGTTTTATATTACTGGGCTCATTAATTAGCATTCCTATTCTGATGTTACCTTATTTAGCCGGCAAGCATCCTAATCGTGAGTCAAATAATGGTCTCAGTCATGATGCAAAAGTACTTGTGCAGCAAGCATTCCAAGATTTGGAATTTGAATGGGTTGATTACCATATGCATTTATTGGGCTTGGGTACAGAGCAAACCTATGCAAATGCAAAAATGCTGGATTGGCGGAATCCTTTTCAATTATATCGTTATAAAGTTTATTTGAAAGCAAGCGGCATTACCGGTGAGACATCAGCTAACCAGGAATATCTTAAGCGTTTAAATAAGCTAATTTCAGAGTTTCCTAAGCCAGGTAAAAGTTATTTGTTGGCTTTTGATAAATTTTACATGCCAAATGGTACCGTGAATGAGACAGAAACAGAGTTTTATGTTGCCAATGAATATCTAGAGCGGGTTATTCAAAATAATCCAGATCAATTTTTGCCCATTATTTCTGTGCATCCTTTTAGGCCAGATGCAATCGAACAATTAAAAAAATGGCACAAACAGGGGGCTAGATTCATAAAATGGCTGCCGAATGCCATGGGGATGGATCCATCAGATCCTAAGTTATTAGATTACTTTACCCAAGTAAAAGCATTAGATATGGTCATATTGACACATACGGGTATAGAAATAGCGGTAGATTCTGCAGGGCATCAAGATTATGGCAACCCATTACGTTGGCGTACCGCATTAGATATGGGAGTCAAAGTTATTTTTGCCCACGTAGGGAGCTTGGGAGAGTGTGTTAATTTCGAAGCAAAAGGCCAGCCTAAAGTGCCATGTTTTCATTTAACTATTCAAATGATGTCTGAAGACAAATACCAAAACAATTTATTCGCCGATATTTCAGCAATTCTTTCAGTTAATCGTAAAACGGAGGTCGTGAGCACATTATTAAAACGCAAAGATTTACATCATAGATTGGTTTATGGCAGCGATTATCCGATCCCTGCGATCAATGCGATGGTTTCGACAAAATTATTAGCCAGTCGAGGATTTTTGAGTAAAGAAGAGGCAAAGTATTTAACTGAAATATATTACCAAAATCCTTTGTTATTTTATTTTGTCCTAAACCGAACGATTAAACATCCAGAAACAGGGGATAAATTCCCTGCAAGCTTGTTTTATATGAATTCTAGAATATAGATATTGTAAATAAACACAGACAGTTTGTCTCATTGCTCGAGATCAGACAGAGGATATTCAGCTAAAAATAGATAAGGCTATTGACTTCTATCTCAGATCTAAATGATAATCATTATCATTATTTGCATGTTACATAGGACGGAGACAAATATGGATATAAAAACAGCCTTCTTTGAAAAAGCTATTTTAGTCGGTAGCTCTAAGTTACTTAATAAAATACAACAGTCAGAATGTCCTATATGGCAGTTTCATTACTTAGGTGCGATTTCTGCTTATTGTGATATGGCGCAAAACTTAAAAAGTGAGACAGGTCGTAAGGTTCATCAGGAATTACTAGATTTAGAAAACAAAGCACTAGCTGAAATTTCTTATAAGAGCAGACAACCACGCCAGCATCACTAAAATTGGTTTGAAAACATTCAAAACAAACTTGATTCTTACATAAAGGTATTGAAAAAAGTCACATCATCGGTGAAACCCGTGTAAAATGGCATAATAAATACAAGCCAAGGATCTGTTGTGAAAAAAAATAAATATCATTCATTGTTGTTTACCTCAATTATATTTATGTCTGGCGCAGCTCAGGCCCAACCAGACTTTAATTTTTTAGTGGGTGGTTCTTTTGGCTATGCTGTGCGTACAGGTGATGTGACAACCGAAATGGATTACAGAAATCCGGCACGAGAACCGGGGGCTTTTCTAACGCACACTAAAAATCTATTCAAAGACAATGGCACTATTTGGGGGGTATTGGCTGGTGGTCAACTGCGTTGTTCTGATTGGTTGCTTGGCTTAGAATTAGGTTACGATCGTCACAACCTAGATGAAGCGCATCAACAGCCTTTTGCAGATAGAATAGGATTTGTGCCTGTCATATCTCAAGGATGGCTTGCTAGCTCAAGATATGAAGTGGGCGATGTCTTGTCATTATCTCTTCGCTGGGGATATGTTATAACAAAATATCTATTGCCCTACATCCGAATTGGTGCTGAAACAAGCAAAGATAAGCTGACAGTGAATTATATTGGGGTAAATAATTATCCTTATACACTCACCAATTTGCATGAAAAAAGAACTTATCGTTTTTTAGGTGGCTTAGGGTTTGAGGTCCCTCTGATATCTGAAAAATTAAAATTTAGAGGGGAATATAGTTTTCATGTTGAAGGTAAGCCTTTACATGCAGAAGGATTTATCATCGATGGTGTACGCGATCCTAATTTTATTAATGAGGCTCGTCCACGCACGCATGCTATTAAGGCTGCAATTGTTTGGAATGTAGGCTAGCGTAGGATGAAATAAAATATGGATATTACAGAAGAAAACCCAGCGGTTGTTCAAGCTACGGATACAATTTATGAGCATTGTAAACAGGATATTTTGCAGCGTAAGACAGAATCTTCTATAGAAGAAAAGTTGAGTTTGCTAGCACAGCTGAATGAATTTAAGTTTGGTCGTTCTTTAATTGAGAGCAAAAAACTAACCCGATACTGGCGACATTTTTTGCTGACTTATCCTTTTCAAGCAGAGACAGTGACAACGCCCGCACTATTTAGTGAATTAATGCATCAATTCCCTATATCCTTAGCGATGCAACAGCGATATCAAATTTTCCTTGAGCAGATTCAAAATAGAGTTAAAAATGATGCTAAATTATTGAGTATACCCTCTGGTTTGGTTGAAGACTTAGCTTATTTGAATTATAAAAACATTGAAGAGATAGAGCTTATTGCTTGGGATGATGACGCCATGACGCTTGAGCAGGCCCGAGGTATTTGTCAAACCCGTGGTATCGCGCAATGGTTAACCTGCGTGAAAGAAAAATCTTGGGCATTAAATGAAAAAGAGCAATTTGATGTCATTGCTTGCCATGGTCTAACGATTTATGAAAAAAGCAACGAGCGGGTTTTAGATTTTTATGAAAGAGCTTTTCACGCCTTAAAACCAGACGGTGAATTTATCAGCGCATATATTACGCCATCCCCTTCTGAAGATTCTGAGTGTGAGTGGGATTTTTCTAATATTAATGCTGCTTATTTGAGAAAGCAAAATGTTGTATTTTTTGATGTGTTGAATTTAGAGGATTTTTATTGTCGAAAGACTGTAGAAACGCGCAAAATGCTTTCCCAAGCCGGTTTTGAGAACATCGAGTTTCATTTTGATAAAGCTCGGATGTTCCCAAGTTTTGTGGCGAGCAAGTAATATTTAGGAGTACATTTCTTCTACAAACACTTTCTGTTGTCTTATTTGCATATTTCCAGTGACATCGCGCCATTTGACACTTGCAATTTCTCGGGCATGGTGGCTTGTTTGGTAGCGAAAATGAGGATTAGGCTCTTCAGCAATTTTGACTAGCAAGGCAGCCACTTCAGAAGGGGGCTGGCTACCACTTAAACGTTTTTTTAGGAATGAATATAAGTTGTTTTTTAAATTATTGTATTCAATCATTTTGCTATTTTCTGTTAGTTGTGCATTAATCGCCCAGTTGGTTGAAACGGTGCCGGGCTCTACAACACTCACTTTAATATTCCAATGAGATACTTCACTCGCCAAAGCTTCAGATAAGCCCTCAACGGCAAACTTAGTGGCGGCATAAATTCCTAGCCCTGGAATGGCCCTCATGCCAGAGGTGCTGCCAATATTAATAATTTGTCCAGATTCATGCTCTCTCATAATGGGCAAGACAGCTTGAGTCGTTGCTATCATGCCAAAAACATTGACGTCAAATTGTTTTTGTATTTCTGCTTTTGATGTATCTTCTTGTGCACCGATGAGGCCAAAGCCTGCATTATTCACGAGCAAGTCAATGTGTTTGTTTTTTTCTATTATTTCAGAAACAACCGTTTTGATTTCATTCTCTTCAGTGACATCCATTTTTCGAGTGTGTACATTTGGATATTTTTTGTATAAATTATGGTTGATTTCGATATCGGTTGCCCAAACCTCCCATCCTTTTATTGCAAAAGCTTTTGTCGCGGCTTTGCCAATGCCTTGGGCGGCACCAGTGATAAGGACAGTCTTAGGGCAAGGGTTAGTATCTGTTGCTTGTGAACTACTCGCAACAGTCAGGGTGGTGGCAATGATCATACTACATGAGAATCGGAGTATATTATTCATGGATGCTCCAGTCTATTCGCGAACTTGTTGTACGTACTTATTTATATTTTTGAGATTGCACCATGTTCAGGCTAACTGCAAGACTTTGTAGTCTTATTCCTTTTTTTTCTTTGTCGTTGAGCTGGATTTGCGTTTGATTTTTTTGGGGGAGGGTAGGATGAACCAATCTTCTTTAGTGATAGCATGAAAATGATCCGCTTCTTCTATTAACATATTAGACGTTGTTTTTTGTACAGAGGCAATTTCAACACGAACGCCTTCTGAGCGTAAGTGTCGTACTAACTCTATATAGTCTGAATCTCCAGACATAATAATAATAGTGTCTACTTTCTTGGCAAGCTGCATAGCTTTTATGGTTAAGGGAATGTCGGCACTTTTATGACAGGGCTGCACTGAGCCATGGTATAAAGTATGTAAGCGTTCTGCTAACTTTTTTGAGATATTTTTACCTTCTCTGAAGTAGATTAAGCGATTTAAAGCACGATTATCTACAAGCTTGGGTATTATTTTGTCAAAGTTCAGCATTGCTGCTTCATTCTCAATCAATTCATGAATGCTAATTTCGATATTATTACCATCGACTAATATGGCAACAGACTGACTCATTACTATTTCAGACATACTAAACCTTGTTTTATAAGTTTCTGGTGAATTATATAGTAAGCTTTATTGCTTGATCAAAGTATTTATCAGTTTAAAACTCTGAGTTTAAAACCACCTTTCTAGATTTAAAACTGAATATGCTAAAAAGTCTATCTTTTTTAAGATAAAAAGATTGACACAGCAAAGTGAGCCGTTAAAATACGTGAGTAATTGTTCACATAAATTTACAAGGAAAGTAGAGTGATTCAACAATTAACAAGTAAAGAAATAAACCAGGTCTCAGGTGGCGTCATTGATGGCGAAATGATATTTCTTGGGGTTTCTGGTGTCGTGGGCGGCTTAATAGGCGCTAATTTCACACCTATGATTGCTTCGAATGCTGCAACCCAGATTCTAATGGTGATGCCATTGAGTATTGCTGGTGGCGCTGTGGCTGGAATACTGGCCGGCGGTATCGTTCTTGCTTCTATATATTAGTTGTACATTACAAATAGTTAATTTAATAACTAACGCCTGTTGTTTAGCTGGGTATTAGGTCTCTTCGGTTGATTGAGGTATGATATTAATGGTCTTTTTTAGATGGTAGTTAGTTTGGGAGTGTAAAATTTATATGAGAGATGGTTCTGCAACAAGAAAGAAATTAAATCGTTGTGCATTAGATCTCTTTGTTGTGAAAGGTGTGTCAGCCACAACGATTAAAGATATTGCAACTAAGGCTGGTATTGCAGAAGGTACTTTGTATAGGCATTATACAAGCAAGGAAGAATTAGCGACGAGTTTATTTGTAGACTCTTATGAAAAAATCACTGGAGAGTTGAAAGAGATCGCAATGTCTTCAGATAAGATTGCAGAACAAATAAAAAATATTGTAGATTTAATGTGTGAACATTTTGATGATGATCCGGTATTATTTCGCTATTTATTATTGTCACAGCATCATCAAATTAAATATTTATCGAACGAGCCAAATAATGCCCATTATTTTTTCGTAAACATTTTGACCCAGGCAATGAACTCAGGTCAAGTGCCTCAAGGGGACCCACATCATTATGCCTCAACAGTGATGGGTATTTTATTACAGGCAGCAGTATCGAGGGTGTATAAGCGCATTAATCGCACTATGAAAGAAGACGCCACTTTGTTAACAGATACAGTCTTTAGTGCATTACAAATTAAATGATCATTTAGAGTATTCCTCGGTGAATAGATAAATTGGATACTAAAGCACAACCAGTGAACTCCCAAAGGTGCCGAATCTTACTCTTGGGGGGGTACGGTCATTTTGGCGAAAAATTAAGCCGGATGTTAATAAACATCCCTCATACACAATTAATTATTTCAGGCCGAAATCTTGAGCAGGCCAATGCTCATAAAGAAAAATTAGAGAAAGAAAGAGCGTGCACAGCAGGATCCAAAAATAAAATCTCTCATAACTTGCCAATAGAAACATTACGCTTAGATCGCGTTGATGAGCAATTTTCGGCAAACTTAGCCAAGATTCAACCAGACATACTTGTACATTGTGCGGGGCCTTTTCAACAACAAGATTATACTGTTGCAAAAGCTTGTATTGATAACAACATCCACTATGTTGATATTGCTGATGCGCGAAAGTATGTTTCACAATTTAGTATATTAGACAAAGAGGCTAAACGTAAAAAACTTGTGCTGATCACAGGCGCAGGCACCACACCTGGATTAAGTTCAGCCGTTGTTGATAAATATGCCTTGAATTTTTCAACCCTCAGAATGGTTGAGTTTAGTATTTCTTCCGCGAATAAAATCAAAAGAGGGCAAGCGTCAGTCGATTCTTTGTGCCTACAAGCCGGAAAGCCTTTTGAGCATATGAATAATGGTGAATTAGAAGTTGCTTATAGTTGGCAAAAGAGGCATCGAGAATATTTTGGTGATAATGTGGGGGTGCGATGGCAAAGTGGGTGCGATGCACCTGATCTAGAATTATTACCACTTCGTTATCAGAAGCTCAGTACGGTAAAATTTCATTCTGGTTTTGAGTTAGGGTTACTACATTTTTTACTATGGAAGTTATCTTGGTTCGTGCGGTCTGGTATTGCATCTGATTTATCAAAACTCTCCAAACCTTTAGAAAAACTAGGTACTTTATTAGGCCAGTTTGGTACATCGGTCGGTGGCATTAATATACATTTATATGGAACAGATCTAGAATACCAGCCCTTAGATATGCACTGGAATTTAATCGCAGAAAGTGGTCATGATGAATATATCCCCATTTTACCCACTTATCTTGTTGTTAAGAAAATTATTAACCAGGAGCTTAGCCCTGGTGCTAGGGCTTGCGTCAGCTTATTCACATTAGAAGAATTCGATGATATCGCTGACCAATGGAATATATATCATACACTCAGTGAAAGGCATATGTAGTTTTATGAGGGAATAATAGACCTCTTATCCTCTTGATGACGCATTTCATCGTAATGAGGTTTTTCCCTCTATTTTGGTTAACCAACATTTTTTAAACTCCAATGTATCTTAAGTTGCTGTTCAATTTATAGGCATTATTTTGGGAGAATATCTTATGTTTGATTTTACACTTGCGGACAATGGTTCTGATTTGTTATTGACGTGTGACGTTTTTATAGAGGTTGCGCCCGTATTAATGAGTTTATTTCATAAAGGTTCAAGGCATGCCGAATACAAAGAAAAGACTATAACGTGTTATATGGCACAACCATTTTCTGCTGCAAGTTTGAGTGATGATGAAAGAGATCAAAGCTTGCTTACATGTGAGCCAGCTGCGTGTACACAAATAAATGCTCCAAAATAATTTAAGCTAGCAAAAATAACAAATTATTAGGGTTGTAAATGTAACAATCAGTGTCAGTTGGATGATATAAAGTGGTTGTTATTTTGCAGCGTGACAGAAAAATAGGTTAATATTAGCCTTTATACAATTTCAATATAGCTTTAGTACAATAGGTAAATTCAATGTTAGCAGGCGTTTCTTGGGCAGATTTGCGTCAGAAATATGATGACAAGTTTATTTTTTTATTCCGAGCTTTAATGGCTTTTGGAGCCGGCAAAGAAAAAAGAGCGAGAGAAATCGCCTACAAACATATTAAAAATAGGGCTTTGCTTACAGATTTTCGGCAAGATATAGAAGCTTATTTTGTACGCGAAGAGATTACACCTACGCCTGAATTTTGTAAGTGGATTTATGAAGAATCTCGCCATAATCCCAGCGTGGTGATTAACTTTAATGGTCAAAGAAAAAGGAAAAAATCTAAACCTAAGCATAGTGTGCTTCCTACCATATTTGAGCAGGAGGTTAGTACTGTAGAAAGCCCCACTCCTTGATTCTTCTTTATGATTGATGCGATAGTGACCTGTAGCATAGTATTCATGGAGAGAAATATGTCTTATTCACTGTCTCATATACAACACACTGCACATTATATAGTCAACCGCTGTCAGTATACATCGGGCGAGTCTTTGGGATCAGCAGCTAAAAGAGAGCTGCATGACACGATTGTTTTGTCATTATCTGAGCTTGCAAGCAGAAATACTCAAAATATGATTATAAATCCAGCAAATTTAGCGATACAGTCTTTATTTGATTATTTAGCAGAAAATTATATTCTCTTCCCGCAAAATGTAACGTTCAAAATGACAGCTAGTGGGAGAAGTTTTGAATCAATGCGTGGCCAATCTAGCTTGAAAATATATGATTGCACTGAAGTAAAGCATGATCATTCCGGTGGGGCTGCCCGTAAATATAGAGCTATTAGAGACGAAGCGAAACCATCTCCCTTGGGTGAATTGGGTAGTCGTAATGAGGATTTATGCCAGCCTGCCATATTGACTCGCTTTGAACGTTCTAAACAACAAAAAACTGCTTCAAAAAACAGAGCCGCGGATCGTGAGTACAAATATGATTCAATGCGAATGAGTCCTTAGTACGTATTTGTGAGTATTGTTTTATTTCATTTTGTTAGCAAGGGCAAAAGTGGAAATTTGTTCTTTGCTAACTACGACTGGATAAGTAAATTTACTGTCTATTTTTGATTGTGAATAGCAGTATTACGCTGTTAGCAGCTTAATTCACTAAGATGATTACTCAATAGTCTATCTATAATTGTTTACATTTGTGAAATAATGAGTTAACTAAAATTCAATTATAGGTTTCTTATGCAAAATAGCATAAAGCACCTTGCTATCTTTATGGTTGGGGTTTTATCTTTATTGCCGATTGGTATGGTCTTTGCGTGTGGCACCATTTCGATTATCAATGGTTTATTTTTATATGCTGTTTGTACGGTGGGTATTTTTAGTATTTTGAAAAAAAATCTACTCAACAGTGATTTAGATTTTAAGACTAATCCATTGTTCTGCAAGCTATCTTCTACCAATCCAATTCACCGTGAAATTAAAGAAATAGTTGATACACTTTCTGAGCTATCAGCTGTTAATTTGCCTAATATTTATATAAAAAAACGTCAAGACGACTTACCCCAGATTGGTATTGAGTGTGTCACACATCCAGATTATACCATTATCTTAAGTGAAGATTTAGTTGTTCGTTATAAACAGGGTATTTCAAAAATCCAATTATCTTTATTAATTTCTCACGAATTAGGGCATTTTTTTTACCGGGATCATTTTTGGGCTGCATTTATTATTCTTGGACAGAGCACATATGTTTTACAATCTGTATTGGCAATTGGTTTAACATTGACTTTTGCACCCGCACATATGTTAGTAACAATTGGTAGCTTAGCATTGGGTTTTGGGCTACAAAGCCTATTGTCCAAAATGCATTCTCGTTTTTGTGAATACACAGCAGATATTTTTGCAGCAGATCTGTGCCAAAGTCCCAATGAAATGAAACATTTATTTGAGCATATTGCTAGAGAGTACCAATATTGGGGGATGGCAATGCATCAAAATCATTTTGCAGAATATAAACTTTATAGTGATTTTCAACTTGCCCCATTATTAGAGTGGCACCATCACTTGTCTTTAAAGCAGGACTTAGATGACAAACAGCGAAATGAACTGTTGGGATTAAGGCAAAATTTATTACATTATTATCCTTTTAATATAAATCCTGTTAGACAAGATATGACTGAATATTTATTAACTTGGTTAAATAGTTATCCCACTAGTAAAGAACGAAAAAATCAATTTAAATAAAGTGCTTGCCTAAAACATGCAATATCACAGATGATAAAGCTGGTTCTAATAAAAGGAGAAAGATAATGAAAGAACTTAATCAAAAGGAAGTATCTGAAATTTCAGGTGGAGAAATCACGCCAGGATGGCCAACGCCAGAAACTATGTGTTCAAATACAAAACTTTTAGTGCTTGGAAATTTAAATCAGCCTGGATTTGACGTTGGTGCAGCAGCAATGGCTTTAATGAATATGTGTCCTGGTGATTTCTGGGATCATACGGTTGCTCATGATTACGCGACATCCGCTGGCGGCATGATGCCACCTCCAGTATAAAGTACCTATATTTGTATAGTTAGTGTATTTAACAGGACAACTATGTTTAGGGTATCTGAATGTGGTTGTTCTGTTAATGTTAAATTTTTTATAACTAATTTCGTTCCTTTTCGACTAACGCTCGATAAATGATAATGATTATCATTTAGATTTGTGCTATATTTATTATATATACGGTTTATTAGCTTTAAAGGGGTGAAATTATGTTAAAGACGTGTACCTTCACGGTTATGCATATTATGATTGCATTCGCTGTGGCTTATCTTTTATCAGGTAGTTTTCTTGTGGGCGGCGCTATCGCCATCATCGAGCCGTTATGTAATTCGGTTGGATTTTTCTTCCATGAAAAAGCCTGGAATAAATTTGACCGCCAAAAGCTAGTGGAAGCTTAAAGCGGATTAGTCTTGAGAATTACAGAGTGCGACTAGGGGATAATGTTTTATTTGATGGCTCAAACCTGGGGCCAATCATTTCATCAAATATATCTGAAGCGCCTTGTAAGTACTCTTCAAAACTTCCACCTTCAGATACAATATATGACATAAATTTATCTTTGGTATAGTGCCTTTTACCAATTTTTTCAACGATTTCATCATTAGTATGCTGATAAAGACAAGCAATTTTATCTAACGCAGCTTTTTGTCCGTTTTTATAAGATTCCGATTGATGTTGATTATTTGCTGGTTGTTGGACTTTGGTTTGATGGCTGCGAATTGTTTTTGCTAAGTCATGCAATGGTGAAAATAGTGCCTGTATCTGAGTATTTTGAATATGAGAATTCGTTTCTACAAGGCCAATTAGGCACGTGAGTTCTTGCACAATAGAAGGTATGTCATTTATGGGTAAACGCAGGCCATTATTTACACGGCTTTTAATCAGGCTCACTCTAGCTTGCATCTCTATATATTTATATCGCTGTTTTATTTTAGGTGAAGCGCGAAATTTTGTCGCCAATATATCAAAACTGCTTTCTAAGTAGGCAATGAGTTGAAGCATAGTGGAATTGAGTTTATTGTTTGTCATTGGCATCAGAATTTCTCTATAAATATAGTTTGAAAGCATACTATACTATAAGTAAGTCTTTGCACAGGGGGATATTTCCGAACATAAACATCAGTAAGATCTAAAAGTGTCTGATATGTTTAATTTAAAATTTATGAATTAACCGTGGTAAAGCCGAGCCTAATGTAATGGCTCTAATCAGCATAAATACAGAAAATGCACACCAAAGTCCATGATTACCCCAGGTAGGCGTTAAAGTGAGGCATAGTGCGACGAATATGATTAGTGAAACTATCATGCTGTTACGCATAGGTTTGGTTTGAGTCGCACCTATAAAAACCCCATCTAGCCAGAAGCTCCAGACAGATAGCAATGGTAGCAAAATAAGCCAAGCAATATATTGTTGGGCCAAGAGAATGACCGTATTGACATTCGTCAAAAGCAATACAATGGGGTGCCAGAATAGGGCGTAAACAAGCGTAAATATAATAGCGAAGAGCACGGACCAAAGCGCTGTGACTTTGAGTGTTTTGATGAAGTTTTTATGCTGTCTTTTACCTATCGACTCTCCCACCAAAGCTTCTGCCGCATTGGCAAAACCATCTAGTCCGTAAGCCATAAATAATTGGAAGTTTATCAATACCGCATTTACGGCTAATACAGTGTCGCCAAAAGTTGCCCCCGTCATCGTAAAGTAAAATAAAGCCATTTGTAAGCATAAAGAACGAATAAAAATATTATTATTAATAGATGCTAATTTTTTAAGTTTATCAATACGGAGTAATTCAGCTATGGCAACTTGAGAGAAATAAAGCTTTATGGCTTGGTAGCTAAGAAACAAGCCATAGCCTAAGCCAATGTATTCTGCAATGACGGTCGCATAAGCTGCTCCAGGTACGCCTAGTTTTAAATTAACCACAAAATATATATCTAATATAATATTGGTTATATTCAAAATTAATTGGGTATAAAGCGCTTGCTTGGTTTTATGTTGACCAATCATCCAGCCTAATAGGGCAAAATTACATAGTGCAGCAGGCGCAGAAAATATGCGTATTGAGAAGTATTGTTGGGCTAGAGCCAATGATTCGCCTTCGGGGTGAATAAAGTAAAAGCAAATATTTGAGATGATAGGTTTGGCTATAATCAGTAGCAACCCTAAGATAATCGCAATCAGTATAGAGCGAATTAGCCAAGCGGTACTTTCATGATGGTTATCACCACCATAGGCTATGGCAACTAAGCCAGTCGTTCCCATTCTTAAAAAAACAAAACCAAAATATAATGCGCTAAATATGGTTGCACCAATGCCCACCGCTGCCATAAACTGAGGCCCAGGTAGGTGACCAACTACGGCTATATCTACAGCGCCTAATAATGGAACAGTCATATTAGCTAAAATAATAGGCGCAGCTAATTGCCAAACTTTTTTATGCATATAATTTTGAGTATTGTGAAGACTGGAAGCAAATATAAGTATATCAATTAGCTTGATAAATAACCAGGGCGTGTTTTTTTCATGAATGTACCAGAAATTCGTATTATCTGCTGCAGACTCAATCCATTGGTGTGATAATATTTGTCTAAATACATAATATTTCAATGCAGTGAGTACCAAAGAATGATATTTGCCACTCCAATTAAGTTAGAAAGCATCACAACCGAGAGGGTATTAATCAGGCCTGCCCGCGTCACAGACGCAAAACTTATGCATGATGCGATGAAGGACAGCTATAAAGTACTTAAAAAATGGATGCCTTGGGCCCAATCTTTAGCCAGCTTGAGAGACACCATTGCTTATTTAGAAGATGGCGAGCGATTATGGAGCAGTGCTCCCAAAGACACTGTAGAGCTACCATTACAGATAATGGATGCCAAAGATAAAATATACTTGGGTGCAACCGGCATTAAGCCAGAAAATTTAACGGTGCCTTGTTTTGAAATTGGCTATTGGGTGAATCAAAAGCACTCAGGTAAAGGCTTTATATCTGAAGCAATGAATGCTTTAACCCGCTATTTATTTAAAGCGCACCATGCTAAACGGGTTGAGATTAATTGTGAAGAAGCGAATATCAAAAGTGCCAAAGTTGTAGAGCGTATTAACTTTCAGTTTGAAGCGAATCTTAAAAATAAACGCTTGACTGCAGATAGCCGGAACGTCACCAACTCCCTAATTTATGCCTGTGCAGATATGAATGATTTGCCCCCTTTAGAATGGTCTTATAAGCACGAAGATGAGTAAATTTCCAATAAGTTATATCTACCTGGCTATCGCAATTTCAGCAGAGGTCATAGCGACGACCTCGCTAAAATCGTGTGCAGAATTTACAAAGCTACTTCCTACTTTGTTAGTGGTCGGGGGATACATCCTTGCATTTTATTCATTAATGCTTTGTTTAAGAACGATACCTGTTAGCATCGCTTATGCTATTTGGTGTGGTCTGGGTATTGTGTTAGTAGCGATAATGGGGTGGTTACTGTACGGGGAAAAGTTAGATATCCCAGCAATCATTGGTATGGGATTGATTATTTTGGGAACAGTGGTGCTTCAGTTGTTTTCAAAAGCATCAAGTCATTAGTAGCATATGAATAAAACGTTTAAGTTTAGCCGCTATGATACAGCTATTCATTATCACATTACACGCGTACTAGAACAGCAAGGGTGGCAAAAATCCAACGACAACCCCCAGTTTTCAGATCAAAACCTTACATTAAACGATGGTGTTTCTATTCACTTTGAATATAAGCATTTACTAGCCGAGTTAATAAACAACCTCAAGCCAAGTATTATGCCTGCCACATATAGCCTAGATGATACCACCGTAGGGACTGTTTTATCTCAGATAACGTTAGATTATTATCTGCAAGATAATAAATACCACAAAGAAATTAAAGATTTAAAATGGCTCTTAAAACCCTCCATGTTAAATAATGGCGACGATATTAAATTATTTAATAATCTTGATGAGGTTCGGGAACATTATTGGTCTCCTGAGCGGATGGGAGGCGATCATATTTTACAACAATATATTCCAAATCCAGCGTTACATCAAGGCAGAAAATATACATTCAGGGTTTTTGCAGCACTGACCAATTATGCGGGTGTTTATTTGTATCGTGAGGGCTATGGCAATATCAGTGCTGATAATTTTAACTTAGAAGACAGAATGGGTAACCGCAAAGCCCACATTACAAACTATATTCTGGATGGCGAGTTGGCAAACATTGAACAACGCCTTGCTAGTGAGCTGTGTGACTTCAAGGTGGTGTATCAACAGATGGTTGATATAGTCCAAACTACAGTCAAGCAGATTATTAAACGTTATCCACAATATTTAAAAACACAGAATACAAAAAAAGTAGAGTTGTTTGGTTATGACTTTATGCTGGATACCAACGGAAAGCTGTGGCTAATTGAGATTAACCAAGGGCCAGATTGCCCTATGATTTTTGATCATGTGCTCAATGAATCGCTGTGGTACCCCTTTTGGCAGGATGTGGTCAATGACTTCGTACTCCCTATCGCGACAGAGCAAAAACAGCAACAGCCCAGCGGTAATTTTCAACAAGTTTTAGAAACAAAACAATGTTATTCTAGGTTTAGGGATTTATTGGGTTGTTTAAAATTTTAAAACATGTTTGTTACCCAACAAATTGATATTATTAGAGCATTAGGTATTAGAAACATGAAGTTAAAAGTACTATTTGGACTGATGGCAGGTGTTTTTTGCACTTTAGCTTATGCCGATACGCAGGAATGGTCTGTTCAGCGTTCATTACACCCACATATGGTGCCATTTCAATTTGAATTTTGGGTCAATAAAGATAAAGTCAACGAGCAATTTGCTTATTTAAAAATTAAATCCCCCGATGGATCGGTGATTCAAACTATTCCACAACTCAATATTAACTTAAGTCAGGCAGATCTTACGTTTGTGGATATTAATTCCGATGGACTGTATGAATTAAAGCTAAATACAAGGTCATTGCTAACGCGAGCCAGCCAACAGTATTTTGTATATAACAATCAGCAAAACAAATTTATAGAAGCGCAACAAGTTGCCAGCAGTTCAACTAGAGATGAATCATCCCATAATTTAAATGACTTTTTAGAACATTTGATTTCACGCAAAGGTGTGTGTTTGGCTAAGGTTAAAGAGTTTGGTATGCAAGACAAAGAAACAGAAGGGCTGTATGAAGCCAATCAGTGTCTCAATACAATTGCTTATGAGTTAATTCCTTTGATTGCGGCTCGTAACCCTGATAAACCCATTACGGTGCAGTTAAAGACGATGTTAGAAACACACGCACAGTTTATCAAAGATGTGACAGTATGCTCAGACACACAAAAACCATGTGAAGTCCTGAAAAACCAAGCCTCTTTAAAAGCCAATATTAAGTTCGTTAATAACATTGTAGAGCAACTCGTGACGAATATCGGTACCGAAGATATGAACTTTAACCAACAGAAGTGGTTGGCGCAATGGGATGGCTTAAATGCAATCATGCAAGGCTAACTGAGAATAAAATTATGACAAATAATTTGAATACTAAGCTACCGATTGCCGTATTTGACTCTGGTATGGGAGGCTTGACCGTATTGCAAGCTTTGAAAAAACAGCTGCCCAACGAAGATTTTATTTATCTAGGCGATACGGCGCGTTTACCTTATGGCACCAAAGGTAAAGATACGGTCATCCACTACGCTTTAAATGCCAGTCAAGTATTAGTAGATCGTCAAGTCAAGCTGATTGTCGTTGCTTGTAATACGGCTTCTAGTGTTGCGTTAGAGGCGCTTGAGAAAAAATACTATCCCATACCGGTTGTGGGGGTGATAGAGTCTGGTGCGGACAAGGCTCTATCTTTGGTTAACAATCCTGCAATAGCGGTTATTGCTACGGAAAGTACAGTCAAGTGGGGTGCTTATTCAAGGCATATCTTACAAAAAGATGAGAATAGAGAAGTGGTTGAATGGCCTTGTTCTTTACTAGTCGCATTGGCGGAAGAGGGTTGGCATGATGGCCCTTTAGTAGAAGAAATTCTACGAAAATTACTCACACCATTATGGGAGCAATTTGAAGGTGCTACCAATATAGCTTTAGTATTGGGTTGCACCCATTTTCCAGTTTTAAAGCAGGCAATTACTAAAGTCATTGATAAAAATATTACTTTGGTTGATTCGGCCAATGCTGTGGCTGAGCGCGTTGCCCAGCTATTAGAGCAACACAAGCTCTATAACCCCCAAACGATTCCGGGCCAGCAGCAGTTTTTGGCGACAGATGATGTTGACCGTTTTCAGAGAATTGCCAAGTATTTCTTACCTGAACACCCTTTTGAGGTAAAAGCTGAGTGGGTCTCTGTCAATTTTGCAATGAGCGATGCATGAGATGAAAAATTATATTCTTTAAAATAAATGTATTTTATTTCTTGAGAATTTTTTTTGTTCACTAAATCTAATAAATTTCAAAAGAAAAATTTTCACCTTTGACGATAAAAGCGATCGCACTCAGTTTCAAACACTGTGGCTTGTTTTTCTTAGTACGGAATATATCTTTCGCACCGCTTTGCAGCTCTTCTTTTGGAAGAGTACTTATCTTTAAAAGGTAATTGCATTTTGTTTTGACCAAGATGACTTTAATCATAAAATATTTTATTCTTTGACAGCAGCTGCTTATCCGGTTAAAACGATTCGTTGGCTTCAATTTTTCCCGAAATTTTAATTGTTAGAAAAACAAACACATCTGTTGCATTTGCATCGCCTAATGTTACAAAACAATTAGGATTGAATTTTATCCATCAGCTTAATGCGCTTTTATTAGCGGCGCATGGTGAAGATTAACCTTGTACTTGCCTGAATCCTACGCAATAAAATTCGCCTATTTCAAATCGTTTGTACAAATAACTTTATTATGGTAGTTATATCCATTTTACTAATGCGCTGATAATTCTTGTGATAGGGCATTTGGATTGAGCACAAAATATATAGTAATTGCGATTTGCAGATCAGTAATATGATTGTAAATATAGATATAAGTTTGTACCTTTGATGACTTTTATTATTCACTAACAAAATATTAATAATAAGGTGAATAAGTGATATATATTGATACGGCTATTACTCCTAATTTAGTATTGCTGCTATGCAAAGCGTCTGAGTAGTAAATGTAGTGTACATTTTTATCTTCCACGATTAGAATCTTTGGGATTATACAAAATCAATAACAAAGGATCGTTATTATGTTAACAAACGCACAAAAATCAAAAATTTTTAATTCATCATACGAAAAAATACATAGACGAGTAAAACAATACATAGATAATAAAGAGGGGGCATGGGTTTTTGAAGCGAGTGAATTTTTAAAAAATACTTTGCCTTCTTTGCAGCAAGGACAGGACATAGAATATTTAATTGAAAAAACAATAGAATTTTGTCAAAAACGAATTACTTCATCATTTAAACAATACCTTCCCCTCAGCAAAACATTTGGTGTGATGTCAGGTTTCCAGGGTAGTCCATTAGCCAATGATTTACTTTTAATATGTGAAGAGATAAAGACGCAAAAAGCAAGTGGTGAAATACATACCGCGTTTGCTGATTTGGACATGAACTCGGAGCAGTTGTTTGATTCAGCTGGTACCAAAGAGACCAATAAAGATTCTATTAGAATTATTTCTCCAACGCCTCGATCTAACTTATCTCAGGCTGTTCAGACAACTACATTAACTTCTGAGTTGGTTCCCCCATTGCAATCAGTTCATGATTCTACTTCTCCCATAAATACTGTGGACGAGACAAACAACAAAAGCAGATCCGAAGATGTATTCGTAGAAGGTAAAAAATCTGAAGAACCTCTAGATCTCTTTGATAAAATCAAGTTGGGCATATTTGGAGGGGAAGAAGGTCAAGAAAAATTTATAAAAAGACTGGAGGTGCAACTGAAAAAAG
The DNA here is from genome assembly GCA_963976875.1 of uncultured Coxiellaceae bacterium. Classification (GTDB taxonomy): domain Bacteria; phylum Pseudomonadota; class Gammaproteobacteria; order Berkiellales; family Berkiellaceae; genus Berkiella_A. Next base: position 140,788 of record CAXBML010000005.1, read on the forward strand.
AGCGAGCTAAAACTGATCGACTTTGGGAATTGAATCGTGTGCTACATAGTACTATTAAAGTCCAGACGGAAGAAATAGCAACGTTTTATCATTTGCAAAATCAAAAAATTAAAACTTCTACGAAAGACAGCAGGATGGCGACATCAGAAGACGATCAGACAAATTCTAATTTGGTGAGTATGCCTAAACTGACGTGAAACAAATAGTGGCCTTTTCGCAAGCAAGAAACCGTTTCTCAGAAAAAAACTATTCATGAATTGGTTCAGAGGTCATGTACGTCAATGATTGTACGCACACCCACACAGTGTAAAGTATATTTTTTTGCTCTAGGGGAAGTTTTTTTGAGGGTTATCGCTTGTTCCTACATTTATTTCTCGCTTTGAGCCCATTTGCTTAACTTTAATAGTGTTGATGTTCTCTTCAGATAAATTACTTGTTAAACATTACATCAACTTCAGCTTATTTTGTGTGATGGCGGGTGCACTGATTGATAACAATAGGATGGAGGAGATACTCAAAATTATTATCCGCAGTTGTAAAACCGCCCATTTTTACAAAGCTAGATAGAGATGGCACATTGTGCTAATTGCAAATTTCGTGGTCTCCTGCCTCATATTTCTAGCTTTATTGTTATTTTTCTAGCATAAAGCTATACCAATACATTGGAAGGTAAAATAGGGACACTCATTATAATTTTTAGTATTGATTGACAGTAAGAACATATCGGAGTAGATTAAGTCGTGATAAGAATACGGAGTTAATCAATACATGACCTCATCCCGCAGTGTGCAAGTAAATTTGGAAGCGACACCTTATTATCATTGTATGACTCGGTGTGTGCGTCGCAGTTTTTTATGTGGTGTCGATAGCTATACCAACAAAGACTACTCTCATCGCAAGGAATGGATGCTTGCCAGACTCAAAACCTTAGCTTCTGTTTTCTCTATAAAGATATGTGCTTACGCTATTATGGCCAATCATTATCATCTGGTCTTGCATGTTGATGCTGCGACAGCAACCCAATGGTCTGATACAGAGGTTGTTCAACGTTGGTCTGCTATATACCCAAGAGACGCAAGACTAAATGCTAAAAAAAAGCTTAAAGTACTCGAATGGCGTAGTCGATTATATGATATTAGTTGGTTTATGCGTTGTCTAAATGAACCCCTTGCTAGAACCGCGAATAAAGAAGATTGCTGCAAAGGAAGGTTTTGGGAAGGTCGCTTTAAATCACAAGCATTATTAGATGAGGGAGCCGTATTAAGTGCCATGGTCTATGTGGATTTGAATCCAATAAGAGCAGGTATAGCCAACACCCCTGAAGAGTCTGAGTTCACTTCTATATATGAGAGAATTAAAACACTTAAGAATCAATTGAATATAGATGAATTGAAAAATTATCGTGAATCTCTTAATGATGCCAAACAAACCAAATATCTATCTCCACTTAAAAATACAGTTGAAAATGAGTCATATGGCACTATTGATATTCCATTATGTGATTACTTAGATTTGGTAGACTATACCGGTAGAGCGGTAAGAGAAAACAAAAGGGGCTCCATTCCCCCACATTTAGAGAGCATTTTGCAAAGGTTACAGCTTAATAATTCTGGTTGGTTTTCTCTTATTCAAAACTTCAGTAATAGCTTTTCTTACGCTATTGGTAATGAATATTGTTTAAGGGATTTTAGTCAAAGGCAAAAGCGAAAGCGAGTTATCAAAGGTCTTAATGCTGCAAAGCAAAGCTATTTGGCAGCTTGAATTAGGACTAGCCCATATCAATTCTTCCACTAAAATTATCAGATAAATCTATCTGAAAAACATTATTATTTTATATTGAATTTTTGAGTGCAAGATTATTTATAGCATCTGAGTTTTATGTTTGAGTTTCTGCTATGGAATTATATTAATAATGGGTGTCCCTAATAAAACCAGACTGAATGCCGATCCATATTAATAATGGGCGTCCCTGATATCTTTTGTCTAATAATCACATAAATTGGACGGACTTAGTAATTAAATATCTGTTAATAATGATTGTATGTCTTTTAGTGAACAGGAGCAAAAAAATTATAAGCTGAAAGTTTTGACAGGGTTTGTTGTGGGCGAGTCAGACTATACTATATTTTATGAATATAGATATAGATAATTACTTAAAGCGAATTAAATATCATAAAACACTTACTTGCGATAGGAGAACATTGCGCGGAATCCACCGTGCACAACGTTTCAATATTCCATTTGATATGTTAGATTTTCATTTGAAAATTGCACCAAATTTAGATCCAGATTATATATATAAAAAGTTGGTGATGACGCAACGGGGAGGTGGTTGTTCTCAGTTAAATGAACTGTTAGCCCTTGTCTTAATTGAGCTTGGATACAAAGTGGAAAGGTTGTTGGCTCGAGTGCCAGCAGATACCGCACCAGGCAAAACGCCACAGCTTTCACATAAAATTTTGCGGGTATCATTTGACAATGAGTCGTGGTTATGTGATGTCGGCTTTGGGGGGAATTGTTTGATTGAACCCATTCCATTTGTTGAAAATGAAGAAAACATGCAATCTAGTGGTATATTTAGCCTGCTACAAGATGATACTTGGGGCTATAAGTTGCATTGTTTAAGAGGTAAAGAGACAAAAACTGTCTATACCTTTCACACGACGGAATATTACCCAGAAGACTTTAATGCCATTAACTTTTATAACACATTTAGTCGCAAAGTCGGATTTTGTCGCCATGCCATTGTGACGTTGCCGACCCATAATGGGAGAAAATCACTAAAAGATAGAGTGCTTTATAAGACTGAAAAAGGAAAACTAATCCAGGAAGTTGCGATAAAAAATGCTCGAGACTATCATAAAATACTAGAGAAAGAGTTTAATATTATTTTGCCGAATCATTCAGATTTTTTCCCAAATAAATCTTAACTACGCCACCCTAACCATTAATATAATATCTTATATCTTATAGCTCGCCAACAGCAATCCAATCCCACCAATCCCAGTTAATAACAATTCGAGCAGTAAGCGTTGAGACCTAAGCGTTTCAGAGAAGTCCATAATACCGCCCAAATATAAAACGCCCATGAAGAGCAGTAGAGTCGCGGTTGGGATTTGTTTAAAATAAAAAGTAAATCCCCAGGTGACGATGCACAAAATGGGCAAAAATACTGCGGGTGAAAGCGTAGGGTTTAAGACGATTAAACATACAGACGATATTAAAATAAAGCTACACATTAACCACCAACTTAAATTTCTTTTAGTCAAAGAAAAGTAAGTCTTTGGGGCAAAAGGGTCTAAAATTAAGGTTAGGGGGGTCAAACATAATATACCATTAAATTGGGCTAAAAAATGAGTGATTGAATTTTGTAGATTGTATGTCCAAGGCAGACCGAAATAAGTAATCAGGCTTTGATGCAGAAATATGTGGCAAGCAGTGGTGAGAGCGACTAATCCTAAAAATAGCACCAAGACAGATAACTTATTAAGAGGTTGAATGGCGCCAATCCATTTCAAAGCTAAATAGCGGGTTAAGGCGATGTAGCTTACAAAATTAACGGCTTGTAAAGCGCTGAAGCTTAGTAGGTGACTATTGATATCGTAAGCGCAAAAAGCGCCAACAAACATGCCTAAGCAGGGGTAATAGCCCCTGATAAAGACTAAGGTTAAGGCAACACCTGAAGCAGGCCAGATAGCTAATGTAAACTGACTTAGGATGAGAAAGTTTATTCCAATATAAATAAAAACCGCACTTAATAGAAATTCAGTGAGTATTCTAAAAAAGAATAAAACATTAAATTGTTTATAGCATTCTTTTGCTACAGCTAAATCCACGTTATGCTGTGCAAAGTTTTCAAATTTTTGCCAATTGTCTAGTTTGGAGTTCATGTTGCTTACCCACGATAGCAAGATAGATAAATTATTAAATGCTTATATTGACTCAATATATCAGCAAACCCAGGGCTTTCAAAGTTATAGCCCAGAAGAAAAAAGTCAATATATGGCTAAAGATATTTGCTATGTCTATGGCGAACTACTTTTTCCCAGTACACTAAAAATCATTGAAAAATTAAATTTAACCAGCTCTGATACTTTGCTAGATTTAGGCTCTGGCTTGGGTAAATTTGCCCTGCAAGTGTTTATGGCTAGTCATGTCGGCAGTATCATGGGAATTGAAGCCACTAAGCCATTATTTGATCAATCTAAAATTGTTGTTCAAAAAATAAAAAAAGACGTTCCATTTTTTTGGGAAAAAAATAGAGCCATTAATCTAATTTATGGTAATTTTTTAGAGCAAGACTGGTCACCAGCTAGCGCGGTTTATAGCTGTTCAACCTGCTTTACGCGGCAATTGATAGGCAAAATTGGTGATAAAATTAACCAAACTGATTCTATAAAAGATGCCTTGAGTTTACGTCCTATACATACACTGGAGCGTTTAAAACTGTATCAAGTGTTTAGGATAGAGTGTAGTTGGGACTCAGCGTTATGCTATTGGTATAAATAGAGAGTCTATATTTAAATAAATATTCTGATATTCTAAAAAGTACTCTCCATAATAAAAATCAGCTATCGACTGAATTTACGCTGTCTTTTTTAAGCTTTGTTATGTTTGTAAAATAGTCATACACAATATGATTTATAAGAACAGAGTCATTATCACTCACGAAATTTAATATCTCAACTGGCAAAGCAGAATCACTGAAGCTGACCGCTTGATATACACCTTCACTGTATTTACTCTAAACTGTACGATTTTCAGTTCAGCCTGTAACAAGTCTATGCAAATTGACCCGCTATACTATCTCTATCGTGTGCAATAGTATCGGCTTCATCCTATTCTGGCTTATTAATATCCTTAATAAGTTGGTAGCTCTTAGTTTTAACAGTGCTAAGTTTTGCTGTGTTTTGAACTTTAGGTTTTGATTTCCCCGTATCGGCTTTAAAAGACCCTCAACAGTGTAATGATCTATTATATAGTATTTTCTGCTAACATCAGCTTTAATAATCTCATGCTTTTCTTCGTAGCAAGGAAGTTGCTTAGGTATGATGATTTTTAATTTCAAGCTGCATGAGAGATCAGAGCCAAGCCATATTTTCTTTAAAACATCTAAAATAGCAATTAAATACGATTTTCTTTCAAAAAAGCCCATATTTCACCTCCTGGTTACTTTAAATATGAGGCAACGACCGTTTATTTTCCTCCTTGGGTTACCTTTATTCTGAGCCAATTCGTCTGGTTACAAATTCGAATTTGTCAGGAACTAATCTTATAACGCTACTGTCCAACGATTAATACATCTTTAATTTTAAATTCGATTGGAGTATTGCATATGCTCGCAAAGGATCCAGAAGCAGAAAGCCAGCTCAAAGGAGATATTGATAATTTTGCCAGTGTTCTTAGTGGGCTGAAGCGTAAGTACGATATTTATGCTAAAGAATTTGATTTGCTTTTATCTATGGCAAAAAATTTAAAAGCAGCACCTTCTGCAACTGAGTTGTATTCAGGATTATCAGTCATTTCAGATTTTATTGATGCTGAGTTTGAATCAACCTCTGAATTAAAAGAAACACTAAGCACTATCTATACAGGTACAGCGGATCGTATATTTTTACGTGCACCGGCCAGTGAGTGGAAACAACATTTGGGTAGATATCACATCAACGAAAGCGTCTCTCAAGATTCCGTATTATCTCAGAAACAAGAAATTGAATTACTTTTACCAGATCCCCAAAGCAGAGAAAAATTATATGAGGGTACAGCGCCTCATTTAGAAGAGTCTTTTTATGCTAGAAATGAATTCTTAGAACACTTGGAAACAGTATTTAAAAACTCCCCTCAATCCACATCAAAACCAAAGGAGACGGTTGACCTTGAGGCCTTATTAGGAAAAGAAGGGCTAATACTTTACAAAGCAGCAGTAGCAGAAGAAAGTAATAGCCGAGCATTTCGCGAGGCTGTTTTTTTACAGTCAACTCAGCACTACGCTGGACCCCAATGGCAACAAGACAAAAAATTACTCTTGTGGGTCGGGGGACCATCCGCTTCAGGAAAAACTTATGGAGCCGGTAGTGCTGTCAACGCCATGGCACAGCACATGCCATTTGAACAGACAAAACTAGCGGATGTGTTATTATTAGCATTAAAAGACATTAATCCCCAGGTAAAAGATATACAGAAACTTATCATTGATTTAAAGTTAGCAAAAACGCAGGACGATGTGCAATTTTGGTGCGACAAAATAGATGCCGCCATTGATGAGCAAATTGAAAATGCCAACCAAAAAGAACAAATGCATCAAGCGACACTCAGTACGAGAAACGATTTATCCATAGCTGTCTCCGCAGGGAATAGTGTTGTATCTGTAGATGGTGGGGTAGAAAGAGAAGTCTCTCAAATGAGGCAGATGGTGTTGCAAGTTGCCGTCACGAGAGGCTATAAAGGAATTGGAGATTTACATAAAAATACAAGACTCAAAACAAAAAACTTTGTTAAAGCAGCGGCTCTTGAGCAAGAAGGATTAAACCTAGTCATACCTGAAACTTTTGCAGAAAGCATGAACCCTCTTGAAACGTTTTCAGATTCTGGTCGATATAAAAAAAATGAGATGGAAAAATATAGAGAAATGGATAATGTTATACAGGCATTTAGCACTGTGCAAGGCGAAGATGGCCAAGAAAAACGTTTTCAGATCTCTGTGAAAAATATGGGCACATCAAGAGCATGGTTCCCTGAAGGGAGTGAATTTTCTGACGAAGATGTCAGAATGAATAATAGAGATATAGGATGCGAGTCAAAAGTTTATCAATCAATGTTTTTTCACTTTGGCAACCTGGCATCTAGGACAGCACTTGAAAACTTTCAATCCATAGAACCTGAAGGTTACTCTTTAGTTATTACCAATGACCTGATCTTTTTAAAAGTCGATAGTTCTGGGCACTGGCAAGAATGTGAATTGGATGACACGCCAGACTGCAAATTATCCAATCGCGACTTTGTGAAGTGGCAGAGCTTACAGCAACTGGACAACAGTACACCAGATTTACCCAAATGGTTAAATAACCAAAAAGAATCAGGCGCTTTGGCCCCAGCACTGATTAGTGTCAAGCCAAACGATATGATTAAAGTCGGTACAGTGAAAGGAGATACGCCTTACATCAACCTTTCTCGGAGAGACTTTGAATCTTGGATGCAATACAATAGGGACAATTCAAATAAAAAAATAGCGCTCATGCCATGGTGCGCAAAAATGCATCAGCAGGATAAATTAATTACCCCTATTGAAATTTTATTCAGTCTAGCAGAATATAAAAGACTCCTCAGAACCCAATCAGCTCCCCCGCAATTGGAATCCAAACCAGATGTACAATCAGACTCACCGCAATTGGAATCTGACTCAAAGTCACAAAAAATTAACCAAACCACTAGTCCTCATAAAAGAGCAGGATCTACACCTCTTGTTTCAGGTTTCACTCTTACCTATGAGCACAAGAATCAGGGAGAGAGAAGGGCAGAAAAAACAAGTGACAAAACAAGCACAGATTCGAACGTTGTTCCTAATAAGAGAGTCAAAAAGACATAATAGACTAAAAAGCAAATTAGGCATCACGAGTCTTATGTTTTATCCAAGCTATCAGCGTTATAATCTGAGCCCCTGTAGAACCCAATGCCAGCACTGTATTTTGCCCATAACTAGGAATAAATGCGGGTAAGGCCGAGCTCAATTGGATTAAGCTTAGCACGCCTGGAATAATAATATAGAGCATAAATAAATACAAAACAAAAGTACTTAAGATGCGGTTGGGCTGTTTGAAATTAAAATAATGCAATAAGCAGATATCTCTTATAGCGAATAAGCTAGTGGTGATGATTAAAGCCGTAGAAGAAAAGTTTGGTATCAAATCAGATGTGGGGAGAGGACGCGTAAGGCAAATAAATCCCGTTACCAATACCAAGGCAAAAGATACCACCCACTTGGGTAAGTGTCCCAGTGCTTCAATTAAACGACCCTGCTTGAAGCCTATTAATAGTTTTTTGTATTGTAATATAGATAAGTTATCAATAATAATTGCCGTGTACATTAAGATTAAAGCGACAATAAAAGCAAAATAGGTGGGTACACTCGTATAAATTGCTTTTAAACTTTCAAGTTTTTCAAAATGTGTTGCGTCAAATTGCTTAAAGGTCGCTAATCCAGAGAAGTAGATTAAACAGAATACATTAAATAACAGCCATGCCCATGGCACATTAGGATATTGTAGCTCTTTGGCAAAGCTTCTATAGAGGCCAATTAGACCCCAGGCTAGAAATATCACGAGTGAACTTAATACAAAATTTAATTGATTAATATCAATATTATGCCAATTAACCAGGTTGTTACCGAACTTGGAAAAAACTAAGCTGTTAGAGGTGAATTGGCTGCCAATGATTAAGGCAATTAAAAAATATCGAAAAGACTTGATATTTTTATTATATCGACTGGAAGGCATAATCTGTAAGCTAAGTAACAAGGCAATTGTTTGCGTAAAAAGCCCACCACAAATTAAAATAAATAAATTTAAAGGGACACCTGTACGTTCTAAAAATTTGATATTTGTGCCTAAAAATGAAGTATTGGCATTAGATATTTGTGCGGATAGTCCAACATATATAGTAAGGCAAATCAAAGCGCCATACCAAGCAAACAATGTACTGCCTAATAATTTCCCTAAGCTCATTTCAAAAGGGGTCATGGCAGATTGGCGTTGAAAATCCCACGTATTTTGATTTGCTTCCTCTATCACGGCTTCAGAGGCGTTTTTAGTTCCCCAGAGGAAGATAAAGAAGCAGGCTAAATAGTAGGATATAGTTGCAGCAAATGATAATGTCGTTGCCAAATAAAATAAGTAGATGATTAACCCAATTATAATGGGGGTTAGTATCATACGGTGGGATGAAAAGTCTAGCCAAATGTTTTTTCTTAGCTCTGCATTATTCAATATCATGGTTTTACTTATCTTTTTCAAAGTTGGCTTGTTCTTGATTAGCTTGACGATAGACTTCTGCCATAGAATTTTTCTCTTCAGATAACGTGCAATGTTTTAATATTTTACCCGCTTTTATCATGAGCATATGGGTAGAATAGTCTTCTAGTTCTGAGAGTATGTGAGACGAGACAATAATGGTCATGCCGCTTTCTTGCAATTCTTTGAGCATGGTAGACAGGTGCATTCTGGCTTCTGGATCTAAGCCAGATGCAGGCTCATCTAAAAATAGTACTTTGGGATTACAAATAATAGCTTGGGCGATTGCTAGGCGTTGACGTAACCCTCTTGATAATTCACTAGCGAGTTTATCAATATACTGGCTAATTTGAAGTTGATCGCTTGTTTTTGCAATATATTCTTTAATTCTACCTTGGTCTGTATGATAACTTAAAGCTGTGAAAGTTAAACATTGTCTGACTGTCAGAGAATCGTATAGCCCATAAAAGTCAGGAAGAAAACTACATAGCTTGTGTATTTTTCGCGGATGTTTCAAACCATCCACGCCATTCATAGTAAAATGACCTGATACGGGCGTGTCTAATGCAGAAAGTGTGCGCAAGAGAGTGGTTTTGCCTGCGCCGTTTGCCCCCACTAAAGCTGTAATCGTTTGAGGTTTGATCTCAAAAGAGACATTATCTAATGCGCGTTTATTTGGGTAGTCAAAAGTTAAATTTTCACATTTAATCATAGATAAATAGACTTCTTTTGTGTATGTTTTGATATAGTCTATGTTAATTATTTTCAGATTTACAGTTAAATTTGTGACTCTATAGATAAGTCTGTAAATTAACTCAAAACGTTTCCGTTTTAAGGATCTTAGATGTCTGAATCAGAGCAAAAAATTCAAAAACAAGAAAACCAAAAAAATCAGCAAGATCAGCAAGATCAGCAAGAGCATAGCGCCTATGTAAATCAAGTTGTGACTTGTGCCCGAACTATTAGCGATATTTTTGATGATTTGGGCAGTGGTATTGTGGGGTTCATCCCAAATGGCTTGGATGTTATCTATAACGATATTTTAAAGATGCTCCCGTTTATAGGCGAGATTTTCTGTGTGCCTTTTGTTGAGACAATATTAAAACTTTTTATGGGTATTACAGTAGGACAGGGCATTGCCCGAGATCTAGGACGCTTTGTATTTAGACCTCTAGGGTTTATGTTGGGGGCATTATTGGGTGCCACAATCAAAAAAGTCCCTAGTTATAATAGAGGCATTGGACCATTACTTTATGATTTATCAGGGCAAACAGTTATTGGTGCACTTGTTGGGTTTGGAGTTTTATTAAGCACTATCCAGTTTACAGATCTTTTAACGAAATCTGCTTTCAATTTAGAAATGATAACTATTAGCCTGTTGATTGGTGCTTTCGTTGGACTAATGGCAAAAGCCATGTTTTTATTGTCTTTGAATATGGTCTCAAAAGCGAATGCCGCGAATATGAAGCGCAACGTCAATCGTGCTAAAAGTTTAAATAAAAAATTGAAAGAAATCGCTAAGCAAAAAGCCAAAAGTAAAATTTTGATGTATGCCCAGGACTTGTTATTACAAGTCAATGGCTCTGAATCTCAGCAGCAACTAGAGGCCTTCTTTTCAGAGCAATACGGTAAAATTTCATACCATACCTATAAAAAATTAGATCGACATTTTGATTATTTAACAGACAGAGCTTGTTGTGGTGATATTAAAGCGTTAAAGAAAATGCATATGCTGATTCCTAACCGCAAAAGACCCGCTCCGAATGGTGTGTCTGCTTTGGACGAAATGTTAAATAGAATTTTTAATGGACGCACTTTATTTCAATTGAAAGATGATGTTGATAACACATACGATAACTGGCGTTATCAGGGATTGAGAGAGGGGAGCTGCTAAAGTCTCGACGTGGAGATTTTATTATATGCATATTCTTCCTTTTTCACACCGTCGTGTTTGGGGAGGTACAAAATACTCGAAATACGTCGTCCCGGGATTTAGTCATTTTTATGAGCATGGCGACTTAGAGTTACCTAATATCCAGGATTCATCTTTGGATTTAACAAATCCTTTCCCCCCCCAGAAACTATTATGGCTGTTTCACAGGTAGCGCATAGGGTTGCTGCGCAAACCCGTTACAATCAAAATGTTAAGGCTTTCCTAAGGCATTAGAAGAGCTTGCTTGGTGTATTACAGGTGTTCTTAATACATCGATATCTTGCGTAAGGTTGAGCGCTGCTGGTGTGATTCCAGCTTGCATTAATACAAATCGAAAATGTTTTGCAATAATACTGGGTACGGGTTCTTTAGCTTTATGGCGGCCATGAGGGGCATGCACATTTAACTTTACATTGTCATTCGCATTTATCTCTAGAGTATCTGATGCAAACTTGCCTAACGTGATTCTTCGTATAGAGCCACTTATATTAGTAACTTTTCCACCACAAGCATCAATTAACTTCATTAATTGTTTAAAGCTAAATTTTTTGTGAATGGAGCCAGAAAACAATTCAATTAACAATCCATCCAGGTGTTTTTTTTTCAGATTTTCCGCTAATGGGATAAAAGGTGAACGTTCTTCTGCTGATGCTCTCTTTTTTGATACTTGTTTATATTTATATTTTTCATGCTCCCAATGTGGCTTAAAAATTTGCTTTTCATTGGCATCCAAGCTAAGGTCATCTAGGCCTTGAGTAATAGCTGCAATATTGCTTGATTCTTGGGACGCATTCACTGATGTAGTGCTTGATGAGCAAGCTTCTGGTTGTTTTTCAGATTTTAGTTCATCTGTAATTATTTTCTCTTGAAAGACTGCCGTTTCCAGATTATCAGCATTACTGTCTCTAGATGTATTATCGAGCTTTGGTTCTATAGAAGAGGCGTTTTCGGTTATTGTAGCGATATTCAAAAAAGAATGGGAGTTTGTTTGAGCCCTTTCGTAAGCCACCAATTTTTCTGCATGTACTACAGCGGCTTTAATTTGAGTAGATAACATGTATATGTCATGAAAATGCTGGAATCTGTTCTTGGTCATATTCAACATACTTTTCGATAGATCAAGCGCCTTATATTCCGTGAAATTAAGTGGCTTACTGTCTGAGAAATTAGCATATGCTTTTTCAAAGCAACCTTTCATGGAAAAAATTTCTTGCTTTACTAATTGATTTGTTAATAACATATTTTGATTCAAATTATTCAAACCATCCAACTGCTCTACTTTATGGAAGATATCCTCAAGGATTTCTATATTTTTATTGTAGAAATTTTCTGGGTTGTAGAAACCGTAAAGCTCACCATCAAAAATAAGTGTTTTATGAAACGCATTATTGATTGGACTTTTCTTTATATAATTCACTAATATTGTTGTTATCTCGTCAAAATGTGATGATTCTTTTGCAACCTCGCTAAATCTAGCTCGCAGTTTAGACTTTGACTTACTATTCCAGGTTTTTTTATTCGCTGCACGTAATTTTTTCTCATTTGTACGTAGGCTATTTTCAAATAGTTGATGAAGATATCCCAGTTCTAATTTGGCTTTATCATTAACGCTTGAGACATAGGTGTAAAGATGTAAAATTTTAATATCATTATCAATGTTTTGATCTAATAATATTTTACTTATTTCTAGGTATACACTTGCTTTAGATTTTGCAACGGCCTTAAAGTTAGTAAAACATTCGTCTAATGTGGCATCAAGACTAAAAGGGCATATTGTTTTCCAGAAATCATTAATTTCTGTATTTTTTTCTGGATCATTATTAGGATTGGTAAAAAAAGCACACAATTGTAAATTGTAATTGATTCGAGCATTACAAATTAACGATATTTCTTGAAATAATGATTTTAAATCCTCATCACCCTGAACATTAAAATTTATCATACATATACACACCTTAAAACCACACTTAAGTTAGCATGTTAAATTAAGTGTAATTATTCAGCAATACCCTAAAATTGGGGGGGAGGGGGGGGATGCTTGGATTATACCAATATATTAACAGACAAGAATTTAGTATTTCTAAGTTCACCCGACAAAGGGATTTCGGTTGCCCTGAATTTCAGCAACGAGACTATTTTTTTCCAGCTCCCACTTAGATGGTGGGAAAGCTTGGTGCCATTGGGTATACAGCAGCCTTGTGCTTTGACTCATCGGTAAGCTGTATGCATCTGCCATATATAAATTGATCCTGGCAATTTCACCTTTTAGTCTATTAGGGACTTCTAGAATTTTTTGTTTTTTATCGTAAAAAAGTCCATAGAAGGTTTCACAATGATATTTATCTTGCACTGTATCATAATGTGTTTGGTTAAGTATTTTTTGTAGTTTGGGGTGAATCGGTAAACGATTATGTAAATCGTGCAGCATAATATTATATAAATTATCGAGCTGTTTACAACAGCGCAAGCCTTTAAATCTCTGATGATTTTTGTCCACACAAATTGCTTCTTGATAGCAAGGGCGGTGTTGCGCAAGCATTTTTTTTGAAACGACAGGATACCAAATAACACTCGGTTTTTTAACGAAGGAGGGGGTTTCCTGAGAAACAAAATTACCCAGTTGATCTATTGGCTCTTGGCAAAAGGCGCTATGGGGCGCCGCTTGATGAATTTTGAGTAGAGCTTGAGAGACGTGTTTCTCTGTTTTGAGAGGCTGTATGGGCATTTGCGCCCATACAGAGAAGGCAGAGAATAGTAAAGAAAATATAGCTAACCGATATTGCACAATAGAATTTATGAGTTTTGGTCACAATCCATGATGACACCAGAGTCACAAAGCATCATATTGAGTTGTGGCGCACTAAAGCCATCCATACGGAATTGACCTACGGTGATGACTGGGACACCTTGTGCCATATCAAGCGCATTGTATTTATCTTGGCCTTCCGCTGTTTCAATATCATAAACGTTATATTCAATGCCTAACGAACTTAAGTATTCTTTAGCTTTTACGCAATGTGGACACCACTCAGCCATATAAATACTGACGACTTTTTCAGGGGTATAAATCGGGTCGAAGAAGGATTCCTCTGCGAGACAAACAGATGATTTAGTCATCATTATTACAAAAAACAACCCGCATGCGGCTTTGAATATATTCCTTAACATACAATCCTCAGATAACATTGACTAGAAACCAACCGTTTTACCGGGTTATGAATTAAATTACAACTGTTATATGGGCAAATTAATTTGATGCGTAAGGGGCTAGGGATTAAGATAAAAATAAGTCTTTGTTTTTAATCAATATTACTTTGATGGATAACTATCTTGAGGAATGTACTCACTCATCATTTACGCCATTTTTTTTTAGTCTTACTGCTTTTGGCGTTCAGCTTTGGTCCTATGTCCGCAAAGGCTGCAGGCCCTATTATGCACGCCTACTTAGGACTCAAGTGGTTAGCTGTTTTTGCACCGGACTATGATGAAAATGCTAAGCGGGAGTTTATACTGGGTACACTATTTCCCGATATAAGGTACATTGGAAATATTCCACGCAGCAAAACGCACCTTAAGAATATATCTTTGGTGAATATTGCAAAAGAACAATCACCCTTTATACAAGGAATGCAATTTCATAGTTACGTTGATAATATGCGTTTTTATTTTTTAAAGCACCATGCAATCCAAAAAAATATAGACAAATTGCCTAATAAACATAAAAGTATTTTTATAAAGCTCATCGAAGATCAGATTTTATTTGAACAGCAGAATAGCTGGCATACTATAAAAAAATATTTAGTTGATCCCTGTGATGGTGAGAAAAATTTTGATTTAGATATCGCTACGTTGACCAAATGGCACTTGGGGCTAACATACTATTTTAGTGCTTTGCCCAGCACTATATTGAGCCAAATTAGTATGTTTAACAAAGGCATTTTGATGTTGGACGCGCCAACCGTTAATGCATGGAGCATATCAATCAAAGAGTATGCTTCGGATGAAGCGTTTAATCAGTACATTAGTGATTTGGTAAAGTATTTTGATGAAAAATTATCATCAGAGAAGCCATCCTTGGCTCGATAAATACTAGTGTTGTATATTGACCTCTGCTGCAATCTGTTCCAAATGATTTTGTAAAGCTTGAACATCATTGCCTTGAACTGTCCCAATATCTTCAAATATCAGAGTCGTATCATTTGCCAGCGTGACTTCCACATTGGCATTTTCACCATCTTGAGTGAAGCTTTCAACCGCATCAGCAAAGGTAGACTCGCCATCATTATCTGCATCATCGACATTAATAAACGTTAGCTTATTCGCCCCATTGATACCTAAGTCTTTGACATAAACAGTATCAGGCGCATCATTTTTATTTAAGTCAATTATAAACTCATCAACGCCGTCCCCGCCTTGCATCACTATAGCGTTGACATTTTTATTTGCGGTTGTGAGTGCATCCGGACCTGTTGTACCCAATAAGTTCAACAATGAACCAGGTTCAGATAAGATATTCACTTCAAGGTGAGCTGATGTGACGTTTCCACTAGCTAGATCTTTCAAGCTATATGACAAAGACTCAACTTGATCTTGAGATGCGTTTCCAGCTTGATAGTCAAATTCTCCCAGCTTATTAATAGTCAGGGTTGCACCTAAAGGTGTTATAATTTGTACATCATTCCCATTCTCAGGTACCGCAATGTGTACGGTCGTGCCATTTGCATCTGCGGTTGCATCAATACCATAGTATTGCGCGATATTCGCATAATGGTTAGCATTAAAGGTCTCGATACTGATTTGGGTAAGCTCAGCACCTTCTTGACCGTGAAGATCGTTGTCAATCAAATTGCCATAAACATCGCTATTGGCTTCTACCCAAGAGACATCATCATTCGCAATAAAACTATTAGTCGCTGATGGATCTAGTGGAGTAGGCGGGATACTCTGTAAGTCATCATTAGTTGGTATGTGACCGGTTAATTCATTTACCAAGTCGTAGTTGATTGTAGCCTCAGGCATATCATTTACTAACTTAATATCTAGGGTTGAAACGCCTGATTTGGAATCGTCAGACTCTAGCTCCATTGATAATTCGAAGCTATCTACATTAGATGAATTATTAATTAATCCAAGTGCAGCACTACTCAGTAAGGAATAGGTATAGTCTCCTTTATTGGCATTTTGAGTATTTTCTGTGTGCAGAGTTAAAATACCCATATTAGTCTGAATGGTTAACACGGAACCATTTTTGACTGTTAAGAAGCCAGAGATAGAGACATCTGTAATGTTAATATCATTAGAAGCATTTTGATTACCGATAACATTGCCTGATATCTCTGAGCTGTCATCATCAGAAGATGAGGCAAGGAAAGATTGTGTTTGAGTAAGAGGAGCAGGCATTATGTTAAATGCGGACTCTACCGTTGATTGATCTCCATCATTATCCTCGATGGTGTAAGAGAACGTATCAGTGCCAATAGGAGCACCATTTTGGTCATAGGTGAAATCACCATTAGATTCTACTGTTAGCATGGCACCCAGCGGGGTTTCTATATTCTCATTATCGGGTATTGGAATGATAATCACACTACCATTTCGAGTTGCACCGTTGAGTTCTGGATGGTCATCTAAGTAATCTCTTGCATCTAGATTACTGCCTAAATCAAACTGAATGTCAATAATCTTTATAGGCTCATCAGCGCCAGAGATATCATTTGCTAATAGATTGCCATTCACTTCAACTGAGTCAATGGTATCTATCAAGATTTGTTCTAAGTTAGATAAATCCGATTCAACTTCAAATACATCATTTTCATTATTCGTATTGGTTAAGGGTCCTAAATGCTCATTGACATCGGATTGGTTACCTGCAGGAGCAATGTTAAGAACAAAAGCTTCAACATCATTGTTCGCAAGCAGATCTCTCCAGCCTTGTTCTTCTTGGTTAGTTAGTTCATTGTTGTCAGGCGCGGGAACACCATCAGATAACCAATAAACTCTATCAATAAATCCGTCCAAACTGTTATCTGACGCATCATTATTAATGTCCGCTGTTGTTTCGTTTATTGCGGCTCTGTAGTTTGTCCAAGACTCATCATCTAAATTATTAATATAATTTTTCGCATCTTGAATATTGTTAAATTCAGAAGAAGTCCAGGCATCATCATGGTCATTGCCATTATTGTTACCTGAGAAGGTGACAATCGTTATTTTAAGGGCAGAACTCGCATCTTCATAGCTATCCAGCAAAGCATTTTTATTGGTTAGTGCTTCCTTGACAATATCTAATCTAGATTTATTTGTGTTACCAATTTCTTCTCCCATACTACCAGAAATATCTATTGTAAATGTAAGGTTATAAGATGGCTGTGGCGGTACTAAGACATCAATAGAGTCACTCACAGCTGTTGGTACGTCATCAATAATTCTGATGGACAGCGTATCTTGTGCTACATCGTTGTCTACATCTTTTAAGGTGACAGTAAAATCTTCAAAGAGGCTATTTTCACCATTAGCGTCTGGATGGTCCTCATTGTCGTTTAAAGTATAATCATAAGTGATGACTCCAGTGTTGGCATCATATGCATTTATAGATAGCATATTGCCAAGAGGGGTTGCAAAACTGATTGCAGCAAATACGCCGTTAGTGATGACAGGTTGTCCACCAACAGTGACATCGTCAACCCCATCAGGAGCGGATATTGTAAATGTACCCTCTACCGTTGTTTGGTTGGCATCGGGATTAGTACCATCAGATAAATGTTCTTCATTGACAACCGCATCACCACCTTGTGATTTAGGTGTGAGGTCAGTAATACGAACCACATCATCGCCATCTTCCACTTTGACTTGTTGTAAACCAGTCGCTAAATCACCATCACCATCTTTAATAGTGTATAAGAAGTCATCATGTGCTGGTTCTAAAGTATTACCATCAACATTGAATGGTGCGGTATAGGTGTACGTGCCATCGATATTCATTTCAAGCACGCCACCTAAGGGGGTGGGGATTTCCTGATTGAAGTTGGAAATCACCACATCATCGCCGTTTTGGATAGCACCGGCTAGACCTGGGTGGTTAGATAAATAGTCTTGGGCCTCCTGGTTAGAGTCAAACTCAAAAGTAATGGAGACCATCATGAAGCCTTCATCAGCTCCTATATCCACATTATCCTGGATGTTGCCATCAAAAGAATTTACTTGAAAGTCAAAGGCTAAGATATCGTCTACGTTGCTTAAATCCGAGTCGATTTGCAAGACAAGTGGGTTGTCAGATGGGTTAGCGAGCTCTTGTAAGTCATCTAAAGCCCCATTAGATGCGATATCAACAATAATAGCATTGACATTATTATTGTCCAAGGTATCTTGCCAATCTTGCACTTCTGCGGGTGACAATGAATTGGAGTCAGCGGGGAAGGGCTCACCATCAGACATGTAGTAGACAACATCAACAAACTCATCTAATGCTGGGTCGGCTGCATCATCTTCTATAGCATTAGTTGCTGTTGCAATGGCATCTTTGTAATTTGTGACACCATCTGCATTTAAGCTATTGACATAATCTTTAGCATCTTGAATGCTATAAAACTCCATGGGCGTGCCCGCATCAGAGTTAAATTCAATAATCGTAATCACGAATGCAGACGTGTTACTTTCTATAGAGTCAAATACACCATCATTTTGAGTTAGTGCTTCTTGAATTTTATCTAAACGATTAAAATTCTCACCTTGAATTTCTTCTCCCATGCTACCAGAAGTATCAATGACAAAAATAAAGTTATGGGGTTGTTTGGTACTTTCAAGGACCATCTCACAACCTTCATTGGCAATAGGACCATCATCCTCAAACTTGAATGTTTGACCAATATTGAGTGTTTCTGAACCCGTTGTCATATCGCCATCAGAGTCAGTAATCTCAGCATCTAAAGTTAATCTGATAAGATTGGCTGAAGATAACGTGGTCGGTGAGCTTGCTTCATCAGGATCCAGAGGATCGTCATGCACAACGGCTCTGATTTGGTCTAATGATACTTCACCACTACTGGTATCCACCGCGACTGTAAAGACTAATAAATTACTATTTGCTGTGCGACCTTCTACGACATCGCCGTTCATAGATAGTAAGACATCTTCGCCAGTTAAAGTATCTTCTATGCCACTGTTCACATTTGGGGATAAGACAGATAAGCTGTATTCGGTATTTAAAGATCCTGAACCATCTGCACCAAATTGCTCGTTCAAACTAAAGTTGTCTGAGAAGTCATTACTAGCATCGACACCAAGCTCAGTTTCATCCACCACTAACATATCGTTGCCAATATCACTGTGTATGTCAAGAGTCGGTACATCATCAATAATTCTAATGGACAATGTATCTTGATCTGTATCATCATCTGTATCTTTTAGAGTGACAGCAAAATCTTCAAAGATATTATTTTCACCATTTGCATTAGGATGAGCCTCATTATCATTTAATGTATACTCATAGGAAATAACGCCTGTGTTAGCGTTATAGCCAGTAATAGATAATGTATTACCGAGTGGCGTTGCAAAGCTAATCGCAGTAAATACGCCATTCGAGATGACCGGTTGGGCACCAATGGTAACATCATCAACTCCATCAGGGGCAGAGACTTTAAAGTTGCCTTCAACAGTGGTTTGATTGGCATTTGGATTAGTGCCATCAGGCAAATGTTCTTCATCTACAACCGCATCCCCACCTTGTTGTTTGGGGGTGAGGTCAGTAATGCGAACGACATCATCGCCATCTTCGACTTTGATTTGTTGTAAGCCAGTGGCCATGTCGCCATCACCATCTTTTATGGTGTACAAGAAATCATCATGCGCTGGTTCTATATCATTTCCGTCAACATTAAATGGTGCCGTATATGTATAGGTGCCATCGATATTCATTTTAAGCACGCCACCTAAAGGTGTGGGAATTTCCTGATTGAAGTTGGAAATCACCACATCATCACCATTTTGAATGGCGCCTGCTAATCCAGGGTGGTCAGACAAATAGGTCTGAGCATCTTGATTAGAGTCAAATTCAAAAGTAATGGAGACCATCATGAAGCCTTCATCAGCTCCTATATCCACATTATCCTGGATATTGCCATCAAAAGAATTAAGCTGGAAGTCAAAAGCCAAGATATCGTCTACGTTGCTTAAATCTGAGTCGATTTGTAAGACAAGTGGATTGTCGGATGGATTAGCGAGCTCTTGTAAGTCATCTAAAGCTCCATTAGACGCAATATCAACGATAATAGCATTGACATTATTATTATCCAAAGTATCTTGCCAAGCTTGGACGTCTGCAGATGAAAGTCCACTAGATGAAGGGTTAGGTTCACCGTCAGACATAAAGTATACAACATCAACATAGTCATCTAGGCTTGGATCAGCAGCATCTGCGTTGATGGTCCCAGTGGTTGTTTCAATGGCATCTTTATAGTTCGTTACGCCACCTGCACTTAAGCCATTGACGTAATCTTTAGCATCTTGAATACTATCAAATTCTATGGGCGTGCCCGCATTAGCATTGAATTCAATAATGGTAATCACAAATGCAGATGTATTATCTTCTATAGAGTCAAATACACCATCGTTTTGAGTTAATGCTTCTTGGATTTTATCTAAACGATTGAAGTTTTCGCCTGGAATGTCATTTCCCATGCTGCCAGAGGTATCAATGACAAAAATAAAGTTATGGGGTTGTTTGGTACTTTCAAGGACCATCTCACAACCTTCATTGGCAATAGGACCATCATCCTCAAACTTGAATGTTTGTCCAATATTGAGTGTTTCTGATTCCGTTGTCATATCGCCATCAGAGTCAGTAATTTCAGCATCTAAAGTTAATTTTATCAGATTGGCTGAAGATAACGTGGTTGGTGAGCTTGCTTCATCAGGATCCAGAGGATCGTCATGAACAACGGCTCTAATTTGGTCTAATGACACTTCACCACTACTGGTATCCACCGTGACTGTAAAGACTAATAAATTACTATTTGCTGTGCGACCTTCTACGACATTGCCGTTCATAGAGAGTAAGACATCTTCGCCAGTTAAAGTATCTTCTATGCCACTGTTCACATTAGGGGATAAGACAGATAAGCTGTATTCGGTATTTAAAGATCCTGGGCCATCTGCACCAAACTGCTCATTCAGACTAAAGTTGTCTGAGAAGTCATTACTAGCGTCGACACCAAGCTCAGTTTCATCAACCACTAACATATCGTTGCCAATGTCACTGTGTATGTCAAGAGTCGGAACGTCATCAACAATTTTAATTCTCAAACTTGCGTCATCAGAGTTACCCAAGTTATTTGTAAGCGTATATTCAAAGTCTTCTAATATGATATTATTGCCATTAGCATCTGGATGGGTGCCATCAGTTAATAAAGTATATTTAAAGTCTCCAGCAGAATTGCTACCTTGGTCCTCTGTATAAACAATAAGTTGGCCCAAATCTGAGTCAATGGTAATAATACCGTTAACAGCTACCTCTGTCTGTCCATCAAACATGACAGCAGAAATAAAGCCGGTATTTTCACCAAAGTCATCGTTTAGTAACAAATTGCCCGTTACCATACGTGTATTCGGGTCTGGGTTGGTACCGTGGTCCAAGCCTTCCTCGTATACCATAAACATTTCATTATCAAAACCATCGCTGTTGGCATTGATTTCATCATCAAAAATCAAGCCAACCCCTGTTGGATCTAATATTTGAACGGGGTTGTTTGATACTGTCTCAGCATTGAGCAGATGAACAGTAAATGATTCTGTGGGTTCCATAAATTCATCATCAACCACACTAAATGGAATAATGCCTGAAGTTTCACCAGCAGGAATTGTAATAGTATTGGTGAGAATGATATCGTTCAAATAATCTGGCCCATTGAGGGCTGTACCATTGACGACTTGATATTCGATGACAACATCCTCAGTAGAAGGGACTGTCAGAGTAACTAAGAACTCTATGGTAGGATCTACGCCTTCTGTCGCCGTGGCATCACCAATAATGATACCAGGCGCTTCTGAGACTTTGAAAGCAAACTCGGCAGTAGACGGATCACCATCAGCATCTACAATTGTATACAGTAATTCATCAGTACCATTGTTATCGTTACTATTAATAATTTCATAGGTATAGTCACCATTAGATTCGACTTTCAATGTTGCGCCTAATGGTGTTTCTATTTCCTCGTTGGGAATAGGAATGGTAATAACGCTACCATCGCGTGTTGCACCGATGAGCTCAGGATGACCATCTAAATAGTCTTGAGCTGCTTGGTTATTGTCTAATGCGAATTGAATGTTAATTAAATTGATAGGTTTATCTGCACCAGATTCGTCATTAGCTAAGAGATTGCCATTCACTTCTATTGGATCTATGGTATCTAACAAGATATCACCCAAATTGGATAAATCAGGCTCAACCTCAATGACTAATGGCATATCAGTTGGGTTTGCGAGTGGCTCTAAAAACTCATTCACATCCGATTGATTGCCACTAGGTGCAATATTTAAAATAACAGTATCAATACTATTCTGGTCAATGAGAACTTGCCAGGCAGATTCTTCCTGATTGGTTAACTCATTATTAGCAGGCTGTGGTGAACCATCTGATAACCAGTAATTTCTATCAATAAAACCATCTAAGCTACTGTCCGATGCATCACTCAGAATATCTGCCGTTGTCTCGTTTAAGGCAGCCCTATAATTTGTCCATGATTCGCTATTTAAAGCATTAACATAGTCTTTGGCATCCTGAGCATTGTCAAATTCTAAAGATGTCCATGCATCATCAGAGTCATTGCCATTATTATTACCAGAGAAAGTGATAATGCTTATTCTCAGAGCCGCACTAGCATCCTCATAGCTATCGAGTAAGGCACCTTGGTTTGTTAGTGCTTCTTTCACTATATCTAATCTTGACTTGCCGCCTGTATTGGGGATGGTATCTCCCATGCTACCAGATATGTCAATGGTAAAAGTAAGGTTGTAAGAGGGTAGTGGAGGTTTAACCACTTCAATACAGTCGTCATTGGCCATAGGTCCATCATCGTGGAAAATCAAATCTTGTCCGATATTTAAAGTGGCGCTATCTTCAGCTGTGTCACCATCTTTATCTATAATTGTATCGGTGCGTTTTAACTGAATGAGATTATCATTACTCAGTGTTACTGCATCATCTGGATCTGTAGCGTCAGGGTGAACAAGGGGACGGATTTGGTCTAGTGTTACAACACCATTAGCATCAACAGAAGTTGTAAATACTAGCTCATCGCCAATTGCAGTTCGACCTTCAACAACACCACCATTCATAGATAATATGACATCTTCTCCTGATAGAACATCATCCAATCCGCTGTCAGTGCCATTGCCACCATTTATTTGTAAAACATAGTTTGTAGAGGTTGTTCCTGCGTTATCCGCCCCAAAGTCACTATTAACGGTTGTGAAGTTGCTAGAGTAGTCTTTGCTATCATCTATGGATAAATTTGTTTCATCGACAATTAATTGAGGAACATTATTGTTAATGCTGCGAATATTAATGCTAGGGCCATCATCTTTAAAGACTAAACTCGTGCCAATATTCAGAGCCGCGCTATCAGAGCTGCTATCGCCATCTTTATCCGTAATGGTATCTGTTCTGGTTAGTTTGATTAAATCCGAGTCTAATGACACGGGATCATTCGGATTATTGGCGTCAGGATGTTGTAATGCTCGAATTTGGTCTAATGTCGCGACGCCACTATTATTCACGGAGAATGTAAAGACTAATAAGTCACTAATTTCGGAGCGGCCTTCTACGACGTTGCCATTCATGGATAAGATCACATCTTCGCCAGTAGCCACATCCACTAACCCGGTTGGGTCAGAGGCATTCAGAGAGAGTACATAGGCTGAGACCACCGAACCGGCATCATCAGCGCCATAGTCAAAGACAGAACTAAAGTTATCGGCAAAGTTGGCGTTGGCATTGATATTCAAGTTGGTTTCATCGACCATCATCATATCCGCATTCGCCACTTTAGTGACATCGATACTTGGGCCGTCATCTTTAAAGACTAAACTCGTGCCAATATTCAGAGCCGCGCTATCAGAGCTGCTATCGCCATCTTTATCCGTAATGGTATCTGTTCTGGTTAGTTTGATTAAATCCGAGTCTAATGACACGGGATCATTCGGATTATTGGCGTCAGGATGTTGTAATGCTCGAATTTGGTCTAATGTCGCGACGCCACTATTATTCACGGAGAATGTAAAGACTAATAAGTCACTAATTTCGGAGCGGCCTTCTACGACGTTGCCATTCATGGATAAGATCACATCTTCGCCAGTAGCCACATCCACTAACCCGGTTGGGTCAGAGGCATTCAGAGAGAGTACATAGGCTGAGACCACCGAACCGGCATCATCAGCGCCATAGTCAAAGACAGAACTAAAGTTATCGGCAAAGTTGGCGTTGGCATTGATATTCAAGTTGGTTTCATCGACCATCATCATATCCGCATTCGCCACTTTAGTGACATCGATACTTGGGCCGTCATCTTTAAAGACTAAACTCGTGCCAATATTCAGAGCCGCGCTATCAGAGCTGCTATCGCCATCTTTATCCGTAATGGTATCTGTTCTGGTTAGTTTGATTAAATCCGAGTCTAATGACACGGGATCATTCGGATTATTGGCGTCAGGATGTTGTAATGCTCGAATTTGGTCTAATGTCGCGACGCCACTATTATTCACGGAGAATGTAAAGACTAATAAGTCACTAATTTCGGAGCGGCCTTCTACGACGTTGCCATTCATGGATAAGATCACATCTTCGCCAGTAGCCACATCCACTAACCCGGTTGGGTCAGAGGCATTCAGAGAGAGTACATAGGCTGAGACCACCGAACCGGCATCATCAGCCCCATAGTCAAAGACAGAGCTAAAGTTATCGGCAAAATTGGCGGTGGCATTGATGTTTAGGTTGGTTTCATCGACCATCATCATATCAGCATCGGCTATTTTATGCACATCGATACTTGGGCCGTCATCTTTGAAAATCAGCACTTGACCAATGTTTAAAGTTAGTGCGTCACTGGCGGTATCACCATCTTTATCTTCGATGGTATCAGTTCTGGTTAATTTCACGAGACTGGCTGAATCTAGGGTGACTGCATCATTGGGATCGTTCGGGTTCGGGTGATCGAGTGCCCGAATTTGGTCCAGCGTGACCAAACCATTGGCATCGACTGCAACGGTAAAGACTAATTCATCACTGATTGCTGTACGGCCTTCTACAATGCCGCCATTCAGAGATAAAAGTACATTTTGACCAGTGGCGATATCGATAAGGCCACTATCGGCATCCGGTGCAGATATAGATAAATTATAATTGCTGACCACGGAACCAGGTCCGTCAGCCCCATAATCAAATACAGAGTTAAAGTTATCGGCAAAGTTGGCGGTGGCATTGATATTCAAGTTGGTTTCATCAACCATGAGCATATCAAGACTGACATTGGCTCGTTTAACATCAATACTAGGCCCATCATCTTTGAAGACTAAATTGGTCCCCACGTCGAGCGAAGCACTATCGTCTTGGCTATCGCCATCTTTATCCGTAATGGTATCTGTTCTGGTTAGTTTGATTAAATCC
>CAXBML010000006.1:0-165688 GCA_963976875.1 uncultured Coxiellaceae bacterium
TAACTCTTTGATTCTTATCCTCTTCTCTTTAAAATATAAGGGGAGCACTCAGAGCGAAGGCTGGCATCCAGGACTTTAGAAAAAATAGATGCTAGCTTTTGCTGGCATGGTAGAAATAGAATGACTTTGTCGAAAACAAGGAACAATGGAATGCGCTACAAAGGCATGGTCGCCCATTTTGAGTACATAGCCTCTGTTCGTATGTATGTAGGGGAAATTATAAACTGTCCTGATGTGGTTAGTTTTGGAGCCACTAGTTTGTTACAGTTAAAGCAAGTGATGGAAGATGCCGTTGATGGTTACTTAGACTATAGAAAGCTGCAGTTGAGTGAACACGCTTCTGCAACTGTGCTGGAGCGCTATTAGTTATCGCTATCTTCGACTTTGTTTTTTTTGTTTGTATGCAATGAAGTCAATAATATTATTGCCGGTCGACTCTCGATGAGCCCTTATTTTTTGATAGGAATCGTTGAGCTGGTGCACACTGTATGTGTTCAGTATTGGATCGGTGGTTGTTTTAGGTTTTCTTGCCAAAGGCATTCTAAGTGGCCAGTTAAATTTTGGTTTTTGTGGATCTTTTTGGTTGATAATTTTCGCAATAGCAATGAAGCCGTGCTTTAATGCTAGTGTCGCTGGTGTTAAACGATCACCATTTTCTAGACTTGTACTTGCGCCCCAATTTAATAGAAGTCTGGTGGCGACTAAATTTCCTGTGAGAGCGGCGTAATGTAAAGGTGTCATCCGGTGATAAGCATGATCACGTGCAAAAGCATTAATGTCTGCACCTTTTTCCAGTAAGGCGCAAGCAATGTCTAAATAATTTTTTTGAATGGCAATATGTAATGCTGTTTGACCTGTATGGTCATACTGGCAAATTTGGTAAGGTGCTGAATTTTGTATCAGTGTCATGGCTAGTTCTACATGATCTTCTCGTAATGCGTTGATGATAATTGTCACAGCTGGCCTCTACTACTACTCGGTTAATCGCTATTTCATCCATTGTATGGAATCCAACTAACAAAGTAAATGGCTAACTCACTGTTCAATAATTCAGGCTTTAGTTTTTCCAGTTAATGATGATACCTAATGCAACAGTAGGAAATGCGGTGTATTTTAGGAAGTTAGGAATGGTTTGCTTATCTTTGAATCTTACTTCATGCCATGCAACTGAGAATGTAGGGGTTAAGGTAAAATGATTATGGAAGGACTGATAGCCAACTGCCAACTTTGCTTGATAGACATCCAAATTTGTTACAGGAATTGCTAGATCGACATTAGTTGATAAGAGCCAATGATGGGTTAGCTGATAATCACTTTGTAAGCCTACACTAATGCCAGATGCGGCAAAAACTCTAGACGAAGACAAAGAGCCAGATTGGAAATGGTAATCGTGAGAGAGCCAATGGATATTTGCCTTGGGTTGTAATTGCCATCTTGAGCACATTGTGTGAATGTAGCTCATTCTCAGACTATAAAGTTCGTCGTTAACATGTGCCGAAAAATAGCGCCCAGCAGAAAGCGGAATATCATGTGTGATTAAATCTGATGGTAGTATCATTTCACCATCAAGGTGTATGGGGAAGTAATCAAGCTCAAGCTGAAGTGCATTATATCCAAACGTTGCGCCCAATTGCGTGTCTGAATTTGTTCGTATGTGTAGGTTTTTGTAGTTTGGTCTTCTGGGGCTGGTACTGCCAACTTGCCCGCCTTTTGGAGTTTGCTGAAACCCTTGGATGTATGAAAGAGCATAAAATCCTGATAGACCTAAGTGCCAATCTGTTGCATGCACAGCATTACAACACAGCGAGAGAGTTAAGGCACAGATCACTTTATTCATTTTCATTGTTCTAATAATCCATTATGGTTGTTAGTTTTTTGGAATCCTATAGGAATATTTATATAACAGCCAGATTTTTTTTTTAGGAACCGTTACAATATTCTTCTTATTTGGCTGGAGGGCTTATGTGCTGGCACATTGTTCGTTTGTTTTATAGCTTACTCATAAGTATGCTTTTGCCTGTGATTTTTTTAAAGTTATGGATTAAAGGCTTTAAACTGCCTATTTATCGGCAGCGTTGGCTGGAGCGAATTGGAATTGTACCTTTTCCGCCATTGGATAATTTGGTGTGGGTTCATGCAGTCTCTGTAGGTGAGGCTATATCAGCGGTACCATTGGTCAAAAAAATGCTGGCACGATACCCAGATATTTCGATATTAGTGACGACTACCACGCCAACGGGTTCTGAGCGTGTGCAAGTGGCATTTAAAGATATGCTGGGAAAACGCGTTCATCATTGTTTTATGCCTTATGATTTTCCATTTTCCTATTGGTTATTTTTTTCCCGAGTCAAACCAAAAGCACTGGTCGTTATGGAAACAGAAATTTGGCCAAACTTACTATGTGCTTGTGAAAAAAGAGAAATACCCATTACGATTGCGAATGGCCGGTTATCACCCTTGTCTGCAAAACGTTATGCTTGGTTAGGGAAAACTATGCAAAGAATGGTTCAGCCTATTAAGCAGGTTGCGGCGCAAAGTGAGTTGGATGCCAATCGTTTTCGAGCATTAGGTTTTAGCCCAGAAGGCGTTATTAATACCGGAAACATTAAATTCGATTTTGAGTTACCTAATTATTTACAAAAAGATGGACAAGCACTCCGAGAGCAGTTAGGGATACAAAGATTAGTTTGGATTGCGGCGAGTACCCACGAAGGGGAAGAAGCTTTAATTTTAGACGTGTATCAAAACCTGAAAAAAAAATGTCCTGCGTTATTGTTGTTGTTAGTGCCTAGACATCCAGATCGTTTTAATCGAGTTGCGCAATTATGCCAAGAGAATAAACTGCATGTTGTTCGCCGCAGTGAAAAACAGTCGGTAACAAATGAGGTGGATATATTCCTGGGAGATAGCATGGGTGAAATGATGCTATTTTATGCGGCGAGTGATATTGCTTTTGTCGGGGGAAGTTTAGAGCCCATTGGTGGCCATAATTTATTAGAACCTGCTGCTTTGGGGTTACCCACTTTAACAGGAAATCATTTGTTTAATTTCATTGAAATTAGCGAGAAACTCGCGGATGCACAAGGGGTTGTGATTATTAATAATGCGAAGGCCTTAGAAAGCAACTTGTGGAATTTGATTAAAGAGCCCGATAATAGACGGTTGATGGGCGCGCGGGCTAAAGCGGTGGTAGTCGATAATAAAGGCGCTTTAGAGGAGCTTTTGGCATTATTAGATAAGTATATGATTTAAAAAAATTCATTGAGCCAGTACTTTCATGGGCTGGCTCAATGAGGATATTATTTATGTTCTGCTGTTATGATGGCATTGACCGCAAATAAGTCATCTTGTGTTAAAGTGCCTGCTCCACGCTTGAGTCTCAGGCCCCGTAATAAATAATTATATCGTGAAACAGAATGATCGCGAACAACACGCAAAAGTTGAGATTCTGAATCCAAGACATCCACAATTGTACGAGTGCCAACTTCATAGGCTGCTTGGGTCGCTGTTAAGGCACTTTGATTGGATTTTACCGCCTCATTTAGTGCTTTGACTTCTGCAATACTGGTCATAACGCCCCTAAAAGACTGGCGCGTATCACTGTCTGCTAAACGCTGAGCACCTTCTAGTTGCATCATGCCTTCTTCATAGCGTGCTCTCGCTTCTTTTGTCTTGAATATAACGCCACCGCCGCTAAAAATGGGTACGTTAACTTTGAGGCCGGCCGCAAAATTAGAATCAATGGTTTCAAAAGGGAATAGGCCTTTGCTTCGTTGTATGGATACATTGGCATCGACAGTTGGAAAATGAGCCGCGGCTTGAGTTCGGATAACAGATTTTAGTTGCAAAGTATTTTCATATGCTGCAGCAACACTCAAGTTTTGTGTATGGGCGACTCTCACCCAATCTTCTTGCTTATTAGGATTAGGCGGGATTAAGGCCAAAGGTTGGGTTCTCGGAAAAGAGGCGATATCATCAACGGGAATTTTAATGATTTCTCTTAGCTGCTCATATTTGTCAGCGACTTTATTGGTCGCAGAGATTTCTTGAGCAACAGCATCATCATGTTTTGCTCTTGAGTCATATACGTCAGTAATGGGTATTAAACCCACATCAAAACGCTGTTGGGTTTGTTCTAATTGTCTGGCGAAGGCTTTGCGTTGTCCTTTGGCAAATTTTAAATCATCTTGTGCGCCTAAAACATCGAAATAACGCTCTGCAACTCGGATAACAAGATCCTGAATGCTTTTTAGATAAATGGCATAGGCTTTCTTTTCGAGGTGTAAGGCTTGAGCGGCCTTTCCCCAGTGCTGTGGATGATAAATAGGTTGCGTTAAGTTAAGGCCGTAGCTTCTAGAGTTATATTTGCCAAAAGTGGGAATAGAGCTGCTGTTTGAGGTCGTTGTATAACTGCCTGATAAAGCAGGTAGCATTTGAGCAATAGCAATGGGGAGAGCTTGCTCATTGGCTTTGAGGGCTTTTGCTTGTGCGGCCAACTCAGGGTCATTCTGCAAGGCAAGCAAATAAGTTTGCTCTAAATCTAAAGCCGCATGGCTGTTAAAACAAAATAACAATGTCAGGGTCGTAATAAAATAACGCGTTCGCATAATTAGGTCTCAGCTTTATAATACAAATTTTTCGGGTTGAGGTGCGTTGATGAGAGCCGGCACCACAGTTTCAAATAGTTCTTTTGTTTCAATGGGGCCCTCTTTCTGTGTCATTAATATAGCTCGAACAGCCGGTGGTTGGCCACAAAAGGCAAAAAGTCGACCATTTTTTTTGAGTTGGGATAGTAATGATTTTGGAACACCCATAGGAAATGCTCCGGTAACCAATATAGCATCATAAGGTGCTTGGGGCTCATAGCCTTCCAGTCCATCGCCTTCTACTAGAACGATATTGCCACTCTCACGAGTATTATCTAAATTAGATTTTGCTATTTTGACTAGTTCAGGCAATATTTCGATGCTAGTGACTTGCTGGGCTAAACGACCTAAGCAAGCTGTGGCATAACCGGTACCTGTGCCAATTTCTAATACTGATTCATGTGGTTGAATATCTAATGCTTGTAGGGCTCGTCCAATAATTTTTGGGGGCAGCATAGTCTGTCCATTTAATATAGGCACACTAATGTCAGCATAAGCTAAATTGGCATACTGAGGGGGGATAAACATTTCTCTTGGGATAGCCGTAAAAACGTCTAATACACCTCTGAGAGAGACAGCCCAAGGTTCAATTTGTTGGCTGACCATATTTTGGCGCGCTTCATTGAAGTTCATCATCTAACCTATAAAAATATCTACTAAACGGATAAATTAATCCGCAGATCCTACCATAGTTTAAGCTTAGAATCGTGCACTCTACTTGCAAACCGGGGCTTTTCTGAACGGGAGTAACCAGCTAGAGTAGCGTAAAGTCAGAATACAATTAGGAATAAATATGGAACTATGGTCACCTGCCTACAATAATCAAGATATAAAAATAAAGTCAGCCGAGACAGTATATGATGGTCATTATCAGGTTGTAAAACTTACAATGAAACATAAATGTTTTAATGGTGATTGGAGCGATTGGTTAGAAAGAGAGCAGTTGCTTAGAGAGGATGCGGCTTGTGCGATCTTATGGGATCCACAGCAAGACAAAATTGTTTTGGTTGAGCAAGTTAGAGTTGGTTTGATAAATAAAAAGTGCCAGGCGAGTCCTTGGATGATAGAAATTGTCGCGGGTTTGATCGATAAAGGAGAGACCCCAGAAGACGCTATTGTGAGGGAAGCGAAAGAAGAGGCTGGTTTTGAAATTAAAACATTATTACCTATTGGTGTGTTTTTTAATACCCCAGGCGGGTTTAATGAAAAAAGTTTTGTCTATTGTGGCATTATCTCGTTAGTAACGGATAAAGTGGCTTGTTCGCCAGATGAGGATGAAGATATTAAAGTGCATATTTTTGATTGGGTAGATTTTCAGACGTTCCACAATACTGTGGTTACTAGCGCATCAACACTTATCGCAGTACAGTGGCTAACGCATCATCATGATGTGTTGCGAGAAAAATATGCTACTATCTGAAGCCCTCAAATTCAGAATATGAAAGAACTGAATAAGACTAGAAGAATATTACGGTTAGTTAACTGAGAGAAGAAATGGCAAAAAGAGAATATACAGCCGAATCGATAGAAGTATTAAGCGGGTTAGAGCCGGTGCAAAAGCGCCCTGGGATGTACACTGATACGACGCGACCAAACCATCTCGCGCAAGAAGTCATTGATAACAGTGTCGATGAAGCCCTGGCAGGTCATGCGAGCGAAATTTCGGTGATTTTGTATAAGGATGGCTCGGTATCCGTTAGTGATGATGGGCGTGGTATGCCGGTAGATAAACATAAAGACCAAAAAATCAGTGGCATAGAGTTAATCATGACGCGCCTGCATGCGGGGGCTAAGTTCTCTAATAAAGACTACCAGTTTTCAGGTGGGCTGCATGGTGTAGGTGTCTCTGTTGTTAATGCTTTATCAAAACGCTTAATGGTGGAGGTAAAACGTAATGGCAAAATATATAATATGGAATTCAAACATGGGGACAAAGCCTCTAGCTTGAAAGCCACAGGCGCTTGTAAAAAGAAAGAGACAGGTACAACCATTCATTTTTGGCCTCACGAAAAGTACTTTGATACCGCTAAATTTTCAGTTTCAAAATTAATCCATGTTTTAAAAGCGAAAGCCGTGTTATGCCCAGGGCTGACAGTCCACTTTACCCATGAAGCAGAAGATTCAACACAAACATGGCATTATGCTGATGGCATGGCGGCATATCTAACGGAAACATGTGAAAAATCCACTATGTTGCCAGAAAAACCGTTCTGTGGCGCTTTTCAAGCGAATCAAGAAGAAGCGTCTTGGGCGGTAGTTTGGCTACCAGAGTCAGGTGAAGGTGTTGCCGAAAGTTATGTCAATCTTATTCCAACACAAATGGGCGGAACGCATGTCAATGGCTTTAGAATGGGCTTGCTGGATGCGATGCGTGATTTTTGTGAAAAGCGAAACCTTTTACCACGTGGCTTAAAACTATCCCCAGAAGATATCTGGGAAAAATGTTATTACGTGCTCTCTATTAAAATGCAAGACCCGCAATTTGCAGGTCAAACCAAAGAACGTCTGTCATCAAGGCAGTGTAGTGCATTTGTCTCTGGCGTGACCAAAGACGCTTTTAGTTTATGGTTGCACCAACATGTTGCCGAAGGTGAGCAATTAGCCCAATTTGTCATTCAAAATGCCAATAGCCGTGTGAATAGCAGTAAAAAAGTATCTCGCAAAAGAATTGTACAAGGGCCACAATTGCCAGGTAAGTTGGCAGATTGTATCTCCTCAGATCCAGAACGTGCTGAAATATTTTTAGTCGAAGGCGACTCTGCGGGCGGCTCTGCAAAACAGGCGCGAGATCGCACTTTTCAAGCCGTTATGCCACTACGCGGTAAAATTCTGAATACGTGGGAAGTAAATCCAAACCAAGTACTCGCGTCACAAGAAGTGCACGATATTGCTTTAGCCATTGGGTTAGAGCCTGGAGAGGAAAACCTAAGTCGATTACGTTATGGCAAAATATGTATATTGGCGGATGCCGACTCAGATGGTTTACATATTGCTACATTGCTGTGTGCATTATTTTTAAAACACTTTCCAAAATTAGTTGAATCGGGTCATATTTATGTGGCCATGCCGCCTTTATTTAGAATTGATATGGGTAAAGAGGTATTTTATGCTTTAGATGAAGCTGAAAAACAAGGTACGATTGATCGCCTTGAAGCAGAAAAGAAAAAAGGCAAAATTAATATCCAACGTTTTAAAGGGTTGGGGGAGATGAACCCCATGCAGCTGAGAGAAACAACCATGGATCCGAATACAAGGCGGTTGTTGCAATTGTCTTTACCGAGTGGTGATGAGGCCGCTCAAATGTTGGATATGTTATTGGCGAAAAAACGGGCAGCCGATCGTCGTGCATGGTTAGAAGATAAGGGCGATTTAGCCCAAGTTCAGGTTTAAAGGTTGTAAAATGGCAAAACAAAAGCACCCCATTATTGAAAATATAGAACAGCAGCCCATCAATGTTTTTACGGAAAAAGCATATTTAGAATACTCCATGTACGTTATCATGGACAGAGCTTTGCCGCATATTGGTGACGGACTGAAACCTGTGCAAAGGCGTATTGTTTATGCGATGTCAGAGCTGGGCTTAAAATCAACACAGAAATTTAAAAAATCAGCTCGTACAGTCGGTGATGTATTAGGTAAATATCATCCTCACGGTGATTCGGCATGCTATGAAGCCATGGTTCTGATGGCTCAAACGTTTTCCTATCGTTATCCGCTGGTAGATGGGCAAGGTAACTGGGGAGCGCCAGATGATCCCAAATCATTTGCCGCCATGCGTTACACTGAGGCAAGATTGTCCAAATACGCAGAAGTATTGCTTTCTGAACTAGGGCAAGGCACGGTAGATTGGTGTCCTAACTTTGATGCGACAATGGATGAGCCTGTTAATTTGCCTGCACGGCTTCCTAATTTACTATTAAATGGCACGACAGGCATTGCCGTCGGCATGGCAACGGATTTCCCACCTCACAACCTAAAAGAAGTCGCTCAGGCTTGTATTGCGTTGCTGGATACACCCAAATTGACATGGAGTGAGCTGCTTAAAATCATTCCAGGTCCTGACTTTCCCAGTGATGCTGAAATCATTACGCCCAAAGCAGAAATCAAAGAAATATATCAAAAAGGCCATGGAACTTTTAAATTAAGAGCGAAGATCAAATTTGAAAAAAATAACGATATTGTTATTACCGCGTTACCTTATCAAGTATCCGGTGCCAAAGTTTTAGAGCAAATCGCGGCACAAATGCAATCTAAAAAATTACCGATGGTGGCAGATTTACGTGATGAGTCAGATCATGAGCACCCTACACGTTTAGTCATTGTGCCTAAAAACAACAAAATAGATAAAGATGGCTTAATCTCACATTTGTTTGCCTCGACAGATTTAGAAAAAAATATTCGTGTCAATATGAATGTTATTGGTTTAAATGGTAAACCCCAAGTTAAAAGTTTATTAGATTTTTTGAATGAGTGGTTAGTATTTAGAACCGACGTTGTGACAAAGCGTTTGAATTATCGTCTGGAGAAAGTCAAAGCTAGGCTGCATATTCTAGAGGGACTGTTAAAGGCATTCCTGAATTTAGATGAAGTGATTCACATTATTCGTACAGAAGACAAACCTAAAGCGGTGTTAATGAAACGTTTTAAGTTATCTGATATTCAAGCGGAAGCTATTTTAGAAATTAAACTTCGAAATTTAGCTAAGCTAGAAGAAAATAAAATAAAAGCAGAACAGAAAGAATTAGCCCAAGAACAAGATTATTTGGAAAAAATACTGGGTTCTAGTGCTCGGATGAAGACTTTAATCAAAAAAGAATTAACAGCAGATATTGAAACCTACGGTGATAAAAGACGCTCTAAAATTGTTGTTAGAGAGCAAGCCAAAGTCATTGATGTGGTCGATAGGCTGCCTTCGGAGCCTGTGACGGTGATATTATCCGATAAGGGTTGGATCCGTTGCGCTAAAGGACATGAGGTCGTTGGCGAAGAACTGAATTATAAAGCTGGAGATGATTATCTTCAGCAGATAAAAGCGAAGACCAACTCAAAAATATATTTCTTGGACTCTACTGGACGCAGTTATTGTCTCATGGCACATGCTTTTCCTTCTGCAAGAGGCTTTGGTGAACCTTTAAGTGCCAAATTAAAAATGCCATCAGGCGCGATGATCGCGGGTATGATTTCCGGCGCTGAGAAAGATTTCGTTTTATTATCTACTAGTGCTGGAAATGGTTTTATTGCGACAGTGGGTGACTTGGATACGAAAAACAAAAGTGGTAAGGCGATTGTTAAATTATCTGATTCTGCAAAAGTCTTTTCGCCTCAGCTGGTTCCTAATATGAAGATGCGGGCTGCATTTTTAACCTCTGCTGGTAAATTAGGCGTTTTAGACTTAGACGATATTGCAAAAATGAGCAAAGGCAAAGGTAGCAAAATTTTGAATATTTCTGCGAAGAAGTTTAGTGCAGGAGAAGAAGAGATGGTTGCGCAAGTTTTACTGTCACGCTCCGATACATTAGTGGTTGAAACTAAGAGCCGTAAATTAAAACTCAAGCCTAGAGAGCTAGATCACTATTTAATGGAGCGGGGCAAATCTGGGGTTAAATTACCTAAGGGCTATCAAACCGCGATTGCCCTGAGTATAAAAGAAAAGTAAGGTTTTCTTGCAAATTAGAAAGGCAAAAATTCAACCCAATTTTTGCCTTGTCGGTTGATGTTCCTTATATTTTCCAGATAGTTCTGATTTTCTTTCCTCTGGAGACTTTATTTTTTGAATGTCTATGGCCTCTTTTAAGGCGGATTTTGAGTCAGAACCTAAAAACTCGCAATAAGCATTAAATTCATTTTTCCCCTCGGGATTTTTACCTTGGGGCTCCGCTTTTAGCCGTTCTCTTATATCTTTGGGAAAATCCTGTAAGCCAAACATGATGTCCCCCGATAATTCATCTCGAATGCCTTGCATGGCGAGCAGACGTTGTAGATGCCCTTCTATATCTGGGTTAGAGCCCGATTGCTCTGATTTCATGAGTGCCCGTAGAGACAAATTGGCCACATAAGCCATTTTAGCGGCAACCTGTATTTGAAAGCCGGGATATTCCGTGGCTTTATCACCATAAGTTTTACGAATAAAGTTGTCCAAGGCAGAGCCTTCATCTTTGGTACTTTTCAGGTGCTCTTTTAAGTGTGGTGCCACAGCAGGGGGGGTGCTAGCAATTGCCCTGTTCAAATCATTTAGAATTTCAATAGAATCAACACTTTTAAATACGGTTCCCAGTTTTTGGACGATTGTGCTCATCTGTTGTGAGATCTCAGGGCTTATTTGATATGGATCTGGTTCAGGATCTTGCTTTGGGCCGGAGCTTCCCATAGGTATCTCTCTCATTTCTTAATCTTTAATATTCAGTCTAGCGCAAACTATTCCTAAAGTCATTGATGTTTGATGTGCATGCACCTATTAATGTATACAGTTAATGACTATCAGGTTTTGAAATGGTCATGTGGGGCGTGTTTTGTGTCGATTCTAAAGCAGAAGATATTGCACCGTCTATTTCTGCTTCCCATATGGCATATAAAGGCGATAATTCTAAATCCTGTATTAAGCGAGCTTCGTAATTTTGCTCTAGCGCAACGACCTCTAAACTATCCTCGGCAGCATAAATTAATTTTGGTGTAATAATCATGAATGGGATGTTTTTATTTAAAATGTCTGAAACAAACAGCGCATTTGTTTGTGTTTTTTGTTTTTCTCGAGGTTGTAAGTAAATGGGGGACACTTGGCGTGCTAGCGTTTCAAGACCAATCAGTTTATGTGTGGCGTCTGTTTCTTTTACCCACCTTACGATGGCAATTTTCCAAGTAATATTTTCAGGATCACCATCTTGTAGTACGCCAATTAATTCATTCGTTTTGAGCTGATGGCCGTGCTTATATTCCCATTTCAAACAATAGCCATTTTCACTTCTATCAATAATGTCACATTGTATTGTGCTGGGTGTTGCTTTCGTTAACTGTTGTTCTTGTAAATCTTGCGGTAATGAAAAAGCATCTAAAATAATTTCTTCTATATCATCATCTATATCATCTTCTATATGATTTTTTGAGGAGGATTGTTTTTTGAGATCGCGTTTTTTCTCACTTTCTTTTTGTACTTCGGTTGTCAGCCAATGTATCGCTCTTAATCCCACGGCAACGGTACGGACGCCAGTCATACTCATTCTTTGAACGCTTCTTTGTCCATAATGCTTCCATATGTGAGATAAAGTATGCAAGATATCTGGACAAAGAGTCGACTCATGAGGCGCGAGTGGCGGTATGATCCTTTTTTCAGGATTTTCTGTATGGGCTAATAAAATATCAATACGCTTTATTATATTATCAAAGTCCAAGTAGTATATGCTTTGACCGGAGTTATTATCCAGTGCCGTATAGTGAGGTGGCGCATCTTGCGACAAGTCAACTTTAAATAAAGCGGGGGGCGTACGAGTGGCCGTCTGTAGCTTAAGGAGAGGGGCCCAAGCTTCAATAGCATAATATAATTTTAACATTTCTTCTTTTTGAAAGCGTAATGGGTTTGTCAATGAAAAAATCAATATATGTTTGTATAAGTCTTCACAGTTTTTAAATTGCGAATGGGTATAGGGAATGGGTTCCATATTTTGATTGCCGAAGCCTTCTTTTTCACTCAATTCGTATAATTTATGAGTTTCCAGCCAAATAAATTTTGGCACAGGCTGATGTGCTTGAAAGCAAAAAAATAAAAGTTTACAGCTTTGCTGTAAACAGGCAAAAATTAGGTTTGCCAGCAGCGATTTGTTTGTCAGCTGGTCGTTAAATGCTTGTTCTAGGGAAAATTTAAACTGATTAAATAATTCTAATTGTAATGATAATTTTATTTGGAAAACTTGGACTTGTGATTCAGCGTTGATTGGGTGTTTTTGATTGAGTCCTTCAATCGTACTACACAGAAAACTAACAATGGGACGAGTTAAGTTTAAGATCTCTAATCTTTGGGATGTGGGTATCTGTGCTTGCGCTAAACTCTTTAGAAATTGATTTGTTGATTGAACGCTGGCTTTTAAATCTTGTATATGCAAAGAATCGCGCCAAACCTTTGCTTGCACCAAATCAATAGTTTGACTTGAGTCTGTTGTTGCTTCAGGGATAATGAGCCCTAAATGACCTATTCGATAACCCATAACAGCCTTAAACTTCAAATTGAGAGTTGAGTCCTAATATATTGAGCATATCGGCAAAACACTTAAAAAAGTTAAATTTATGTGTAGATGCAGTAAAAATAATCTCAGCTCATCTCGCAGAAGAACCACCTATCTCACAGTATAGTCAGGCGGCTTACAATTTCATAATGAAGCGCTTTATAATGTTGAGCTAATTAACAATATTTATTAACCAGTTTTAAGGTTTGGTATTTTTATGAGTATATGGCGCATATTTGAACAAGTTGGTGAATTAGCGAGCACTGTTTTTTGGGGATTATCAGAAGGATTTGGGCTGTATACACCGCCGCCTACCGCAAGCTCTATGTACCAAGAAGCTTTAACTGGATTGAATCAAGCAAGAGAAGCTGGTGCGACAGTGGGTGAGGCTTGTGCAGAATATGCCAAACATTTTAATAATCCTGTTGTAATGCTAGAGGCATGCGAGAATAAGTTTAAATTAGAAGAAGCTTTACGTCTAGCGGATCAAACACTATCACAATCAGGCGATCCTATTATACCATCAGATATTACGGCTGAATATGGTAAATTAGCGTTAGTGGGTTTAGGCTTAGCGATGACCGCGGGAATATATTTATATTATCGTTCTACTCAGGTTTCAGAACCTGTTACGGCTACCCTTGAGGTATCAGATCGTTATAAAGACTTAGCGACTTATTGTGATTTAGAAGGTTCTGAGGTTGGTAAAACAACAGCCTTTGCAGATTTTACTAAACACTTTCGTAATATCATGAAAAAATATGAAGGTATGGATGGACCACTGTCAGACAATGATAGAGATGCGTTAGAAGGCACGTTGAAATCACTGGTAAAATATTATTTTTGGAAAAATCATTCTACTGTGACAGATAATGAAATGCGAAATGGTTTGTATAGAAAATTGAGCAGTGCATTTCATGCCAACAGCTTCCAATCTGGTTCTCCTGGTACCTTGAGAAGTGATATTAATAGTGATAAGCCTAACCTTTTGCATCGAGAAGACGTTGAAGGATTGATTCGTATTTTGGGTCTTGAACACAGAGATATGTTGAGCTCTATGATTAGCACTATAAAAAGTGATTATCCTGATAGCATTCCTGATTTAGCAGATGCTTTAACGGCTCATGATGCATATGTCCTTGAAACAGGCGTGAAGTCGAAATTACATTAAGCTAATTTTTTCTTGCAAGCTGTTTAATTAATATTTTAGATGGCTTGCCGGGAATTTCTTTGACAAATTTGGGTACGCAATAGCCAGGCAGCTCTGCCATCAAGGCTTGTTCTAGCTTCAGTGCTTGCTCTAATGGCACATCAAAATGCTGTGCGCCTGCAACCGAATCTAATAAGTGTATATAGTAAGGCAAAATATCCGCTTGAAATAATGACCAACATAATTTGGTTAAGTCAGTAATATTATCATTCACGCCTTTGAGTAAGACATTCTGATTCAAGACAGTACAACCAATATTTTTGAGCTTCGCCACACCTGCCTTAATATCTTCACATAGCTCATTTGCATGATTTATATGATATACCAATACAATTTTTTTTGTGCTTTGTTGCAATATTTTAATTAGGTTCGGACTAATGCGTTCTGGAATCATCACCGGCATACGTGTATGAAAGCGAATAATTTGAATATGTGGAATCTCTTCCAGTAAGCCCATTAAATTGGCAAGATGTGCGTCGGTTAACATTAACGGATCGCCGCCACTTAACACCACCTCATGAATATTTTTATGCTCCTGTAAATAGCGTTTGATTTGGGGCCAATGCGCCTTATTAAGTTTATTTTCAGAGTAAGGGAAATGCCGCCTAAAACAGTATCGGCAATGTACAGGGCAAGCTTGAGTGACTGTCAGCAAAACTCGATTAGAAAATTTGTGCAATAAGCCGGGAATCGGATTTTTTGTCGCTTCTTGAAGTGGATCGGTAACAAATTTGTCGGAAAACAAACTTTCTGATTTGGTGCTGAGCACTTGCCGTAGCAATGGGTCATATGGGGCGGATTTTTGTATTTTATTGGCGAAGCTTAAGCTGACGCGTAATGGAAATTGCGGGTCAATTTGCCAGGGTATATCCTTAAGCGAAAGATCTAAGTGTTGGAGTAGTTGCTTAGGACAGCGAATTAAGTTTTTTAGGGCTTGTTGCCAAGGCTCTGACTGTTCAGTTTTGGGGCTTTGCGTTATACTCATGGCACTTAAACTTTATGATTATGATTTACATCTCAACATAGGATGGAATATGGCAACAGTCAGTACAAATGAATTTCGCAGTGGTCTCAAAATCATGTTAGATGGTGATCCGTGCAATATCGTTGAAAATACCTTCGTGAAGCCCGGAAAAGGTCAGGCTTTTAGCCGTGTTAAGTATCGTAACTTAAAAACAGGGCGGGTACTAGAGAAAACTTTTAAATCGGGTGAATCTGTGGAAGCCGCCGATGTAATCGATACCGAAATGCAATATCTCTATACAGATGGCACTGTGTGGCACTTTATGGATCCAGAAAGTTTTGAGCAGCATGAGGTAGATGCACAAGTTGCCAGTGAAAGCGTCAAATGGCTGAAAGAGCAAGATATGTGTACGGTCACGCTGTGGAATGGTTCTCCATTACTGATTGAGCCGCCTACTTTTGTTAGTTTGGCTGTGAAAGATACCGATCCTGGTCTAAAAGGAGACACCTCAGGTGGCGGTAGTAAAGCGGCGGAAATGGAAACTGGGGCCCAAGTTCGGGTGCCACTATTCATACAAATTGGCGAGCTGATCAAAGTAGACACACGTACTGGGGAGTATGTTTCTAGAGCCAAAGAATGAATTGGCAATCAGACTCTACAGTTCAGGCTCTAAGAGCACGCGCGAAGTTATTAAAAGACATTCGAGATTTTTTCTCAGGTCGTCAGGTGCTTGAAGTCGATACGCCACTTTTAATGCAGGGGGTTAACAATGACCCCTTTATTGCAGCGTTTAAGAGCCAAGACCAAACAAGGAAAGATTATTTTTTACAAACCTCTCCCGAATTTGCCATGAAGCGGTTGTTAGCGACGCATACGCATAATGGGCTGGGTGCAATTTATTATCTAGGCAAAGCGTTTAGGCAAGAAGAGTATGGGCCAAATCATAACCCCGAATTTACTATTTTGGAGTGGTATAGACCTGAATGGGATCACTTGCAGTTAATCACTGAAGTGTCAGATTTAATGGCTAATATTTTAGACACGCCCAAGCCGACTATTTTGGATTATGCCGATTTATTTTCTGATTTAGGTATCAATCCGCATACGGCAACCCAAGCACAACTAGCAGACTATACCAAATCCCGCAAGATCGGGGGAGACAACTTACCAGATTTAGATGCTGTTGGTTGGTTGGAATGGATTTTCATGTATGCAATAGAAAGCCAATTTAATCCAAATGAGTTGATTGTGGTGAAAAACTTTCCAAAGGCTTGTGCACAACTTTCAAAATTAGTGCCTCATGATGAGCATGGTGAAGTGGCTGCTCGTTTTGAAGTTTATTATCAAGGATACGAGTTAGCTAATGGTTATTTTGAATTGACTGATGCGACGGAACAAAAGAAGCGCTTTATTCATTGCAATCAAGTTCGGCAAACAAATAACTTGCCAGAATTGCCCATCGACAACAAACTCATTTCAGCTTTAGAGTCTGGTTTAGGTGTGATGAGTGGCGTTGCCTTGGGGGTTGATAGATTATTGATGATCAAGCTGGGAGCTGGACATATTAAAGAAGTGTTGAGTTTTGGTTGGGAGCATGTTTAAGCCCCCTTATTTGTATTTTAATAACGGCCTAAGCTTTCGCCCATCCATACTTCTTTATCAGCTTCTAAGCGTTCATCTGGCATAACTTCACGATCAAATAAAGTAA
Source organism: uncultured Coxiellaceae bacterium (assembly GCA_963976875.1). Taxonomy (GTDB): domain Bacteria; phylum Pseudomonadota; class Gammaproteobacteria; order Berkiellales; family Berkiellaceae; genus Berkiella_A. The sequence continues at coordinate 16,742 of CAXBML010000006.1, forward strand.
TCGCGGTTGAGCCTAAAGAGAAGCATCCCATTTCTTCGCCTTTTTTTAAGAAAATAGGATTATTTGTATAATCGACTTCTGTAATTTTTCGTTGATTCATTGGGGCAACTTTGCCTGCCCAAGGGGTTGAAATACCACTGACAATCATGGCGCCCACTAATACCACCACAAACTTGCCCATAGGTCCTTCAAAGAAGCATACCAAACGTTCGTTTCGGGCAAACAGTTGATCTACATGTTCCGCAGTTGTCTTATTTACCGAAAACAAGCGCCCAGGCACATAACGCATTTTGAGTAGTTTACCATCGGCAGGCATGTGTACACGATGATAGTTATGTGGTGCTAGATAAATGCAATGATAATATCCATTTTCAAAATTTTGGCTATGTTCATCTTTATAGCCTAATAATGAATTGACATTGTAGGTTTGATTTTTTGCTTTTAATAAAGTGCTGTTCTCAATTTTACCCTGTTGGTACAAAGTACCATCCGCGGGCGATACGATGGTTAGTGGATCGGACTCGATGGTTCTTGCATTTTTTTTTAATGTCCGAGTAAAGAAGTCGTTAAAACTTTTGTAGGCAAATGGATCGCTTTCAATCGCTTCAGCCATGTTCACCGCATAGTGGTTGATAAAATATTTAATCAGAAAGTTTTTCAGCCATGAAATTTGCGAGCTAGCCAGGTAACCTGCTAGGCAAGACAAGCCATGTTGTGGCACAAAATATTGGCGAGATACTTCAAAAGGGCGCTTCATGTATTAATTATCCAAATAACCTAGAACTACTAGTTAGGCTATTTTATAAAAAATTAGCGAGACATCCAAGATAAATATTCAGAATTAAGAGGATGCCCCTGATAAGTTGAGAAACATAAACAAACGGGCACGGCCCTGAAATAAATTACTTAAAAGGTGAGGCTACACTTTATTAGGTAAGTTATAGCTATTTATTTGACATTCAACTAAATCACCTGTATGTTTCGACATATCTAAGTAACAAACTAAATAAATTAGAGGAAAAAGTTGTGAGATTATTAGCCTTGAATGAAATATCTTGTGTCACTGGTGCTGGTGAAGAGCAGGTGCAGCCACAAAAAGAAAGTTGGTTTGACAATGTTCAGTTGTCTCAATCCCAATGGACCGGCCTTGCCAGTTATGCCAGTTCCTATCTCCTAGCCCCTCATCTACCTAAGAATCCACAAGGTTTTCAAAAAGTTTCTGTTCCTCTCGCTCAAACAGGCGCTTTTGCATTAGGTTACGTAGCTGCTAATTTGTACTTTGGTGGATTCTAAAAGATTACTGGGCACCCTTGGCAAGTTACCCCTGACAAGGTAAGTAATCTGAACTAACGCGACAGCCATGATAAGTTGGGAAACCTAAAGATAAAACCAAATTAATTATGTTTTCATTATGAACGAAGAGAATTGACTCCTCTCCCAATAATGGGAGAGGACGGGCAAAGCCCTGGTGAGGGTTGATTTAATTAGTGGGTTAACCAGTAACCCTCACCCGGTTTACTGCGCTTCCGCTTAGCAAACCATCCTCTCCCAGTATTGGGAGAGGGAACCTGATTCACTTTGTTCATCGGAAAAACTATCAGGACAGCCATGATAAGTTGGGAAACCTAAAACTATCAGGACAGCCATGATAAGTTGGGAAACCTAAAAATTATTGTTAGACGCTTCCTACTACCTATTTTCTTCTTCATGCTCTGCAAGTAGGGCATGGAAGTTATCTAATCTAAATTGTTGAACCAAGCCTTTTTCTATTGCTTGATGGATGCCACATACGGGCTCGTGTAAATGCTGGCAATTTCTAAACTGGCATTGCTCAGTGAAAGATTTAAACTCTGGAAAGCCCTCTTGAATTGCGGCTTTATCTAAGTGTGTTAAATAAAACTGCCTAATGCCCGGAGAGTCAATAACATCTCCCCCTTCAGGCAAGTGATATAATTGTGATGCACTGGTTGTATGTTTGCCTAAGTTGCCATTTTTAGATAACTCATTTGTTTGTAATTTGAGATTGGGAATAAAGTGGCTAATTAGTGAGGATTTTCCAACGCCAGATTGCCCAGCAAATAAGGTTGTTTTGTTTTGCATGGACAAAAGTAAATCATCCAATCCAAAACCACTTTTTGTGCTGACATGGACGATAGAGTCTACAACTGATTGATATTGATTAATATAATCTAGGTTGGCTGTGAACTCTGGCTCTTTTGCGAGATCCCACTTGTTAACGACCAAGATTGGTTTTAAATTAAAATATTCAGCAATGATTAGATATCGGTCTATCGTGGTTTGGCTGATACTAGGTTTTAGCCCAACAACAATAATCAGTTGTTCAACATTGGCTATAATAGGCTTTTGTTTTAGTTTTTTGTTGAAGCGGGTAATAACAGATTTTCTGGGGAGTAGAGCAGTGATAACCCCTGCGTTGTCGGGAAGTGATTGCCATAAAACGCGATCACCTGTAACTAGGCTGCCTAACTTTTTTCGGGCCGCACAATTATGGAACACACCTTGTTGATCTTCTACAATCAGATATTGCCCAAAGTGAGCTATGAGCAGGCCTTCTTGTGTATTATCAGTATTAGTATCAGGTATTGTTGGATGCTTAGACATACTTCAGTATTATTCAATATTATAGGGTTAAGCGCATTATACTCAATTTAGCCTTACAAATGGGAATAAAGTGAGCTAACCAATAAAAATATTTTTAAAATTAGGAAACTAAATGAATGTGAAGCAAGAAAGATTAATCTGGATTGATTTAGAAATGACTGGGTTAGATCCACAAAATGACCATATTATTGAAATTGCTTGTATTGTGACAGACGGCAACCTTGAGGTTGTTGCACAGGGCCCTAGCATCGCTATCTATCAACCTGATGATGTTTTAGCCAAAATGGGGGAATGGTGTCAGACCCAACATACTAAATCTGGTTTGGTTAAAAGAATTCAAGATAGCAAAATTAGTTTAGAGCAAGCTGAAGCACAAACGCTAGAATTTTTGCAGCAGCATGTGAAACCCGGCGTTTCACCCATGTGTGGTAATACAATTTGTCAGGATCGCCGTTTTCTGTATACATGGATGCCAAAATTAGAAGGTTTTTTCCATTATCGCAATTTGGATGTCAGCTCAGTAAAAGAGCTGGCAAAGATTTGGGCGCCTGATGTTGCCAAAGGGTTCCTGAAAAAAGGCGCACATTTGGCTATGGATGATATTGTAGAGTCTATAGAAGAGCTGCGGTATTATCGTGAACATTTTTTCAAACTTGAATCTGACCACTCAGAAAACTAAGGTGCCTATTTTGCCACAAGCACTATATACCTCACCGCTATACACTTCCGATAGTGTTAAACAAATAGATAATTTGGCTATTCACAAATACAATACGCCAGGGTACGATTTGATGTGCTTGGCAGGGCAGGCGGTACTGCAGTTTGTCTTGAAAAAATGGCCTGATGTCAAAACCATCGCTATTGTTTGTGGGAGTGGCAATAATGGTGGTGATGGCTATGTCATTGCTAGATTATTAAAAAAGCAGGGAATAAGTGTCAAAGTCTACGCAATAGCCAATAAACAACCCTCTACCAAAACAGCGCAACAAGCTCGAAATGATTTTGAGGCAAGTGCAGGGATAGTGTCAGATATTAATACTTTTCATACTGGCATTGAAACTGTGGATTTAATTGTGGATGCGATGTTGGGAACCGGGATACAGGCCCCGCTTCATGAAAGTGTACTCTCAGTTATAACCAAGATTAATCAGATAAATATTCCTGTGTGTGCCGTTGATATTCCAACAGGTATTGATGGTAATACTGGGGCCGTGCTTGGTTCTGCAGTCAAAGCTGATGCCACCGTTAGTTTTATAGGCTTAAAAATAGGGTTGTTGATAGGTGCCGCACTAGATTACGTGGGGGAGCTGGCGCTGGATACACTGAATGTGCCAGCCAAAGCATATCAAGAGGTAAAATCTATTGCACAATTAATTTCTTATCCTGATGTATTGCAAATTTTACCCCAGATTCAGTACACCCAGCATAAGGGGCAGAATGGCCGAGTGATGATTATGGGCGGTGGTCTTGCCCATCACTGTGGTGCCGTTTGTTTATCGGGAGAGGCGGCGCTCAGAGCAGGGGCAGGATTGGTTTCAACTTGTGTCGCACCTGAAAGCATTGCCTTAATGGCGCGAGGCACAGCGGAGTTAATGTGTTACGCCCCAGAGGATCCCAACAGCTTATCTTCAGTCATAACTCAAGCAGATGCGTTGGTGGTTGGGCCCGGGTTGGGACAAACTGCGTGGTCGAGACAATGTCTAGAGATGGCTCTAAAACGAGAGATACCTATGGTTGTAGATGCAGATGCTTTGAATTTGTTAGCCAAAGCGCCCGAAAAACGAAAAAATTGGATATTAACGCCACATCCGGGCGAGGCTGCACGCTTATTAAATCAGTCCATTGCGCACTGTGAATCAAATCGTGTTCAGACCGTACAAGCATTACAAAATAAATATGGCGGTACTATTGTACTAAAAGGTGCCAGCACTATTATTTTAGATGCAGAGGGCGTTATGTTTGTAGTAGAGGGTAAAGTGCCAGCATTAGCGACAGGTGGCACAGGTGATATTTTGGCAGGATTAATTGGTGGCCTTTTAGGACAAGGGCTAACCACTAGCCATGCTGCGCAGTTAGGGGTGAGTGTGCACCGTGAGGCAGGGTGGTTGGAGCAGACTTTTGGACCACGGGGCATGCTGGCCAGTGATTTACTATTGCATATTCGTTCTTTGTTAAATCCCAGCAACCAAGAGCCTTCCTACACTCAAACAGGTGGCGTTGCAAAATGACAGAGCTTAGAATCAAAGTTGAGACAGAAATTCAAATGCAAAATTTGGCAGCCCAGCTTTATCAAAGCTTAAAGTCTAGCGCGCACCGGCGAGCCGTTATATTTTTGCAAGGTAGTTTGGGGGCGGGTAAGACGACATTCGTGAGAGGTTTTTTAAGATCGGTGCCCTATACTGGCCATGTGAAATCTCCGACCTATACTTTAATAGAGCCTTATAATTTGGATAATGTGGATATTTATCACCTAGATTTATATCGCGTATCGGAGCCGGCCGCATTAGAAGAGATAGGACTGAGAGATTTGATTGATGATGATGCTTATTTTTTAGTTGAATGGCCAATTAAAGATAAAGCGGCTTTATTTATTCCTGATATAGATGTTGGCATTGCATTTGAGAATGAGCTTCGTATTGTTACACTGAAACCAACCAGCAACATAGGTCAAGATATTGTACAAGGGTTATCTTAAAACAAGCATCTTAGTTTTTAGTTATATTCTATTATTGGGATATATCAGCATTTTAAATGCAAAAACAGAGATACATGATGCGCGGGTGTGGGATTCACCTGATAGCATTCGTGTTGTTTTTGATATTTCAGGTACTCCGAACTATAAAGTTTTTACCCTAAAAAATCCTAATCGTGTGGTCATTGATTTGCATGAGGCTAAGTGGTCTGCAGATAAAAAACCATCACTCACACATTCTAATATCAAGAAGTTGCGCTATGGCCTGCGAAATAAAAATGATCTTAGGATAGTCTTAGATTTGAATGATGCTGTAAAACCTAAAACATTTGTTTTGGCACCAAACCAAACGTATGGACATCGATTGGTTGTAGATCTACCCTTTAAGTCTAGAAAAGCAGATGTGGTCTCACAACTGGATACGACGAGCGGTGGTTTTAGAAATCGAGATTATTTAGTGGCAATTGATCCAGGGCATGGCGGCGAAGATCCAGGCGCTATTGGAAAAAAATATAAAACGCGTGAAAAAGATATTGTTTTTAGTGTGGCCAAGATTTTAGAGCAGAAAGTGAATCAGACCCCAGGCATGAGAGCTTTTTTAGTTCGAAAAGGGGATTACTACATCAAGTTGCGAGATCGAATTTCTTATGCGCGTAGACAAGGTGCGGATTTGTTTGTTTCTGTACATGCAGATTCGTTCAAAGATCCCAAAGCCACTGGCGCATCGGTTTATATTTTGTCTGAAAAAGGAGAAAGTAGTGAGGCGGCACGTTGGTTAGCAGAGAGTGAAAATCGAGCTGATTTAATTGGTGGTGTTAGCTTGGATGGTAAAGGAGATATATTAGCCCAAGTACTATTAGATTTATCTCAGTCAGCCAGTAAAGCAGCAAGCTATGATTTGGGGAACGAAGTGTTAGCGAGTTTAGCCAAAGTGACAAATTTACATAAGAAAAAGGTGCAACAAGCTGGGTTTGTCGTTTTAAAGTCTCCCGATATTCCCTCTATCTTAGTGGAGTTGGGTTTTATTTCTAACCCCCAAGGGGAGCGCAATTTATCTAAGCCTTTTCATAAAGAAAAGCTAGCGCAAGCTATGTTAGAGGGGATTAAAGGATATGTCAGCTCTAAAGGGCACCCAATACATCAATATTTACCTGCGCCCTCATTTGTTCAAACGCATAAAGTGCGCAGTGGGGATTCATTAGAGCAGTTAGCATTACAATATAAAACAACTGTGGAAGCTATCAAATCAGAAAATAAATTAAAATCCGATATTATTCGTATTGGGCAAGTATTACAATTACCATCCAAATAAAGAAGTTATCAAAAATATGTCTCATTCAAATCGTATTAAAACGTTGCCTAAGCATGTCGCGAACCAGATAGCCGCAGGCGAAGTGATTGAGCGTCCAGCCTCTGTTTTAAAAGAGCTCATTGAAAATAGCATCGATGCAGGGGCTTCTCATATTGAAGTGGACATTGATAATGGGGGAATGGGACTCATTCGTGTAAGAGATAATGGTTGTGGTATTGTCAAAGAAGATTTAGCGCTGGCAGTTTTACGGCACGCGACAAGCAAGATCCAGCAAACGAAAGATTTGTTTTCCATTGGGACGCTAGGATTTCGTGGGGAAGCATTAGCCAGTATGAGTAGTATCGCCAAGATGAAAATATCTTCACATGCTAAAGGGGCTCAGCAAGCCTGGACACTGAATATTGGCTATAGTGTACCAGAACAAGAGAGCACAGATGAGCTAAGCTCATGTTCACATCCCATTGGGACTAGCATTGAATTACGAGATTTATTTTTCAATGTACCTGCCAGACGTAAGTTTTTAAAAAGTGCCAAAACAGAATGGCACCATCTTTACGATGTATTTAAAAAGTTCGTCTTAAGTCATCCTGATATTGGATTTGTCATTAAACATAATGGTAAAAGGCATAAGTCATTTGTTAAAGTTGATACTTTAAAAAATATGACGGGACGTATTAAATCTATTTGTAATGCGGAATTTTTAGAAAACTCACATTATATAGAAGTACCTTACGATAATATGACTTTAAAAGGCTGGGTCGGTCTTTTGCCTGCGGCCAGACGATATGCAGATCAACAATATTTTTTCTTAAATCATCGAGCGGTAAAAGACAAACTAATTTCGCATGCGATAAAACAGGCTTTTCAACAAAATTTATCTGGGCTCGAAGGACAGTATCCTAGTTATATATTATTTTTAGATGTTGCAGCTGATTGTGTTGATGTCAATGTGCACCCGACTAAGCATGAGGTGCGTTTTCAGCAAGCAACCACAGTGCATGATTTTATTGAAAAGTGTATTAAAGATGTTTTGTTGGCGCATCGAAGTCCCAATGAGACGGTGCGGGTTTTTGATGGAGGAGAAGAAATCTCTAAAGAAACAGGTGAGATATTTTGGCCTGAAGAACGGTCTGTTGCAAGATCCTCTATTGGTTTATCAACCCAAAGTGCCCCAACCGCATTTCCAAAACAAAGAAATAGCCCGCAATATTCACACAAACCCATGCCTGAGTTGCTATATCAAAAAGAAGAGGCGCCAATAGAGTCATTGCAGCGTTATTTTTTAGTTGAATTATCAAATGACTTGGTGATTGTAGACTTGGCGCGGGCAGCTACCAGGCTATTAGAGCAATATGTCAATCAGGCTGAAAGTCATGATCTACAAGTGCCGTTATTGATTCCACATGTATTTAAATATATCCCTAGTATATTTACCTCTGAAGTGGCTTGCTTGGAAAAAATGGGGTTTGCATTTCAATTATATACTGACTCGGTTGTGGTAACCCATATACCCTTTTTTATGACGCCTCGAAATATTTCCGTATTAGAGACTGCTGAAAAGAGTGCTGATATCTATGTGCTGGCAAACTTATCGAGTTTAGAAAAAATCCCAAAAACTGTACTGACTCAGATGATCAAACTATGGGTCAGCACAGGAAAATTAGGCCCCTGGTTGAGGGTTCATAAAGAACAGGTCTCTTCATTGCAGTCATATTCTAAGTGAATTATGATAACACCAGATCTTTGAGTGTTGAAAAAAACAGCTCATAGTCAAGAAATCTAGCTGACCCTCAATGAATAAAATAATAAAAATATAAGGATGTACCATGGGGATTGAAAGATCAGAATTACAAAGTTTAATAATACAAACACGACAGTTTTTAAATCTCACACATAAATTTTTAGATAGTAGAAATGAAGCGCTACAGATAAGAGCGGTAGCAGATTCGTTGTATATCAATTATGCTATTGGTCTAGTCGTGGATAGAAATATTCAGCAGTCATCGGAAGAGCTTATAAAGAATGCTCAGAAACTTGGACTTTCCAGTGTCGCTAGTTATTCTCCAGGATTAAAGTTTCATTTTATTGATAAACCTTACTGGAATTTTCAACAATGGCTTAATGGCGGGATGGATGCAGCATGGCAAAATAGAGCCAGAAACGTTGCGCAGGATATACGTCAAATATTATTGTGTTCGCAAGAATGGTTAGAGCTAGAGTCATACAATATTCATATGGTTGCGGAAGGACTCCCTATTCCGACACATCTCCAGTTTGATGAAGCATTGCGGCCAGTTCAGCAGAAGCTAAAAGAGATTATGGATTCAGACCTTTATCAAACACTAATAGCTAAGCTAACACCTATGTCTCAAACACAAAGTTGGTTGTCCGATGAAATGAGAGCAGGCATGCAATTTTTGCGGTTAAGGGTTGATTGGCGTTTATTGCAAGATCGTAGAAAGGGTATGCTAGCAAAGCAGGGGCTAACGGATAGTTCAAGATTTCCTGAGATGGACCTTGTCGGATTAGGACAAGCTGATCTCAGTAAGTTGGCGACAATGTTAAAGCAAAGTCCACCCGAAGAAACGAGCATGACCCATTCGTTATTTAGGCATAATACGGCAATGAAAGCCTATTTGCCTCTCGGGATCTCTGAAGCGTTAAAGTTGTTCTCTGAAGCACAAGAAAATGCAGATGCGCAGCAAGTACCGCTAACTGCAGACGAGCTTGAAAAAATATCCGATATGAAAGAAATGCCGCGTCCTAATGGATTTGGTCTTGGGAAAAGTAAATAGCTTATTTGGGCATATAGGGTTGCAGTTGTGCCATAAACGGCGCAATTGCTTCCATAAATTCTGGATACTGCTGATGAATGTTGATTTCTTTATCATGAATATTTAATGTGTTGAGGGCTACAGATAAATTATTTGGCACCTCTATTCCTACGAACTCAAATAACGCTCGTGCAATGGGTTCTGGGTTTTTAATTAAATCTTCATAAATAATGGTTTTAATTTTCGTGGGTAGGCTCTTTTCCCAGAATGCCATGATTCTTCTATATTCACAGTAATAATGCACAATATTTTCTATGTTAAAGGCCCAAAAATTGCCCGAGGCAAAATACTTGGTATAAGCGACAAAAATATGGTCTAAAGGGTTTCTATAAGTGTGAATAAACTTGGCATTGGGACACATTAATAGGATGTAGCCCATATAGCGGAAATTACACGGGGTTGTATCAACATAAGCCTGAAAGTTTTCTTGGGTTCGTTGCTGAATTTTTCCGATAAAATCTTGGTATAATTTTTTACCAAATTTTTTTGATTGTATATGGCTTTGTAGCTCAGAAGAGAACTGAAAAGGTTTATTGTTTGTGTATTGATATACTAATTTATCTAAAGCGGCAAATTCTTCTAATGCAAAAGCTTGATTAGAAAGTAATAAAGTTTTTTCGAGTAATGTTTTGCCGCCCCTGGGTATCCCAATGATAAATGTGAGCGCTGATTCGCTTTTTTGTTTGGGTTTCGGATAGGTTATATCTGAAAAAATTTTTTTCAGATTATCTATTTTTTTTGAGTAATCTGTGTGGTTGAATGCATGGGATTTATTTTTAAGCTGGTTGCCATAAGTATATGACTCAAAAGCATATGAGTGCATATTACAATCTTTATATATTTTGCCTAGTGCAAAATAGAGATGTGATCGTTGTTCAGATGTTAACTCCCCTTCTTGTAATAATTCGAATATCGCTTTGATATCAGGTTGATCTAGAGAATCATACTTTTGACACATGGCTAAGTTTCTGAAAGCACGCGATGCATAATCTGGGTTATGTCGTAATTCATTATAATAAGGTATGGCCTGTTCTGGCTGATTGGTATGTCTATAGGAGGCGGCGATATTGAGCTGGCAGTTTGATTGTCCCGGATTGAGCGCCAAACATCGCTTGAAATATGATTGAGCTTGTGGATGGTGGTTTAGGGACATCTCGCAAATTCCAGCCAAATAAAAATATTGAGATTCTTTGGGGTGCTCTGCTATTAGCTGGACAAAATATTCTAGCGCAATATCGGTATTTTCATTTTTATAATAGGATTTTGCTAAAACGGTAGTTAAAATCCGTTTTGTATTGCCACTTTTCATTTTAGGTATAACAGGCAGCAAGAGATCGATAACTTGTTGGTAGTGCCTTTTTTTAAAGAGTTTATTTGCTTGTTCTATTATGTCTTTTGTATTATTTGTCATTATTTATCATAACCTTGCTTTTAGCTGGGGCGATTTACAGTGTTAATGCTTGATTTTAAAAGCTCTGTTCGCTAGCATACTCACTTTATATGTCTCAGAATATTTAGAATAAGTATAATCCATTGTGTAGCACAGTATTTTGTTTAATGGGGCCAACGGCCTCCGGCAAGACAGAGTTAGGCATTCAGTTAAGTCAAAGCTTGCCTATAGAGCTAATAAGTGTAGATTCAACACAAATTTATGCTGATCTAAATATTGGTTCTGGGAAGCTGAGTGTAGAGCAACTTAAAGACTACCCTCACCATCTTATTAATATACTATCTCCTGACCAAGCATATAGTGCAGCAGAATTTGTTAAGCAAACGAGGCACTTAATCGAGGATATTTTTCAGCGTGGCAACATACCGCTTTTGGTGGGTGGCACGATGTTATATTTTAAGGCGCTAATAGAAGGATTGCATGACTTGCCTCATTCTGACCCTGCTGTACGCAAAGAGTTAGAAGATTTAGCGCATCAAATTGGCTGGCCAAAAATGTATGAAAAGCTACAAGCAGTCGATCCCATTACGGCTCAGCGCTTAGATCCAAACGACAAGCAAAGGGTTCAAAGAGCACTAGAAGTTTATTCTTTAACCCAAAAACCTATGTCATGGCATTTGTCCCAAAGTAAATCCGACACTACAGCAAAGCCATTATTTAAGTTTAAGAGTTTTGCCTTGATTCCTGCTGAGGCAGAGCGATTGGTTTTGCATCAGCGCATAGAAAGGCGCTTTGATCAAATGTTAGCTGAGGGCTTGGTGGACGAAGTCATTGGCTTGAGAAATAAATATAAACTGCATGAAAATTTGCCAAGTATGCGCTCAGTCGGTTATAGGCAAGTATGGTCTTATTTACAAAATGAAATAGATTATGATGAAATGCGTTTTAAAGCGATTGTGGCAACACGACAACTTGCCAAGCGACAATTAACTTGGCTCAGGGGTTGGGCTGATATTCAAAACCTTGATTTTCAAGACAAACATAACCTGACTACGGTTTCACAAATAATAGAAAATACTTAACTATTTTGTTGCCGCCTGATCAACCACACAAAGAAATAACATGGAATCGTATCTAGCAATGCAATTGCGCACTTAAATAAATAACTCGTCAGAATCACCATTTGAATAGAGGCTGCAGGTGAGTTAGGTTGATCCCAGACCATATGCTTTGTCATAAAATAAGTGCAAGTTAAAACAATCACTGTGTCCACAAGCTGGCTTACCATGGTTGAAACATTATTCCTGAGCCATAAATGTTTGTTCTTTGTTAATTTTTTTAACGTGTGGAATAAAAAAACATCTAGGTATTGGGCAACAAGATACGCTAGCATAGAGCTGATAATGGCTGTCATAGATAATAAGCGTATAAAATAAAAAGCATAATTGGAGTCATCATTTGGCACTATCAGGTCAGAGTTTGGAGGCTGGAGCCAGCCAAGTGACCAAAGTAAAAATAGCATCCAAACATTGGCAATTAGGCCTGTAGTCACCAATTTATTCGCAGCTTTTTTGCCGTAACATTCAGCGACGACATCGGTACAAAGAAAAGTTAGTGGGTAAGGTAACATTCCAATGGGGATTGAAAACAGGAGAGTTGTACTGCCAATATTCATATCAAAAGAAATAAATCGGGTAATATTAAGCAAGTTCATTACGCAAAGTGTTGAAATATATATAGCTGAAATACACAAGAAAGTAGTCGTTTGTGTCTGTGGTTGGTGCTGGGCGTGATGACTTTGAACTGGCATGGAGTTTACTTGATGCTGATTAATTGCGTGGCATATTAGCGGTTATCAAGTTTATGCTCAAGGGATAAAAGGTTGCCAGTTGACTAATTACTAAAATATTATTTTGCCTATCTTTAGATGTAGGTTTATTATTAATATATTTATATACACGCTAAGTGATACTGACCAATATGATGACAAATATGTTTTCCAGAGAAAGAAAACGGCAAGCAAAAATAGTAGCAAGTGTTATTTTCGCTATTTTGATGTTGGTTTTGTTTGTTGGTAGTTGGCGAGCAAAAGTACAAGTCGCGAATGAACGTATAGATGCCTCTTGGGCGAGCCTGTCTTTTAGTCTTGAAAGACGGCAAGATTTTTTTCTTGAGATTATCAAGTATATTCAGCAAAAGGCCCCCCACGAAAAAAAATTACTCAATACCTTAATGCAAAATTATCAATCATTACCTCAAGACGTTGTGGGTAACGAGATACTAATGAATGCGGCTACAAATCAGGTTTTTGTTACTCGGCACTTAGCCGTAAGTGTATTGACACCCAAAATAGCCCAGTATACATGGCAGAACACAACGCTATCTGGTGATAAGCAATACTATAGAAAATTAAAAAACTTATACGTTACCACCTACCAAATTAAAAATACTCAAATGATCTTAAACCAAGAGATTGATTTTTATAATAGAAGCCTTAATGAATGGTCCGGTATTATTCTTAATAGTCTATTTCGCTACCCTAAAAAACTAAAATTAGGGGAAATTGTTGGCGAACAAATGAGTATATATGAATTTATGGGAGAAACTGAGATAGACAACACTTAGTGCTCGTTAGACGTAAATAAGGTTAATATCTGCTGGTATAGTACATAAAAGTGACCATTTTTTATTATAAATATGCATGGTAAGATATACTAAGGGTGTGTTCTTAAGATTGGTGTAGTGTTAAAAATCTTACGGGAGACTCAATTAGGGGATGAGTATAGCTCGTTCCTAAGCCAAAATTTAAAAATAACAACAAGGAGAGGCTTCATGGCAAAGGGGCAATCACTACAAGACCCTTTCTTAAATGCTTTACGCAAAGAAAAGGTGCCAGTTGCAATATATTTAGTAAACGGAATTAAGCTTCAAGGGCAAGTTGAGTCGTTTGACCAATTTGTAGTTCTGCTTAAGAATAGCGTCAGTCAAATGGTATATAAACATGCCATTTCTACAGTTGTGCCATCAAGAAATATTAGTGGCAAAATTGCGATGCCCAACCAAGAGGAAGATGATTTTAACCCTGGCAATACATAGTCATTCACCAGAAATTGAAGCCCTCATTTTTGATAGTTCTATCATTTGAGCTAAAGTTTGTAGAAATATGTATAATGCCTTCAAACTTTAGCTTTTTTATTTTTAATTGTGTAGCTCGTCCCTAGATTTTAATAAAAGGGAATTGTGCTAAATGACTATTTTTTATTTTAGTTTTGTATTTAAATTGAAACTCCACAGGAGTCAGTCGGTTGTTTGAGCGCCCAAAAGCAGGTGAAAGGGCGGTTTTGGTTAATATTACCTTTCCGCGTCTAGATGAATCCTCCCATATAAAAGAATTTAAAGAGCTTACGTTGGCGGCAGGTGCCGAACCTGTTGCCGATCTATTGGGTTCGCGAAAAATGCCTGATCCCAAATATTTTATTGGTAAAGGCAAGTTAGAAGAGTTGCAAGCTATTGTCGCTGGAGAAGCAGCAGATTTAGTTATTTTTAATCATGAACTGAGTCCCGCCCAAGAGCGCAACGTTGAGAAGGCCTTAAAATGTCGGGTGTTGTCTCGAACAGGTTTGATACTTGATATTTTTGCCCAGCGTGCCAGGACGTTTGAGGGTAAATTACAGGTAGAACTAGCACAGCTAGAGCATCTTTCCACTCGATTGGTTAGAGGTTGGACGCATTTGGAGAGGCAAAAGGGGGGGATAGGTTTAAGAGGGCCAGGAGAGACCCAGCTCGAGTCGGATCGACGTTTAATTCGTGACCGTATTCAACTTTTAAAAACACGCTTGGATAAAGTTAAGAGCAGAAGAGCTCAGAGTCGTCGAGCAAGAACAAGGCGTTCTATTCCGACAGTTTCTTTAGTGGGTTATACCAATGCGGGTAAATCAACCTTATTTAACGCTCTAACTGGCTCAGATGTTTTTTCTGCAAATCGTCTGTTTGCGACCTTGGATCCGACTTTACGCTCTTTAGACTTGATTGGCGTGGGCAAGATTATTTTAGCAGATACAGTTGGATTCATTAGACAGCTACCCCATAGTTTAATAGATTCATTCAGAGCCACATTGGAAGAAGTCAGTCAGTCCTCATTGTTGATTCACGTAGTTGATGCGAATGATGAAGAGCAGAAAGAATACATTCACCAAGTTAACTTAGTGTTGAGTGAAATTGGAGCAGATACCCTGCCACAAATTATGGTTTTTAATAAATCTGATTTACTATCTACAGATGAGAAAGAGGCACATGAGTTTGATGTGCGGTTGGGGCAGTTCCAGCACAAAGTTTGGGTGTCTGCCTTAACCCAAGAAGGCTTTAAGCCATTAATTGAGGCAATTCAGATTGTTTTAAGCCAAGAAATGGCCACTGGGTGGATACAACTTGCCGCAAACGAGGGTAAAATGAGAGCTTTGTTTTATGAGGCTCATGCGGTTTTACAAGAAAAGGAGTTGTCAGAAGGTGGTTGGGCTATAGAGATTAAGATAACCAACAAAAAATGGAGTCAGTTGTGTCAAGAATATGCGAGCTTGGAAGGGCGATTGGGCAAAACATAGTGTTTTTATTTTAGTAAAGTCGGGTGATAAACTGGGCTGCTATCATAGTTTAAATTTAAGATTTGAGATTAAAACATAAGGGGTTTTACATGTCTTGGAACGATCCAGAACGGGATGATAAGGGAAAAAGAAAAGATCCCTGGGGAAATCAAGGTGATGGGCCACCAGATCTTGATGAAGCACTTAGCCAGTTTCAAAACAAACTCAGAAAGATGTTTGGCGGCGGTGAAGGGGGAGGTAATGGCTTCCAGCATCCCAGGGGTAAAACCGTTAAGCCAGGGTTTTTAGGATTTGGTTTAATCGGCTTTATTCTGATAGCGGTATATGTTGTTAGTGGTATCTATATTGTCGATCCTCCCGAGAAAGCTGCAGTGACACGTTTTGGCCGTTATATTGAGACAACAGGCCCCGGCCCACATTGGCTTGCTCCTATTATTGAGCATAAGCAAGTTGTTAATGTTGAGAAAATTCATACAGAAACATTCTCGGCACATATGTTAACTAAGGACAAAAATATTGCTCAGGCTGAAATCGCTATTCAATATCGTATCGATAATCCTGAGGCATTTTTGTTTAACGTTTCCGATCCGCTAAAAACATTAACCCTGGCGATGCGCAGTGCATTACGTTCGGGTGTAGGCCGAGCCACATTAGATGGCATTATGACCGAAGGTCGTACAGATGCTTCGTTATATATAAAAGATCAAGTTCAAGGTATTTTGAGTGATTATCAAACCGGCATTAAAATTACGCGAGCTAACTTGCGTAGAACGACGGTGCCTGAGGGACAGGTTCAAGAAGCATATGATGATGCTAATGCTGCGAGACAAGATCAGGAAAAATATATTAACCAAGCACAAGCAGAAAAAGTAAAACTGATTAACCGCTCAGAAGGTGATTCAGCAGCGATTATTCAGGCGGCGGAAGGTTATAAAGCCAGTAAAATTTTAGAGGCCAAGGGTTATGCTCAAAAGTTTTTAGAAATGTTACCTGAATACCGTGCGGCTCCTGATATTACGCGAGACAGGTTGTTTATAGAAACCATGCAAGAGGTGTACTCTAATAGCAATAAAGTTCTTATGGATGTGGATAATGGGAATAATCTTGTTTACATTCCACTAGATAAGATTGTCGGCTCTAAGGTAGCTGAAAAGGCTTATGACTCAACTGCAATTTATCAACCACCAGCATCCGTATCTGAGACGCCCGCTATACCGAGTGCGTATAACTCTGCTCGCGCGAATACGCGACCGACTTACTCTAGCTCATCTAGGCCGACTCGAGGAGGAACATCTTAATGAATGCGATGAAGACTTTATTTTTGACTTTACTGATAGTCTTTGTTCTGGTGGGGAGCTTGAGCTTATACACCGTACAAGAAACACAACGGGTGATTATTACGCGTTTGGGGCAATTGATATCAGAGCCTAATGGTGATGTGACTGTATTTGGCCCTGGCTTGCATATTAAGGTGCCTTTTATTGATCAGATAAACTATATGGATAAGCGCATTCAAAACACGGAATTAAGTGATGCCAGAATGCCCACGCGTGAAAATGAGTTTTTGATTGTGAGCTTATTCACCAAATGGCGCATTAGCAACTTCAAAAAATTCTATAACGCGAGTGGCACGATTCTCAATGCGGATCGTAAAATTAAAGAGCAGTTAGATGAGGTTTTACGAACAGAAGTCGCGAAACGAAAAATCGATGATCTTGTATGGGAAGGCCGAGATATATTGATGGATACCATTCAAGACGCAGCAAATGAGACCGCAAGAACATTGGGTGTTGAGATTATTGATGCTCGTGTGGTTCGTATCGATTTGCCTGATAGTATTTTGGAGAAAGTGGTCACACGGATGCAGACTAATATTCAAAAATTGGCGGCAGAGAGACGTACGACAGGACAAAGACAGGCTCAAGAAATTGTGGCGACAGCGCATAAAGACTCTAATGTGATTAGAGCCAGGGCCACAGAGAAGGCATTGGTGCTTAGAGGTAGCGGCGATGCTGAGGCGGCCAAAATTTATGCGGATGCTTATAAGCAAGATGCTGAATTCTATCAGTTCTATAGGCGTTTAGAGGCTTATCGTGAGACATTCAAAGGTAACAGTGATATGTTGGTTATCAAGCCAGATGATGATTTCTTCAAGTATTTCCGAGGCGAAAATCTAAAATCCAAGTTACCCATTCCTAATGCACCCTCTTCAAATGGGTAGGCGTCATGGTTAATGCTTTTCGGGTGCTTTGCACCCGTTATTTTTTGCTAGAGCTTATCGCTTTGGGTGGTAGAAATCATGTGGAATGATCTTTTTGCGGCTGTCGCTTTGCTTTTGGTGTTTGAAGGTATAATGCCCTTTATAAAACCTGACAAATGGCGACAATACCTCAAAATTATAGTAGAGCAACCCGATAAAACTTTACGCATCATGGGTTTGGTGAGTATGTTGCTGGGTGCTTTTTTGTTAATTCTTGTTCGGTCGTTTGATACAACCTAAGGTTCTTGAATCATGAGTAAGCGAATTGTTGTTTTAGGAAGTCAATGGGGCGATGAAGGAAAGGGCAAAATAGTTGATCTCATTGCGCACAGCTCAAAATATGTTGTGCGCTTTCAAGGGGGGCATAATGCAGGCCATACTTTGGTCATTAATGGTGAAAAAACCATATTGCATTTGATTCCTTCGGGTATTTTGCACGACAATGTCATGGCTATTTTGGCACCGGGCATGGTGGTTTCTCCACAAGCATTGGTAACAGAAATGGACGAGCTCATTTCTAAAGGTGTCCCTGTCACTAAACGCTTATTACTTTCTGATCAAGCGACTTTGTTGTTGCCGTATCATATTGCTATTGATAAAGCCCGAGAGCAGGCTAAAAATAAAATTGGAACGACTCAGAGAGGGATTGGACCTTGCTATGAAGATAAGGTTGCTCGCCGAGCTTTTAAGATAGGTGAGTTATTTGCAAGCAAAGATATTTTATCAGAAATTAAAGAAATTTTAGCTTATTATAATTTCATGTTAGAGCATTACTACAAAGTTGATACAGTTCGTTTCGAAGATGTACAAAAAGAAGTTGAGCTAGCCCAAGAGCGGTTCGCGGGATTAGTTTGTGAGACGACACCATTATTGCATCAAGCGTTGGATGCGGATGAGCAGATTTTATTTGAAGGCGCTCAGGGAACACTATTAGATATAGATCATGGCACATACCCATATGTGACCTCTTCACATACCAGTGCTGGGGGGGTGCCTGCTAGCTGTGGTATTTCACCTAGAGTATTAGATGAGATTTTAGGGGTAACGAAAGTCTACTGTACTCGTGTGGGTAGTGGGCCTTTTCCCACGGAGCTAACAGAAGAGGTGGGGGCTAGCATTCAAAAACAAGGCCAGGAATTTGGTGCAACAACGGGGCGTCCAAGGCGCTGTGGTTGGTTTGATGCCGTAATGGCAAAGCATTGTGCTAATATTAATGGTTTTACAGCATTAGCCATGACAAAATTAGATGTATTAGATCATCTTGCTGAGATAAAAATTTGCACTGGCTATCAATACTTGGGTGAGCATCGTGCGACTCCCCCTAATCATGCAGACGCACTTGAGCTGTGTGAGCCAGTTTATGAAACATTACCTGGCTGGCAGGCATCTACTAAAGGTGTGCAGCAATGGGCCGCATTACCAGAGAAAGCAAAACAATATTTGCAGCGATTGGAAGAATTAGTCGGCGTCAAAATCGCCATCGTTTCCACTGGACCAGATAGAGAAGAGACACTATGGGTCAAAAAGCTGCTGGATTAATTCTAGGAGAGTGCAGTTAAACTGCCATTATGAATAAAAATAAACAAATATCTAAAGATCCCAACTTTGATCGTGAGTTAGAAACTTATGAAACACCGGTGCCAAGCCGAGAGTTTATTCTGACAACTATCAAGTCTTTTTCACAACCACGCAAAATGAAGCATCTAATTTCGCATTTTGAGCTAGACGATCCTGATTTGATTGAAGGGTTGCGGCGTAGGCTGAAAGCGATGATTCGAGATGGACAGCTGGTTAAGCTGAGAACAGGTTTTGTGCCGGTTGAATCAGAAGAAGAATTAGAAGGGGAATTGCATTTCTTTAAAGAGCGAGAAGTGTATTGTATTACCGATGCGCAACGTAAAATCCCGCTTTTGCCCGGTACCTTGAGAGGGTGTTTTGAGGGGGATAGAGTTAAAGTCAAGGTGAGAAATATTGCCGACAGTGACGAAAGCTTTGGGCGTATTATAGAAATAGTAGAAGCGCAAGAGAAAACGGTGGTGGGACGTTTTTATAAAGAACGTAATATTTATAGAGTCGTACCATTAGAAAAAAATATTTTTCAACATATTACGATTCCAAAAGATCAAACGGGTAAAGCCAAAACAGATGACATTGTTGTTGTCAAGTTATCCAGAGATGTGCAAGAACAAGCCTATGAAGGTTTTGTGGGCCAGGTATTAGAAGTTTTAGGGGATTATGCCTCTCCTGGTATTGAAATTGATATGGCCATCAAAAAATTTAATATACCGAATACATGGCCAAAAGCGGTTGAGAAACTTTCCAATGAATTCCCTAAAAAAATAACGCCACAAAGTAAGCGTAATCGGGAAGATTTAATTGATGTACCCTTTATTACCATAGATGGCGAAGATGCCAAAGATTTTGATGATGCCGTATATTGCCAGCCGACAAAAACAGGCTGGAAGGTTTCTGTTGCAATTGCCGATGTTGGACATTATGTTAAGCCGAATACACCTTTAGATAAAGAAGCCAAACGTCGCGGGAATTCAACGTATTTTCCTAATCGTGTCGTGCCTATGTTGCCAGAAGGCTTGTCTAACCAACTGTGTTCATTAAAACCAGATGAAGAGCGCTTGACCCTGGTTTGTCATATGACAGTCAGCAAAGACGGTAAAGTAACACGATCTAAATTCACCAAAGCCGTTATTAAGTCTCATGCAAGGTTAACCTATAACAAGGTCGCTAAAATATATGATGGTGATGTGAAGCTAACAGAGCAATATGCTGATGTTTTGCCTAATATTATGGCATTACGAGAGGCGTATGAAGTCTTAAGCGCGCAACGTCGAAAGCGGGGGGCTTTAGATTTAGAGACAGTTGATAATTTAATTTTATTTAATGATGATGGGAAAATAGACAAAATCATACCGGTGTATCGTAATGACGCACACAAAGTGATTGAAGAATGTATGTTGGCAGCAAATGTATGTGCCGCCAGATTAATTTTGCGCCATAAGAAGCCAGGCTTATTTAGAGTGCATGACGATCCGCCTGCGAAAAAGCTTACCCAACTCAAAGCGTTTTTAAGCGAGCTAGGAATGAGCTTGAAAGGTAATCAAGATAAACCTGAAGCGTCTGCATACGCAGATATACTATATCAAGCAAAAGAACGACCCGATAGACATGTGATTGAAACGATGGTGTTAAGATCACTTAGCCAAGCGCAATATCGTGAAAAAAATGTTGGACATTTTGGCCTAGCGTACCCGCAATATGTACACTTCACGTCCCCTATTCGACGTTATCCAGATTTGATTATTCATCGTATTATTGCGGCGATTATTGCAGAGAAAGAAAAAGATATTTATTCAATGGAAGCATTGGAAGAGCTGGGAGAGAAGTTATCTGTCACAGAGCGTCGTAGCGATGATGCTTCGCGGGATGCCACTTTCGCATTAAAATGCCACTATATGCAGGATAAAGTTGGGGAAGATTTTGAAGGGGTTGTATCAGGGGTTACGGCATTTGGACTATTTATCGAATTAAAAGATATCTACATTGAAGGTCTGATTCATGTGAGTCAACTAGGGCATGAATATTTTCATTATGATCCGGTTAAACATTTAATGATAGGCGAGCATTCCAGACAAACCTATCAACTGGGTCAAGAAGTGAAGGTTAAAGTGGTTCGAGTGGATATGGAAGATAAAAAAATAGACTTTGAATTGCTTGATAAAGGCAAAGCGGCAACCACAACGAAGCAATCAAAAAATAAAAAGAAACGAAAAAAGAAGAAAAAGCCAAAGCATAAAAATAAGGCGCAGTATGACTGATATCGTTTTTGGGGTGCATGCTTGCGTGAGCATGATGTCGCATGCACCAGAGAATATTTTGCAGTTGTGGGTTCAGCAAGCCCCTTCAAGTCGATTGAATGAAATTATCCAAGATGCCAAAAATCTGGGTATTCCAGTTCAAACAGTATCCAAAAAAGTCTTGGATAAGAAAACGCAAGAGCAATCTCATCAAGGCATATTATTAGAGATTAAATCTGTTGAAGTAAAATCAGAAACGCATTTGAAACACGATTTATCTCACATAGCCGAGGGCCATAAACCTGGGTTTTATTTAATCTTAGATGGCATCCAAGATCCGCATAATTTGGGTGCGATTATTCGAAGTGCTGAAGCATTTGGTGTGCAAGGCCTTATTTTACCCAAATCCAATTCAGTAGGGATAACACCCACTGTACGAAAAATTGCTTGTGGTGCAGAATTAGGCTTGGCTATTTATCAAGTTGCCAATTTGGCTCGTAGTATAGAAATATTAAAATCCAATGGCATTTGGGTCGTAGGTACGATGATGGACGCACCCCAAACGCTTTATCAATGTGACTTAAAGCGTTCTATTGCATTGGTCATGGGCAACGAACAAAAAGGTTTAAAATCTCTCACACAAAAAAACTGTGATGAATTTGTCACGATTCCGCTTTCAGGACATACTGCCAGCCTGAACGTTTCAGTTGCCACAGGCATTTGCATCAGTGAAGTGGCTCGTCAGCGGGGTTGAGCCTACTCGCTATTCTTTATCTCATAATGACCACTGTGAATGGGGGCATAGTGTTTTGCCCCCATTCAAAAATGGAAAAAATATTCGCGCCGCTAACCACACAACATAAACCTATTAATGGCGCTAACGCCTGCTTATTGTAGACACATTGTGATATATCGTGTTCTCAAACCCATGCATCTCCATCAAAAAATTTGAACTTTCAGCTTATGTTTTTGTCTTCTGTTATATACCAATACAAAAGAAGATAAGTGTAGCTATGCCTAAATTTATAAAGTCCAGTCAAGTATCTGATATTCCAGAAGAACAAACAGAAGATGGTCAATATAACGCCAAATTTAAAAGAATGGTGTCAGCTGAGGCCCAGGATGTATTAAAAGGATGGAACATCGACCCTAGTATTTTTCAGCTTTATGTTGAAAAAGGTTTAATAAAAAAGTCTGAGGTTGGCGCTTATATTGAGGCAATGAGAAGCGGCGTAGAAAGTGACTTGGTTCAAGAGTTTACAAAGATGAATATAGTGTTTGCGCAAGAACTAAGAACTTTGGCGGAAACAAGAGATTTTCCAGAAGTACCTAATAAAGAAGACCATTCACCACAAATTGTATATCCCTCTGACAAAGAAATACAAGAGGCTATTGCGAGCGCAAGAAAAGGCTCAGAAATTGCAGCCATGCAGGCTTTATACAAAGAAAAAGCAGAAGCACATAAACAAGAATGTGTCGCATTAATTGAAATGTACGAGCAGCGAGTTGCTGAAGCACAATTATTCGTTAATATGATAAAGGGATTACAAAGCATACAAAGTAAAGAGCAGAGCCACTTAACCAGTAAAACTGCTCGGCAGCAGGAAGTCATTGAAGGGAATGCTGCTACGTTAAAGAAAGTGAATATTACAATCCCGGTGTCAGAGATGACTCAAGAGGGAAGCCCTCCTTCACCTCCGCCACCACCTATGATGGGGGGAGGCCCACCATCACCGCCTACTCCTCCTAGTGTTGGCTCCAATGCAGGGAAAATGACCCTAGCAGAGCAAATAGCACTTAGTAAATTAAAGAAAAAGAAAGCTGGCTCAAAGACCCAACCAAAAGAGATGCAACAGGATAAAAAGTCAGAAGCCTCCCCTGCCAATATGATGGGAGAGCTAGGGCAAGCATTAAAGCGGTCAGGAGAGACAGGTGGATTAAGCATAGAAGAAAAATTAGCACAGCAAAAGCGTGACAGGGCATTAGGGAAAACACAAGCGCCAAGCTTAACAAGAGCCAAAAAAACGGTTACGGCTGAAGAAATTGCGTCTGCAAAAGAAATCGCCGATCGAGATCACCGTCAAGGCGGTACTAGAAATTTTCGGGATTTAGCAGCTTTGCAAAGAAAATTAGCAGAATTGGAGGCCGCAAATAGCAGCAGTATCCAATATTTATTGGACTTTGAAGATACTATTCAAGTGCTCAGAGCGCTAGATGCAGAGCAAGAACGAGTGATCGCTTTACAAGGTCCTGCTATTGAGCGTGCTCAATTATTAACACAAATTGCAGAGGCTAAAAAAGAAATACCCTTGCCGGCTAAAGAAGCAGTTGTTCCACAGCAGAGTGAGGTTGTGAAGTCTGGGGGGGCTGTCTCAACAGATGCACCACCTCCGCCTCCACCCCCGCCTACTAATATAGGTGCAAATCCACCACCCCCGCCTCCGCCGCCACCGACTAAAGCGAGTGCAAGTCCACCCTCGCCACCTCCCATTAATCAAAGCGCCGGTCCCCCACCTCCGCCTCCACCACCAAAGGTACAAAAAAGCAGAGGACAAGCTGGTGGGTTACTCGACGGCATCAAAGAAGGGAAAAGTTTGAAAAAAACAAGTGGCACGGGTAAAAAATCACAAAGTGTTGTACCCAAGAAAGTAGAGACGCAGCAAGATGCCATGATGAACAACCCTACTTTCTTAAAAGCAAAACTTAAAGTAGATGCCGATAAAGTGACGGATCAGAAAAAAGAACAAGCCATGGGGTTGAAAAGTGCGGATGTTGAAAAGCAGCTATTAGCTCAAAAAATGAAAAAGGCAGCGGTTGTTTTAAGTGATAAAAAGAAAAGTTATGAGCCGAGTAAAGAGGCATTAGCCTTAAGAGCTGAAAAAGGAAAGCACTTATCCGCTGTTAAATCGATGGTCATAGATGAGGTAAAACCGTCAGAACTAGAGGCGCTTCAAGCTCAATTAAAAGAGGCACAAGCGCAACAACAACGTCATTATCAAGCTCGCCTTGAAGGTCGAGTTGTGGAGCAGACGAGTGCTGTTGTTTTACCTGGCGTTGTTGGCGACCCGAAAGCACAAGAAAAAGATTCAGACTCTTTATCTATGTCTGTTGAGCAACAAATGTCCGTGGCGCCTGATACCCCTGTCGGAGCAGGTAATGATGAACGCCATAAGACAATATTAGAGGACTTTATTGCAAGTCAAGCTAAACAAAGTGGCCAAAATTTATATCAAAAATATAAAAGTACGGACTCAGGGGGCTGGGTTGCTTATTTATCGCAACCCTTTAGCTTTAAACAGAGCAAGCGAGAAAGGCAAGCTGAAGAGATTTCAGAATTATTTAAAACAGCAAATGAACTCGCCAAAGGAGACGATGATATTAAAGCAGAATATCTTGTGATGGGTTTACAAAAGATAAAGGCTGAGATTATGCAAGAAGGTAATAGGGATGGTCGAATGTATGCTTTTTGCGAAGTTTTGCAAGACAAAATTTTGGCACAGAAGGGCATATCCGCTGATGCTAATGAGCGAATGAAAGCAGCAATGAAAGAGGGTGATGATGTCTCCGCCAAAAAGTTTGGATGGCAAGAGGCTCAAGAATACCTGGACGAAGTGCAGGGAAAGTTTGGTGAAGCCATGCTCGCCGCTGCCACTTTGGTCGATAATGATGAAAATAATGCCCCTTCAAGTAGAAAAGTGGGGAAAAATAAGTAATGTACTTAATTTTGCTTATGTGATTTGACTATATCTTAGCTGCCAGGACGGCGGCTATTGTATTCCCCTAATAAATCCTTTATTCTTCGTGGTCTGCTTAAATCAGCAGAAGTTTGTTAATTAACTCTCCTTGCGCTTTAGTCGCTAAACTTATTTTTAGCATCGGAGCGCTAGTAATCCATGAGGAGCATTTCATGCGTCATTATGAAGTCGTTTTATTAGTTCACCCTGATCAAAGTGAGCAAGTGCCAGCTATGATCGAGCGCTATCGAACCATGGTTGAAGAGGCCAAAGGTGCGATTCACCGTTTTGAAGATTGGGGCAGAAGACAACTCGCCTATCCCATTAAGAAAGTTCATAAAGCCCACTATATTTTGCTTAACGTAGAATGTAGCGTAGAGCTATTAAATGAATTAAAACATGCTTTTCGTTATAACGATGCGATTTTACGTAACTTGTTTATTAAGCGTGATGAAGCCGTTACGGATATTTCTGCAATGTTATGTCCAGAAGATGAAAAAGAAAACAAAAGAGAAGAAACTGCATAAGGGGAAATATTATGGCGGGAAGACCTAATCGAGTTCATGGTAATAAAAGAAAATATTGTCCGTTTTCTTCTAATAAAATACCTGTAAAATTCATAGATTATAAAAACTTTCGTTTTTTACGTAAGTACATTACTGAAACCGGAAAAATTGTGCCTAGTCGTATTACGGGTGTTAAAAACATTCATCAACACGCATTGGCTAGAGAAATTAAATACGCTCGGTTCCTCGCATTGATTCCTTATTGCGACAGACACTAAAACGAGAGCTTGTTGGATTGCATCGTGTGCGGTACTTTTGGCCTCGTCTAAAAAGTTGATAGTACCGCTCTTACAATTCAAGCACGTATACTAAATTGATAAGGGGTTTGTAATGGAAGTAATTCTACTTGAAAATGTTCGTAACTTAGGTAAATTTGGAAATAAAGTCCAAGTTGCTAATGGTTACGGCCGAAACTTTTTGATTCCAAAAGGTAAAGCGGCACCAGCAACTAAAGATAATTTGGCTAAATTTGAAGCTCGTCGCGCAGAATTAGAAAAAAATGCAGCAACAAAGCTACAACAAGCACAAGAAAAAGCAGCTGAAGTGAACAGCGTGCATTTGACTATTGAAATGCGCACTTCAGACGAAGGGAAGCTATATGGTTCTATTGGCACAGCAGAGCTCGTGAAAGCATTTGCAGCAAAGAACGTAGAAATTGGTCGTCAAGAAATCAGATTACCTAACGGTGCTATACGTGAGGTAGGTGACTATGATGTTGATGTGCAGTTGCATGCTGAAGTCGTTGCTCATGCAAAAGTGAGCGTTACAGCTGAGAAAAAATAAGTACTAACTTATTCGTATCTTTTCTCCCTACCGACCTTGTATAATTTTAGGTAGGGAGAAAAACTTCCCCTCCTTAAATTCAAAAATACTTGCCAGAATCAAGAGGCTTAGCTGTGCTACAAGAAAATCAACTTACTCATAATTCAAGTAACGAGCATAATAAACTTAAATTACCGCCCCATTCTATTGAGGCCGAGCAAGCTGTCTTGGGTGGATTAATGCTGGATGACAAAGCTTGGGATAGAGTGGCAGATCAATTGCAGGCTGAACAATTTTATCGAAAAGATCATCGTTTAATTTTTAATGCAATGGTGAAATTGAAAGTAGACTCACAACCATTAGATGTAATTACTGTTTCAGAAGTGCTGCAAAAAAATGAAACGCTGGAATCTGCCGGGGGGTTAAGTTATTTAGGGGAGCTAGCGAAAAACACACCTACTGCTGCGAATATTGTGGCTTATGCCGATATCATTGGCGAACGAGGAATATTGCGAGAGTTAATCGAAGTCGGTAGTGATATTACGGATAGTGCTTTTAATACGCAGGGACGATCTAGTATTGAAATATTAGATGACGCGGAAAAAAAAGTATTTGAGATTGCGGAGAGAAAATCTAAAGGCGCAGGACCAGAAGCTCTGAGCCAAGTGATGGCAACAACGATTGACAACATAGAAATACGGGCACAGAACAAAGGGGCTATTATCGGTGTGCCGACAGGGTTTACAGACTTGGATAATATGACCAGTGGATTACAGGCGGGTGACTTGGTCATTGTTGCGGGTCGCCCATCTATGGGCAAAACAGTTTTAGGGATGAATATTGCAGAGCATGCAGCATTAAAAGGCGAAAAAGCCGTATTGGTTTTTAGTATGGAGATGCCGAACGAAGCAATTGCGTTGAGATTGCTTTCTTCATTAGGGCGATTGGATCAAAATAAACTTAGAACGGGCAATCTAAATGATCAAGATTGGCAGCGTGTTTCATCTGCTGTGAGCTTGTTGAGTAAAACTAAGATATTCATTGATGACTCAGCAGCGTTAACCCCTATGGAACTGAGAGCACGTGCACGTCGTGTTGCAAAAGAAAACCCAGATCTTGGCTTAATTGTTATCGATTATTTACAGCTGATGCGAGGAAGTCAACAAGGTGAAAATAGAACGGCAGAAATATCTGAAATTTCTCGTTCTTTAAAAGCCTTAGCGAAAGAGTTAAAAGTTCCGGTGATTGCTTTGTCCCAGCTAAACCGATCTTTAGAACAACGTCCCAACAAACGCCCTATTATGTCGGACTTGCGAGAGTCAGGTGCGATTGAGCAGGACGCCGATCTGATTGTCTTTATTTATAGAGATGAAGTTTATAACGAAGATACACCAGATAAAGGGACAGCTGAAATCATTATTGGTAAACATCGTAATGGGCCGATTGGAACAGTACGGTTAACTTTCCTGGGGCAATTTACAAAATTTGAAAACCATATGGCGGAGGCGATGATGCCAGATATGGGGCAAGGCTACGATGCGTAGAGCCTGGGCAGAGATAAATCTGCAGGCCTTGCAGCATAACTACCAAGTGGTCCGAGCATATGCGCCAAAGAGCAAAATATTAGCCATGTTGAAAGCCAACGCTTATGGACATGGCTTGGTCTATGTGGCCAAAGCGCTAAAAGAGGCAGATGCCTTTGGGGTCGCATCTATGGACGAAGCTTTGGTTTTAAGACAAGCGGGTCTGACCAATCCCATTTTTTTAATGGAGGGTTTTTTTCAAAGTGATGCTTTAGATTTACTTCAGGACTGCCAGCTGACAACTGTCATTCATAATTTTGAACAAATGAAAGCATTACAGGATTCACAGTTTGAGAAGCCCGTTCCTGTTTGGCTAAAAGTGAACACGGGAATGAATCGCTTGGGTTTCCATCCTGATGATTTTTTGGCAGTGTACCAACAGCTTAAAAAAATAAAAGCTGTTGATTTGCAAGGCGTGATGACGCATTTCCCGCAAGCAGATGATCTAGATTGTGATATGACAAAAAAGCAAATCAATCAATTCAATGCGATGTTAATGGGTCTGACTGAACATAACCGTTTACAGAAATCATTAGCTAATTCCGCTGGTATTATGGCTTGGCCTAACAGCCATCAAGATTGGGTTCGTCCTGGTTTGATGTTATATGGCGCTTCGCCTGTTATGAATCAATCTAGCAGCCATCTAAACTTAAAGCCTGTCATGCAGCTGTTTGCTGAAGTCATTGCAATACAATCTGTTGCACCAGGACAGACTGTAGGCTATGGGGGTACCTGGAAAGCTCAGACCAAATCTAAAGTCGCAGTCGTCTCTATTGGTTATGGGGATGGGTATCCTTGGCATGCACAAACGGGAACGCCTGTTTTAATCAATGATAAAATTTGCAAGACAGTTGGACGTCCCTCTATGGATATGTTGACTGCGGATGTCTCGCATATGACAGATATTGCCATTGGCGATAAGGTGACGCTATGGGGGCAGAATTTGCCTATAGAAGTTATCGCAAAAAGCGGCAATACAATTTCTTATGAAATATTCTGCCGCTTAACCGAACGCGTTTCTCGAAAGCTAATCTAATATTATTACAACAGTCATAAAGCAGTTTATCCTTTTCTTAGGTGTCGGCCATTAGTGCGACCTAAGTCCACATAAGAACTATTAGGGGCTGCGTCATGACTTGAGCTTACCCCCCCGGATAGCAATAAAGTCGCGTCACCTTCTGGTAAGGCAAAAGCCGCTTCGACTTCATCCCAATCAGCAGCCGTATCCCCTGTGTATTCAATAATGGTATCTTTGAGTTTGTTGTAGAGATATTTTAATTCTGGTCTACGATAAGCGACCACAGCCAGTACTGATGCCACTGCAACCATTGGTAAAATATTTTCATCATCTAAGATAAACTCAACCGCAGGTTCTACGAATTTTGATACGGCTTGTGAAGCCCAAACAAAGGGGTTGATATAACTAATCGCATTATTCAAAACGCCTACATTATGACTTATCCACGTTGGCAGAATGCTTGTGAAGAAATTTGGAATAGCATCTGGCATAAGTTGCTGCACAAAATTATGCCGCATGAAAAAATTTGATAAATCTTTTCCAATGATGCCTTGTGTTAGCTGAGAGGACCAGCGAAGCGGATTCATAAAAGAGACAAAAGTATTTACATTGTTCAGAAGATTCCCTGCTCGAGTTAGAGGAATATAGCTCAGAAGACTTGCCGTTTTTCTCAGCAGCTTCCCCGCTCGAGTAGGTAGTTCTTGAGACAGAACAACCATCAAAATAGGGATAAGACTAAGAAGAGAACTCAGAAGAGTATGTAGCATGAAAAATGTAGTTAATTTTTGTCCTGTTATAGGATTTTTTTCTTGCAACCCTTTAATATTAAACCCTATCATTTTCAGTATTTGTCTAAATAACCCTGCCAGCACAGCTGTTTTTGTTGTTGTGATCGTAATGTTTTGGGCACACTTTGTGGTGATAGGCCTCAATGGTTCTGATAGCAAAGAGCGTACCTGCTCTTTTAGTTGGTAGGCCGCATTAACATGTTTGGCCGTTAAAAAATCACTAGGGATATCTTGAGTGGCTAAGCATTCTTTCAATATAGATTTTAGTTTTGTTTTATCTATATGTGTCAGCGTTAATAGATTAGAGAAAATTTGTTTTAGAGCCTCGGCGGGCAAATGCTGAAATGCCGCCTGAACTTGCTTGAGCGGTTCCAAACTAAGGTCAGCAGTTAAGTCTGCCTGTTTCTCTGAATCTACTGAATCAGGGGTATTGTTTTTTGACACAATATCTTCAGAAATAATAGTGCAATTTTTTTTCAGTAAGTATAGAGCGTTAACTTCTGTTGACGTCAAAGGCTGAAAGCCCTCGATAAAACTCCGCCAATAGTGATTCTTATTATACATCGCTTCTGCACGTTGGTTTATCCATTGTTTAAATGCCTTTTCATCTGTGGGCCCCTCTAGCAAGAGGACTTGGGAAAGAGCGGTTAGCTCATCAATATCTCGACCTTCACTTGCAATCCTTAGATTTTGAATTGTGTTAACAATCGTTGTTTTGTAAGATTTCAGCGCTTGTTTCGCTAGAGCTTGAAACTCACACAATGGATCATCAGCCATCATTTTTAATTCAGCAAAATATTCGTCAAGAGCCGCATTAAGCTCTTCAATGCTTGGCACTGCCAACCAACGAGGCATACAAAGACTCATGCCGGTCATGTAATTTTTATGGCGTATTTTAGGTGTATTATCATAGACCCAGTTGATTAGCACGTCTTTTGTTATTTTGTCTGAAAATTGCAGCATCATATTCCCCTGGTGCAAAAAGTTGGTTAGCCTAATATTATAAGGATTACTGAAGAATTAGCAGCGATTAGCCGATAAGAGGAGTGAATGATTAGACTTTTGGTTTGATTTGCCAGTATTGCGTTTTCTTAAGGGCATTTGAGTAGATAAACGGATAATGCCAATTTTGTAAAATTTACAATAAAAGCATTAAGTTATACGTTGCTTGCAAATACAGAGGAAATACACTTGTTATTATGGCTCCCAGTTCTGTAAAACAAATAGAAAAAAACCCAGTGGATTGGCTCCTGCATTTAATAGAAGATCTGTTTAGCCAACATTATGATGGGGATACACTAAATCGATTATTGATGAGCGAAGAGTCCGCACAGCTGCGTACAGCTTTTTTTCAAGAATTATTAGCAAATTTTAAGGTAGTACCAGCGCCTTTCGGTGAGCGTGCTCTTGAATTTTTGAGTGAGTCTGAAAAATACAGTAAAGAGTGGTCTCCTCCATATTCTGCTTATAAAGTTGCGGATATATCCAAGACTCTTTTATTATTAGATAATGATTTAATTCAGAATGAGTCTTGGGAGAAGCTAAAAAATTTACTAGCCGATAATAGGCGAACACTGACAGAGCAAAAAGGCACGATAGAATCGATTGATACGATTATGCAACAATTACGCATAGGGTATAGATATCATGTTATTGATAGTGCTTTTTTCCATAGAAAATCTGAATCTGAGACTGATAGTGTTTATGTGTTAAATGATAGGCACTTTAAAGCAACCATATATTTAATTAATCAATCTATTGTTATTGATGCGCCAGAGGAATCATATCAAGTTGTTTCTAAATATTGTGAAGAAAAACTGAGAGAGGAAGTGGCCTCCTTATTGTCATTTTCCAAGAAGAAATCAGAAGAAGGTTTGTTTTTGCTACATGTCAGTTACCATGTTAAGAACCAAATGCATGTGTTGAAAAGTACACCTGAGTACGCATTTTTACCTCCCGCAATTAGAGAAGTGATTTTAAAGTCAGCATGTGACTATCTTGATACTATCAATGCGGTGATGGGACGAATCAATATCATGTTATTGTCTTTGTGTGAGCAAGCAAAAGCAGGTGTGCTTATCGGGCCTTTTGTTCTCAAGGAAATTACAGCGTTAGTCAAAGAACAGATATTCGCCCAGTTTACTTCATTAGGGGCTCTGGTTGTGATTAGTTACCTGAACAGTCCTGAGATGATAAAATGGGTGCATGATACGGTTATGAAAGTCCGTGCAAACCATATAAAACCTTTATTGGAAAATGAAAATGATTTGTCTTTATTAAAGGCTGAACTTAAAAAAGCAACGCACTATAGGGGGAGACGAGATTTAATAGAGCAGCTATATTATCTCGTTTTAGAACAAAATAATCAAAAAACAAAGTGGTATCAAGCAGATATTTCAGAAGCACAACAAAAACGAATGCTATTTCTGCAGTATGAATATTTACATGCTTTGACCTGTCAAACAGAAGACATGCCACAAAGAGAAGGCATTCAGTTTATGGAGAAGTTTTTAGAACATGATATATTTCAGGCTTTACCTAAAACAAAGTTTTTTTCTAGTCCAAATCATCAAGCGTTAGATAGTCTGAAGCTAAATATTTATGACCTCAAGCATGGGGTTAAAGCACAATCTATGCCCAAAGAAGATCCTCAGTTAGATCATATGGATTGTCCTATAGAACAAGATATCATAGGCGGCGTGAGTAAGCGGCTAGCAGATTTAATCATGCATAAAAACAAATCGGGTCGAAAATTCTTGAGAGTAGTCGAGATGTTAGAGTCTACTTACCAAAGATTAATGGCACCTGATTTTGAAGTGGAAGCCTCGATTGAGGATTATGCCATGGCGAATGATTTTAAGCGCTTGCATAGTGATATTTATGAAGAAGAAGATATACAATTACGATTAGAGCGTATTTTGGAGTTGTTTGATTATATAAAAAATAATCAGCATTGGGATATTAAAAATAAATTATTCCAAGTGCTTGATAGTAAGGTCGTGATACGGCATCCCCAGTTTCAAGCGATTTCTGCATTACAAGAACTGTATATTGAGTGTTTATCAGAGCTATTGCAAACTGTGGCAAATGAAGATGACAGTGCGCGGAATACCATCTATGAACGTGTCATTTTACCTTCATTAGAAGCAGAGTTATTCAATAATGATTTAGTGCCTCGACTATGCCAGAAGTCAAAACGCCAGATTCAGTTAATGTGTGATTCGCTTGTAAGACATTAATTTATCATCTTTTTTTTAGGTTTATGAATCAAGAGAACAGGGCTTAAAAAAAGCATCAATCCAATGATAATCACATATTGATATAGTCTGCCATCGCCAATATTAATTTTATCAATGGGAGGAATAAAGCCAATGATGATAACAAGCAGGCAGGTTACAATACCCAATGAGCAGGTAAGCCACATGCCCCAATTGCCACCCGGGATTTTAAAAGGACGTTGAGTGAATGCCTGGCTGTACCGAAGTTTAATAGCGGTTGAGAATAAAATAATATACATCAACATCGATAATTGGGCTGCCATTTGAGATAGTGCAAAATAGGTGCCTTCTACACTGGGTAACAATAAATAGAATAAAGTGAGTATAGAGCAAATCAATGCTTGTAATATAAGCATATTAATGGGTACGTCAAATTGATTGGTTTTAGATAATCTGGTGGGTAGTAACCCATCATCTGCTGCCGCAAATAAGCCTTTGGTTGGGCCAATAATCCAGGTGGCCACTGCAGCTATCCCACCAACCAGTATGGCACATGCCACCATAGTGCCCACCCAAGGTAAACCAAAGCTTTTGGAAAATAAGCTAAATGATTGAATGAGCCCTGTTAGGTTATCTAAACTATTTGCGGGCACAACCATCGCAATAGCCAATGAAGAGAAAATTAAGCTGAAAATAATAATAACAACGGAGATGAGTAGAGCTAGTGGATAGTCACGTTTGGGGTTTTTGACTTCTAAAGCATGGACCGAAGACATTTCTAAGCCTAGTAAACTATAGACAATCTGAGAGAAAAATACGAGCTCAGTCATACTTCTTATATTGGGGTTGAGCGCATTAAAGCTCAGCTCTATTTCTGGATTATTACCGTTATACCACCATGCGCCTGCGAGGCCAATAAGTAGAAGCATGGGGAACATGGTACCAAATATTGAGCCAATGCTGCTGATCAGAGAAGAGAAGCGCATGCCAAAGCAATTGAGTAGTGTACATATCCAGAATGTAGATAGAACGGTAATGGTCATAAAAGTGGCATTTTGAATGAGTTCAGGTTGGTATAGATAAGCAATCGTACTGGCGATCAGCGTTAATATTGTTGGGTACCAAATAATATTATAAATCCATTGCAAATAGACAACACAAAAACCCCATTTATCGCCAAATGCTAATTTAGTCCAGCTGTACATTCCCCCTTTTTGGGGCCACGCAGTGGCCAGCTCCGCTGTAATGAGAGCCGTTGGTACCAGAAAGCCAATTGCGGCAATTAGGTAAAGTGTCACTAAAGCAAAGCCATAATTGGCAGCCATAGGCAGGGTACGAATCGAGTCTACTGCGATGATATTGATCATCACGAGCGATAAGAGACTGAGTACCTTTTTAGGTATATAGCGATTCGTTGCAGTCATATTTCATCATCATATCAACAAGGTAAGTTATCCTATCTTAGGCCGGGCTGTGATGCAATTAATTAAAAGTAACCAACTTAAAAGGGCAACTTCTCAAAACTTATCAGGCCATCTTTTTCCATGGCTATCTTAAGTAATTTACAAAACTTTATTAGAGCTGATTAACCTGTTATCAAGATAGTTAGCTAAAAAATTTTTGTGAGATATTTTTTTGTAATATTAAGATTATGAACAAAATATACTCTAATGAAATTATTTCGTGGGAAGATATTGGCTTAATATCGCTATGGAGTGATGTATTAGGATATATAAGGACTGGAATATTGAATATAAGGCCGGCAACTCAAGATGATATTAATAGTATTTTAATGCTGCGCTACAAAGCGACCGAAAATAGACTAAGAAATACGATAACGTATGAAATGATCGCTAGCAGCTTGCAAAAATCATGTAAAGCATGGGTGGCAGATGATGAGGGGGTTGTTGTAGGGTTCTCTCTTGCTAATAAAAAACAAAAATGCCTTTGGGGATTATTTGTATTGTCTAGTTATCAAGGAAAAGGGGTAGGCGAACAATTATTGCAGCGAGCTGTCAGCTGGCTAACATGTGAGGCCAGAGATTACCTAATTTTTAAGCCCAAGAAAATATGGCTAGATACGGAGTTAGGGGGGCGAGCAGAAAGCTTTTACCAGCACATGGGGTGGGAAAGAGGCGAGTTCCGTCCTGATGGAGAGGTAAGGTATTGGTACCTGCTATAGCTTTGATATACAATTAAATTAATTAACTTTCAGTGAGAGCCTAGAATGAGTAATCTAAAATCTAAATTGGTTATTTTTATAAAGTTCCTACAACTTTTCCTGCTTTTATTATTTCCTGTTTCTGTATTTGCCGATCCTAGCATTGGTAGTATTTCTGAGGATTTAATGGGACCCACTGCGATTCTCACCAAAATGGTATTGGTTGCATGCTATATGGTAGGTGTAGGCTTAATTATCTTTTCATTAGCACAATACAAGCAGCATCGGCAAAATCCCAAGTTAGTTCCTTTAGGAACACCTATAATATTATTTATCTTAGGGGTTGTTGCGTTATTAATTCCCTATGTCTCAGTTTCGACGGGTGAGACTGGCAGTGCAGCAGAGCAGGTTAAAAAAGGACCAAAATCAGGCGCATTGCCTCCTATGGCAGATCACAAGAAAAAAAGGTTACCAGGCCCTGGGCGCTATACGCCTAGTGATGTCGATAGCGCCTCTGAACCTGAGGTAGATTATTACGATGAAGGTGATGAAGGTGCAGATGTTCCAAGCAGTGGGCATTGGACAGATAGTTATGATTAATCTCTAGTGTTATGCACAATGAATAATAATAATTAAGTTATTAATTTAACCTGTAAAAGAAGTTGACAAAATCAGGGCGCTAAAAAAATCATGCGTTTAGTGGCCTGATTATTAAAAGATTTAATCTCCAGCATTTGTTTTTTTATAAAAATAAACTTGTTTTTCTAACTTGTAATACCTAGGTCGTAGGGTGGTTGTCCACAAACTTATCCCCAGTTAGCGCTTGCTAAATTATATGGGGCTTTATTTCTGAAATCTTAGCGTTAATTTGGCGAGTTTCACGTTCAGTAATCGGGCTTAATTTTTTGGCTATTTCTAATTGTCTTAAGGCACTTCGGTATTCGCCATATAATTTGAGGGCTTGTGCTTGAGCCAAATGTGCTTTAACCGGGTTGTTATTTTTAGTATAGGCAGAAGACAATAGCATATATAGTTCGGGTTGGTGGGGGTTAAAGTGCATATGTTTTTTCACGACACGAATGGCTTCTATGCTTTTATTTTGATCGATTAACCAGTTTGCCAGAGTGACTGTAAGCGCGTTATGTTTTGGGTTTGTTTTCAAGGCAGTTTTTAGTTCTGATATTGCGCCTTGGAAGTCCTTTTGTTCCATTTTCATTTCAGCTTTAGCAAGCAAAAATAATGGTTCATTTGCAGACTGACTGAGTAATTTCTCAATAACGGGGGCTGCTTTATTAGGGTGGCCTTCTTGTAAATGAGACAATGCTAGTCCATACAAGGTGCCGATCCGGTCTCTGTAGGTGCCTTTGTCTAATGCTTGCTCAAAATAGCGAGTGGCTTCTTGAGGTGTTTTTGCTGTGGCAACATATACTCTTGCTCTGACTAGGTGAAATAATTGGCTGTCAGGAATCTGCTTGTAAGGAAATTGCTCTGCTCTTGACTTAGACACCATTAATCTTTCAGATGATAGGGGGTGGGTTAGTAAATATTCGGGTATCCAGCGTCCATAAAATCGAGTGTCTTGTTGCATGCGATGAAAAAAGCTTGGCATTCCCATAGGATCGTAGCCTGCTTGGGCTAATGCTTGTATGCCAATTGAGTCAGCCTCACGTTCATGTTCTCGGGTAAAATTAATCATGGCTTGTTGGCTGCCCGCCAATGTTGCTGCAAGGGCACCTGTACCGGCTTCAGGGTTTTGGGTCGCTAATATAACGGACGCGATAAGGCCTGCGATAGTCGATAATTTTACGCGCCCCATGTGTTCATACATTCTGGCTATATGTCTTTGTTTTACATGCGCCACCTCATGCGCTATAACGCCAGCCAACTCACTTTCAGTTTCAGTCGCTAAAATTAAACCTGAATTAATACCAATATAGCCCCCAGGCAGAGCAAACGCATTGATTCTGGGATCCAATACGGTGAAAAAGCGGAAGTGGTTTTGAGAATGTGAAAAAGTGGCGATGACTCTATAACCTACAGAAGCAAGGTATTCATTAATGATATTATCGCGAGATAGATGTAAGCTTCTTTCTATTTCCCCTACAATAGAGCGTCCTAGTTCTAGCTCTTCCTGGGGGGATAATATGGGCGTACTTGCGCTACCTAGATCGGGAAGGTTGTTATTGTTTGCATACAGCGGTTGGCTAGAAAAAATAAGTATAGCCAAAGGGAGCATGAAAATATTATGCTTCCACTGAAAAACAGTATGGTCATTTTGTCTGGCAAATAATTTTTGCTGACGTTGAGCGCACCAAGATTTTAGTTTATTGACTAATTTATACATATTACAATCATTTTAACTCAAAATTGGGCTATGCGCTTACTAATTAGGAGAACAATGTGATAGATGTCCTCAAACAGTGGTTTGGTCGTTATTTTTCTGATCCTGAAGCTGTGTTATTGGTGGTAATGCTATTGGGTGGATTTTTATTAATAGCACTAATGGGAGAAATCCTAGCTCCTGTTCTTGCTAGTATTGTAATAGCCTATTTATTACAGTGGCTTATAAATTTATTTGTTTCTTGGCGTGTGCCCCGATTACCCTCAGTTATCATTGTGTATATCTCTTTTATTGGGCTATTTTTTTACTCCATGTTGGTTTTATGGCCTATTATTTGGACGCAGCTAGTTAAGCTCGTGGACGAGCTTCCAAATATGATCATGTTAACAAAGCAGTACATGTATTTATTGCCAGAAAAATTCCCGGAGTTTGTTTCTAAAGACACGATTGATTCCGCAGTTGCAAGCACATCAATTGAGATTAAACGTTCAGCAAGCCGTATTGTGACAGCTTCTATCGCAAACATCCCCAGCATAATTGCTCTGATTGTATATTTAATCTTGGTGCCTATTATGGTGTTTTTCTTTTTGAAAGATCACAACCAAATAATTGGTTATGTTACTAATTTTTTGCCGGACAAACGCAGGGTACTCCATACTGTTTGGATAGAGCTGGATGAACAAATTGGTAATTACGTTCGAGGAAAAGTGGCCGAAGTTCTGATTGTTGGGATTGTTAGTTATGCAACTTTTGCTTTTTTGGGGTTGCAGTACGCCATCTTGCTTGCTGTTATTGTGGGATTTTCTGTCTTGGTGCCCTATGTCGGTGCCGCAGTCGTAACGGTTCCGGTTATGTTGGTTGCATTTTTTCAATGGGGGCTAGAATCCCAGTTTGTGTATGTGGTTATTGCATACGGGGTTATTCAAGCGCTAGATGGGAATGTACTCGTTCCCCTATTATTTAGTGAGGCCGTCAATGTACATCCGGTGGCGATTATCATTGCGGTTTTAGTTTTCGGCGGCTTTTGGGGTTTTTGGGGCATATTTTTTGCGATACCCCTGGCAACCTTGGTAAAAGCATTGATTGTGGCTTGGCCTAAGCGGGAGCGGGTGGCAGCCTGTTAACTTATGGATGATAAGCGAAGCAAATCAATCCTTCTCCCAATACTGGGAGTGGAAGGCAGTAGGACTGGTGAGGGTTAATTTGGGTGGTAATTATCAGTAATCCACACCGGGTTGACTGCGCTGAAACTTAGCAAACCCTCTTCTCCCAGTATTGGGAGAAGGATTGGTTCGCTTATCAGGGAAATAAACGTTATCGATACACCGCATTAATTTTACAAAGCTTTTACAGCATAATCAGCGAGTCTGGAGCGTTCTCCTCGTGTTAAAGTCATATGAGCGCTATGTTTCCAGCCTTTGAAACACTGTACGGCATAGGTGAGACCGGAGTTTGTTTCTGTCAAATAGGGCGTATCAATCTGATTAATATT
Source organism: uncultured Coxiellaceae bacterium (assembly GCA_963976875.1). GTDB lineage: Bacteria > Pseudomonadota > Gammaproteobacteria > Berkiellales > Berkiellaceae > Berkiella_A. Next base: position 55,928 of record CAXBML010000006.1, read on the forward strand.
GCCCAAACATACAATTTTAGTGCCTGGACCTGCGCGTGTAATTAAGGTTTGCATTTGTTTTGACGTGAGATTTTGTGCCTCGTCGATAATGATAAACTTGTTTAAGAAAGTTCTACCACGCATAAAATTCAAAGAGCGAATCTTGATACGTTGTTTTAACATTTCTTCCATGTCACTGTCTTTTTTGCCATCGGCGCCCAATTCTTCTCCTAAAACTTCTAAGTTATCTAACAAGGCTCCCATCCAGGGTGTCATTTTTTCTTCCTCTGTGCCGGGTAAGAAACCAATGTCTTCCCCCACCGGAACTGTAACCCGAGTCATAATGATTTCACGATAACGTTTGGTTTCGAGTGTTTGTTCTAATGCCGCCGCCAGAGTTAACAAAGTTTTTCCGGTTCCTGCACTGCCAACCAGAGAGACAAAGTCAATATCAGGATCCATTAAGAAGTTTAGAGCAAAGCTTTGCTCCCGGTTGCGAGCTTTGATACCACAAAGCTTGTTCTTCTTTTTCCTGAAGTCTTTGGCATATTCAATGTTGGCGCTTTCCTCTTCCACATCCCGGACAATAGCCTCAAAATCAGAGCCATCCTCAGTGTAAAGGCAGGTATTATTCACCCATTCTTTAGTTTGAGGTCCAGTAATTTGATAGAAAGTGCGACCATCTTGTTGCCAAGAGGACATGTTATTACCGTGGTTATCCCAAAATTTATTGTCAAGACAAAAACTGCCTTGATGCATATAGCTCATGTCATCTAATACTTGGTCATTATGATAATCTTCAGCATGAATGCCTATGACAGCCGCTTTAATTCTGAGATTGATGTCTTTTGACACCAAGGCCACCAGAATATCAGGATTTTTGGCTTGCAATGCCAGAGCCGTGGACAAAATAGAGTTGTCCGGTTTGTTGCCAGGCAAAGATACCGGGAGGAGTACAGGGAGTTCTTCACTTTGGAATAATAGCTTACCGCATGCTTGTAAGTTATCAGTTTTGAGCTGTTCTGGGGGATGTAACGGAATGCCTTGTAAAATTTCACGCGCCGATGATTTGTTGACAAGGGCATCTAAATAACGGTTGGCTTGTCGAACATTGCGAGCAGAATCGGATAAACCTTTTTTGCCTTGATCTAGTTCTTCCAGTACCACCATGGGTAAATAGATGTCATGTTCTTTAAAACGAAATATGGCGCTAGGGTCATGTATGAGTATATTAGTATCTAAGACGAATAATTTCTTTTTCTCAGTATGCATACTATCCATGTATGTGTCCTTATTGTTAGAAACACTTACTGCCTCTTAATAATAGTACTATTTTAACGGTTCCATGACTATATCGAGATTGTATTCTTCACAGTACAGTAAAAAGCTCTCTCTAAAGCTAGTTAAGTTGGCTTTCACTGGAATGTAAGTGTGAAAACTAATGCTTGTCATTGGGGTGCCAGTTTTCTGAGCTATAAAGTGCTCTACGTTTAATTCATCGACATTCATTGCTTTTTTATGGAAAAAGTATGTGAGAGCAAACAAAATACCCACTTTATCGGGCGATATGGCTTGAATATAATAAGGTACTTTGCTTTCTTTATTTTTAGTGGTCTGGGCGCGTTTTACTTGTAAGCTAATATCTTGTTGTTTAGCCAATTTTTCTAAAGTACTTTCTAACTTTGCAATAGCATGCCAAGTTCCCGAGGCCTCTAATAATAGTCCAAAAGAATCTCCTGTCGCAGATAGCTTACTTGTGACTATAGAGCAATTACATTGTTTTGCGGCTTTTGAAAATAAATGGATGGTACTGGGCTTATCTTCGCCCAAAGCAGAGATTAAAATTGTGTGTTGGACTTTTGGGTTTGTCATATAACATAGCCTTGTATCAGTTTCGCGTAGTTACACCATGCTATTATCCCTAATATGTCGTCAGTGCAATATTACTTATTTTTCTGTTTTATTCAGCAAAGTTGGCATTCTACCATGAATGAAATGGTTTTTAAGTGTGATTACGCGATCGCCAAGGCGGGTAAATTAAGGCACAGTTGCGCCAATAGCCACTGCGTGGTAGGTTGAGTCCAAGTTTATGAGGAGACACTTATGTTTAAAGGATCTGCGGTTGCTTTGGTCACGCCAATGCATACCGATACATCAATTGATTTTGATGCATTAATAGATTTGGTTGAGTGGCAAGTGAGCAGTGGCACCCAAGCGCTTGTTATAAATGGTACAACAGCAGAAACGCCCACACTATCTTGGTCAGAGCAATGCCAGATCATTGAAGCGGTGGTGCAAAAAGTAAATGGACGTATTCCTATCATTGTTGGGACAGGGAGTAATGCAACGGCTCAAGTCATTGAGCGCAATAAAATAGTCAGTTCTATGGGGGTGGATGGGTTGTTGATTGTATCGCCCTACTATAATAAGCCAACACAGCAAGGATTGATCTCACATTTTGAATCCATCGCAGAGCATACAGATTTACCTATATTGTTATATAATCACCCGGGTAGAACGGGCGTAGACTTGGAGCCTGAGGCAGTGATACATTTGTCCCAGCAAAAAAATATTGTTGGAATTAAAGAAGTCAGTGGTGACTTACATCGGATTCAAGCATATAAGCAAAAGTGTCATCCTGACTCAAATGGGGCTGGTTTTCATGTTTATTGCGGTGATGATGCGGTGAATTTACCTTTCATACTTCAAGGCGGGGATGGTGTTATATCGGTTTCAGCCAATATTGTACCTACCTTTATGCAACAAATGTGTGAATATGCGCTGTTAAATGATATAACCAATGCACAAATATTAGATGCTAAAATGCAACCCTTGAACGATTTGCTGGCCGTTGAGTCGAATCCTATTCCTGTCAAGTGGGCGCTACATCTTATGGGTAAGATATCGACAGGTATTCGTTTGCCATTAATAGAATTAACTGAGGTGCATCGAGCACCTCTAAAACAAATACTCAAAGTTTTTGGAGAATAATAATGAAAAAAGGCCTGATGGTTATGGCATGCTTATTGATGCTAACAGGGTGTGAGTTTCTTCATGAGCAGCGTGCTGTTTATGTTCGTGACCGAGGGGAAGATTACTTAACCAGTGAACTGGTCGCACCATTAGATGTGCCTTCGCCATTAACGTATAACCATTCACATGTATTCCCGCTGCCAAATACAACGCCTGTGCTGGGTAGCTTGGATAATATTTCAATACAGCCCCCAGGGTTTGGCGAAGATCTTTCATAAGTTTTTTTATATTGAAAGTTTAGAGGTTACCTATGGTTTCTAAGTTAATAGAAAAGTATAAAGGCAAAGCCAAAACATTATACACAACAGAAGATCCATCTAAATTCTATTGTGAATTCAGAAATGATACATCTGCTTTTAATGGCATTAAAGTCGAAAGCTTAGATAGAAAGGGCTTGGTCAATAATTATTTTAATGCCCATATCATGCACCATTTAGAAAATAATGGTGTGGACACACATTTTGTGGAGCGGATAGCGGATAATGCTTCTTTAGTGAAAAAGCTAGAGATGTTTCCATTAGAATGCGTTGTGCGTAATGTGGCGGCTGGTAGCATTTGTAAACGCTTAGGCTTAGAAAAAGGGCAAAAGCTGAGTCCGCCTGTATTCGAGTTTTTTTATAAAAACGATGCTTTGGGTGATCCCTTCATTAATGAGTCCTACATAGAAACTTTTCACTGGGCAACAAAGTCAGATGTTGAAAAAATGAAGGCTGTAACACTGCAAGTCAATGATATCTTATCTAAATTATTTTTGGATCATGGTATGGTTTTAGTTGATTATAAACTTGAATTTGGTATTACGGATGGCAAAATAGTGCTGGGCGATGAGTTTACCCCTGATGGTTGTCGTATTTGGGACGCAGAAACCTTAGAAGTATTTGATAAAGATCGTTTTAGGCAAGACTTAGGCAATGTGGTGGAGTCGTATGAGACTGTAGCAAGACGTTTGAGTGTTATCTTACCTTAACGATTAAATAAAAATTGAGCTGCTAAGGCAGCTCCCTCAGTTCTGCTTTAATAGTTCTTGCGCCAAAACAGCTTTATATTGTTGTTTGTTTCTCCAGTGCCAGTACTGCTTTCCACAGAAAAATTATCAGAGACATCTATTTGTATCGTCACCTTTGAACTTTCTGCGGAAGCGCCTTGTTCCGCTTTGAGATAAACATTATCTAGCAAATATTTTCCTGCCGTGATCGAAGCACCACTTTCTGTATTCACAATATCTAAATCATCGACTTTTAAAATTTCGCGGGTTTTACCTAGTAAATCCAGACGCCCGCCAGATTTTCCTGAACTAGCTAAATCCTTTAAAGCCAAGGCGAGTTGAATTTTTTGGAAAGGAGATAAACTGGATAGACTACTACCAAACATTATTTTTGCAATAATTTCATCTTGTGGTAGTGAAGGTACCGAGGATATTTTAATTTTGGCATTATCAGGTGTGCCAGTCACTTTTATAATGGCTGTAATGTCATTTGCTGTTGTGGCTGCTTGAAAGTCTAGATCAATATCATCACCTTCAATACGAACATTACCTTTTTGTAAGGTGAAATTCTTATTTAGGAATGTAAATTTACCGCGTAGCAATTTTAGCTGCCCATCAACCTTGGGCTGACTGGCTGCCCCCGAGATGTGCAATTTGCCACCAAGCTCCGCATCTAATCCTTTGCCCCTTAAGAAGATTCGTTTGGGGAAGTCAATGTTTAAGTCTAGTCGGGCTGGTGCTATATTTTCAGTCGTTGCTTGATGATAAGCTTTTTGTTGCTTTACAGTGTAAGCCTTTTTTGAAATAACATTAATCTCTGGGATATTCGCAGGTAGGCTATCTGGAATGGTGATATTAAGCGATTGCCAAGTAATATTCCCTGAGATAAGGGGGGTTAAAAGGTTGCCTTTGATAGCCAGTTGACCATTTGCGATACCATCGTATGCGTCAGAATTGAGAAGATGCATTTCATGCATGTCTCCTGTGAGCCATATTTGGGGATTGGGGTTTCCAATATCAAAAAAGCCTTTAAAATTCATGTTGCCTGTCTTGGAGTCGGTGGCAGAAAGTTCTTTAATGACGATTTTATTATCTTTTGCAACCGCATTTAAAGAAATATTTTTTAGGGTTAGGCCAGTAGGTTGATCTTTTATTTCAACATTGCTTAGCCGAAGGAAACCAACCATATTGGGTTGGTTGCTGGAGCCAGAAAAAGACAAATCTGTCACCAATGATCCGGTTATGGCTGTTCTATTATTGGACAGCAGCCTGTTGATGACTTCCAGGTTAGTTTCAGATTTAACTTTTCCTGATAATTGTTGTTTTTGCGGGTACAGAATAAGTTGGGGCCATGAGGTGTCCGCTTGAATTTCACTTATTATATTTTGATTATTCAACAATACGGCATGAATTTTTAATAAATTATTTTGCGTTATTGCTGTCGTATTAAAATTAAATGGTGTTTTGTACTCTGATATGCCGTCAATATTAAAATCTTGTAGTTTGACGTTTATATTTAAGTTGGGTTTTTCGGCCGTGCCAGAAAAGTCAACAACGCCAGAAATAATGCCATTTTGAATGTCAATAGGCATTTTTTCTAGAATGGATGTTGAGACGTTATCTACAAGTAGTTTTAGAGACTGATGGGTTGGCGTGTAAAGTCCTTGCCCTTTGAGTGTCCCGCCATTGATGTTGCCGGATATGTCTTCTATAGAAATATGCTTAGTATTTTTGATTTTTGTTTTGATGGAGGCTTCTGTTAAGAATATATTCTGAGTCGTATTTTCATAGTTCAACTGATTTATATCAACGGTACCAGATATAATGGGTTGTTTGATTTTACCTTTTAGGTTAAATCTTGCATCCAATATGCCGTCAACTTTACTGTTATCCTGCTCTTTAACGGATAGGATATGAGATAAATTGGAGAGCACTTTAATTTGGGTATTCAGTAAATATTCGTTTAGCTCAAAAGAGGATATATCGGGAAAAGGGGAGTCCGCCTGGACGTTAACCGCTAGGAGACTATTCAAGAATAGATCTGCATTGGCGGAAATATTTTTATTTTTAACGTTTAATTTGGCTTTTAGTAATAGGTTGTTGTTTTTAAAATATTCAGGATGGTCCGCCTTAGCATCAAGTTGTAAAACAGATTGGATGGCCGGATCTTTTATGCTGCCTTGGGCAGAAAACTCACCAAGCAAGATACCTTGAGACAGCTTAATTTGATCGTGCTGTACGTCAGGGATGGGAATGTTTTTTATGTTCCCTGTTATATTTATATGATCTTTCTCATAGTCACCCTTGATTTGAATGAGGCCGGTATTATAATGCGCGATGATATTATCTAATGAAATTTTGTTGTGCTTTGAAGCATAAATTTTACCTGAAATATCTATCGGTATTTGTCGGTACGTGCCTGTAGCAGAATCAATTATCAGCGCCAAATTATTTTGGTATTGGACATCTGCTTTGATGTTGAGAACAATAGGATAATCAGTTGATTCGAATAAATTTAGCTCATCGAGCAGGTAGGGGGTTTGCTCATTCAGCTTTAAATTGAGCTGTACAAGGTTTTCTTTAGATTTTGTACGTAAGGATAAAAGCGTATTCTTTAGCGTATCTAAGACGCTTAAATTAATGATTTTATTTTCTAGATCTATGTTGCCTTGTATATCAAAAATTTTGTTTGCTTTAACCACAGATACCGAAATTGCGTTAATACGAAGTGGCACAGCGAAATTGTCTACGGTAAACTTATCCTGATTTTGGGCTGACTTATGATCGGGCTTAGGTTCTTGAGTTGAAAGCTGCTTTTGAAATTGCTCATCAATAATGAGTTGTTTGATTTGAATGGCGTCTATGGAGACGCGTTTAAAGAATAACGCTCGAAATTCCCATCTGATGTCTATGTCGTGGGCGTCAACTAAAAGTTGATTATTTTGTCGGAGGCTTACTTTTTTTATACTGAAGTGATTTAATAAGTTGCCTTCAAACGAATCAATGGATACTTGATAAGGTGTATTATGGTTGACCCAATCAGTCGTTGTGTTGATTAAAATATTTTGGCCAAACGAAGTTATACTCATGACCAGTATGCTGATCACCGTGGTGAATAGTATGAGCAGAGTACTCTTCAGTAATAGTTTCAATATAATGACCTCTTTGTCATATTTGTCATGAATATTTTTTGTCTATGCTTAAATCTAATAGGCTTGCCCAAGGCTAATATATATTTGATAGCTTTTGTCGATCCCTGGGCGCTTATTCAATGGTGTGGCCAAATCAAATCTCACTGGACCAAAGCTAGTATAGTACCGAAGCCCTAGGCCAAGAGCCCATTGAAGTTGTGTCTTTAAGTCAGGTATTTTTTGATCAAACACATTTCCACCATCCACAAAAAGTACAAACCCATAAGTCTCTGTAATTTTTTGTCGCCACTCGGTTGATACTTCTATAAGGGATCGCCCTCCTAAAGCTTCATTTCCTATAACAGTGCCCAATTTTTGATATTCATAGCCTCGAACAGATTGTCCGCCACCGGCATAAAATCTCAGATCGGCGGGTACAACTTTACGAGAGGGGGCTGTAATGCTACCCAGCGCGACTCTTCCAGCTAACGTCGTATAAGCATGCTCGTTAGCAGACCAAAATGCGCTGATATCTAATCTTGATTTTAGGAAGTCAATTTTAGGACTCGATAGATTTTTATACGGAGCCGTAGAAAGACTGCAAAGTAAACCATTTTTAGTATCAAGAATATCATTTCTAGAGTCATATTTGATATTAAGTGGTAAAAAGAGTAATTGGTAATTCTCTGTCACTGCGGATTCAGTGACTTCAGATAAGTGAAACCCAATACCATATTGGTAGCTGAGCTTAGTGCTAACGTTGTATTGAATATTGGCACTGGAAAGCCAGCTTGTTGATAAATATTGCTCTGAGTCTTCATGTTTGAACTCAGAAGAGAGTAATAGTTTTCTTTTCTCACTGTAAAAATAGGGGTTAACAAATCGAGAGCCAATATTTTGTATGAGAGGATTTACCGTGCTAAAAATATTGAGTATTTCTCCTTGCCCAAATAAATTCCGATGCTCCCATTCCCCATAAACACCAGGCCCAGCATCAGACTCATAGCCAACCCCGAGTTTTATTGTTTTATGCTTTCTTTCTTCTATAGCGATGAGAATCGGTATTTCATTACCGTTTGTTGATTGAGCGGAATATTCAATATTAACAGACTCAAATAAAGGTTTTCCTCGTAATGTGGACTGGAACTGTTTAACGATCGAGGGTTTAAAGCAATCGCCTTTGTTCCATGGCAGCTCCCGTAAAATATACACTTCATCAATAGAGGTTAAGCCTTCTAGCGTTGTTTCTCCCATGACAGCCTGACTATAGCTCTTAACTGTAAAGTTCAGCACGGCTGTATTTTGTTTATAATCTAAGATAGCTTGATGAGATATCTCGATGTTAGGAAGGCAGTTATCTAATTCTATTTCTTCTGCTAATACTTTCTCAGATTTGAGAACTTTTTTTGCGAGTAATTTATCACCGACTTGTATTGGTAATTTTGAGATATTAGGCGGTATAGTATGCTGGCCCGTTGTCACATGTAGTTTTTCAATATAGAAAGGTTTTTGAGGTGCCACGTAAAATATGGCAGAGAGTTGATTTTTACTTTGTGATACGATTTTATATTGAACCGTCGAATTGTAATAACTCTGCGAATTTAGGTAAGCTTTTATGTGTGTTTTATCATCTTGAAGTTTACGCTTCGCTTCTGAGATGTCTTTTACCTTTACTTTTTCTTTTTCTTTAATATTGAGTTCTTGGGTGATTTCTTTTAATAACGCGCCGGCGAAAGGATGAGGCGCTGTCAATTTTATTTCAGTTTTAACCTCATATCCATATGCATTATAAGCGTATCCTAATAGAGAGACTCCCATTAAAAGCAAGGTGCGCAGAATTGTAAAGCATTGAGGATACAAAATAGTCCTTAAATAAAGTTGTTTTGGTTAATCTGCATTATAACGTAAAAAAAGAATATTTTTTTAGGGGGTATCGACAATTTATGGCGTCACATAACGACTGCGAGTCGGCATTTGTTTGCGGCAAGTAGGCAAAGAAAATGCTAAGTTACCCTTCAAACTCTAGCGCTTTCTCTAATTTTTTTTGTGGTTTGTATCGGGGTTCTTGTTTTAAATGAACGACCATTTGAGAGAATGGAATTGAAATGCCTTGATCATCAAATAATAACTTTATACTTTCAAGTAATGAAAACTTAATATAATTAAAATCATTACGATTGACCCATATTCTAACAGATAGGCGTACTGAGCTTTCTGCTAGTTCACAGACCGCGACCAAAGGAGAAGGTGTTTTTAAAACCCTAGGATCTTGTTCTATCAGGCTATAGATAAGATCTTTAGCCTTTTTTAGATCTGCGTCATAACTAATGTCGATTAATAATTCTAGACGACGTCTTCCTTGGTAAGCTTTATTCACAATTTTATCTTTTGTGAGTTTTCCATTGGGAATATAGACAACTTGGTTGCAGGGCGTTTTGAGTTTGACGTTAAATAAATCTATAGTTTCAACGGTGCCCAGGGTCCCCGATAACTCAACTAAATCGCCAATAACAAAGGGTCTTTGTAAAACAAGTACCACGCCTGCGGCAATATTAGATAAAAAGTCTTTTAGCGCTAAAGCAACGGCAAGTGAAGATGCACCCAGGATGGTCACCAGCGATGCGGTTGGAACACCTAGCTTTCCTAGCACGATAATAGCGACGATGACCAAAACAACCGTGTATATACTATTGGTAAAAAACAGTTTCAGCGTTTGATTCTTTGTCCCGTGTGAAAAGAAATTAAGTAATTTGTTACGAATAAACCTTGCAAATATCAGCCCTAAAATAGCCAATATTATAGAATAAGCAATGGATGTAATATTGCTGAGCAAGTAGCTTTCCCAGGAGGATATATCCATTTATAATTCTCGAATTAATCATGTCGGTTTAGTATTCAGCAGAGTCTAACTTGAAAAGGTTATTTGAAACAAGAAAATACGATGAAAGGTTTCATTTTTTTGATATATACCCAATATACTTCAAGGTGCTGTATAAGTTTCGAGGCTAAGTGATGAAATTTAAAGGATGTCGACTGAGACAAGTGAAGTAATAGTAGCTCTATTTCAAGCTTTTAGTAAGGAGATATCGTTTCAAGCTCGCGCTTAGACGAAGAAAATAAATAGCATCTTGAAGTTTATTGGGTATATGTCTTAAACATGCTGGGATGGCAGTCAAATGCCATTAGAGCGGCATTTGACGAGTTCAGAGGGACGTTTAAAATATAATAGTTACGTAACTAATGTTGTAGCCTTATTTGACATGCTCTAATGCTTCTTTTAAATCCCAAATTAAATCATCTGCATCTTCTATGCCGACCGATAGGCGAACTAGGCCATCAGAAATGCCTAGTGCTTTGCGTTGGGCCGGTGGGATGGTGGCATGAGTCATAATTGCAGGATGTTCGATTAAAGATTCCACTCCGCCTAAAGATTCTGCTAGCGTAAATAACTGTAAATGACCCAAAAAGCTTTTAACTTGGTTCAAGTCTAATTTGAATGTTGTGCTAATCATGCCACCAAAGTTTTTCATTTGTTTCTCTGCGACATGGTATTGAGGGTGTTCAGGTAGTCCTGGATACAGAACATTGTCGACTTTAGGGTGTGAGTTTAAGAAAGTAACAACTTTTTGCGCATTTTGACAATGGGCATCCATTCTAATGGCAAGAGTTTTTATTGAGCGCATTAATAAATAACAATCCATGGCAGAAGGTACTGCGCCTAGCGCATTTTGCATATAAGCCAGCTTTTCATTTAACTCGGGTTTGTTGACAATCAAAGCACCACCCACGACATCAGAGTGCCCGCCTAAATATTTGGTGGTTGAGTGGCAAACGCCATCTGCCCCTAAGGCTAAGGGGTTTTGCAAATAGGGGGAAGCAAAGGTATTGTCGACAAATAAATTCGCTTCAGGTGTTGTTGTATTTTTAATATTGGCAATCTGCTCAATATCTATTATTTTCAGCATAGGATTGGAAGGGGTTTCTATCCAAATGAGTTCAGTCTTAGGTGTAAGCGCTTGTTTGAACTGTGCTAAATCAGTGCAATCCACTTGCGTGAAATCAATTCCTTTTTGTTTGTAAACTTGAGCAAACAGCCTGAGCGTGCCACCATATACATCATCACTGACAACCACGTGGGCGCCTGTTGGTAATGTTTGTAAAACAATCGCCAGTGCAGCGCAGCCGGATGCAAAGCAAAGGCCAAAATGCCCGCCCTCTAGTGTGGCTAAACTTTGCTCCACAAATTGTCTATTAGGGTTACTAGAACGGCTATATTCAAACTCACCTATAGGCTTGCCAGGGGCGGATTGTTTATAGGTGGTGCTTAGGTAAATTGGGGGCATGACAGATCCCGTTATGGTGTCTGCTTGGTAGCCAGCATGAATAACATTGGTTTTAAAGTTATAATTATTATTTTTCATTAAGTTTACTCATCATATAATCAATCATATCAATTTGGGAGATAACGGCGACTAGTTTGTCATTGTCAGTGACGATAGCGACTTGCTCTTTATCAAAAATATGGTTCAGTGTCGCTAAGGGTGTACGTGGCGTGACAAGTCCGCCCATGGGTTGGGCAACTTCTTGTGCTGTAGAATCATAACGAATATTGCCCGATTGCAGCTTTTGTAAAATATCGACTTCATGCAGCATCGCAATGGGACGATGGTTTTTATCGACTACAGGTAATTGTGAAATACCATGCAGTTTTAATTTCTGGATAACGGTATCGACGGTTTCGTTTACTTGTACTGTGATTACAGGGTGGTTATGTTTGGCTAATAAATTTTTAACCGTACCGAGCGCGTAATGTGGCGTTAAAAATCCATGGTCTTTCAGCCAAGCATCGTTTAAGAATTTAGAAATATATCGACTGCCCGAGTCAGTGAGCACAGTGACAACCGTGTGCTTGGGACCAAGTTCTTTTGCAACTTGTAAGGCCGCATGCACAATGGCGCCTGATGAGCCGCCGCAGAATAAACCCTCTTCACGCACTAGTCTGCGAGCGGTTAAGAAAGCTTCTTGATCATTGGTTTGAATCATTTTATCAATAACAGAAAAATCTAATGCACGGCAGATGATATCTTCTCCAATACCCTCTACTTTATACATTTTGGGCTCAACCAACTTTTTAGTATAAAAATAATCATAATGTATAGAGCCTAAAGGATCGACGCCTACGATCTGTATGTCACTGGTTTTTTCTTTAATAAAGCGACCAACACCTGATATCGTGCCGCCTGTACCGGTGCCAGCGACAAATGCATCAAATTGTCCACCTGTTTGTTGCCAGATTTCTTTGGCAGTGTTGTGATAATGCGCATCGATGTTATCGGGGGAATGGTATTGATCCACATAATAAGCATTAGGCAGTTCTTTAGCGATTCGTTTGGCTGTATTGACATAATGCTCAGGTGAGTCGCCAGGGACATCGGTTGGCGTGACGACGACTTCTGCGCCAAAAGATTTAATCATGTTGATTTTTTCTAGACTCATTTTATCGGGCATTGTAAAGATACATCTATAGCCTTTGTAAGCCGCAACCATCGCTAAAGCAAGACCTGTGTTGCCTGATGTGTTTTCGACAATGACGCCACCGGGCTTGAGCTCACCGCGCTCTTCTGCTTGCTTAATAATATAATGGGCTATTCTGTCTTTGATCGAGCCACTAGGATTCAGGAACTCGCATTTGACTAATACCGTGGCTGAGTTAGGCTCTGTTATTTTATTAAGCTTCACTAACGGTGTTTCACCAATGCATTCTAAAATATTTTCTTTAAAATCCATGTATATTTCTCCTAGAGCTGTAAAGCCCAGATCCAAGCCAGATTAAAAAACAGTAAAGGCAGAGTTCAAACTATATAGTTTGGTATTCAAATTTTTTCATAGTTTAATCTACCCGAATTTAACCAGATGATCACCATAAGTTGGCTCAATATCTATTAGCGGGCGAAATGCTAAATTGAGTGGTGGTAGCGTATCATTGTCTTGTTCCTGAACGGGGAAAAACAATGATGCGCTTATTAAACTCTCATCGACTTCAAACTAGGAGCCAGTCAAAGTATCAGATTTTATTTTTTTAAGGGGTTCCTAGGGGCTGGGCTTAATTCATTACCCTCAGGCTCTTCTTGAAAGAGAGGAAAAGAGATTGGCTTCATCTTTGCTCTAACAAAACGTGTTTGCCTAGCCGCAGGACTAAGAAGTAATTCACGCTGTCCTTGGCCTTTCTTGCTTGTAGGTGAGGGGGCTAATTTACGAGGCGTTAAGTCAAATTCTTGTTTGGCTTGTTCCGAAATAGTTTTGCTGTCTTGGGCGAAGGTTTTAACAAGCAAATTCTTAATCATGTCTATTTCATTTTCACAAATTTTGTTTAGTGACAGGCCATCAAAGCTGAATGTGACTGAATGATGATAGTTAGGATTAATTTGCTTTTGTGCTTTGTCAGTATATTTTAAACCCTCTATTTTATAGGTGAGTCGATCTAACAATCTAATTTTTTCATATCCAGCACAGTAGGTTGGTGTAATCGTTATTTTCAGAGCATCTGGACCGTTAGAAATTTCTAGCAGCCTTGCTAGAACAGGCTCTATCAATGTCATTTCGCCATTACAGCTTTTGGTGGCAAGGCAAAAGTTTTTAATATTTTGGCCTTTGTTTCCAATGAGGCTGTGCGCAATAAAATGGCTCCAATGCATGATGTTTTGATCATTGAAGCCGGCATAGATTGCTGCAGCTTGTAAATCTAACCCAGCTTCAGTCGCCGCATTATTGGATTGAGCTCCCATAACCCCCGCTTGTTGGGGTTTTCTAGTGGACTCGTGATTTAGAATGGCACTTGCTTTTTCTGCTTGTGCCGCTTTTAGCTCTTCGCGTGTAATAATTCTTTCGAAACTGTTCTCTAATTCATCTTGTTTGATGCTCAATTTAGCGAGAGCATCTAATTTTTCTTGTGACAGTTGGGGGACAGATAGCCTTTTCCTTTCGCCAACCATACTTTCAGGTAAATAAATTGCAACATCTCGACCATCGACTATTATTTTTCGACTGACTTTGTAGGGTGCCTTAGTTTCAGGTGAAAAAAGCGTTGAGGAGAGCTCTTTTCCAGGAGTGGACCGGCCAAAAGGAGAGCTGCTGACCACCGTTTTTCCACGCATCATATTGCGTTTAGGTGTGCGCGCGCCTGCGACAACAGCTTTTTTCACATAGCCAGCAGAAACCCCCATGAATCTAATAATCGGTCCTTTAGGTCTTTCTGGTACAAAGGGGACATAATCCGGATCCAAAGATTCATTATCATCCCCAAAATGTTCAGAGTTGAACGAAGTGGGCTTTGCCGCCCTATGGTAAGTTTTTCTTTTTTTGGGTTGTTCACTCTGAGAAGAGGGTGCGCCGCGTTTCATATGTGTATGCACAACTATAATAGATAATATTGCTCGAATTATAACTTAGTCATAATGCTTTCTGCAATTATTTAGCAGTAGGTCCAGACAAAAACGAGAAAATCCCGAATGAATGGGTTGTTATAAGCTAATGCCTTTGAGATTTTTAGTTATTTCATCAATCTGGCTGGTATCTGGACTTTCAGCGACTCCAGGCAAATCGTCATAGGATCTAATTTTTCCCAGATGAATTGCAGCCACGCAATAGGGGGTATGTTCTTCTAGAAGAGCTTGGCTGACTAAAACGGCTTGAGGAATGTCGGTGGCATGGGAGTAAATGGGATAATCGACCCATGCCTCTAAGTTTTGGCGCACAGTCACTTTGCGTTTATCCCGTGTTATTTTTGCTTTGATAAAGCCTTTATCAATGACATCGCTGCCTGGTAACGTATCTAAAATGCATTTCAGGCGTGTTGTTTTATTTTGACCATGTTTGGCATGATGGACAATCAATTTTTCTGTTACATTCATTTTGCTATTCAGCCAAGCGGGACCTGCAACTAAGTTATTGCGTTGTTGTGGATTACGGGTTAAAGGGCATAACCTATGTCCCAAGGCATGTGTCCACTCATTATTGCCTGAGGCAATAACATATTCCATTAAGTTTTTCATCTTAGGGGATAATACAGATTGGTAGTCTTGGTAAAAACGATAAATAATTTGTTGGGCTGATTTTTTGCCCATAACTTTTTTTTGTGAGCGACTTCTTTTATGGGCTTCTCTATGTTGAATCGATACGCTGTCGACATATACTTTTCCGCCTTTGTGTTTTTCTGGTGCCCCCAATAATTGCGTTTCTAATAATTGTTCTTTTTTTGTCACAATGGTTTTGAGTAAGGGAGCAGTTTTGTGTTGTCCTAAGTACTTTTTTCGACCAGTATGATCGTGCAAAGGAGAGAATAATAATAAGTCATATTCATTTTTTTTTGCATGAGATTTAGGATAGTTTTCTTTAAGCTGCATCTGAATAGAACGTCTGGCTATCATTGGAGTGCCATCTTCAGCGTCCCCTAATGCCATAGGTTGGCCCTGGTATTCAAATAAACGAATATTATTGATTTGGGTATACTGCACGCCATAAGCGTTTTTCACTGGAGGATTAAATTGTTGGGCCGTAGGAGATTCGGCATGTATGTTAATTAAAGCGTGTCCCATCAGGTGTTGATGAGGCATAAAACGATGATAAGGGTCATGAAATAAATCGAGGTATTGTTCTGCTTTTAATTCACTATTGGGTGGATAATGTTCGGAAGTTTGATTTGGGGTTTCTTCAGAATGTTCAATATCATATGCGTCTTGATATTGCTGGGCTAAGTCTTGTTCTATCGCCTCTAGCAGCATCACTTCCCTGGCCGCATTGATAGGCGGGGCGCGACGCCGAGAACGATGTTTCTTGTGTGCCATGCTTTTTGTCCTTACTCGTCCGTGAGTTAGGATGCATATTTAGCGCAAGTATGGGTTGATAGTTAGCTTATATCTTGAATCGACCCGTTGCCTGTATTTTTATTTTTGTGATTGTTCTGGCTGTCACCTTGGTTAAATATGATCAGTTTTTGAATTGCAAAGTTAGCGATAAATAAGCCAATGAGTGCAATTATTTTACTAGCGTATACATTTGCGCCAAAATAAACAAGACTTTGGATCAAGGCATATGAAAATACGAGATTTACTACACATAAAAGAGCATATTTCAGCGCTTCAAAACGAAGGCTATCTGATGACTTAAAGACTAAGCCTTTATTGAATAAAAAATTGCAAGTGCCTGAAAAAATACGTGCTACTATTTCACTCAGTAATACATTCCCACATAAAAAGAAGCCCAAAGAGAAGGCTAAAAAATCAAGCAAGCCGCTGATCACAGAAAAAAATAAAAAACGTAAAAAAACAAAGTAAATTTTCAGGGAATCTAATACGGGATTAAAATGTGAACCTTTATTATGGTTGTTATAAATAGTTTTGATATTCATTTCCTTTATGGGTAACTTTTGCTTGGTGGCTTTGATGAGCATATCTAGTTCAAATTCATAGCCATTAGAGCTTGTTTTGAGTAATGTGCTTAAAAAACTTCTTGGAATGGCTCTCAGTCCTGTTTGGGTGTCTTGTAGAGACTGTCCAATTAAAGCTTTAAAAACGTATTTTGTTAAGTTGTTGCCGAAACGACTGCGCAAAGGGACTTTACCACAGAATTTTCTTGAACCTAGATGCATACTATGGGGGGTGAGCATAAAATCACGCGCTAAAGCCAAAATATCGTTTGGGGTATGTTGGCCATCGGCATCGGCTGTAATGACGCCCGAATAAGACTCAGGGAAATGGGTTAGAAAATAATTAAAAGCTGTTTTTAATGCTTGCCCTTTACCTAAGTTGATGGCGTGTGTCACAACTGTGATTTGAGTATATTGTGAGATCGCCTCAAAAATAGGTTGGCAACGTGTATCTGAGCCATCGTTCACAATAATAATATTGAGGTTAGGTGTTTTATTGAGTTGCTCAATCAGATTAACTAATTCATGATCGGGCTGGTAAGCTGGAATAATGATTACTGGGTACATACTGCTTCACTCGTATTAGCGGCTGTTTCTTTTGGCGTCTGGACCTGAAACTCAGGTAAGGAAAATTTGCTTGTTTCCACCATAGGAAATTGCTCAGGATTTAAGTAGTGGAACAGATGTTTATTAAAATCATGGTTGAACATATGGTCAGAGAAATTAATATGATGACTAAAAACAGTACCCATTGGGATGTGACGACCCGTACGTGTCACAATACGGTCAAAGTAATCAAAAAATCTAAAATTATTTTGATTACATTCAAATCGTGTTGGGGTTTCTAGTTCATCTGTAAAGTTTAATTGATAAAATAATTTTTTATCGTCCTCGGCATTATATTCAACATGAAACAACGCTTTATTATTAATTCGGATAGATTTTAATTGCTCGAATGCAAATTGACAACTTTCGGCAGAGTCAAAAAAAGCATGTCCATCATGCGTCATTAACTGTTCTACTTTTGTCGGGTTGAGTTGCATGCTCACTAAGAACTGAAAAGGATCTTTTTGGCGGTAAAGTACCCATGGTTTTTCATGATTTGTGTTCATTTGTGATAAGCCATTATGAACCACTAATTCATCTTCTGGGAATACAGACTTTAGCAAGCCTAATAGACGATCTACCATTTTAAGGCCAAATAAAATTTCTGGTGTAACGCCGTCTGGGCCATTTTTCCAGTGATGATGTTGTATATGTGCAATGGAGTTTAAAAATAAAAAGCTACATTTGGGTGTGTGCGTTTTTTTCATTTTAATAAACAGTAAAGTGGAGATATAGTCAAAATAACTGATAAACACATAATGCTTAGGGCCTCTTTTGATTAAACTCCCCAGTAAGTTCACAACTTGAGCTGTTATTTTCAATCCCGCACCGGAGCTAAATATATAAGACAGTAATTTGATACTTTTGTTTAATATTTTTGTGAATTTTAAATTTCTATAATTTCTAGATAAATATCGAGGCAAGCTTAGCAAATTATTTACTTTTTTAGGGAAAGCATCTTCACTAAACGTCCAGGGGTCAGGCAAGAAAAACTTCACATGTTCTTCGTCTCTTCTACCCCCATTCATTACGCCCCAAACACCTGTACTAATGCCATGTTGGCTTAAGGTTTCCCAGGCTTGAGCATAATTGAGGTCAGGCACATCGCCCAAGTGCTTGATTTTGTGTTGACTGCTAGGAACGCCAGAATGAATAGAGACCCACTGAACCCAAGGTTCTAAATACCCGCTGTTATAACGATCGTTGGTTTTGTAGTGGGTAGACTTTGCTGTATCCAGCAACAATTTTATATGCGGTAAGCTATATTGCTCTGACGCGGCTTTGAGTAAGTCTGTATTAAACTCATTTAGTTCAAGTATTATTACGTCTTTAACGTGACTCTTAGAGGTTTCAGTCGCCTGCCTTTCCATCATACACCCATGTTAGTTAGAATTCGTTATTTATATTATTTCATTACTATGATACTACCGTGCAATTGTAAAAGCATTCCAATATACTCGGAACTAAAATTAGTAGGATGTAAATTAGGGAATATATGATTTCATATGAACTGACTATCAAACATTTTGATTATAGTATTTTATCTAAAGAGCATCTTTCGACAACGTTCTATGCTGCATTGATTGCAACGTGTATAAGTTTTTATTTCATAAAAGATCAATTTGCCCGGATTTCTATTTTTCTCATTTCTTTGGGGTTAGGTGTTTATATTCAGCGGGTTGACTGGATTGCTTTACCATATATTTTGGCTTTAGCCAGTTTTATTTATTATGGGCTAAATGCGAATCATCGCCTCCTAAGGGGATGGATGTTTTTATTAGCGATAATCGCAAGCATTTATTTATGTTTGTATCCTAAATTTGGCTTGTATCCTATTCCTGGCATACACAATTGGCAAGTTGCAAAAAACTTTGTATTCAGCCATCAAGCTTTGCCTTTTTCCATGACATTCAGATTAGATAAATTCTTAATTGGTTTATTTTTTATCTGGTTTAGCCATCGGGCTTTGACCAATCAAGGTTCTTGGCGTGGCATTGGTCAAAGCACTATTGTGGCGTGGTTTTTAGCGATAATTGTTTTAATACCAATCGCTTATTTCTTGCAAGTTGCAAAAATAGATATAAAGCCAACAAACTTCTTTTTTGTATGGGCTTTACATAATTTGTTTTTTGTTTGCATTGCAGAGGAAGCGATATTTAGAGGTATGATTCAGCCTTTTCTAAACTTAAAGCTACAGAATATCGAAGGTGGCAAATATTTGGCAATTGTAGTGACTGCTGGCTTATTTGGATTATTTCATTTCAAATCTGGTTGGAGCATGGTGTTACTTAGTAGCGTGGCAGGGTTATTTTATGGATGGGCTTATATGAAAACCAAACGAATAGAAGCCAGTATTTTTGTACACTTTGCTGTTAACGCACTGCATTTTTTATGTTTTAGCTATCCGGCTTTAAAGTTCTAAGGCGTTCCAAAGGCTTTTGCACTGCTAGGTGAAGCGTGATATCTTTTCAGCCAAATTTGCAAGATGGATTTAAAATAATAATGATCCCAGAATTAGGGCATTTCTCCCTGATACTTTCTTTGTGTTGTGCACTGAGCTGTTGCTTAATGCCATTCATATTACAAAATAGTCCGCCCCAAAACGTGCATGTCTTCTCAATAAGATTGATTCGGCTACATGTTATTTTTATGTTGCTGAGCTTTGTAGCACTGTTATGGTCTTTTTATACCCATGACTTTAGTGTGAGTTATGTTCAGCAAAATGCACACCAAAATTTACCGTGGTACTACCGACTCACTGCACTGTGGGGCGGTCATGAGGGCTCAATGTTGTTATGGACAACCTTGCTGGCCGTTTGGACGGGGTTGGTTGCAAGATCCCCTCGCCATTTAACACTACCGGCACATACGACGATATTGTCTGTTTTGGCAGGCTTGTCCTGCGGGCTAATATTATTTTTATTATGCACCTCAAACCCGTTTGCACGTATCTTACCTTTTGTGCCAGTCGAAGGTAGTGACTTGAATCCATTGCTCCAAGATCCTGGCTTAATTTTTCATCCCCCACTTTTGTACATGGGCTATGTTGGTTTAGCTGTGCCTTTCGCCTCTCAAATATGCGCATTATTTTATCCTGATCAGCATAAAGTCTTG
The DNA here is from genome assembly GCA_963976875.1 of uncultured Coxiellaceae bacterium. Classification (GTDB taxonomy): domain Bacteria; phylum Pseudomonadota; class Gammaproteobacteria; order Berkiellales; family Berkiellaceae; genus Berkiella_A. The sequence goes on from CAXBML010000006.1 coordinate 76,200, forward strand.
GCGCAATGGACGCGACGCTGGACATTGGTCGCTTGGAGTTTCTTGACAGTGGGTATTGTTTTAGGGAGTTATTGGGCTTATTACGAATTAGGTTGGGGGGGGTACTGGTTCTGGGATCCTGTAGAAAATGCTTCTTTTATGCCTTGGTTAGTGACAGCGGCTTTGGTGCATTCCCTTGTTATTACAGAGAAGCGAGATTCGTTTCAAGCTTGGACTATTTTATTAGCCATTTATGCTTTTTCATTAAGCTTAATTGGTACCTTCCTGGTGCGTAGTGGCGTTTTAACTTCCGTGCATGCTTTTTCTGTTAGTCCAGAGCGAGGGCTGTTCATTTTAGTCTTTCTAAGTATTGTGATTGGGTGTGCGTTACTTTTATTTTGTGTGCGTGTAAATCATGTAAAAGCCTATAGCCAAAAAATACATTTTTCTATGGTAAGTAAAGAGTCAGTTTTACTACTCAACAATGTGATCTTGGTTGTTGTTGCAAGCACAGTTTTATTGGGCACTATTTATCCCTTGATCATCGATGCCATGTTTGCGGAAAAGTTATCTGTTGGCCCACCATATTTTAATCTAGTTTTTATTCCAATGATGTTACCACTTGTATTTATTATGGCGGTTGCGCCTAGCATTAAATACTACCAAGACAAATTTGGACCAATTTGGCATTCATATAAATTTTTATTGTTGCTTGCTGTTGGGGCAGGATTAAGTGCTATTTTGTATACAGGCTCTTTTTGGTTTGCTTTTGGGCTATTGGTCGGGCTGTGGGTTGTGGCAAGTACAGTTACGCTTGCGATCAAGAAACGTCGAGCACAAAACACATTATCACTGAGAATTTGGGGCATGCTATTTGCCCACTTGGGGGTTGGGGTTTTAATTTTGGGGTTATCCCTGAGCTATCAATTTAGTGTAGAAAAAGATGTTGATATTGGGCTTGAAGAGTCGCTTGCGGTTAGTGACTATCAGTTTGAGTTTCAGAAATTAGAGCCTATTAAGGGGCCAAATTATGAAGGGGTTAGGGCTACGTTTAAGGTTTACAAAAAACAGAAATATTTTGCCACAATGTATCCCGAGCGGCGGTATTATATTCCACGTGAATTGCCTATGACTGAGACAGCAATTCATACCAACTTAATGAGAGATTTATATATTGCGTTGTCAGAGCCAACTAGCGCGCAATCATGGGCGGTTCGGATTTATGTCAAACCCTTTATTATTTGGATTTGGTTAGGTGGCATTTTGGTCGCATTGGGTGCGGCATTGGCTGCTGCCCCTAAACGATATCGGGTTCAAAACACATCCGAACAACCAGCAGCTATCAAACTGGAGACTGCGCATGAGCCACTTTAACAAATCGGTTCAGCCCGAGAGCCCGCCAGAGGTGAATTCAAATTCAAAATTTAATTTTAATTGGCTACTATTCATTGGCTTTATATTATTGATTGGTTTTTTGGCAAAAGGATTGAAGTTAAATCCCAATTTTTTACCGTCTCAAATGATTCAAAAACCATTCCCTGAATTTCAGCTTCGTAGTATAGAGTCTCATTCTGCTTTAAAACATAAGCAGGATATTTTAGGCCAGCCAGCCTTAGTGCATATTTGGGCAACCTGGTGCCAAATATGTTTGCATGAGCATGATGAGCTGATGGCGATCCGCCAAAAGTGGCAGCCTAGTATATACGGAGTAAATTATAAAGATGACCCCAGCAAAGTGACGAAATGGTTTGCGGGACAAGGCCAACCGTACAATTTCACTTTAGATGACCGCACAGGTAGTTTAGGCGTTGATTTGGGGGTTTATGGCACACCTGAAACATATGTAATCGATGCAAAAGGGATTATTTTAGCAAGGCATGTTGGGCCTATCAGCCTTACGTTATTCGAGCGAGAATTTTTGCCGTTATTAAACCTTAATAAATCTAAAAAAGAAGATATTTTATCATGAGTCAGCGGATGGTCTCTTGTTTTATTGTGGCGTACTTGGCGATATGCTTTATGTCACAGGCTATCGCGGTCGAATCTCTATTCACATTTGAAAATAATGATCAGCAAGTTTTGTTTGACCAGTTATCTAAAACATTACGCTGTGTGACCTGTCCAAATCAAAGCCTTGCAGACTCTCATGCGCCCGTTGCAGAGTCGATGCGGGAGGAAGTTCGCGATATGGTTCTAGCAGGTAAAAATGCAGATGCTATTCAAGCACACTTTATTGCGCGCTATGGTGATTATGTAGTGTATCATCCGCCTCTCAACCATAAAACGTGGGTATTATGGTTTGGCCCATTGCTTCTGATTATGGTGGGTGGTGGTTTTTTAACAGCTCAGCTTTTCAAGAGTAGAAAGTAAAATGGCATTGTTTGAATATTATCTCATGTGGGGTGCCATGGGCGCTCTGGTTTTATATATGAGCATTACATTGCTTTTTTGTTCTATCAAAATCCAAAAATTAAAGACCATGACTTATGCGACGATCGCGATGGTGGGCGTTGTGTCTTTGGGGATCTATATTCAATATGGTGCACATCAAGGTGTACGAGATAGATTGGGATTAGAGCAGATTGATCGTTCGATTGCTTATTTACATAAGAAAGAACACTTAACCAAAGATATTGTTGTTGCGGAACTGGCGCAATTACAAGATGATGTACCTAAGTCCGAACGTACCTGGGCAAAACTGGGTGACATGTATCAATCATTAAGCTTATATGAAAAAGCTGAAAATGCATTTAAACAAGCCAGTATCTACAATAAACAAGAGCCGTATTATCAGGTTCAACAAGCTTATTGTCAGGTTATGTTAAACAGTGGCAAAATCTCATTGGACATTGTGCAGAGGCTTAGCCAACTGGAGAATCAACACCCCAAGCATAAAGGCATATTAAACTTATTGGCTTTGCATGCTTATCAAAATGAAAACTATGAGTTAGCAGCAAAAAATTGGTCGAAAATTTTAAGCATCTCAGTAGATTTAACTGCCAGTGAGAGGAAAACTATCACAGCAGCATTACAGGATGCGAGAAGCCACTTATCAAAGAGTGGGAGCCATAATGCAAATTTATTTTCATTGAAAGTGCGAGTCGATATTGCCCAGCCATTAAAAGCGAAATTATCAGCCAGTGATGTTGTCTATATATTTGCTAAGCATGTACAAGGTCCACCAATGCCGGTTGCCGTGGTTAGGCAACCTTTACAGGAATTCCCAATTGAAATCACTTTGTCGGATGAAGATAGCATGGTGGCAGGTCAAGTGTTAAGCCAAGCAGAGAGTATTCTGGTTGGAGCTCGGATTTCAAAAAGTGGTCAGGCTACCCCTCAAGCAGGAGATTTTGAAGGCTTTTCAGCAGTCGTAGATATGAAGCAAGCACCGGCGTTGGTTCAGGTGGAGATTAGCCAGGAAAGGGCTTAGCTAAAATTTAGGGGATAACGGCTTTGTGTTATCCCCTAAAATAGATTACCCAGTCTCTTTAAACCGCATATCTGTGATTAACATGCCAGCAGGGTGCACTAACTCTGATGCGCGCTGTATCGTTAAGGTGACTATTATAGGTTGCTCTGTTTTGTCTTTATTATTTTCTATAGAGACTTTTAACGGGACTTGTATCATCCATGCATAGCGTTTATCTTTGGAGCCCTCAGTGATAACTTTGGGACTACCATCAGGAAAGACATATAATAAAGATTTTGTATCGACTATGTTTTCGATCCACTTTGTTTTTTTAAGGAAATTGGTATATTCCTGAAAAGCATCCTTTGTGCAAAATCTTCTGTTTTGTGTGATTTGTTGATGATATTGAATAAAATTAATATTAAACATCGATTCTAATCTTGAAACAGACTCTTGAATGGCGCCATTGGTGGATAAATGCGGTAAGTCTAATGGTAGTTTACGAATACGCTTAGGAACACGTTCCTCCAGCAATTTAACTTGGTGTTCTAAATGCTCTATGCGCTCAACCATTTTTGCTGTATCACGAGATGCTTTGGCAAGTGTGGTATTGCATAGACACATAACAGACAGAACGAAAATTGCTTTTAAAAATGAGTTGTACATTTATACACCTAGTTTATAGTCTTCAAAAATAATATTTTCAATCAGCATTTGATCCACTGAATATTCTACGGAGCAGCGTGCTATTTTCATTTTTACATTTTTTTGGAGTGTTTGTAGTAAATTGCCCTTTGCTCGGGTTTGAATATATAAAGGTATTTCAACGTCCCAAGTGTAGACATCTCTTTTTTTGTTTGGAATCTTAGGGTGGTTAGCGCTTTCAACTGCTGTGCTGGTAACAAGAGGCGAAGCCATGATGACGGCGCTATTCGTTATTTTTCGAAGTTTTGTTTGATAGGTAATTTTATTATCCGCTAGGAAGGTATACAATTCTTGGTAAGCTGAAGGACTATAAAATTCTGCCGCTTCGGAAAGTGTATGGCGAAAATCAGTAAAATTTAGGTTTAGTGCTTCGGTTAAGCCTGCAACAGCATATTCCAAGACATCTTTGAATGGAACATGAGGCTTATCTAAAGGTATGATTTGTAGTACGACAAGATTTTTGTCAAGGTGATTTAATGCATAATTTAGTTTTTCAACGGCTGAATTTATATTATCCAATCTATAGCTCAGTGTCTTCATATTGTCTGGTATAGGACTGAATTCAAAATCAACCCTCGGCTCTGATGCGTTGACAGTTTGAAGGCATAAAAATAGCAAACATATAATGTTTAGGAGTACTTTGTTGGCTTTCATAAAAAGGCTACTAATTAATTAAACTCTTTCTATTATTCAGACGACCAATAGAGTAGGTCAACTCAAGAAAGATAAATTAAAAATTAACTGGCTAATTCAAGGGGCGTTTTTGATAAAGTGCGAGCCAAATGTTTTAAAAAAGTGGTCAATCCTCTAACTGTTGTATTGACCCCAGAAATAAAGCTGATAAAGTGAGAGTTATTATACCTTTCAAACGGGGCATATAATGCTTCCATATAAGTTAGTAGACTTGACTCATGCAATTCATCCTGAAATTCCAACATGGGATCAAATATGCGGGTTTAGCATCACCCGCGACCAAGATTATGTTAAAGGGCCTTTAGTGCATGCTATTTCTTGCCAGGCAGGTATAGGTACTCACATAGATGCGCCGATGCATTTTGTTCCTGGGGCAAAGAGTGTGGCAGATATCCCCATCGAAGATTTGGTTTTACCTGTAATCGTTATCGATGTCTCATCTAAAGCCGATGCATCCTATCAGATTACGGAAACAGACATTCATGAGTTTGAGCAAGCAAATGGCGAGATCGATGAAGGGACATTTGTCATAGGATGTACAGGTTGGTCTCAGTATTGGGGGGTGCCTAACCAGTATCGTAACCTCAACGAGCAGGGAGAACTTGAGATCCCTGGTTTTACCATCAATGCGGCAGAATACTTGCTATCCAAAAATATAGCGGGTGTCGGAATTGATACTTTGTCTCCTGATGGTGGGAACTTAGATTTTCCTGTACATCATTTGTTTTTAGGCGCAAATAAATTTATTGTTGAAAATTTAACAAATGTTGAGCAAGTGCCTGGAAAAGGTGCTCACATAATGATCTTGCCGATGAAGATGCAAGACGTCAGCGAGGCCCCCGCTAGAGTCGTTGCTTTAATATAATTTAGGTTATTTTACAGAAGAAGATGTGGAGTTTGTTGTGAGTGAGACATTAGTACTAGCTTCTTGGATGGAATCGTCGTTGGACCCTTCTTGGCCTTGGCAGTATAAACCAAAACCTGAGCCTAGCGCGGCTAAAGAAGCGCTGATATATCCAACTAAACCGAGTTATTTGCCAAAGTTCAGTATGTCTGATATTTCTGCTATTCCCGTTCGAGAATTGACCAATAGTCTATTGAGTCAATTTGGGAAATTACGCCAAAAAGCAAAGAGCGATCAGCAGGAGGTTCCATCAGTAGATACTGTCGTGCTCATGGATAAGGGGACCACTTTTTTTGACAACACGAGAACACTGGTGGTGCAAGCAACAAAATACTTAGTAGAGGCCAATAAAAAAAATCAGCTACCCCATCAAATTGCCTCTGAAGAATTTCATGCCACAGCCATAGATATTGTGAATTTTTTAGAGCAATTGGCGAATCAAGCTGGGAGACAAGCAAAAAAAGCAAGCTTAGAAATATTGGCTTTTAGCGAGCAGGCGCAAGCCAATACCAATCACAATCAGCCTCACTCTAGTATACCTGAAGGAAAGATCCCGCATATTTTTCAATTGACTCAAGGTGCGTTACGTTTTATGGATCCGCATAGTTTTTTCAAAGATAGTCAGTTATATATGCAATCTGTGGCAAAGCTTAGTGAAATGGTTGCCAAAGGCGTAGCTAACGAAACCTCTTTAGTGACGGCAAAGAAAAAAGGTTTAAGTTTCTAAGGTGTCTTTATCTGGGGTAGGGAGTAATATTTTAATTGTTTTAATGCGATTATCTTGTACCTGTATTACCTCTATGATTATATTGTTTATGACGCAGCAAGTGCCTGTACTAGGAATGGTTTGCAAATAATCTACTATCAGGCCGCTTAAGGTTTTAGGCCCTTTTAAAGAGAAATTAAGCCCCAAGCTTTTGTTGATGTCCCGTAATGTCGCACCACCATCAATTAATATAGTGCCATCTTCTTGCGGGTGCACATCTTGGTGGGTTTCTGATGCCATATCGGTTGTGAACTCACCGACAATTTCTTCAAAAATATCTTCTAAGGTGATGAGGCCTTCTAAATCGCCATACTCATCTACGACTAAGGCTAAGCGTTTTTTATGTTCTTTGAAGTTCACAAGCTGTTTGGCCAGTGTTGTTCCTTCAGGTACAAAATAAGGCACCATTAAGATCTTTTTTAGTTTGTTTTTGTCACTTTCTTTATTTGCCAGTAGATGTAATGCATGCTTGACATGCATTACGCCAACAATATCATTTAGATTTTCTTCATAAACGGGTAAAAATGTGTGCTGAGTACTGGCTAATTGGCCTTTAATGGCATCCCAGTCATTGGTTAAGTCAATCCCAATAATTTCATTGCGAGGGATCATGATATCTTCGATATGAACCTTTTCTAAGTCCAATATGCCTAGTAGCATTGATCGGTGAGTAGAATGTCCTCGGCCCGAGGTCTCATGCACTATGGTTCGGAGTTCTTCTTTACTTAAGGCTGTGCCACTAAACTCTTCTATATTGACCCCGATTAGTCTTAGTAAGCTGTTGGAGATAATATTCACTAACCACACCAACGGATAGAGTACAACAAGCAGAACTTTTAAAATGTTAGATGCAGGGAATGCGATTTTTTCGGGGTACAAAGCGGCTAGCGTTTTAGGTGAGACCTCGGCAAAAATCAACACAATAATCGTGAGCAAGATACTGGCAACGAGCACGCCCATATCGCCCCACAGCCGAATAGCAATGATGGAAGCGATCGCAGATGCCATAATATTGACAAAATTATTACCCAATAAAATAACGCCTAATAATCTATCAGGACGCTCTAACATTTTTTGTACCCGTTTTGCCGCTTTAGAGTTTTTGCTGAGATGTTTTAATCTAAAGCGATTGATGGACATCATGCCTGTTTCACTGCCTGAGAAAAAGGCGGACAGGACTAACAAAATCAGCATAATTAAAAGAAGAGTGGGGATGGAGGCATTTGTCATAAAAGAATTTTAGTTCCAAAGTATGAAATGAAGATTAAGGCAAAGCCAGAGGTTGTGCCCCAAACAGCCGTCTGTGCTCGCCAACCTAATACATAACGCCCAGAAAGTAAACCAACCAACACAAACCAAGCAACGAAAGATAAAATAATTTCTGGTTGATGGCTAAGTTCAGGGTGACGGTACTGGAACCAAATCCCACTGAGCAAGGCAAAAGATAAGCATAATACCCCTGACCAAACAAAACGAAAGACTAAGGTTTCCATCGTTTGTAAGGGGGGTAAGAGTTTGAGTAAGCGTGATTGAGAGGGGTTTCTTAGTTTGTAGTGTTGGAAGCCGAACAAAAGAGACTGCATACAGGCCAAACACAATGTGCTGGTTGCTAATAATGAGATTAAAATATGAGAGACCATACCTGGAAAATCTTTGGTTTCGACTATATCGTGATGGGCATAAAAAGCACTTAGTAATAAGACGCCTATTGTTAGGGGATAGGCAAAAAGAGCAAGGTTCTCAATTTTACTCAAATTAGAAAAAAGTAAAATACTAATATTCAGTAGCCAAAACATCATTGATAGTAGAATAAAACCATCTAAATTTTGTCCTGAAGGTGTTTCAATGAGACGATATAATAAATAGCCGTGACACGAGATACTGAGTATGCTTGTTAACTTGAAAGCAAGGTACAAGTTTTTACGAAACCTTAATAACTGGACTGCTTGGCAGCCCAGAGATATAATGTATGCAATGCAGCTAACAAATGTGAGAAAAACCATAAACGCTTATTAAATTCTGGTGTATAACATTAGGATCATCGCATAGCTCTGGCATTGATGAAATAGCCTTTGGTATCATGCAGCAAAAAAACATGGGGAAGTGTAGAGAATGTTTGAAAATTTAACAGATCGCTTAGGCAAAGTCTTTAAAAATGCGATTGGTCGCGGAAAGCTCACAGATGAAAATATGAAAGACACGCTCAGGGAAGTGAAAAAAGCACTACTCGAAGCGGATGTTGCCCTAGATGTGGTGAAATCTTTTATCAAAGATCTCAAAGAATCTGCCCAGGGACTGGAGGTGAAAAAAAGTATTTCCCCTGCTCAGATGTTAGTTAAGTTAGTTAATGATAAGCTTGTTGAGGTAATGGGTGAAAAGTGCGAAACCTTAAATTTAAAAGCACAAACACCCATTGTGGTATTAATGGCTGGTTTACAAGGTTCAGGTAAAACAACAAGTACGGCAAAACTAGCCAAGTGGCTAAAAGAGCGACAAAACAAATCAGCTTTAGTGGCGAGTTGTGATATTTACCGGCCTGCAGCGATAAAGCAGCTAGAAAGATTGGCTGAGGAAGTCGAGGCTGGTTTTTACCAAGCCCCTGAAGGCACCGCACCTGTTGATATAGCACGGCAAGCCATAGAGCAAGCCAAAAAGCAAAATCAAGATGTGGTGATTATCGATACAGCAGGTCGCCTGTCTATCGATGAAGAAATGATGAATGAAATAAAAGCGATACACCAAGCCATCAATCCGACAGAAACGTTATTTGTTGTGGATGGTATGACAGGGCAAGATGCGGCGAAAACCGCACAAGTTTTCAACAATGCTTTAAGTTTAACGGGTGTTGTTGTTACAAAAATGGATGGTGACGCTCGTGGTGGCGCCGTTTTATCTATTCGTTATTTAACCCAGAAGCCTATTAAATTTGTTGGTATGGGCGAAAAAATAGAAAGCTTAGAACCTTTTTACCCTGAGCGAACGGCTTCTCGTATTTTGGGAATGGGAGACGTGCTATCTCTAGTGGAAGAACTAGAGCGCAAAGTCGATAAAAAAGAAGCTGAGCGTTTAAGCAAAAAACTCCAAAAAGGCAAGGGTTTCAATTTAGAAGATTTTCGTTCGCAAATTTTGCAAATGAAAAAAATGGGCGGTATGTCTGGTTTAATGGACAAAATGCCGGGCATGGGACAGTTACCAGAGCAAGTTAAATCTAAAGCCAATGATAAATCAATGGATCATATGTTAGCCGTAATTAATTCCATGACAAAATTAGAACGTAGAAAGCCAATTTTAATAAAAGGCTCACGTAAACGCCGCATTGCTTTGGGTTCGGGTACCACTATTCAAGATGTTTCTAGAGTGTTAAAGCAGTTTAATCAAATGCAGAAAATGATGAAAAAAATGGGCACCAAAGGTGGGATGGCGAAGATGATGCAGGGAATGAAAGACATGCCTGGTGTAGACGGTATTATGCCACCAGATGGTAAGCTTTAATAGCGGCCCATATTTGACCCAATTCTCCTCAGATAAGCACAGCGAATCAGCTCCCTCTCCCAATTTTGTGGGAGAGGACGGCCAAGGGCCGGGTGAGGGTTAAGTTTGCATGTCTTATTGTATTATATAAGGATTTTAACGTCCTGGATGCCGGTCTTCATTGGCATGACAGCGTAAAAAGAGCTAGTTTACTCTTGGCAAAGCGCGTTTTTGAAATACATTCAACAGCACTTTAAAGTGACCTTTTTGAGTCATAACCAGCGCATTACCCATCAAGACCATAACGATGCCAATATAATCTTCTAGTACCCAAACAAAAGACTCAAATACAGTTGAGACCAATAAAGCCACGATAGGGAAAAATAAGGTGGCATAGACGGCGCGCTCGGCACCTAAGCGTTGTATCAGTGTTAAGTAGGCAATAAAGCCAACAACAGAGCCCGGGATAGCCAGGTACAGTAGACTTAAGTTATATGCTAAAGAGCTATCATAGGCAAAGGGTATGCCTTTGACTAGACAGATCAATGCTAAGAAGCAGGCACCATACAGCATGCCATAAAAAGCACTGGCTAAAAGCGGTATCTTTAGCGTGTGGCAACGGCTAGAAACTTGATTTGCCAAGGAAAAAGAATAAGTGCCTATTAAGGCTAAACATAGGCCAAAACAAGCGTTATTATCTAAGTCAAATTTTTTCAGCTCTGGTAAAAACACGCAGCACAGGCCCATGATGCCTAATAAAGCACCGAAGAACATTCTAGATGTAATTGGCTTGTTGAAAAATAAAAAGCTATTTAACATAATCATAACGACGCTAGAGGAGAATATAATTGATAGCAAGCCGGAAGGCAGGTAAGGCGCGGCATGGTAAATAAAGATAAAATTGGTCGAAAAAAGCAGCATGCCGAGCAGCATCATATTGGCATGCTGCTTTAAAGTATATTTGAATGGAATTTTTTTTATCCATAGGGCAGGGAAGAGAATTATGGCTGCAATCGCAAACCGATATATTATAGAAACCTCCATTGCAACAGGACCCGTTTGATTTTTAATCGCAATCCAGGTGATACCCCAAAGCAATATAATTGAAAAGTATAAAAGTGCATTCATTATTGTGTCGCTCTGGTATGGATATCTATAAAGATGTTTGTCGGAAGTTCTAATGCTGATAGCGCCCCATCATAGTTAATTAAGCAAGGTAAATCAATAACAATTATTTATTTTTGCCCCAATTATCCTTATTTATCTCTTTTTTAGTTATTCTTTAATGATATGATGCCCTGAATCGCGAAAGCTTTGTCTATATTTCCGGGCAAGCACGAAATTTCCTTAAAATATTAACGAATATAGTCGGTGCCTGGTTCTCAAACTGCTGAGTTTAGCGTAAAATGAGTCCCCTTTAGTTTGCGGAGTGCCGCATCCAAATAATTTGTTAGCTAACATATAGAGATAATTTAGAGGTGTTATATGGTTGTTATTCGCTTGGCTCGTAAAGGCGCGAAGAAGCGTCCTTTCTACAATATCGTTGTGCAAGATAAGCGTTCAAAACGTGATGGTCGTTTTATTGAGAGAGTAGGTTATTTTAATCCTGTTGCTCAAGGTAAAGAAGTTGAACTACACATGATTTTAGAAAGAGTTAATCACTGGGTTCAAAATGGTGCTCAGCTTTCTGTTCGTGTTGCAGCTTTATTGAAACAGCATAACAAAGCTGTAGCAGCTCAAGCCTAAAGGCGAGAGTGAGTTGGGTAGGATTTTTTTATGAGTACAGTTGCGGATAAAATGGTGGTTATTGGTCGGTTAGGTCGCCCTTATGGTGTGTCTGGTTGGCAACATATCCAATCTTTTACCCAAGACAAAAAAAGCATTACCCAGATCAAAAAGTGGTTTATTGAATCAAAGTCCGAAGGCTGGACTGAGCATGATGTGTTAGCCATAAAGCCTCATGGTAAAGATTTTGTTGCCAAAATAAGTGGTATTGAGGATAAAGAGCACGCATCATTGTTTAGCAACCTCACCATTGCAATACCTCGCAGCCAATTATCTAAGTTGTCAGCTGGTGAATTTTACTGGGCGGATCTAGAAGGGTTGTCTGTTAAGACAAAAGAAGGTGTGGACTTAGGTAAAGTTGCGTATTTATACGATAATGCCGGTTCAGATGTCTTGGTCGTCAGAGGTAAGGACAAAGAGCGTCATATACCCTTTGTTTGGCAAGATACTGTGTTAGATGTAGATTTTATCGAGGATCTCATAACATTAGATTGGGATTTTGATATCGCTTAATGAAATGTAATGTAGTGACTCTATTTCCAGAAATGTTTTCTGGTTTTTTGAATTGTGGCATTGTGGCTAGAGCGCAGAAAAGTGGATTATTAGACTGTCAGTTTTATAATCCTCGAGCGTTTACCGATAGCAGACGTCATGATGTTGATGATAGGCCTTACGGTGGTGGCCCTGGCATGGTTATGCAGGTCGAGCCATTAAGAGCGGCTATATCTGCCGCGAAAGCCAGCAGCCCATCATCGGCAAAAGTTGTATATGTTGCGCCTGAAGGCAAGAGACTGAATACCGAGATGGCCAGACAATTAGCGTCTGAGCCGGGTGTTGTTTTTGTATCGGGTCGCTACGAAGGTATTGATCAACGAATAATTGATCAAGATATTGATGAAATCATCTCTATTGGAGACTACGTCTTAACCGGCGGGGAACTTCCCATTATGGTTTTGATTGATGCTATGGTACGTTGGTTACCAGGGGCATTAGGGGATGAGGCATCAAAGCTAGAAGACTCTTTTACGTCAGAAAATAAAGGGTTATTGGATTGCCCTCATTATAGTCGGCCGCCCCTCATTGATGGGCAGGCAGTACCGACGGTTTTATTGAGTGGTGATCATGCGGCTATTGAAAAATGGCGGCAAAAACAAAAATTGGGTAAAACGTGGCAATTACGCCCAGATTTATTAGAAAAGGCCTCTTTAGATAAAGAGGATCTAATATTGTTAAACGAATTTAAATCAGAATGCGAAACATAAGCTTGGGAGTGTAAAAAATGAGCGTCATCATTGAAGCTTTAGAAAAAGAACAATTGCGCGAAATGCCTTCTTTTTCACAAGGGGATACCGTTGTTGTTTGGGTTAAGGTGATTGAAGGCACCCGAGAAAGATTGCAGGCATTTGAAGGTGTCGTTATTGCAATCAAAAATCGCAGCGTCAACTCATCATTTACAGTGCGAAAAATATCTCATGGCGAAGGTGTTGAAAGAACCTTCCAAACACATAGTAAATTAATCGATCGTGTTGAAATCAAACGTCGTGGTAAAGTTCGTCAATCTAAGCTTTATTATTTAAGAGATCTTAGTGGTCGTGCAGCTAGAATTAAAGAGGATTTGACTCGTGCTAAAGCGGATAGAGAAGCCGCCAAAGCAGCCGCTGCCAAATAACGCAAGCGCGTGTGTCATTCCAACGCCAGTGGGTTCACTGGCGTTGGGTACAAAAGATAGTCAACTGTATTGTCTGAAATACTGTCGCTCTGCGCCTGCTACTCAAAAAATAGTCGATCCTTTCAAGCAAGATGTGATAAATGCTTTAAATAAGTATTTTTTCGAACAAATAGCGATTCCTGATTTTCCTTATACTTTTTCTGGGACACTTTTTCAGAAGAAAGTCTGGTTGGCTTTGTGTAGAATACCCTTTGGGGAAACACGAACCTATGGTGAGCTTGCTAAAAAACTTAATACGTCAGCACAGGCCGTTGGAAATGCTTGCCGAGAAAATCCAATATCTATTATTATTCCCTGTCATAGGGTGGTTAGTCGAGTAGGCTTGGGTGGTTATGGTGGCAAGGTATCGGGATCGAAAATAAAAATTAAAACATGGCTTCTTCGACACGAGGGAGCGATTTAGAGTAAGGATACTTTATGAAAAAATTCAAAGTTTATGATTGGTTTGGTGTAGCCGGAATCGTATTTATTTATTGTTTATTCATGCCAGTAAAGGGATATTCAGAGCCTACCGATAAAATTCAGCAAGTAGCGACTCAGTTAAAAAAGCATTTTCCGGATGTACGCGCACAAGATATTCAGGCCTCCAAAATTAATGGTATTTTTCAAGTGACTCGAGGTCCATCGGTTGTTTATGTTACCGAAGATGGGCGGTATATCTTTTCAGGAGATATCATTGATGTTAATGATAAGTTTAATAATATTACAGAAAAAGCGCGTCGCTCGGCCCGAGTGAGTGCTATCAAAGACGTTAAAGCACAAAATGCAATTTTATTTGCACCCAAAAAAGTAAAACATACTATTACCGTGTTTACAGACATAGATTGTGGTTACTGTCGTAAATTTCATGGTCAGATTAAAGAGTTAAATGATAAAGGTATTGCCGTACAATACTTGGCGTTTCCTCGCTCAGGCCCTGACACACCCAGTTATAAAAAAGCAATCAATGTTTGGTGCTCTAAAAATAAGAATCAAGCGCTGACTACGGCAAAAAATGGTGAGCAGGTAAAGGCCGAGATCTGCGATGATCATCATGTGAATGAGCAATTTCAGCTGGGCATTTTAATGGGCGTCAATGGTACGCCAACAATTATTTTAGAAAATGGTACTGTTATTCCAGGATATTTGACGCCTAAAAAATTGGCTCGAGTGATTCGTCAAGAGATGTCCAAGCCTGAGTAAATATACGGTTTAGCATTTAAATTAATTAAATAAAAAGGCCACTTAATGTGGCCTTTTTTATTGTAGATAGCTTGTTAAAAAGAAAGAAAACTTACTATGTAAGTTTCATAATATTCGTATAGAAGCTATTTACCTATAGATATAATTTAAGCGGTAGCTAAAAATATCATAGATGTTGGAATGACTCATGTTTCTTGGTTTATAGAATTTGTTAAATAGTATTATAATTGATAGGGTATTTGCACAAGTATAAAAAAATAGATATATAAGTTTATCAACAAAGAGTTTCAGAGCTTATTCTTATGGATTTTCAATTAAATATAGATGGAGTTTTATGATGAAAATACTACAGGCAAATGAAGTTTCTCAAGTTTCTGCAGCGGGTGCAGGTTTTTTTACAGATATTAATGGTCTAACCTATTTCTTATCTTTTCCAAATCAGCCCCAGGCTTGCGTAAATGCTTATTTAGCGGATTCACAATATCGAGTAGATAATAATGGTCGTACTAACCTATCCTTAAATTCCAAGGCTGTGGAAATGTGCGGTGGGTTTGCCGTTATTTCAAATATGCAATTTCTAGAGATTATTCAAACACACTAGGATACTAGAATAGGTTTGTGGGGTGTTCAAATTGATGGCAACTCAGAATACCTTTACGTGCCGTGGTAGGGTCACCACGGCATTCATGAGGGGATAAATAGTAGGAGATTGTCTGGCTCGCCATTATGGCTCATTGTGCTAAGGACGCGTTTTGGTTCTGGTTCGTAGAGGGCTATCTTCTTCATTGGGTGTTTTCATTTCTGACGCTCCAGCATCATTACCTAAAAAAGTGTGGTTATGTAAATCCAATAATTGTTTTTGTTTAGTAGTACCTGCTGAGTAAATTGGATAAGTTCCATTGGCAGTATGAAAAACTCTTTGAGTGACATCACTTTCTGATTGAGAGCGTTTTAATTCTGCCCTTTGTTCTTCTATACCATTTGCTTTTAGTGTCGCAACTTTAATTTGTTCTATGGCAGCTTCAAAAGTTGACATAAAAGGTTCGAAATTATCAAAAACCACATGAAAAGAGCTCCTTTGTGCAGCTTGCCTAAGCTCTTTATGAATGTCTCTTAGTAGTAGATGGTATTTCGCAACTCGTTGTGGAATGCTGATAAAATAGCTATCTAAAAAGCTACTCGTCTTTGTCTCAAAACTTTTATAGGTATTTGAAACCTCTTTTCTAATCGCTGGATCAATTTTTTGATAGATTTCAATTAGTGATATTGCTGGTGCTAACATCGCAATGAACTCGGACAAATGTAGTAGCCATATTAGAAAACCAGTATTGAACTTATTCGAGCCGATAGGATGCGTAAAGGTAGCTTCTAATGCCGATAAATTTTGTTTACTTGCAGCGGCAACGGTTCTGAGGGCTGATATGGCTGTTATGCAGTTTGAAAATTTATCGCTCTGTAACTTTAATACTGAAATGAGCGCTTCCCTAGGATTTGTATCATCGTCGTAATTTTTTAGATGTTCATGAGTCGTTAATAATAAGCCGGCATAGAAGTTTTCTTCGCTTTTGAGTAGCTCTAGAAAACGCTGATTAGTGAGGGATTTATTATAGTCAAAATATTGGGATAAGTTTGCTTGTGCCTTGCTAAAATCTAGCCCTGGTTCAGGTGTTAAAGGGTGGGAATAATTAATCACATTCCCCATTGCTTCTCCTAAGGCAGACAACTGTTTTTTGATTAAGGCAGCGTTATTATCGGTGTTTTTCCTGGGGCTGCCTGGTAGAGAGTAAGATGTTTTAGGGCCAGTTCGCATTCTGCTATCCTCCTGACTATGTTATTTCCATTCAATAAATCAGCAAATGCTAAAAATAAGCCTACCCCTTTATCTCTGGAAAGTATAGATGGAGATATTGTTGGTATATAGCTCAACTTTTACAGGAAGCGCTAGAAATTACATATTTGAATAATTAGGTCCACCGGTTCCTTCTGGTGCTGTCCAAGTAATATTTTGCTTGGGATCTTTGATGTCGCAGGTTTTACAATGTATGCAATTTTGCGCGTTAATTTGTAATTTAATTTTCTGATCATTGCCTGTGACATACTCATATACACCAGCGGGACAATAACGACTTTCTAATTGCCCATATATTTCGTAGTTCACTTGAACAGGAATATGCTTGTCTTTTATATGTAAATGGCAAGGTTGATCTTCTTCGTGAAAAACATCACTTTTTGATACAGACGTTAGACGGTCAAAGCTAATTTTACCATCAGGTTTGGGGTAATTTATCGGGGTGTATTTTGTCGCAACTTGGGTACACTCATGATCTAAATGATTTGAGAGTGTCCAAGGGGCTTTACCTCTTAAAATGTAATGATCAATTGCGCTATAAGCCAACCCTAGCCACAAGCCCCATTTAAAACTAGGTCTGATGTTACGGACTTGATGTAGCTCAGTTTTAATCCAGCTATGATTGATTTTTTGAGTATAGCTTTCTAGTACATCTGGCACTGTTTTTTGCTTAAGAGCCTCGAACACACTGGTTGCAGCCAGCATGCCTGATTTCATTGCGGTATGTGTGCCTTTGATTTTTGCAACGTTTAAAAATCCTGCTGAACATCCTAATAATAATCCACCAGGGAAGTGTAATTGGGGTAAAGATTGCCATCCGCCCTCATTGAGCGCCCTTGCACCGTAACGAATGACACGACCGCCTTTCAAAACTTCAGCAATTTTAGGATGGTGCTTAAAGCGTTGGAATTCTTGATAGGGACTTAAATAAGGGTTTTTATAATCTAAACCAATGACTAAGCCAATGCTGATAAGGTTTTCGTCTAAATGATATAGAAAACTACCGCCATAAGTCTGATTATCTAAGGGCCATCCTACTGTATGTAATACCTTGCCTTTTTCATGGTGTTCTGGACTCACTTCCCACAGCTCTTTTATACCGAGACCATAAGTTTGTGGTTGGGCGTTTTTGTCTAAATCAAACTTCTTTATAAGTTGTTGGCTGAGCTGTCCTCTGCAACCTTCTGCAAACAAAGTATATTTTGCATAGATGTTGACGCCAGGTTGAAATGACGATTTAGGTTGATTATTTTTATCTAGACCCATATCACCTGTTTGTACACCAACCACGCGTTGCTGTTTGTTATAGAGTATATGGCTTGCGGCAAAGCCAGCGAATATTTCTACACCTATCTCTTCTGCTTGGGTCGCAAGCCAGTTGCAAAATTGACCCAGACTCACTATATAATTGCCTGTGTTGTCCATTGTGGGAGGCGTGGGTAATTTAATTGCATTTTTAGCGGTGAGAAAATAAAATTCGTCTTGCGTGACCGAAGTTTGTAATGGCGCATTTTTGTCAGCCCAATCAGGAATAAGTTCATTTAAAGCTTTAGGCTCTAGAACCGCTCCTGATAATATATGCGCGCCGACATCGGAACCTTTTTCTAAAATACAGACACTAGGTTCTTGGTTATTTTCCCTACAAAATTTGGCGTATTGTATAGCAGCGGATAAGCCGGCAGGGCCAGCTCCGATAATGACAAGGTCATAATTCATCGTGTCTCGTTGTATCGAATCCCGTTCCATGTTGCGCTCCTACATTTATTTTGCACTCTAACTTTGTGAGGGTATTCCATATTCTGGATAAAGCGCAGTCATGGTATCATGTTGTGTTGTTCGATTTCTAACGAGGGAAAGATGAAAGTATTAGTGCCAGTGAAGCGGGTTGTCGATCCATATGCCACAATTCATGTCAAAAAAGATGGGAGTGGTGTTGAAACGCAAAATGTTAAAATGACAATGAACCCATTTGATGAAATCGCCGTTGAAGAAGCCATTCGTTGGAAAGAGCAACAGAAAATATCAGAAGTAGTCGTTGTATCCATTGGGAATGTGAGTGCGCAAGAGACATTGCGACACGCTTTGGCTTTGGGTGCAGATCAGGCCATACATATCAACACAGAAGAGACATTAGAACCCCTGAACATCGCTAAACTATTAAAATGGGTTGCAGAACAAGAGCGACCTGATATTCTCATTATGGGAAAACAAGCCATTGATAATGATTGTAACCAAGTAGGACAAATGTTATCAACATTATTAGAGTGGCCTCAAGCCACATTTGCATCTGAAATTATTTTCGAAGAAAATAGCATGCTTCATGTTACGCGAGAAGTCGATGGTGGCCTAGAAACATTATCTGTCTCCATGCCAGCCGTATTAACGACAGACTTAAGATTAAATGAACCCAGATACCCAGCATTGCCGAATATCATGAAGGCAAAACGTAAGCCCTTAAAATCTATTAACGTAGAAGAAACAGGATTAACATTAAAAACACATCAAACAATATTAAAAGTAGAACCGCCCAAGCAACGGGCGGCAGGCATATTAGTTGAGAGTGTCTCTGAGCTTATGAATTGTCTACTTAACAAAGAAAAGGTGATTTAATCATGAGTAAAGTATTAGTGATTGCAGAACACCACAGAGGAAAATTAACGGCAGAATTTTTATCAACGTTGGGTGCGGCAAAACAAATAAGTGAAAGCATAGAGGTTGCTTTATTCGCTGAAGATGCAGGGTCACTAGCTGAGTCTTGCGCTTTATTAGAAGGGGTAAAAAAAATATGGATAGTCTCTCATCCTTGTTTTTCCCATGTAATCGCAGAAAATATTCAGCCCTTTATTTTAGCGCTGGCTAAAGATTACACACATATACTGGCCTCTAATTCAACTTTTGGCAAGAATTTAATGCCACGTATTGCCGCTGGCTTAGATATGGGGCAAATCTCAGATGTCACCGAGATTATCAGTGAGGATACTTTTAAACATCCCATTTATGCTGGCAATGCTTTTGAAACGGTACAATCCCAGGACGCACATAAGGTCTTAACTATTCGAGCAACGGCATTTGATACGGTTGGCTCGCAGAAAAGCGCCGTACCAGTTGAAACATTAGATATGAGCTTTGAACCAAATACCAAGGTGCAGTTTGTCTCTGAAGATACACCAGAACTGACTCGACCAGAACTCACTTCGGCAAAAATTGTTATCTCAGGTGGAAGGGGATTAGGCAGTGAGCAAAACTTTAAATTGATAGAAGAGATTGCGGATAAGCTGAATGCCGCGATTGGTGCCTCTAGGGCCGCTGTGGATGCAGGATTTGTTCCCAATGATTATCAAGTCGGCCAAACGGGCAAAGTCGTTGCGCCTGATTTATATCTTGCCGTAGGCATTTCAGGAGCGATTCAGCATTTAGCGGGTATGAAGGATAGTAAAGTCATTGTGGCGATTAATAAAGATCCTGAAGCCCCAATTTTTCAAATCGCAGATTATGGCTTAGTGGGTGATTTATTTGAGATTTTGCCAGAAATGTCTAAAGCATTGGAAAGTCTATAAAATAACGGCTGATCGTTTACCAGCGATCAGCTTTTTGCTTTTGTTCAAAGTACTCGCTTAATCTCATTTTCGTACTATCAGTTGTATCTTTGGGTAAGTCAGTTATTTTGAACCATTTTGCATGCTTGATTTCGGGAGAGGGCTTGGCATCGGCTTGAACTTCAAAGTTTGTGACAACATAAAGAGCCGGATAGTCGCTGACCCCTAAAATATTGTGTACATAAATTTGGAAAAACGAAATATTCTTGGCGATAACGCCGGTTTCTTCCTGCAACTCTCTTATGGCTGCAGCTTCGGTCGATTCCATATGGTTGACACCACCTCCAGGGAAGTGCCAGCCATCTATATAAGTATGCTCTACTAATAATATTTCTTGTTCTGAGTTTACCACCAGAATTCTAACACCGACAGTTGCTGCACCTAATAGCCGCTGTAAACCGCGGTGCCCCCGTATGAGAACTTTAAATATGCTTTTCTTCCAATCCATGGAGGCTATTGTATCCTATATGTTTTATCCTGGCGCCACGGGTATTGCATTTTCAAAAGCAGGATGTGTTTGGCAGCGTTCTGCAATTTGGTTTATATGAGTATAGCTGCTGATATCAAAATCAAAACGATTGGCATTATACAACTGAGGAATTAAACAGATGTCTGCCATCGTAATACTATTACCCACGCAATAATCCTTGCTTGCCTGTTTATGAAGTATAGCTTCAATTGAGTCAAAACCTGATTTGAGCCAATGATGATACCAAGTTGTTTTATCCGTTTCAGATACCCCAAGTGTATTCACCAGATATTGTAAGACACGCAAGTTATTTAAAGGGTGAATTTCACAGGCAATGATTTGCGCGATCTGTCTTGTTTGGGCACGCTGTTGCAGATTATCTGGTAAAATGGCGGGCTCAGGGTAAGCTTCTTCTAAATACTCTAATATCGCAATTGACTGGGAAATCTGAATGTTATTTTTTTGATCAATTAAAGTCGGGATTAAGCCCTGGGGGTTGAGTGCTTTATAGTCTGCTTGATGTTGTTCTCCACCATCTTTGATTAAATTGACATTAAATTTTGTATGGTCAAGATTTTTGAGGTTGAGCGCAATACGAATGCGATAACTGGCCGTTGAGCGGAAGTAGTCATAAAGTTTTATCATGTGGTAATCCTGTAATGGTCTGGAAGGAAAGTGGGGGGCTAGGTAGGTCTTTGTATATGTCTATGTTATGCCAGCGGAGGCTGGCAACTAGTATTATATAAACTGGATGCCAGCCTCCGCTGGCATGACAAGAGGTATTTTACCCCTCATATTTCACAACAGTCTGCTCAATCGCGCCAAAGATATCTTGCTGATTTTCATTGCGCATTTCAATACGAATTGTATCACCAAAGTGCATGAACTCAGTTGTCGGTTTGCCGTTCTCGATAATCTCTAACATACGTTTTTCAGCTATACAAGATGAGCCTTTAGAACGGTCGAGATTAGACACAGTACCCGAACCAATAATAGTACCACTAGCCAACGGTCTTGTTTTTGCGGCATGAGCAATTAATGTTGGGAAATCAAACGTCATATCAACACCCGCATTAGGCTCTCCGAATCGCTTATTGTTTAAAGTGCTAATCAACGGTAAGTGTAGTTTTTGCCCATCCCATGCTTTCCCTAACTCGTTTGGCGTCACGGCAACTGGCGTAAAAGCACTAGAGGGTTTGCTGTGGAAGAAACCAAAGCCTTTGCCGATTTCATTGGGTATTAAGTTTCTGAGAGAGACATCATTGACTAACATAAATAAAGCAATATATTGGCCTGCGTTTTCAGGGGTAACACCCATCGGAACATCACGTGTTATGATGGCGACTTCCGCTTCAAAATCTATTCCCCAAGCTTCATCAGCAAGAGCGATATCATCTCTGGGGCCAATAAAACTATCGGAACCACCCTGATACATGAGTGGATCTGTCCAGAA
This sequence comes from uncultured Coxiellaceae bacterium, assembly GCA_963976875.1. Classification (GTDB taxonomy): domain Bacteria; phylum Pseudomonadota; class Gammaproteobacteria; order Berkiellales; family Berkiellaceae; genus Berkiella_A. Next base: position 98,190 of record CAXBML010000006.1, read on the forward strand.
CTGTTTCGGCATTTCAGCGCCTCGGGCTTTGCGAACAAGTTCTACGTGATTCACGTAGGCACTACCATCTGCCCATTGGTAAGCTCTGGGGAGTGGAGAGCAAGCCGTTTCAGGGTTAAATGAAAATGCATCAGGAATATTTTCAGCATTCAATGCGGTGTAGACTTCTTGTAAATGTGTTTCGCAGTTATCCCAGTTATCAAGAGCGATCTGCATTGTTGGTGCAATATGAGGTACCCGAACGGCTGTTTGTAAATTTTCAGATACGACGACAAGCTCGCCATCTCGGGCGTTATTTTTTAGGGTTGCTAATTTCATAAGTGACCTTATTATACTTCTTCTTTATTTTCATTTTCTGTATTTTGACCAATCACACCACGGCGTATCTGGTCGCGCTCTATAGATTCAAATAATGCGGTGAAGTTACCTTCACCAAAACCATCATTGCCTTTTCTTTGGATGATTTCAAAAAATATTGGGCCAATGACATTTTGTGTGAATATTTGTAATAACAAACCTTCTTTGCTTTCTATTGAGCCATCGATTAATAATTTGTTTTCGCGCATTTTTTCTAGATCTTCATTATGACCTGGTATACGTTGATTGACCACTTCATAATAGGTGTCGGGCACCGTCAGAAATTCTAAATTATTTTTTCTTAAATCTTCAACAGTGGTATAAATATCATCGGTTGTTAGCGCGATGTGTTGTATACCCTCTCCTTTATATTCTTTTAAATACTCTTCAATTTGGGAGACATCATCTTTAGATTGGTTGAGTGGGATTTTGATTTTACCACAAGGGCTAGATAACGCACGGCTAGTCAGCCCAGTCATTTCGCCTTCAATATCAAAGAATCGAATCTCAAAAAAATTAAATATTTTATAATAAAAGTTAGCCCAACGATCCATTTCACCTTTATATACATTATGAGTGAGATGATCAATCAGTTTAAGGCCATTGCCTTTAGGGCATTTATCTACCCCAGGCAGGAAGTTAAAATCATTCTCATATAAATTATTGTCAGCGGTATATTGATCTATCAGATAAAGCAAACTGCCACCAATACCTTCAATCGCGAATTGGTTTAAGTCGTTACTTGCACATGGCTTTGCACCAAGTTTGATGGCTCTCTCATATGCTGCTTTGGCATCCTTGACTCTAAAGGCCATACTACAAGCGCAAGGGCCATGTCGTTTTGAAAAATCTTCCGCCTGCGAGTTTTTAACATTATTTAGCAAAAAATTGATTTCGTTTTGTCTGTATAGCGCAATATCTTTAGATTTGTGCTGAGCAACTTTGGTCATACCAAGTTGTTTAAATAGGTTGTCTAAAGCTTCTGAGTCAGGACTGGAAAATTCTACAAACTCAAAGCCGTCCAATTGCATGGGGTTCTCAGGATTATCAACAGTATGACTTTTTAGCTGGGTTTTCATTTTATAACTCCGTTTATTGAACTAACTTTTAAAGATCTATTTTAAGAATACCCTAGAGTAAAGCATGGGACTTGCCAAGAAAAAAAGTTATTGCGCTGCAGTGGGTTAAATTATGTAGCGTGTTAACTTGCAATGCTAATGGTTGGCAAGTAATCTGGTTCATCGTCTTGGCAACAGATCAGTAGGTTGAGTGAATGAAATGGCAAGCCTTAAATAGGGTTTTAGGTGGCGCTTTGCTTGTTACGGGAACGTGCATCGGAGCAGGAATGCTGGGCGTTCCAATTGCAACAGCTGCAGGAGGCTTTTATCCGGCCGCAGCCGCATTTATTTTTTGCTGGATGATGATGACTCTCAGTGCATTTTTAATGCTAGAAATCTCTCTGTGTTACCCAGAAGGCAGCAACCTTATTAGTATGGCTCAAGCCACACTAGGCCAATCAGGTAAATGGATTGCCTGGGTGTGTTATTTACTTTTCTTATATTCACTTATGGCTGCCTATACTTCAGGTGGCTCTGGGATAGTCGCGAAAATTTTTAATAAGCTGGGTATCGCTGAAGAGCTTAGTGTACTAGCTTTTGTGGGTTTTTTTGCGGTCTTCATTTATCTGGGGACCCAATGGGTCGACGGAATTAACCGGATTATGATGGTGGGTTTAATCGTGGCTTATGTCGCCTTAGTCTCTATAGCCGCGCCAGAGGTCGAAATAGAAAAGTTGCATAATGGCGAGGCAAAATTCTTATTCATGTCTGCGCCTTTGCTGGTGACCGCATTTGGTTTTCATTTATTGATTCCCAGTTTAAAAAATTACATGCATTCACATGTGAAAGAATTACGGTTAGCTATTTTTTTGGGTGGGTTGTTACCATTGATCGTATATCTTTTATGGGAGTGGGTTGTTTTAGGATTAGTGCCGGTCTATGGAGAGGCAGGATTACTTGCTCTTGATAAGTCTCCCCAACCGGTTGTGGCATTATCTCAAGCACTCAGCGGAACACTGAATAACCAGTGGATGACCCTATTTGCCAGAATATTTAGCTTTTGTGCCATATTAACTTCTTTTGTGGGCGTGGCATTAGGGTTATTTGATTTTTTATCAGATGGTTTCCATATCAAGCGATCGCCTACGGGCAAGATCATTCTTACAGTACTGACTTTCTTGCCACCTACTTTATTTTCATTATTTTATCCAGCTGGTTTTTTACTTGCTTTAAGGTATGCTGGAGTATTCGCAGCAATACTATTAGTTATGTATCCTGCACTGATGGTGTGGTGTCATCGATATCATTTGCGTCAGAAAAGCGAGTATCAAGTCTTTGGTGGTCGAGGGGTATTATTGCTAGTGATGATTTTTGGATGCGGGGTTATTTGTTTGGAAGTTCTACAAGAACTTCATTTACTACCTCTGCCAAATATGTAGGTTATAGAAGTTTATGTATTGGTTGTCCCCTTAGGTCGTAAAATAATTATAAATAGAAAAATTTCTCTTCAGGATATAATAATGAAAACAAATATACTTAACTTGGTGAATCCATGCATTTTTGATGTGAATCCTTATCAGCCAGGTAAAAATTTAAACGAGTGCAAACGGGAATATGGTTTAACACACTTTGTGAAGTTAGCCAGTAATGAAAACCCTTTGGGCCCAAGCCCTAATGTGATGCAAGCGATACACGATGCTATTTCACAAATTGCCGATTATCCCGATAGCCATTGTTATGAGCTAAGAAAAGCATTAAGTGAGCATTATCAGTTAGCCTTTGATCAATTTATAATTGGGAATGGTTCTGAAGAAATTTTAAAAATGCTGTTAGAAACCTTTGTGATGTCTGGTCAAGAAGTCATCTTTGGTCAATATGCTTTTATGGCATACGATATTTTAGCAAAAAGTGTTGGTGCTTCGATTAAAAAAATACCAATGCCCAATTGGACATTAGATCTCGATCAAGTGCTGGGGGCGATCACACCTAAAACTAAAATGATTCTCTTGGCCAATCCAAATAACCCAACAGGAACGTATATTCCAGAAAAAGAATTTAGATCTTTTATGCAGCGAGTGCCTTCAAATGTATTGGTTATTTCAGATGAGGCGTATTATGAGTATGTCCAAAAAGCAGACTATCCTCAAACGCATAGTTGGTTAGACCAGTTTCCTAATTTAGTGATTACGAGAACCTTCTCTAAAGCCTATGGGATGGCAGGAATGCGAGTCGGTTATGCGATGGCACATGAAGATCTTGTTGCAATTGTGAATCGTATTAGACAGCCTTTTAATGTCAATCATCTAGCGCAAGTTGCAGCATTAGCCGCGATTAAAGATCAAGCATTTTTACAATATAGTGTAGAGATGAATAATAAACACCGAGAAGGTTTGGTTCAAGGCTTAGCAGAGTTGGGCATACCCTATATACCGAGCCAGGCTAATTTTGTTATGCTGCATGTTAAGACAGATGGCATGGTGTTATATGAAAATTTGTTACGAATGGGCGTTATTATTAGGCCTTTAAAATTTTTCCAATTAAACCATTATGTGAGAGTCAGCGTGGGATTAGAAGAAGAAAATAAATGTTTCTTAAACGCGCTGAATCAAGCTTTACCTAAGGAGCAAGTTGCATGACGTTAGTTGAAAAGCATTGTCAAGCCTGTGAGGGGGGGGTAGCGCCCCTCACGATTGAAGAGGCAAATAAATATTTATTAAAAGTAGTAGACTGGGAAATAGATGCCACGGGCAAAACGATGTCATGTATTTTTTCTTTTAAGAATTATTATCATACGATGGCATTTGTTAATGCAATTGCTTTTATGGCTCACTTTGAAAATCATCACCCTGATATGACGGTTTCTTATAATAGTTGTAAAGTCTTATATACTACGCATGCCATTGGCGGTCTATCTGAGAATGATTTTATTTGTGCTGCAAAAGTAAATAAACTCTTTTCGGAGAGTAAAGGTACTCGTTAAAGCGTTTTAGCAAACCTGGTTGTTAAACCGACAAGAATCTCTTGTTTTATGATTAATGTGTGTTATGAACGTAGCGAATCAATCTCCTCTCCCAACGCTGGGAGAGGATGGCTTGCTAAGCGAAAGCGCAGTAAACCCGGTGAGGGTTACTGAAGAATTCCGCATCCCTAGCGCTTCACTGGTTCTCTCCCAGAATTGGGCGTTGATTCCACTCACTGAACAATACAAGAGACACCTGCTTAATTCAGATTAGATGCAGAAAGTAATCAAAATCCTGACAAAGTTGAACCTTCGTAGAAAAAACATTATGCTTGTTTTTATTTCATTTAAGAGTCATTAGTAAAATGAAGTCAGGCAGTAAACCTCTTTCCCAATCAGGTGTCCTTTTTTTATTTCAACAAGCCGCAAAAAATCCAGACTCACCATTTTATAACTGTGTGTTAAATGTAAACTCAGAACCTGAACTATTAGTCGGTGGGGTTTTAAATGATGTTTATAAAGTAAAAGTGAACAATACAGAATACGTTGTAAAATGGATGACAGGAAACAATTTAGATCCATCTGCTTGTGGTTCAAACAAAGAGCTATATGATTTGCAAAAACATATTGCTGGTTTGTCAGAAATAGTGCCTAAACCGTATGTTTTTGTAGGTGATTTTCAAGGACATGATGCCATTATTATGGAGTATATTGGCGGAATAGCGCTGGGTAAAGATGATATGTCTGCCATTCGCTTAGGGGAAAGTATTTCTCGCTTTCACGAGTACGCAAAAGATCTGCCAAAATTTAAAACCCAACCAAGTGATATGAGAGCAGTTTTCTCTGAGCTCAAGCAGTGGGCAAAACGTTTGTGGCAAAAGGGGCAAGTTTTAAAAGAGCTAGAATATTTGTACACTTTTTTCAAATATGCCTTTGACACCTTGTTTTACCCTTCCGATAGTAAGCTACCAGGCGGTTTGATTCATGGCGATTTACATGAAAATAATATATTGGTATGCGATGAGAGTATTAGCTTAGATACAATTAAGCTATTAGATTTTGACTTGGTGAGAGAAGATAAATATATTAAAGATATTGCCAATGCTATATGTATGTTTTGCTTGCCTGAGATAGAGGGTGTACAGAGTTCATCGCAACGCTATCAATTTGATGCAACATTTGCTCGGAATATAATTCAGGGGTATCAATGTACTCGTACCCTAAGTCAAGCTGAGCTAGATTACTTGCCGGTAGCCATATTAGACAGAATACGTTTAGAAAAAGTGGGTAATATGAAACTACGGAATGAAGGTAAGCCACCCGGAAGTAATTTTAATGCGGGTCGTGCCAAAGCGATGATGAAATTTTTGCAAGATGAGTGGACAGATTTTGAAGATTGCCTGAAAGCTGGAGCAGCGGATGAATCGTTTCAAAATGTTTTCACAATATCTGGCAAGGGCTTTCTGCCTGGGTTTGATGATGCGGCAGTGACCACAAAAAATCATGCGTCGAGTGATTACGCGGTTGGACCCAGTGATGAAACAACATATAAACGACGTTAAGATTTAATCAGAATCTATTTTTCTTTTTTGTCGTATAAAGGCTCATGCATTCCGAGTGCTGCCGCCTCTTTGATTAAAGAGAGCAAATCTTGTTGCATGACCTTAAATAAGTCTTCGAAACTATTAATAATAAAATAAACAGATTGATAAATATCAATACGGTAAGGTGTGCGAAATGCATCGAGGGGTTCTAAAATTTTTCGTATAGGTTTGTCGCTTTCTAAGCTATAGGGCGTTTCACCATAGGACGATAAAATGCCGCCACCATAGATACGCAATCCTTCCGGTTTTTGTATTAAGCCAAACTCAATGGTAAACCAATATAGTCTTGCCAACATAACGCGGGTTGCATGATCTACGGTTAAGCCTAGTTTGCCGTACTCAAACATAAAGTCAGCATAATTTTGATTGCTTAACAAAGGACAGTGCCCAAAGATCTCATGAAAAATATCAGGCTCTCTTAAGTAATTCATTTCTTCGCGTGTGCGGATAAATGTGGCCGCAGGAAATTTTTTATCCGCCAATAATTGGAAAAATGTTTCAAATCCGATTAAGGCTGGAACAGGGTAGACTTCCCAGGCTGTATGGGAGCGCAAACACGCATTAATATCCGGTACCTGTGGGATAACGTCTGCTGTTAAACCAATAGCAGAGATTCCGTCAATATATTCAGAACAAGCACGATTTTGAATGTTGGGTATTTGTTGTGTATATAAATCATGCCAAATACTGTTTTCTTCGCTAGTATATGAAACAAAACCCTGTTTATCAGGTTTCTTTGCCTTGTACTTGCTTTCTTTCATGATAAGCAGCCATTAATTTATATATCCCTACTTAGAGTCTAACTTAAGCTACATAACTCCTCAAGCAGATTATTGCGTGAAAAAATAATAGCCTTTATGCTAGTATGATATTTTCCGTTCTCAGTTAGAAATAAAGATAAATAAATATAGGTGGTTGATAATGTCTAAAGATAATAAAAAAATTATAGATGGTTTAAATAAGATGTTAGAGCAAGAGCATGCTTGCGCTATAAGATATGCAACGCATGCTGCTGTGGTCAGTGGTCCTTATTCTGAAGCAGTAATGGCAAGACTAAAAGAAATCAGTGGTGATGAAGTTATGCATGCTGAAAAGCTAAGAGACAGAATTTTAGCATTAGGAGGTGAGCCATCAATGCAAGTCTCAACTGAAGATCTAGTGGCCGCGCGTAGCCTAGATAAAATTTTAACAATTAATATAGATGAAGAAAAGCACGCGATAACTGCTTATACAAAATTACTAGCTGATATTCCACCTGAAAATGTTATTTTGTACCAGACAATTCAAGAAATTATTCGAGACGAGCAAGAACACTTAGAGGAGTTAGAAGCTTTGCAGCCTTAGAGAAATACATATAGGATTGCAAATAATTACCGACTTGTGCTGCCCTTCTCCTGATGTCAGGAGAAGGGGGGCGGATAGGGTGGATGCGGTTAGATAATTGGGCGTTACTAATCAATCATCCCAGAAAAAAATAAACTTAAAGCTGTATCTCAGGCACATTGTCTGGGACAACCAACTCACCAGCTGTTAGTTTTTTAATTTCCTCTACAGACACACCAGGTGCCCGTTCAAGCAAATGAAATGCGCCATCTTTTATTTTTAGTACGGCTAAATCCGTTACCACTTTTTTGATGCAGTTTACGCCGGTAAGCGGTAACTGGCAGTGGCGAAGCAGTTTGGATACCCCTTTTTTATTAGCATGATTCATTGCGACAACAATATTGTTGGCGCCAGCCACCAAGTCCATCGCGCCGCCCATACCCTTGATGAGTTTGCCTGGGATCATCCAAGAGGCGATGTTGCCTTGTTGGTCTACTTCAAAAGCGCCTAGTACGGTTAAATCAACGTGCCCACCCCGTATCATAGCGAAGCTATCGCTGGACGAGAAAAAACTGGCGCCTACTTGGGTTGTGACCGTTTCTTTTCCTGCATTGATGAGGTCCGGATCAACTGTCGCCTCAGTAGGATAAGGGCCCATGCCCAGCAAACCGTTTTCAGATTGAAGGCAAACCTCAATACCTTTAGGAATATAATTTGCAACCAGCGTTGGAATACCGATGCCTAGGTTTACATAGTAGCCATCTTGTAATTCTTGCGCGATACGCTGAGCGATTTGTTCTCTTGATAATGCCATGATATATCCTTCAGCTTGGTTGTAATGTGGTTCTTTCAATGCGTTTTTCAAATTGCCCTTTGATAATACGTTTAACGTATATGCCGGGTATATGGATATGGTTAGGGTCAAGCTCTCCAGCCGGTACTATTTCTTCCACTTCAACCACGGTGATTTTAGCGGCTGTCGCCATCATCGGATTGAAATTCATCGCAGTTTTATTGAAGATTAGGTTTCCCATCGTGTCAGCTTTCCAGGCTTTGATAATAGCGAAATCAGCTGTAAGGCTTTTTTCTAAGATATAGTTTTTGCCATCAAACTGTTTTACATCTTTGCCTTCTGCAATAGGGGTCCCATAACCTGTGGCGGTATAAAATGCAGGGATGCCTGCGCCACCTGCGCGTATTTTCTCAGCCAATGTGCCTTGGGGGGTTAACTCGACTTCCATTTCACCACTGAGAAATAATTCTTCGAAAAGATTATTTTCACCGACATATGAGGCGATCATTTTTTTGATTTGACGTTTTTCTAATAATTTACCCAAGCCAAAGCCATCCACACCAGCATTATTCGATATACAGGTTAGACCGCTAATGCCTAATTCATGAATTTTATTAATGAGGCCTTCTGGAATGCCACATAGGCCAAACCCACCGGCCATGATGGTCATATTGTCTGTTATGCCCTCAAGAGCTTTATCGTAACTAGTGACTACTTTATTGAAACCTGACACTGTTTTCTCCTAGTGTTATTTTTTTGCTAAGATAGCATTGGCAACTTTAGAGCGATTAGAAATATCTAAAGCCTGGCAAATATAGTTGCCAGCCATAATGGTTTTATCTAAATCTATATTTGTCGTTAAGCCCAAACCTTCCAACATATACAGTACTTCCTCTGTTGCGACATTGCCACTCGCACCTTTGGCATAAGGGCAGCCTCCTAATCCTGCGACGGAGCTGTCAATGGTCGTGATATCTTCTTCTAAACAAGCCAAAATGTTGGCTAACGCTTGGCCATAAGTATCGTGGAAGTGTACGGCGAGGTTTTGTGTGGGAATTTCTGATTTTAATCGCTGAATAAGCGAGCGTGCTTTATTTGGGGTGCCCACACCAATGGTATCGCCTATTGAGATTTCATAGCATCCTGCATTATGAAGCTGTGTGGCAATATCCAGCACGGCTTGAGGATTAGTTTCCCCCTCATAAGGGCAGCCTAAGGTGCAAGAAATATAACCACGGACCTGGATATTATAATTTTTTGCTTGGGCAATCACTTCTTGAAATATGTCCAGGCTTTTTTGAATGCTACAGTTAATATTTTTTTGGGTGAAGCTTTCTGAGGCCGCGGTGAATACAGCAATTTCTTTGATGCCCGCTTCGTGGGCGTTTTCTAAGCCTTTTAGGTTAGGGGTGAGCGCCATAAAATGGCAATCAGATTTTTGTGTCGAAAAATGCGTTGCAACGTCCTGGTGATCGGCCATTTGCGGGACCCATTTAGGAGAGACAAAGCTTGTAATCTCTATAGTTTTATGGCCCGCATCGACTAATTTTTCAATAAACTGTATTTTTGTTTTTGTCGGGATAGTCTTTTTCTCATTTTGTAGACCATCTCGTGGACCGACTTCAACTATTTTGATCATAATGGCGCTAACCTTCTGTTATTCAGTCTATTGCCAACTCAACTAATAGAGAACCCTCGATCACTTGATCGCCAGGCTGGTAGTTGATTGTTTTGATTTTACCATCTTTAGGGGCGGCAATAGTGTGTTCCATTTTCATCGCTTCTAAAGCAAGTAGTTTTTCACCTTTATTGACAGAAGCATCTTTTTTGACCCATATTTTAGTAACCAATCCCGGCATTGGGGAAAGTATGGCATTACTATCAGATTCTGCGCTTTGGTATACATCATGCTCAAAAACACCTGCATTAAAACTATAAAGTTGGCCTTTATAAAGTAAATGTATCTGGTGTGTATTATCATTAAAATATGTGAGTGTTTGTTGTTGGTCGTTTATTGTATATGTGAGCTTATAAAACAAAGTGTTTTTTACAGCATAGGGGTGTATGGTCCCTTCGATATCAATAGTCTCATCTTGATTGGGTATATTAAGACGTAGCCATTGTGTTTCCTCACGAGTGCTAGGGATGTGCTCAATGAGTATTTGATGAGACAGTGCTTGCTGGCATACTGTAATCGTTTCAATAGTGGGTAAGTTGATTCTAAAGCAAGTATTGTCAAGCCAGGGTGAATATTCAAGGTATTGGGTTGATTTTTGTCGTTGTAAAACTTGGATTAAACTGACAATAGCCAATAGTTCTGCCGAGGCTTGTGGAGCAGGTATAATCAGTGACGCCGCATTTTTCTCTATATATTGGATATCTAGTCCTGCTTGAAATGCACGACTAGTCAAAATGGCTTTAATAAAGTCAACATTATTTTTGACACCAATGATTTGATATTGATCCAAGCTGTGTATTAACTTATGAATGGCTTGTTCTCGCGTTTCAGCCCATGTGATAATTTTGCTCATCATAGGATCAAAATGAATGCTGAGTTGGTCCCCGGCCTGAATGCCAGAATCAATGCGTACATCTGTACTCGTTGGCAAGAAAATAGCTTGTATTTTACCAATTTGAGGTAAAAAATTCTGATTAGGATCTTCCGAGTATATACGAGCTTCAATCGCATGGCCTTTGAGTTTTATTTGGGATTGTTCTAAAGGCATTTTATCGCCTTGTGCAATCTTGATTTGCCAAGCAACCAAATCTAACCCAGTAATCATTTCAGTCACAGGATGTTCCACTTGCAGGCGAGTGTTCATCTCCATGAAATAGAATTCGCCCGTTGCACTCACTAAAAATTCAACCGTGCCAGCACCAACATAATCTATAGCATTGGCTGCTTGTATCGCTGCACCATATAAATTTTGTTTTAGTTCTGGGCTGAGTCCTTGGGCGGGCGCTTCTTCTATTAATTTCTGATGTCGGCGCTGCGTTGAACAGTCACGTTCAAATAAATGTACACATTGGCCATGGGTATCTCTGAATACTTGAACTTCTATATGTCTAGCGGCAACTAAGTATTTTTCCATGAACAGCGTATCATTTCCAAAGGCATTTAAGCTTTCTTGTTTGGCTTGTCTCACTGCCTCTGGTAGTTCTTCTACGCTGGCTACTTTGCGCATACCTTTGCCACCACCACCTGCAGTCGCTTTAATTAAAACAGGATAGCCTATTTGGGCGGCTGCTTTTTCATAGGCTTTTATATCGGGTAAATCATAATACCCTGGTGTCGTAGGTATGCCGGCGGTTTGCATCGTTTTGATAGATTGGTCTTTCAAGGCCATCAGCTCTATGGCATCTGGCTTGGGGCCGATAAAGATAATTTGATTTTCAGCGCAAGCTTTAGCAAAATCTGGATTCTCTGATAAAAAACCATAGCCAGGATGAATAGCATCAGCACCAGCTTGTTGGGCAACCTGCAAAATTTTATGGGTATTTAAGTAGCTGTCGACAAGTTTTTCAGAACCGATGCAATAAGCTTCATCTGCTAACTTTACGTGCAGAGCTTGTCTATCAGGCTCTGCAAAAACAGCAATACAACGAATGTTCAGAGCATGGCAAGTTCTTATAATCCGACAGGCAATTTCACCCCGGTTGGCAATCAGTAAAGATTTGATCATGAATGATTCCAGTTTGGTTTGGTTTTATTCAAAAATGCATTTAAGCCGATTTGGCCCTCTGGTGATACCCTAAGTTTTGCAATGATTCTAGCGGTATACTGCATCACATCATCATTTATTAGGAATGGGGATAAATCATTGACTAAGTAATTAGTGGCTTGCAGTGCATTGGGGCCATTTTTTAGTAAATTTTCAGCTGCGTTTTGAGAGGCCTGATTGAGAGCCTCTGGTGCAACGACCTCATGACATAGACCTATTTGTAGTGCTTGTTGTGCATTGAAACGTTGGCCGTGTAGAAAATAATATCTTGCCCATCTAGGGCCAATAGCATTGATGATATAAGGTGAAATTACCGCAGGGATAATGCCTAATTTTGCTTCTGAAAAACAAAATTGTGCGTCATCACAAATAATCGCTGTATGACAGCATGAAATAAGTCCAATGCCCCCACCAAAGGTTTTACCCTGAACAGACGCTATTGTTGGTTTTGGTGAATGATATAGTGTATGCATGAGCTTAGCTAATTTCATTGCATCGTCAATATTCTCTTCTTCTGAGAAGTTAGCCATACGCTTCATCCAGGATAAATCCGCCCCAGCCGAAAAATTATCTCCTTCGCCACTCAGGATAATAACGCGGACTTCGGGATTATGAATAGCGGATGAGACGATATCGGTGAGATGTTGGATCATATGATCATCAAAAGCATTATGCTTTTCTGGTCTGTTAAGCGTAATAGTCGCTATACCGGTATCTGTGACATCAAAAAGTACGGGTAACTGTGTCATATTCTAAAGACTCCAAATTGGGTTGGGGCAATCGGTGCATTCAAGGCGGCTGATAAGCTGAGTGCTAAGACGTCACGGGTATGGATGGGGTCAATAATACCGTCGTCCCAAAGTCTTGCGCTGGAATAATAGGGGTGGCCTTGTTCTTCATATTGGGCAACGATAGATTCATGAAAAGTCGATTCTTCTTCTGGCGCCCAAGATTGTTTTTTCTTTTTCATGCTGGCAGTTTTAACCTGAGTCAGAACACTGGCGGCTTGCTCGCCTCCCATCACAGAAATTCTAGCGTTGGGCCACATCCATAAAAATCTAGGGTCATAGGCTCTACCACACATACCATAATTTCCGGCGCCGAAACTGCCGCCTATAATCAGGGTGATTTTTGGTACATTGGCACATGCCACAGCGGTCACCATTTTGGCACCGTCTTTAGCGATGCCGCCTTGCTCATAGCGTTTACCAACCATAAAGCCAGTAATATTTTGTAGAAAAATCAGTGGTATTTTGCGTTGGCAACAGAGCTCGATAAAATGTGTTCCTTTATTTGCAGATTCTGAAAACAAAATACCATTATTACCAATAATGCCGACTGGCATCCCCTGCAAATGAGCAAAGCCACAGATTAAAGTTTTGCCATACAGTGCTTTAAACTCGTGAAATTCAGAGTCATCCACGATACGAGCGATGATTTCTTTGACATCCATGGGTTGTCTTAAAGAGCTGGGAATTAAGCCGTAAATTTCCTCAGCAGGATATCGAGGTGGCAAAGGTTTCTTTAATGTAAAGTCTAATTTTTTTTCCTTATTAAGATTCTGGATACAATCCCGAGCAAGCATCAGTGCGTGTTCGTCATTTTGAGCATAATGATCCGCTACACCTGATATTTTGCAATGTGTATCGGCGCCGCCTAGCTCTTCAGCAGAGACTTCTTCACCTGTAGCGGCCTTCACCAACGGAGGGCCAGCGAGAAAGATGGTTGCTTGATTTTTAACCATGATACTTTCATCGCTCATTGCTGGAACATAAGCCCCACCTGCGGTGCAAGAGCCCATGACAATGGAAATCTGTGATATGCCTTTACTAGACATGACGGCTTGATTAAAAAATATCCTGCCAAAATCATCTTTATCAGGAAAAACTTCATCTTGGTAGGGTAAGTTTGCGCCGCCAGAGTCAACCAGATATACGCATGGTAGGTTGTTTGCTGCGGCAATATCTTGAGCGCGTAAATGTTTTTTAACGGTGATTGGGAAGTAAGTGCCACCTTTAACCGTGGCATCATTACTAATAATCATACACTCTATATTCTGTATACGACCAATGCCCGTAATCAGTCCACCCGCAGGTACATGTTCTTTGTAAAGGTTGTAACCAGCAAACAAAGACAATTCTAAAAAGGGAGAGCCGGGATCTAAAAGCTTATTAATACGATCTCGCGGCAATAGTTTGCCGCGATTGGTGTGCTTTAGCTGGGCTGCTTGTCCGCCCCCTTGGCTGATTTGTTCGCTCAGCTCTTGTAATGCTGCCACCTGTTGCTTAATGTGCGTGGCATTATGTTTAAAGGCTTCAGATTGTGTATTCACTTTGCTGGCAATGTTCGGCATGATTCATCCAAATGTTTTAATCAACAAGACTCACGGCAATAGCAGTAGCTTCTCCCCCCCCGATACAAAGGCTAGCAACGCCTTTTTTTAAGCCTTTGTGTTTTAGAGCATAAATCAGCGTTGTTAAAATTCTTGCGCCAGAAGCGCCTATGGGGTGTCCCAAAGCACAAGCGCCACCACGAACATTGACTTTGTCTTGTGGCAAATCTAGTTCTTTCATGGCTGCTAATGTGACGACAGCAAAAGCCTCATTGATTTCAAATAGATCAACATCACTGATTGACCAGTTCACTTTATTTAATAAAGACTTAATGGCGCCAACAGGTGCTGTGGTAAACCAATTTGGTTCTTGAGAGTGAGTTGTGTGTGCCTCTATACGAGCTAAAATTGGTAAATTTCGTTTTTCTGCTTCTTTTTGGCGCATTAAAATATGAGCACACGCGCCATCAGAAATCGCGCTGGCATTAGCCGCAGTAACAGTACCATTAGACTTAAAAGCAGGCTTTAACGTTGGGATTTTATCAGGCATAGCACTCATGGGTAGTTCATCCGTATGAATACTAAGGATTTTTTTGCGTGATTGTACTTCTACCGGTGTAATCTCATCTACAAAAGCTTTTTTTTCAACAGCTTCTTTGGCTTTTCTGAGTGAGTTTAATGCAAACTCGTCTTGTTCTTGTCTTGTGAAGTCATATTTTTCTGCGCACAGCTCAGCAAATACGCCCATCAGCTTGCCTTTATCGTAAGCGTCTTCTAGGCCATCCAAAAACATATGATCGCTAATGGTGCCATGGCCCATTCTAAAACCGGCTCTAGCCTTGTCCAATAAATATGGGGAGCAAGTCATATTTTCCATACCGCCAGCAATGACGACTTTATTCGTGCCTGCTAAAATAGAATCCATACCCAGCATAATGGCTTTCATTCCAGAGCCACACATTTTATTAATCGTAACAGCACCGACGCTATTGGGAATTTGTGCAAACTTAGCCGCTTGCCTGGCTGGAGCTTGTCCTAAACCTGCAGGTAATACACACCCCATCACGACTTCATCCACATCGCGAGGATCAAAATTAATAGAAGATAATGTTGCTTGAATAGCGCGGCCGCCTAACTGAGGACTAGTCATGGTGCTAAAACAACCCTGGAATTTTCCAATCGGGGTTCGTTGTGTGGCAACGATAACAATAGGGTTATCTGATTGAGAGCTCATAGTTTTATCCTGTTCTTTCATTTAAGATTTAAATTCAGAAAAAATTTCACGACCAATAATCATGCGTCGAATTTCAGAGGTGCCTGCACCAATTTCATATAGTTTGGCATCTCTTAAGAGTCGGCCTGTGGCAAACTCGTTAATATAGCCGTTACCCCCCAGACATTGTATCGCTTGCAATGCCATTTGGGTTGCATTCTCTGAGGCAAATAAAATAACAGAAGCCGCATCTTTATTGGTCAATTGCTTTGTGTTGTCTGCTATATTAGCTAATTGGTATAAATAAGCTTTTGAGGCATTTAAAGTGGTATACATATCAGCTACTTTGGCTTGAATTAACTGAAACTCGCCAATGGCTTTACCAAATTGTTTTCTGTCATGTATGTAAGGCACAACCTGATCAATACAGGCTTGCATAATTCCGATAGGGCCTGCGGCTAAAACAAGTCGCTCGTAATTTAGGCCGCTCATCAAAACTTTTGCGCCTTGATTTAACCCACCTAAGATATTTTCTTCCGGTACTTTGCAATCCGTGAAAACCAATTCACAAGTATTGGAACCACGCATACCTAATTTATCTAATTTTTGAGCAGTTTTGAAGCCTGGGAAATCTTTTTCAATCAAAAATGCAGTAATACCTTTGGAGCCACCTTCTGGTGTTGTTTTGGCGTACACCACTAGCACATCGGCATCTGGGCCATTGGTAATCCACATTTTGTGACCATTTAGGATATAGTCAGAACCGTCCTTTATGGCATTGAGTTTTAGACTCATGACATCTGAACCACTGCCCGTTTCACTCATGGCTAATGCACCAACATGCTCCCCACTAATTAGTTTGGGTAAGTAGTTTTGCTTTTGCGCTTCTGTACCGTTGCGGTATATTTGATTCACGCACAGATTCGAGTGTGCACCGTAGCTTAATCCTACTGAGGCAGATGCTCGACTGATTTCTTCCATAGCCAGACAATGCTCTAAGTATCCCATTTCAGCACCACCATACTTTTCTTCTACGGTAATACCTAATAAGCCGAGCTCGCCCATTTTTTTCCATAATTGATTTGGGAATTCATTGCTTTGGTCAATTTGTTCCGCAATGGGGCTTATTTCATTGTTTGCAAATTGACGAACAGTCTCTTGAATAAGCGTTGCGGTTTCTCCAAGATTTTGGTTCAGGGCTGAATACATGGGTTTATCCTTTTTATGTCGGCTATTTGGGATGCTCAAGAAGGTTGGCATCCAGAATATTAATAGTTTAACTATTAGAAGATAGTTATATCTCTTGCCAAAATTCCATAGTGTACTGAATAACTCGGTTGCAAAATGTTTTCCAAACTCTATCCTTGTTTGCAACAGATCACAAGTATGCGTCTAGTTTTAATGTAAGTTAAGGTAATAATATGGATATCAGAGATCAAGCGGTGATTATTTCAGGTGGGGCAAGTGGCATGGGGGCTGTTCTAAGTGAATCGTTAGCGGCGGCAGGTGCGTTGGTCATTGTATTAGATAAAAATGGCAAGCAAGCAGAAAGTGTTGCGAACAAAACAAAAGGAGTTGCTTTAGTTTGTGATATCACGGTCGCAGAAGATGTTGAGCAAGCCATACAATCTTTGCCAACAGATTTACAATCTAAGGTGAAAGCAAACATTAACTGTGCTGGTATTGCGCCTGCTAAACGTATGGTCGGTAAAGAGGGGCCTGTGAGTTTAGAGTGGTTTGAATCTGTGGTTAAGGTTAATTTGATTGGTACTTTTAATGTGATGCGTTTATGCACTAATTTAATGATCAAAAACAGCAAGCCTGATAGTGAAAATGGAGTATTAATTAACACGGCTTCTATAGCCGCATTTGATGGACAAGTCGGACAAAGCGCGTACAGCGCATCAAAAGCAGGCGTTGTTGGAATGACTTTACCTTTGGCTCGTGAATTAGCGCAATTTGGCATTAGAGTCATGACTATCGCACCAGGCATGATTAATACACCTATGATGCAGGGTATGCCAGACAAAGTCTCTGAACATTTATTAAACCAGACAATTTATCCCAAACGATTTGGTGAGCCATCAGAGTTTGCAAAATTAGCTTGTCATATTATTGATAATCCCATGCTCAATGGTGAAGTGATTCGCTTAGATGGAGCTGTAAGGATGGTGTGATGAGAGTTTATACAAACATCTGCGACAACGAGCAGGCGGCTTTGCGCCAGCTCACCGTAGAGAATTTGAAGTAAAAACATATAATATCAATAAAAATATCATAATATATTAGTAAGAAATAAATAATGACAGATTAAAAGCCGAGACTGACACAGTTAGTCAAATAGGTTTTTAAGGTGCAAGGCGATTACCGCTTATCTAATATTTTTTACCGTGCATCCCCTTTAAGTTTTTTTCAGTTTGCAAAGAGAATATTATCCCCGCTGAATTTAATAATAACTTTTGGGGAATATGATGAAAGAATTAAATATGTTAGAAGTACAGTCTGTTTCTGGTGGTAGCTGCAGTAACAATGGTGGCTATAACTTTTCGTTTATTGTGGGTAATGCGCTAACGGTTGGTGTTCTGAGTACGGTTTTCTTGGGGGGTGATTTTGTTGTGGGTGCTGGTATAGGTGCGGGATACGCTACCATTATGATGGGTGCAAAGCTTGCGGATTCATACTTTTTTCCGGTAGAGGCGACTAAACCTGAAATGTTAGTTGAACTTTCTTAAACCGTGAGAGATGAAAGTTATCTTTTAGCAAGGGTTTCGTACATCATATTGTTAAGTGATGTACGAAATCTAATGCAATACTTTATCCAGTCTACTTTATAGTATTTTAAGTTTTTATAGGTAGATACGGTTTCTGTTTTGCATGGCTAAATAAATTTAGGGTTGGCATTACGATTAAGAAAAGGCCACTAATCGAATGTAGTGGTGCCGCATAGAAAAATATAATAGGATTGTTTAAGTAGAGCACTGCAAGAGATATAAAAATATTAAAATAATGAAATAATAGCGCATAAGTGAAATAGCCATGAACATAATCTAAACTGGCATGGTGAATTTTATTTTTTTTGTGAAAATAAAGATAGCACAATAATGGTAATACAGCATAAGCAACTGAGGGAAATATAGGGAAAATCAAAGCAATAAATGGAGATGCAATAACCCAGTTGTTATTGTTATGGATTGCTATTTTATTGTTGTAAGAGTCCAGGGGTACTTTGTTGTTCTCTCGTGTAGGGAATAAAATATAAAAACAACCGACCAATACAGTCTGGAAAAATAAAGATAATAAAATGTGTTTTGCAGAGATGAAATAATCAGGATTCTTTATATTTTTTTCCTGTTCATACAAAATACTAGCTTCATCAAGTTTTGATGGTAAGTCGTTAATATGGCCAAAATTTGAATAAAAATTTGAATACACTGTATGGCCTTGCTGCATATATAATGTGATTTTTCCATCATGAGATAGTATGGCTTTTTCCACTTGCCCAGGGGTTTTTTCTATTATATTAAATATATCAGATATGCTTGTTTGCTGACTTATGCTTGGTGTGCTGGGTAAATACTTGACTCCTGGTATTAAAGCTAATATGAGCAAGAAAAAGTTTATAAAAAAAATTTTTCTTAAGACTTGTTTTTTGAATAAAAAAATAGAAGGCAAAACGAACTCCTGGTATGAAAAACTTTAATTTTTAAGGCAAATATTTAAATGGTGGCTTCTAGAGAGGAAATGTATTTAGTTTTGCATGCCTTTGCAAAGACAAGCTTAACCCGAACCCATGCAGTTTTGTGATATTTGCTGTAAAAGCCAGTATACACATTATTTTTTTAGGGTGAACTGGGGGTTGTCCCCAGTTTGTGACTGTTAAAGATATGGGGTGTGGGGTTGTTGGGTTGTTGGGTTGTGAACAATGGACTAAGAAGGAAGTTTGCAGCAGGATGAGGAGATTACGACAATCCCAACGACTTTGCTATAATAATTTTCTGTATATCACTAGAACCCTCGTAAATCGTGGTGACTCGTACGTCTCTATAGATGCGCTCAATAGGGTAATCACTCAAATAGCCATAACCGCCAAATATTTGCAGGCATTCTCTACAAACTTTTTCAGCTGTTTCAGTGGTGAATAATTTTGTCATGGCCGCTTCTTTGAGAACAAGCTGCTTGGCATCGTGCTTGGCTGCGGTGTGATACAGAAGTTGCCTAGCAGCTTCTATATTCGTTGCCATTTCTGAAAACTTAAATTGTATAGCTTGGTGTTGAAATAAAGTTTTACCAAAGGCTTCGCGTTCATGCGCGTACTGTAAAGTCACATTAAAGGCTTGTTGTGCCATACCCAATGCTTGTGCGGCTACGCCTAACCGACCACATTCTAATGTGGACAAAGCTATTTTATACCCTTGTCCAATGTCACCTAGCAAATTTGAAGCTGGAATTTTGACGTCGTCTAAAACAATTTGGGCAATATTGGATGCATGTTGTCCCATTTTTCTTTCTATTTTTGCGACTTGAAAGCCCGGTGTATCTGTTGGTACGATAAAGGCAGAGATTTCTTTTTGAGCATCTTGTTTGGATTGGCCAGTCACGGCAAAAACGATAGCCACATCAGCGACATCGCCTGATGTGACAAATTGCTTCACACCATTCAATACAAAGCTATCACCTTGTTTTGTCGCTTTTGTCATGATGTTTTTTGCGTCCGAACCTGCTTGCGGTTCTGATAAACAAAAAGCGCCGAGTAATTTACCTTGGGCCATTGGTTTTAAAAATTGTTCTTTTTGCGTGTCTGCTCCAAAGTTGAGTATAGGTAAACAAGCGACGCTGTTATGCACGCTGACAATGGTAGCTGTTGCACCATCGGCTTTAGCGATTTCTTCTAAAATAAGGACATAGGCGACATAATTACATTCAGAGCCATTGTAAGTTTCCGGAATGAGGATACCCATAAAGCCAGCCTCTGCTAAAGCATTTATCGCAGGTTGTGGGAAGGTTTTATTTTTGGCCCATTCGTCAGCGAATGGCTGTATATGCTTTGAGGCTATTTTTTTGGCTGCTTGCTGAATGAGGCAGTCTTCTTCCTTTAGTAACATTTATAACATCCTTAGGGTGATCATATTTGTTTCTTAGAATAGGGGGAAATAGCGTAATCTGCAAAGTATGGTGATAATGGATGCACTTAGTTGACACCAGCGTATAAACTTTAAAATGTATTACTTCGAAGAAGAAATATTATATTTTCTTCTTGGTTAAGTTAAGGGCTTAGTGGCGATTAGAGAGGAGCTTAATTCAATCGCCGAGTGGGGGGCTTATAACTTTAAGCCACAATATTTTTATTAGCCTGCTTTAGGTTTTTGCGCCCTGTGGATGTCTTTAGCTATCTGGGCTTGTTTTTTTTGTGCCCGCTCCCAATCGCTTATCCACGGATCAGAGCCTCTGCCCCAAGTATCGTGTTCAGGGCCACTGCTTACTGTATTTGGATTATGTTGAGGATCAGGATTTTGAGAGACTTGCGCACAGGAACATAATACAAACAGGCTCGTCGCTAAAATAAACTTATAAAACATGAGCATCCTCTTTTTTAGATATTATTTGAGCGCATTATACGATTTTTCCGTTTTCATTCAAACATGTTGGCCAGATTACTTGTTAAGGTTTTCTTTATGCTTTTAGCGGATAAGCTGCGACCATTTCAAAATATAGCTAAATTAAAGAGATATGCCATTAGCCTTCCTACTATTAGACTGTTAAAATTTTGTGCTAATTAAAGAAGCGGAAAAATTATGCTGCAATGCAAAAGGAGATCTTTGTGAGCGAAGAGCCAAAGACCGTAGCCACATTTTCTATTACCTATCAACGTTATCTGGACGAAGCTGGAGAATTTGAAAAAGAATGTCCTGACCATTTAAAAGATCCGGAAAAAATGCGAAAAATCTATCAGATGATGGTAAAGACACGCGTGTTTGATAGAAAAGCAATTATGCTTCAAAGAACCGGAAAGTTGGGAACCTACCCAGCAACCTTAGGTCAAGAAGCGATTTGTGTGGGCATTGGTGCCTCCATGCATGAGGACGATATTCTTTGTCCTTACTACCGTGAGTATGGGGCACAATTCTGGCGTGGCGTCACAATGGAAGAAATATTGTTGTACTGGGGCGGAAATGAAGTCGGTAGTAATTTTCAAAAGTGTAAACAAGACTTCCCTATTTGTGTGCCTATTGCAAGTCAAACCTTGCATGCAGTGGGTGCTGCATTTGCACTGCAATACAAAAATGAAAAACGTGCTGTTGTGACCACCATTGGTGATGGCGGTACTTCTCGGGGTGATTTCTATGAAGCATTGAACTGTGCGGGTGTTTGGAAGTTGCCTGTTGTATTTGTGATTAACAGCAATCAGTGGGCCATCTCCACGCCCAGAGACAAACAATGTGCCGCAGAAACATTAGCTCAAAAAGGGGTGGCTTGTGGCGTCCCAGGAGTACAAGTTGATGGGAATGATACTTTTGCCGTGAGAGACGCGGTTGAAACTGCCTTAGAGAAAGCACGTAACGGGCAAGGCCCCACTGTGATTGAAGCTATGACATATAGAATGTGTGACCATACAACAGCAGATGATGCTAGTCGCTATCGAGAAGACTCAGAACTAAAAGCCAACGAAAAATATGATCCGATTACGCGTATGAAAAAATATCTTATCCGTGAAGGTCACTGGGATGAAGAAAGAGAAAAGCAAATGATTGCACAATGCGGTGAAGAGGTGGCGCAAGCAGTACAGAATTACTTTGACACACCGACGCCACCAGCAGAAGACATGCTCAAATATTTATTTGAGACATTACCTAAAGCCTATGAAGAGCAGTATCAAGCTTTACAACAGGGGGTCAAATGACAGCAATTACTCTAGCCGAGGCGGTAACGCAAGCCCTCTCTTATGAACTTGAGCATGATTCCGATGTTGTATTATTTGGTGAAGACATTGGCAAAAATGGTGGTGTGTTCAGAACCACAGAAGGATTAGCTCAAAAATTTGGTGAAAACCGCGTGCGTGATACACCATTGGCTGAAAATTTAATTGCCGGGTTAGCGGTAGGTATGTCAGCAACGGGATTAAAGCCAGTTGCTGAAATTCAGTTTATGGGATTTATTTATGGCGTAATGGATCAGGTGGTCTGTCATGCCTCTAGGTTGCGCAACCGTACGCGCGGGCGTTTAAGTTGCCCTATGGTTATCCGTGCGCCATTTGGTGGCGGCATTCATGCCCCTGAGCATCATTCAGAAAGTACAGAAGCAATGTTTGCTCATATACCAGGCCTAAGAGTGGTGATAGCATCCTCTCCCAGCAGAGCATATGGATTATTGTTGGCGGCGATTCGCGATCCCGATCCAGTTTTATTTTTAGAGCCTAAACGTATTTATAGGTTGATGAAAGAAGAAGTACCGAATGATGGAGAGGCTCTACCACTGGATGTTTGCTTTCATCTAAGAGAAGGAAATGATGTAACCTTAGTGACTTGGGGTGCGATGATACATGAAACGATGCAAGCGGCAGATGCTTTAGCAGAAGAGGGTATCAGTGCAGATGTGATTGATGTCGCCACGATTAAGCCTTTAGATATGGATACGATTTTAGAGTCGGTTCAAAAAACTGGGCGTTGTGTCATCGTGCAAGAAGCCATGGCGACTTGTTCTGTTGGCTCCGAAATCTCAGCGCAAGTTTCAGAACGTGCTTTGACATCATTAATGGCACCTGTGAAGCGGGTATCAGGTTATGACACCATCATGCCACTATATAAAACAGAAAAGATTTATATGCCCAGTAAAGAGCGGATTTTAACTGCCGTGAAACAAGTTTTGGAGTTCTAAATGAAGATTTTTAATTTGCCCGATTTAGGGGAAGGTTTGCCAGATGCTGAAATTATTCAGTGGCATGTTTCTGAGGGTGATACGATAAAAGAAGATGAAGCCCTTGTCTCAATGGAAACAGCAAAAGCCGTAGTAGAGGTACCATCGCCTTATTCTGGCAAAATTATGAAGTTGCATGGGGTTGCGGGTGATGTCGTCCAAACAGGCGCGTCTTTAGTTAGCTTTGATGTGTTGGATAAAGCAGACACCGGTACGGTTGCCGGTAAGATTGAACAAAGTGATACCGTGATTCAACAAGCAGCTACCTCTGTGTCGGGTAAATCATCCGGGGTAAAAGTTTTGCCAGCGGTGAGAGCTTTGGCCAAAAAGCTAGATGTGGATTTAAAATCGGTCACACCAACAGGCGCTAACGGTACGATTACAGCAGATGATGTCAGAAAAGCGAACGATACATTAAATGCGGCAGGGCCATTAGAGCTATTACGAGGAACGCGTCGTGCTATGGCGGCAGCGATGTCTCACTCTCATAGTGAAGTTGTACCTGTTACGATTAATGACGATGTGGATATTCAAGCATGGGCTGAAGGCGGAGATTATACGGTTCGTATTATCCAAGCCATGGTCAAAGCCTGTAAGTCTGAAAAAGCATTGAATGCTTGGTTTGATGGGCAAGCGATTGGTCGCCGGGTATTAGATAATGTTAATTTGGGTATTGCGATGGATACCCAAGATGGGTTATTTGTACCTGTGATGAAAGATGCTCAAGATAAAAGCGCTCAGGCAATACGAGATGAAGTAAACACGCTGAAAAAAGAAGTATTGGATAGAACCATTGGAGCAGAAAAACTACAAGGCTCGACTATTGTTTTATCTAATTTTGGTAAATTTGCGGGGCGCTACGCCAATGCGGTGGTTGTACCACCTACAGTGGCTATTTTAGCAGTAGGTGCCTTACGACAAGAGGTTGTTGTGGTTAATGGCGACCCACAAGTGCATGCGGTATTACCGTTGTCTTTAACATTTGATCATCGTTCAGTGACTGGGGGGGAAGCAACCCGGTTCTTAGGCGTTGTGATGGAAGAGCTCAGAAAAGCGACGGTTTAATATTAGAAGCAACAAATGGGTTGCCCTTAGGGACAACCCAGAAGGATATTAATTTATCTGGCCTTTAATATTGATATTCACTACATTTCTTGTTGAATAACCAATCGATTGAGAGCTTTCCTGGGCCATGTACCATCAGAACCATTATCATGACACCCCAATATAAATGTTGATTAAATCCTGCGGTGCCATCATCGGTCCATAAAAAAGGATAAGCGAATACAGCAACGACATTAAAAACAAATAATCCCGATGCAGCAAAACGCGAAAACAAGCCGATTAATAACATAGTTGGTAATACAAGCTCTGCAGCCGTACCTAGATATGCGGCGAAGGTTGGAGAAAGTACTGGTACTTCATATTCGTATTCAAATAATTTTAAAGTGCTATCCCAGTTGTTCAGTTTGGTTAGCCCTGATTGCCAGGTAAATGTCACAAACAACCAGACTCGTAAGGTGAGGTCTCCTAAAGGTGCCAGACAGTTTAGAACCTTAGTTAAGAGTGTGTATAGCTTTGCGCACTGTCCTAGTATCGACATAGTTATTTCCTTACATTGTTGCTATGTAGTTATGCTAACCAATATTAACAAATGATTAGTATAATAGACCTCGTTATAACAATAAAACTAAAGATAAATTTAAATAATGTAAAAATCGATAGCTGGAGATCTATATGCTAGTATTAGGCTATAGGTCACAAAAATTAGAAAAATTATTTAAGGAGCCTCTTATGCAAAAGGGAACCGTGGCATTACTTATGATCTCGGCAATGGCATTTGCATCGCCAGTGTTTTCCGCGGAAATGATTCGTTATGAGCACGAAATATATACGGGCGGCAGCAACGATCAATCCAGATATGAAGCACCTAATGATGAGCAGTATATTGAGCATCAGCGTGAGCAAAATAGGCATGCTAAAGCTAAGAAAGACAAAGAAGGACATCCTGTTTTTATTGCCTTCCCTGATCGTGATTAAACTATATTTAAATAAAATTTAAGTTAATATGCGGGTTAATTATCTTGGCCCGTGTATTGCTTGCTATATAAATCTCCAGTCTTATTCCTCTAAATAATCAAAAGCTTTTTTTAAGCTAATAGCCTTAATGTATAGAAAGTATTTTAGTAAGTCTTGCTCTAATGGCGCCATGACAGGAGAATCCAGGTGGTTTTAATGGCTTGCGTAGTGATGAAGGCATGGGAAGAAGCGTTAGACTGAGGCTAGCATTCAGTATTTACATTCAGTTATGGTGAGGAGCCCAGTCGCTGGCTTTGCGAGCAAAAAATAGATGTGGGTGTTCCATTGATGAAATTAGAGCAGGCCAACCCCCTGCAGATAGCCAAGATGCTCTAGGCATGCGCCGGATGCGTGATAGGGGATATTAATTGACACTTACACAAATGCGGAACGACTGTTCGTCAAAGTTAATTTGGGCTTAACTGGAGCTGTAGTATATGCAGGTTCAAATTTATCTGCGGGCAGTCCGACCTGTTCTAGTAATGCACCCAGTTGTTCTTTGCGCAGTTCTTTCACAGCAGCGTTTTCTGCCTCAAGACCGTGAAACCCACCTGAAGCGTCATCAATTTTTTCAATGTTGCCCTCAGCATCAAAAAATATATTGCCGGCAAAAAAGACCATTTTTTTGCCCCGGGCGATTGTGGCATGGTGTCCTTGTCCTATCCATATTTTTTTCTTGCCCTCATGCTCAACAATGACTAAGGTTAATTGGCACTTTCCAGAGGGAAGATTTAACATGGGTTCTGATGGCGATAGTGGTTGTCGCATGTACAAACCATCTCTATTCACTAGTTCCCAAACAGTTTCTTTTTTATTATAAATTTGACGAAGTAAGCCAGTTTTATCCGTAGCATTCATATCAATTTTTAAACTGCTTAAAATATCCGACAAAAATGTACCGGTTACTCTTGGTATAAACTCAGAGTGGTGAATAATTTTTAAGCCGTCAACAAGCTGGCTTTTTCCGAGTGACCCAAAAACAATATGAAAATATTGAAAATTTTCCGCAAATTTTTCATGGGAATATTTGTTTTCAATGGCGTATTGTACATATTTTTCCACTGCTTTTTCAAAACACAGACTAGAAAATGTATCGAAGAGTGCATGAAGAGCTGGATCTTCAATATCAAATGGCCGTACCCCCCCCGCACTTCTGATAGCCTGGGTGGTTGCGCGGGAGGCAGTAGAATCATACATGAATACAAACGGTTTGGGAGACATGCAGATAGCACCAGCACCAGCACTTATGCAAAAAAAGGGATCTGGAGCGGAGTGACTTCTAGCCGCCGCAGATGCCTGAAAAGGGGGTAAGTCTCGTATCATATCGTCTTGGGTTAAAGAAACGGGTTGTCTGGGGTGCGTAGGTTCATTTGCTAAAGCCAGAGCGTTAAACCTTTCCAATAGCTTTTGATAATGAGCAGGGCTGATAACCATTGATGCATTAACGGTCTCACCTGTAGTAGGCGTTTCACTGACAGTAGGTGCTGCAGAAGCGGGCCTTTCTACAGGCGGTATAGGTTCTATGAGCGGCATAATAGTACAACTTCAAATAATCTTACTTGAAATTGAATATATCATTTGTGCTGCAGATATCAAGCCTTGAAGAAAATATTATGATGTTTAAATGAAATATCGGATGAAGTGAGATATAAAAGATCAAACCCAGGGTGGGGTCCCCTGGGGAATGTTTGCGGTTTAATTTTTAAAGGTTCGTCTGCTTGGGGATTCTCTATAAAGCATAGCATCATCATCTAGATTCAGGGAATCATTAGAGGCTGCTGTTTGACTACTTGAGTCTTGAGAATTGTGCCTATGAGCAAATTGTATTGCGGTATTTTCTGATCGACTTAAAACATCGCTAACAACATCATTATCTTCACGAACAGAATGCTCGGGTATTGGAGCAGGGTTAGCACTTGTATTTTTTCCAAAAATATCTTGAATGATTTCTAAGCCAATTTCAAAGGGCGCAATCATTAAGCCTAATGTGATTCCAATAGCGATTGAGGCTTTATCTGCTATATTATTGCATAAAGCAGCGAAAGCATGATAAAGACCCTTAAATATGGGTTTAGTGATATCAAATAATATTTCAAATGGGGCGATGATAATACCCAAAGTAATACCAACGACTTGGGACATGATATCCAAGGTGTTGTTGAAGAACCATTTGGCGAGTGCCGCTATATTATTATAGATGGCAG
This sequence comes from uncultured Coxiellaceae bacterium, assembly GCA_963976875.1. GTDB lineage: Bacteria > Pseudomonadota > Gammaproteobacteria > Berkiellales > Berkiellaceae > Berkiella_A. The sequence continues at coordinate 125,745 of CAXBML010000006.1, forward strand.
TAAAAAGTGCTTTATAGAAGCGATAAAAAAACTTGGTCACTTCAGAAATGATAGTGGCTACATTTTTTATAACCGTGGCAAAGTTTAGAACAACATATTTTGCAATTTCAAAAGAGAGTTTGATTAATTCTTTTCCTATATTCAAGCCCCATTTAAATGCTCTCCATAAGGATTTTAGACATTTCCCAAAGTTTTGCAGTATATATCGCAAAGCTCTAAATGGTAGTTTAATAAGTTCTTTCCCAAGAGATAGCCCAACCTTACAAGCAGACCAAAAGGCGGCCAGATATCGACCTAAGTTTTGTGGCAAGCGTTTGATAAAGCCTATTGTGGCTTTTGTTGTGTGAATAATAGCGGCTTTGGCTTTATCTTTAAAATAACGAATTAAGTTAATAGTCTTTCTTGTAGTGCTTTGTACGCTCATTCTGATTTGTCCAGTGCAAATGATTGAAATAGCATTGTAAGCGAACAATCACTCACAAAGCAAGCATAAGGCGCTTTATATTTAATTAATTGAAAGTTATGTAAATAACAGCTGTAAAGTGTGGTTGCACTTTTTTTAGTGAATTAATCTGGAACCATCTCAGTTGAAAGTTGTCTTACCAGGTAAGAAAGGCAAAACGTATGGATAAAACATATCGTAATACTGGGTATTTTCTCAGAATTTAGTGAGGTATTTATGAACACACTGCGCAACATTTTAATCGTTTCTCTGCTGTTTGGTTCGCCGACGGCGATGGCGCATTTTGATGTGTATTGGCAATCACATGATTATAGGCATGATAACGGTATTCGCTACAACACGGGAAAAGAATCATCTAAGCAATGTGTCCGTTCCCGCTATGGAAAACCCTACGGTACTTGGCCTTGTGAGCGAGTACAAAGAAACATACCAGGCAACTCTTATTATTATCGACGACCTTATCCTGGGCTATTAGATGGGCCAGACTATCAGGCGGTTGAAAGAGGTTTACATAGGTTGAGGGATAGAAAATAAAAATATGACGCAAAGCCTAGTGCTCTAGGCATCATACATTCCAAGGCTGTTTTAGACAGTCTTTTTTTTGCCGGTATAAAATTAATTGCTAAATACCTTATATAAATCAAACATTCCGTTAAAAAGGGGACTATCCCTCTTTCGAAGCAGTCATATTTTTAATACTATTGTTAGTTATCCGAATTCTTACATTTTAATTGGAGCGCAATTATGGCTGCACGTGGCCCACATAGTTTAACAAACCGACAAATCCTAGATTTTTGTAAAGGGTTATATGGGCAGTTATCACTCGTTGAAAATATAGATCGATTACGTACGGAGGGTTTATTAAGAGTTTCGGCGGAGCAAAGGGAAGTGGGAGCTCTACAAGAACAATATATTTTTGATAGTGAGATGCCAGTATTAACCGAAGATAACATACATATAATTATTGGCTGTTTGAAAAAAAATTTGTTGGAAATAAAAGGCATCGGTGAGGTTGATTCATTAGAGAGAGACTGCTTATTCAGCATAGTTGATAATTTGAACGATGATGCTACTGAACAGGCAAAAACTGCTCAAGCATTTAATTCATACATTGACAGCTTAGCCAGTAGTCGTGATAGAGCGAAAAATGAAATCGCAGAAATATTTTATACACTAATTCGTTTAGGGCAATTAATAGCAACTCAAGCAGAAGCGAATAAAATGACAATGAATAATTGTGCAATTGTATTAGGCGCAAAAATTTCAGACATGTTGGTCATTAATACACCCGACTCTGATCCGTCTGTTCAGATGAATAGAATAGAAAATTTTAATCGAGTGATTGGCATAGTCATGGGCTCAAACGAATACACTAAGCCATTTATAGAGAAATATGGTGAGCAAGAATGCGAAGCACGAGCAGCGGCGTTGAAGGCAGCAAAGAAAGAGCGCAGAGATGCGCGAGCAAGAGAATTACGGTTAAGAGATGCATACAAAGGCTCAAGGGATGATGAGAAAGCATTATTAGAGCAGTTTCAAGCTTTAACTGTAGACCATCGATCTATTGGACCGAGAAAAATGAGCTTTCAAAACCTTTTGGTAAAGAAACCTGAGTCCCAAGAAGCGGATGCCAGGGTAGATGAGACGCTCAAAGCGTTGGAAATAGAGAGAGCAAGAAAAATGGCCTTAAGGGCGGTTTTCCGAGATAGCCGGCAATTTAGGCGTCTTCAAGCACAAAGAGCTATGCAGGCAGGCGCTTCATTGGGACGTCTAAAAATGGCAGCGCTTCATGCAAAAGCGACACAAGAAAAAAGAGTGGCTAGTGCTTCTGATACTGACGCAGCAGCGGGTGCTTCTTTTGTTGTGGAAGTAGATTTGCCAGGTTATAGCTCAGATAGTAGTTCAAGCGGCAATGAAAGTGAGGCCACACGTAAACCAAAGCGTCGGCCACATAAGCGATAACGGGATACTTCGGACAAGGAAGTTCTGTCTCTTTTTCAATAAGATAAAGAATATGAATTGTTTTTCATGCCTTTTATCATGTTAGAATGCCTACTATTTTTTAGTTAGTACAGGTTTTTCAGAGCATATGTCTACTCAAGGCCCAAATATTTCAGCATCCGCCAAATTAGTCTCCATACCGAATCCCAGAAATATTATCCAAGATTTAGTCAAGGCAAGCCCAGAACATCGAGCAAGCTTAATGGGGGATATTTCACAACTCAGAAATATTTCTTCTTTGATTCGAGAACTTTGGGCTGATGAGGCAATGTCTGCTGACGATATTGCTGAAAGACTTGCTGCCTTTCCAAACATTGGGCATATTTTAAGCCAACCGCAATATTTAAAACAAATTGTATTGAGTGCAAGCCAAAATGAGCCGGGTTTATATGATTGTGCGCATCCGGATATTACACATGAGCATTATCATGAAAATATCTTTATTTTGCAAAAAGTACTGGCTGTATATGAGCTTTTGGATCAATACTTGAAACCCAGTGATGAGTTTGCTGATGTCTATGGCCATATCAAGTTAGATTTGATGGATAAGCACATTAATCTTTTTCAGCATTACTCACGGTTTGGTCTTAAATCTGGTTATGATGCTGAATACAGAGAAGCGCGCATATCTTTATTTGAGCGAGAAAAACACATAGTGGCGACTGCTGAAATATATGAACAAAATAAAAGTATTTTAGATGCCGCATTATCGGATGGGGCTGGTTCGACAAATCCGTTATTAAAAAAAATGCAGCTGTATTTATGGTCTATGCATTTTGGCGCCATGCAAGCCTATTATGCCAATATTCTTCTGGCGCATAATCTTAAAGATGAAAAACGATTAAATGAGAACTCGACGAAATTTGAGGCGGTATCGCAATATCTTGGCAAGAATATAGAGGGTATTTGCAAGCATGCAAATAAAGATGTCACAGGTTGTATTAAAGAGCTCATTCAATATAAATCGCATATTGCCAGAATATCTTCTCGAGAGATATCACCAACTCCTTTAGAACTCAATATTAAGAACATGTTTGATTTGCTAGAAAGTAAGCTGTTGACTGATGGTCTTGATAGAGACACATATGAGCATAAAGAGGGCGCTATACCCACATTAAATGATATTGTTACCCAAATTAAAATATTAGAGCGGCACATTGAATCTAAAAAAGCATTAGAAAAAATTGAGGATATATTTGGGCAGCATCTTGAAATGGCTCTAGTGGTTTACCACCAAAGTGATGATCAACGTGTGGCTTTAGCCATGACGACATTAATGCGCACATGGATAAAATGGTTGGTGTCACAAATGTCCCAGGTGAGCATAAAATACATAGAGCTAGACTATGAAGCTATTTATCTTATTAATCGTAGTTTAATATCAAAGTTATCTTTTGAAGTGTCTGAAGAATTTATAGGGCAAGTTACGGATAGTTTGGATGGGCTTGAGTCTGCGCTCAGATTAAAAGACTTTTCTGCAGATTCACTTGTGGCTTGGATTGAAGGAGAAGATGCTGGGGCGAGTGCGAGTCGTCGTAAGAAAACTAAAAAGACAAGTGAAAAGACAAGTGAAAAGAAAAGTGAGGAATCGACATCTCAACTTCAGGGAGAGGTTAAGTCTACGTTAGATTCTAAGCCGCATCCTAAAGCGCCATCCCAAGTCAAAGATGCAAAATGTGAGGTTGGTAGTTCAGGTACTCAAGAGGATAATACAGAAGATACTTTGAGTCGTGAATTTCAAGCCCTAGCAATAGTGCTGCCTAAGGAAGCTGCTCAAGAACAAGGTTGGACGCTAGTTTCAAAGAATAAAAAGAATAAAAAGAATAAAAAGAAAAAAAATCAAAAAGGGAAAAGAAAACAACGTAACCAAAAGAATCATCGCAATCATCCCGCTGCAAAAGAAAAGACACATGCCCTTATAACCCAAAACAGGGTATCCCGTAGCGTTGAAGAGAAGTCGCTAAAATCTTCTACGCCGACAAAAATATTACAATCCACTAAAGTTACACCGGAGGGAAAAGCAGTGGTAATTGAGCCTGAAGTATTGGTGAGTACTGCTGGTTTAACCGTTGTTGGTGTTGAAACCCAATATCCAGTGGTGGGTCAATTGCCTTTTAGTCTGCCGATTGAGGCTCAAGGAATCATGGCCCGTTTAAATCAGTCTGGAAAACAGAGTTATATTTATGGCGGCTATGTGCGAGATAATGTGTTACAAAAGCCCTATAATGATATTGACTTAGTTGCGGACTGTGATGAAGATACGTTTAAATTATTATTTCCTAATGCAAAAAAAGAACAGGGACTAGTCGATAAAATTGTTTACAACATTAGCGCGACGGTTAGCGTTACCTTAGAGTCAGGGTTAGATTTAGAGGCATTTTCGAGTACACGATATTTAGCCGCGAATGCTTTGTTTGCAAATAGTCAAGGCGAAATACTAGATCCTTTAGGGGTTATGGCATTAGCCGTGGCGCCTGAATTAAAGCCTATCCCGGGACATAATATTATTGCAGCTTATAAATCAGACCCGAGTCGTATGTTACGAACGATACGCTATTCTACCCATATACAACGAATGTGGGATATTGAAATTCATCAAGCATTAAGTGTTTGTGGCCATATGCTCAATAGATTACCTTTTGGGAAATTTTTGAGTCATTTGGGCGAGATGTTTTTACGCGGTTCAGGAGAAACCCATCTACATGTTTTACTCAATCTAGGTATGCTGCCCAATATTAGCTTACCTTTGGGGGCTGATTGGGCCAAATATATCGATGAAAAGTCTATCTCATTTCAATTTATGCAGCATGAGTTAGCTCAGATTGACAAGTATCGCGTAAAGCAGAGAACTATTCAAAACAGGTTGTATTTATTAACTTTATTTTTGTTGCCTGCCTTGGAAAAAATACGTTTGATTGATGATGGCACAGAGGGTGTTTATAGTACGTCTAACCTTAAGTCATCAATTGATAAAGTACTAGAGCAATTTTTCTTGCTTTATGATGGTGATATTGAAGCTGTGGATCAAAAAGTCAGACAGCGTCAGATATTTGCTTTACTGGAGCAAGTGATTTGGCCAAAATTTGTAGATTATCGTCATTATTATATTCAGCAAAATTATTATTTAGCTGCGATGAGTATGCCCCCCAGAAATTTTTATGAGCCGATGGGGGAAGATGTGGTTGATGGAGCACTGTCAGTACCTGTTTCTGCAAATGTTATGCTGCAGTATGGGGCTTATATAGAGGGAGGAACAACATATTTTCCTCCCTCGCCAGCATCCAAAAAAAGTTCATCAAATAATACCGGGAGCAACCGAATTTGATTGTGAACTTGGTTACTTAGAATCACGATAATGACTCCGATAAAAATAATCATAAATGAAGTCATTATTCGTCAATTAAATCAGTAGGCATTAAACTTAATAGCGGGCGGTTGTGCTGTAGAACTAACCTGTCAAAATGTGACGGAAGTGATGCTAGATATTTGTAGTTATCCTTAATTACAGCTAATCAATCAGTTATTTAAAAATATTATTTTGAGCGATGCCATGCAAGATGAGGATGGAAACACGCTTAAAGTACCAATGATTGAAGCTATCTAATCAGCCCATTTTTCTTAAACCAACAAAAACTAATTTTTACCTAAAATCATGTTTGTGCGCCCTTTTTAACGTGCCTTTGTCTGACATGCTATATTATTCCTAACTGATTGTTTTCCCATTATATTTTATATGCCTTATTCCTTAATCCTCAACTATACTAAACTAAATTCTTAAGATTTTTGAACTATTTGGCTTTAATGCTGGTCAAAACAGCAGTCATTAATGTCGTTACGATAAAGGTGGGTGTTTGGTATGGGGTCATCAGGTCCGAAAACAAAAGAGCAAAGTTTGAATGATTGGTCTGCTCTTAGCCAAAAAGGGACAAGCCAGTTTTTTGCTCATGAGTTGATGCAAAAATTGTCTTTGCAAGATCGAATTGCCTTTGCGGGTGAGCTTGCACTGAGAAGGTATAATAAAGAGAAAGGAACGTCTAACGGTTTTGATCCGACTCAAGGGTTTAATCAAATTTATAGAAATACTGAGTTTTTCACCAAGGCATTACTTCAGGGGATTGTAAATGAGGTTGATTTTCCTGTTAGCTCGAATAATGCGGTTGGGTTATTTGATTTAGTTCAACTGTCAAATGATGGGAATGTCGATTCAAAATCAGAATTAAAAGATAAAATCGGAATATTTCCTGACGAGGTGCTCCATGCTGTATTGCCTTTTTATCATCAATTTATGGAAGATATAGAGGAAAAATCCCAAGAGTTAAATGAAAGTGAAAGAGAAAAATATATCCAAAAAGCGCAAAGTGACTTTGCTGGTCAAATATATTTTCCTTTTGTAGAAAATTTAAGTAAGGCTTTGCCCAATAAAACTGCAAAAGAGAAAGAAGCTTTATCAGTTATGCTGAGGGAGTTGAGAAAAAGTGACGGCTTAACAAACAACTGGATAACGCAACTTGATACCGCCAATGCGACATATCTGCCGCCGGTGATTTCGGAAAAGGTCATTGACTCTGTTAGAGAGATTGAGCCTTCTATTGATGGTTTATTGTCTGAGTACAAAGAGACTGTTCGTAATGACACAAAGCACTTAGTAGAGCAGGGGAATAATATTTATAATGCGGGAAATACGTTAGCCAATACTCTGAATGATGAGGATCCTCAAAAAAATAGAATATTAGAGGTTATGAATCAAGCAAATGGAGCCAAATCAGATTTAGATCAACTATTAACTATTAATATTGTCGTTGACGAAGCTGAACGGAAAAGACAAATAAAATCAGCAGAAAACACCATTACTAATGCACAAGAAAAAATATCGACTATTATTGCTCAAAAAGATAACGATGGCATGACGCCACTTGGGAAAGCAGTTAATGCTGTTTTAGCAGGCGATGATAAGAGTCAAAGATTAGTTGAAAGGTTGGCTAAAGCAGGTGCCGATGTTAATGAGAAAACAAAGAATTACAAAAGGGGTTTTTTTACAAAAATAAAAGATGTTTTCACTCAGCCGGGTGGTTTGAAAAATTTAATTACAGCCCCCGAACGAAGTATCACCGAAATTTTAGAAATGTCAGGGCAACAAGATTTATCTAAGACAATAAAAGAGAGCGCGAAACAATTTGATTCTAACGTCAAACCAAAAGAATCCAGTTATCATGATGTAGATCCAGGGTTGAAAAATAGGCTTTCCAATTTGGGGCTTGGCGCGAAGACGCCTGGATTAGATACGTCAAATCACCATTCAAAGAGTATCTCTGAAAAAGTTGTCACTAGCTTCAAATATTTTAAAAAGAAATCATCTAGTAAACAAGTACCCGAGATAAACCTACTGGCAGATATTAAAATAGATATTCAAGCGCTAGTTGATATTTTAAATAATCCCAATCATGATCCTATGCAAACAGCTCAAAAAGAAGTACAAACTAGCATTCATAATAAAATTCGTGATGGCAACTTATCGGCTTCGGATTTGGATGAGATTCAACAGGCTTTAACAGAGCTTCCAAAAAGCAAAAATCCAGATGGAAAAAACTTCATGAGTAACATACAAGAAGATGTCATGCCAGTTAAACGGGGAGAGCTAGAAGGTTCTCGCTCAAAAGTTGGGAAAAGATAATAACTTATAAAAAGTTATTTGTATTATCAAAGCCTCATAAATAGGCCTCTTGAATACTAGGGTTATTGAGTAGTTTATCCCCATTCCCTTCCATGTCAATTTTGCTAATGACTAAAACATAGCCTCTGTTCGCGAGCTTTCAAGCATGGCGGACATTTTACGCTACTAAAAAAATAGTGGTTTCAAAATGAGAAATATTATCAAAGCATCAATATTTTAAATAACTAATTTCCATACTAGAGCTAGATTAGCCTCATTTAAAAAATGATTAGGCTTGAGTCTCATGACTCGCCCCATCGCAAGTATTTGTTGCCTGTTTTAGACAAAATATGTTTGATTGATGTTGTGTCTAGATGTGAAAAAATCAATAAGATGTGATAAAACTAATTGCTAAACAGGATTATTTTGAATGAATTTTTTCGATTTTAGACGAAAGGCGGTGATAAAAAGGTGATGAACAGCCAGAAGGGATTTCCCCCCTTTTTTTGTAGGTTAAGGTCCTGCAAAATAACAAGTTATTCAACATACAAGACAAGGTGTTAGGGGACTAAAATGGCTGCAGCAGGACCACAACTAAACGGGGCAATGGTAAACTTCACAAATGATAGAATTTTAAATATTCTTGAAAGGATAGTTCAACAATTTACCTCAAATCTAGATTTATTAAAAATGTCGGGTTTATTTATTGAAACCGGTGATACTTATAAAGTAGAACAAATCATACAACTTTATAATATGGGTGGTGATCCAGAGATTACCTGTGAAAATGTGCATGATGTTTTAGCAAGTATAAAAGACATTGTTTTAAGAATAAAAGGCATTGGTGAAACGGACCAAGCTTTGCATGGCTCTTTGCTTGCGGCGATACAGACTTTAGGTCCAGCAGGCACACGTGAAAAAGCGTTTCATAAATTTAATCAATATGTTGATGCCTTAGGTGGTAGCTCGGAGCGAGCTCAAAATGAAATTGCCGGTATTTTTCATACGCTCATTCGCTTAGGGGTATTGACTTTAGAACAGAGCGAGGTTACCGGCTCTAAAATACTGCAGTTAGGTTCTTTTATCGGTGAAATAATCTATGAGGCTTTGTCTAGAGGTCACAGTGCGAGTGATCTCACTTTTCAAAAGCAAGTAAGAGAAAACAAAATGCTTTTTGCTTGTATTCTCGGTTACCCATTGGGGGATGAAGAGAATGATGATTCTTTTGGCAAAGCCAAAGCGAAATATGGACAAACATTTGAAGAACAATATTTATCTGAGCAAGTTGCTGCTAGAGAGACAGCACTAAGACATTTACAGTCTGAGAGTAGAGAGACAGAGAGGAGAGCTAAAACCTTAAGAGGTGCGTTGAGTTCCGCAAAAGGGGATAGAGAACAAAATGCCAAAGAAACTGGAGCTGTTATTGTACGAAGAGCACACAGTTTACAAAATCTCCTTCTTAGGGCCGCAGGGCAGGATGCCGAACAAGATTCTGCAGCAAGGGCTGCGTTAGCGATTAGTTGTTCTCGGGTCTCAGCATTACGCAAAGTTGTTGGCGATAGTAGGGCTCAGGCTAGAAAGGCTCGACACAGAGTGGAGAGTGCAGGAGAGACTCTTGATCGAGCACAGTTTAAACAGGCTTTGCAGAAGAGGGCCAACATTCGGCGAGAAGGCTCTAGTACTGCGGCAACTATGAGCTTAGGCAGTGATTCAGATAGTTCTTCAGAGGAACGCAGACATTCTGGGCCATAAATACTTTGATGTTTATGGTTTTGAATATTAAAAGTGGCTATAATGAACCCGATAAAAATAATAAATGGAGTCGTTATGCGTGCAGTAAACCCACAAGAACTAAACTCAATTGCAGCAGGTTGTACCGCAGAGTTAACTTGTCAAAATGTGACGGAAGCCATGCTCGAGATTTGTCGTTATCCTGAGCTGCAACTTATCAACCAATTATTTAAAAATGTTGTTTTGAGCGATGCAATGCAAGGCGCTGATGGTGAGACGCTTAAAGCAGGGATGATTGAAGCAATTCAATCTGCAGATTTTGGTTGAGTCTGCCTAATAACCATAGGCTTATATATGCCACCATTAGATGTATTTAAATCGCTTTTGGTGGTGTCACTTTACTAATGTCCACCCAAATACGCATCTTGCACGCTAGGATCGCTTAACAACTCGCTGCCTTCACCTTCTAGGGTGATCTTGCCATTCACTAAAACGTACCCTCTATCTGCTAACTTTAAAGCATGGTGTGCATTTTGTTCAACTAAAAAAATAGTGGTGCCTAACTGAGAAATATTTTTCAAGATATCAAAGATTTGAATGACCAGCTGTGGCGCTAAACCTAGACTAGGTTCATCTAAGAAAAATAATTTAGGCTTAAGCATCAGGGCTCGCCCCATAGCAAGCATTTGTTGTTCACCGCCTGATAATGTGCCAGCGCGCTGATCTTTTCGGTTAAATAATATTGGGAACAAATCGAAAACTTTTTTAAGCTGACTCTCGATATGCTTTTTATCTTTAATAACGTAAGCACCTAGTCTTATATTTTCTTCTGTGGTCAGTTTGGGAAATATTCTTCTGCCTTCAGGCGAGATGGCAATGCCTTGCTTGATAATCTCGTTGGGGTGTAAGTCGTGTATAGGGACACCTTGATAGAGAATTTCTCCTTGGCTAAGGGCCGGCTGCTTATATAGAGACATCATCAGGCTAGTTTTCCCAGCACCATTGGCACCAATCATGGTCACAATTTCTTGTTCATATACTTTCAAGCTAACACCATTTAAGGCATTAATTGCACCATATCCGGCGTGAATATTTTTGTATTCTAGTAGAGGCGTTTTGGTATTTAGCATAGTGTTTACTCTTCAGTTTTATGCTTACGCAGCATCTTGTTCTATACCCAAATAGGCGGCTATCACGCGTTTATCTTCTTTAACTGCTTTGGGGTCGCCTTGGCAAATTATTTCACCATGATCTAATACAATAATATGATCTGAGATAGACATGACCATAGACATATCATGTTCAATCAGTAATACCGTGACATGATGGTCTTGGCGTAAGTCTTGTATTTGTTGGCTTAATAAATCCGTTTCTTTAGGATTTAAACCTGCCGCTGGTTCGTCTAAACATAATAAGCTAGGTTTTGTGCACATACTACGTGCAATCTCTAAGTGCCGTTGTCTGCCATAAGATAGTTCGCCAGCCAGTCTGTTAGCACTATCGGTTAAACCAAAGATGTCCAGCCAATAATAGGCTTGCTCTATAGCTTGTTTTTCCCATCGTTTAAAGTTTTTGGTTTCAAATAATCCTGCGACTAAGTTTCTGTTGGCAAACATGTGTTGTGCGACCAAAAGATTCTCTACAACAGACATTTCTTTGAATAAACGAATGTTTTGAAAGGTTCGAGCAATGCCATTACGCGCTAATATATGGGAGCCACCTAATAGTTTATAGTATAAAGTTGTTATAAAGTTATGTGGATGTATCCAATGGTGAAAAGTTAATGGCTCACCTAATACTTTGCGAATGTTAATATTTTTTTGGTTGTTTGTATAAAGTAAGTTGCCACTGGTCGCTGTATAAAATCCAGTTAAACAATTAAATAGAGTTGTTTTTCCGGCGCCATTTGGACCAATCAAGGCGGTGATGCTATTTCGCTGCACAGAGAACGTTGTGTCATTTAAGGCCACAATTCCGCCAAATCGCATACCTAAGTTCTTAATATCTAGAATTAAATCTGAGGTACTCATGATTTTTTGTCCTCTGTTTGCATTTTAGGTCGCTCGATCCACTGTCGAATGATACGCACGAGACCCCGTGGTCGCCATATCATCATCATGACCATTAATAAGCCAAAGCCCAGCATTCGATATTCTGCGAATTCGCGCAATATCTCGGGTAATAGGGTCAGTATAATCGCAGCTAGAACTACACCTAAGATTGAGCCCATACCCCCTAGTACAACGATGGCTAGAATAATGGCTGATTCTATGAAGGTAAAAGAAGAGGGGTTAATAAAACCCTGATAAGCCGCAAAAAAGACCCCCCCGATGCCGCCAATCATCGCGCCCATGCTAAAAGCTGATAACTTAGTGGTCACATGATTAATGCCAAGCGAACGACAGGCTATCTCATCTTCTCTTAGGGCCTCCCAAGCTCGGCCAATAGGCATACGCTGTAAGCGAGAGACAAACTTTAAGATAAAACAAACTAAAATAAATAAAACAAAATAAATAAACATGTATTTGTAGCTAGATGAGTAGTCTATGCCAAAATATTCGTGAAATGTCGTTCCGCCTTGTTTTGCTCGACGTGTAAATTCCAGGCCTAAGAAAGTGGGAGAAGGTGTAGAAATACCATTGGGGCCATGGGTAAAAGTTGCCCAGTTGTTGAGTACTAATCGAATAATTTCACCAAACCCTAAAGTGACAATGGCGAGATAGTCTCCATGCATTCTTAAGACAGGAAAGCCTAATATTGCGCCGAAAGAGGCTGCTAATAGCGCACAAAAAGGAATGGCCGTCCAAAAGCCTAAGCCTAGATATTCTGCACCTAATGCATAGCCGTATGCACCAACAGCATAAAATGCGACAAACCCTAAGTCTAATAACCCTGCCAAACCTACGACAATATTTAAACCCAATCCTAGTAAAACATAAATCAATGCCAAGATGGCAACACTGAGCCAATATTTACTTAAAACGAATGGAACGGTGCAAGCAATAATAAATACGAGTAATAAAGATTTTCGTATATGGTGAGAGGATTGCTTGACTATGACTTGATGAGCGGCAGAAGGAGAGAGTTTCTGCCACCACTTTTTATGACTTTGTGTTGTTTGTCCCCAAATGAGTAATAAGCGGCCGCAAAAAACAATGATGCTTATGACTGTGGGACGTATTAGCTCAAACTTAATGGTAAAGCCTTGTAGTATTAGTCCCGTCATTGGGCCAAAAAGGACAAAAGCAATTAATGCTGATACAAAGGCATCCCATAGGGCTTTACGAATTAGAAATTTAGAAGTACACATCATTACACCTTCTCAACTTCGGGTGAGCCTAATAACCCACTGGGTTTAAATATGAGCACTAAAATTAACACGGCAAAGGCGAAGACATCTTTATAGTCTACATCGATATAACCTGAGAAGAGTGACTCAGCCATACCTAGAATTAAACCACCTAACATTGCACCTGGTAATGAACCAATACCACCCAGTACCGCTGCTGTAAAAGCTTTAATACCCACCACAAAGCCAATATGAAAATTAAAGGAGCCATAGTTTAACGAGACGAGAATCCCAGCTATTGCGGCCATGATGGCGCCAATGACAAATACTGAGGGGATAATTTTATCGACTGGAATCCCTAAAACATTGGCCATAGTCATATCTTGTTGGGTGGCACGCATCGCTCGGCCCAGTTTTGTTTTGGATATGAGCAATGTGAGCAACACCATACTAATAATCGTTGTTATTATAATTAATAATTGTACTTGTGAGATTTGAAGAAAATGGTTTTCGCTACCCAAACGCCAATGACCGTCAATGAGAGCCGGTATACCCTGACTGCGAGCACCCTGACCGACGCGAACGTAATTTTGTAATAAGAGAGACATTCCAATGGCAGATATGAGAGGCGCTAAACGAGATGAGCCTCTCAAGGGTTTGTAAGCCACTCTTTCTATTGTCCATCCATATAATGCTGTGACAGCGAGCGTTAGTATTAATGTCAGTGCTAGGGCTAGCGGAATAGCCGTAATGCCTAACACACCTAACAAAGCCAAAAATATAGCGGCTAAGTAGGCAGAGATCATATAAACATCACCATGGGCGAAGTTAATCATGCCAATGATGCCATAAACCATGGTATAGCCTATGGCAATCAGTCCATATATAGAGCCTAGTACTAAGCCATTAATTAGTTGTTGACCTAAAACAATCCAGTCCATGGTTTTGCCTTTAATATTATATTTATTATCATATTCTCTAGTGGCACTGTCCTTCTCCTGATGTCAGGAGAAGGTGCCCGTAGAGCGGATGAGGTTAGATAAGAAGAAAGCTAAAAAATATTACTTGTTAACCCTCACCAGGCCTACGGCCGTCCTCTCCCAGTATTGGGAGAGGGAGCAGATTCGCTTCGGTTATCAATACTTACTTATCATACTCAAAATACTTTCCTGATTTATCCCAATAGTACATGACATAATCGGATTTTTTGAGGTCGCCTTTATTGTTCCAAGATTTTTCACCCATCACCGTGGTGACAGGGTTTAATTTTAGCCATTGTGCAAGGTTTTCACCTTCGACTGATTTGGCGCTATTCATTGCTTGGGCAATAATTTGTAATGTGGCATAAGCGTAAAGGGTATAGCCTTCTGGTTCATACCCATTATCTCGAAACTGAGTGACGACTTTTTTTCCTGTGGATAATTTTCGGGGATCGGCACCAAATGTCATAAAGACGTTGCGAACCATTTTGGGTCCGCCAGCAGAAATCACAAAGTCTTCTGAGACAATCCCATCTCCTGCGATAAAAGGTATTTCGCTGCCTTGTTCGCGCAGTTGTCTGACCAAAGGCCCGGCTTCAGTATGCAGGCCACCAAAATATAAGGCATCTGCTTTAACTTGTTTTAATTTTGTGATTAAGGCATTAAAATCTTTTTCACCGCGGGTTAAGCCTTCGTATAATACAACCTTGCCGCCCAAAGTTTTAAGTTGTTTTTGCATGGCATCGGCTAAGCCTTTGCCATAGGTGTCTTTGTCATGAATGACAGCAACGTTTTTGGCTTTTAAGTCATCAACAATAAAACTAGCGGCCACAACACCTTGTTGATCATCTCGTCCGCAGGTTCGAAATACGTTGTGTAGACCTCGATCTGTGACGGTTGGGTTGGTCGATGCAGGGGTGATCATAATGATATCTGCATCAGCATATATTTCAGATGCGGGTATAGTGGATGAAGAGCAAAAGTGTCCAATCACAGCATTAACTTCTTCGTGGTCAACAATACGATTGGCAACGGATACGGCTTGTTTGGGCTCGCAGGCATCATCGGCTTGTATAAGTTCAATACTTTTTCCCAGGACACCACCGTGTTGATTAATATCTTCAGCGGCTTGTTTTGCACCACGCCAAAGTTGTTCGCCAAAAGCAGCATATGCGCCAGATAATGGGCCTGCAATGCCAATCTTGATAGTGTCTTCGTCAGCGAGCGCTATATTGAATGGTAGTATAGCGATGAGTGTGGCGATGCTCAACCAGCTTATAGATATTTTAAACACGATATCTTCTTCCTTGATTAGTGATGAATGTAAAATTAGTTCAGTATTTTTGATAACCTTGTGAGTTTTGCCCTTGTCGCATTCTGAGATCATGCAATAGCATTAGCCCAATACAAAAAGAAAAAGGAGCGATTAGGCTTTGTAGCAAAATATGTATTGTAAATGCTATAAGATAAAAATAGGGTAAATCTAAACTAAACTGAGAAAAAACAGCAACCATTAGGATAAACATTATCATGTTGAGAGAGATGAAAAGTAATAAGGGGACACTCATTACGATAAAGCTATGCCACCAATGGCCCCAAATTAAGCGATGACTTGATAGTAAAGCCATAAACACGCCTTTATTTTCATTGAGTACTAAAAAGAAGCAAAGCATTAATGAGATAGAGAGAATGAATCCCGGGACCACGAGCAGTGCGGTACCACTGAGTACACAAATAACATACAATAAAGTAACCAGCAAAAGAGGAATAAAGCGGCTGATACCGTGTCTTATAGATTGTAGGAGGGTACTTTTTAAGTTATGGGCTTCACAATGTAACTTAAAGACTAAGGCGGCAGTCAAAACAAATGAGCAGCCCCATGCCAAGGCCAAAGATAACTTATAAAATAAACTTGTTTCTAGCGCAGGCATATGGCCTGCTTGCTGTGGTAGCAAGTGGGGCCAGTAAAGAGGTAATAAAAAGCAGAGCATTGCTAAAAATGACAAAGTAAAACATCTGACCCATGTAGACTTATAAAGGATAAAACCACTTTCTATTATTTCAGTTGAGTTGCCCGGCTTGCTATTAAGAGTAAACATTGTAACTTACTATTTGTTGAACCTTACATACATGATACTCTAAAAAATAAGTATTTAGGACAGTTTGAAATTATGAAAGCACTATCAATTAGAAATTTAACAAAACAATATTCCGAAGGAACCTGGGCATTAAAAGGAATTGATCTTGATGTAGACGAGGGAGATTTTTTTGGCTTGTTGGGGCCAAACGGGGCAGGTAAATCCACAGCCATCGGTATCATTTCAACACTGATAAATAAGTCGGATGGTGAAATTAAAATATTTGGTGAGAATTTAGAAACAAATAGTAGCGCTGCTAAGTTGCAATTAGGTTTAGTACCTCAAGAATTTAATTTTAATATTTTTGAAAAAATAATTAATATTTTAGTAGGGCAAGCGGGATACTATGGTATTCCGTATGACATTGCTCGAGAGCGAGCAGAAGATTTACTTAAGAAATTAGATTTGTGGAGTAAAGCGAATCTTTCTGCCAATACACTTTCAGGCGGCATGAAAAGGCGCTTAATGATTGCCAGAGGGTTGATTCATCAGCCCAAATTATTGATCTTAGATGAGCCAACTGCAGGGGTTGATATAGAGTTGAGACGCTTTATGTGGGAATTTTTGAAAGAGCTGAACGAACAGGGCACAACAATAATATTAACCACACATTATCTAGAAGAAGCGGAGCATCTTTGTCGTAATGTTGCCATTATAGATCATGGTGAAATAATAGAACATACGAGTGTTAAAAATCTGATTAGCCAAACAAATCAAGAGACCTATATATTAGATCTAAAGACTGCGATTGTTGACACCCCAATATTGGAGGGCTTTGAGTGCATTTTATCTGGAGACTCTACTTTAGAGGTGAGCTTTCAGCGCCCATTAAATCTGAACATATTATTTGAAAAATTAATAGAACAAGGTTATGAAGTGTTAAGTTTACGCAACAAAGTGAATCGTCTTGAAGAATTCTTTTTGGCCAGAGTGGCACAGGGGCAAAAAAAATAATGAATGCACATAATATTATTGCACTACATACATTAATACGCAGAGAAGTGTTGCGCTTTACGCGTATATGGACCCAAACTTTACTGCCATCTCCTATTTCTATGATTTTATATTTTGTTATATTTGGAAGTTTGATAGGGCCAAGAATTGGCGAGTTAGATGGTTTTTCTTATGTGGAGTACATTGCGCCTGGGTTAATCATGATGGCAATCATCAATAATTCCTATGCGAATGTCGTGGGTTCATTTTTTGGCTCTAAGTTCCAAAAAAACATTGAAGAAATGTATGTTTCTCCTATGTCTAGTTTAAGTATTTTACTCGGGTTTACGCTGGGGGGGGTTATTCGGGGGCTTTTGGTTGGCTTAATTGTTAGTGTTGTTGCGCTCTTTTTTACCAACATACAAATATATCATTTTTGGATCATATTATTGGTAGCATTTTTCTCAGCTTTATTATTTTCGCTGGCTGGATTATTAAATGCAATTTTTTCAAAGAAATTTGATGATATCAGTATTGTGCCGACATTTATTTTAACGCCTTTGACTTATTTGGGCGGTGTTTTTTACTCTATTCATATGTTGCCTTCTTTTTGGCAAAAAGTATCTTATTTTAACCCTATGTTGTATATGGTTAATGCTTTTCGATATGGTATGTTAGGAGT
Source organism: uncultured Coxiellaceae bacterium (assembly GCA_963976875.1). Classification (GTDB taxonomy): domain Bacteria; phylum Pseudomonadota; class Gammaproteobacteria; order Berkiellales; family Berkiellaceae; genus Berkiella_A. The sequence continues at coordinate 143,612 of CAXBML010000006.1, forward strand.
GAGCGATATTCCTATAGTAGGCGCTCTAAGCTTTTTAGGGATTTTTTGCGCTCTGTTATTTGCAGTCGATTGGTGGATGCTAGAAAAAGGAGTCGGCATTAAAAACTAAAAAAATTTGCGATATGTGTACAAGGAGGTACAGATGCTTGCAGAGGGACCACAAGCGCAAGAAGAACAAGCGCAAAAAGAACAAACAAAGTCTGAGCATCCTGTCGAGGGGAATAAAACGGCAGAAGATGAGCCTGCACCCACGCCCATATATGAAATGAATGATATTATTCGTGTCATGATGGGCATGCATAAACATTTATTAGAATACTTTAATCCGGAGGGCTCGTTTCATCAGTTTTTACTGAGACGAGATGGAGATAATAGTATTGGGTTTGTATTTGCTCATCGACTGTCTGAGTATATACCCCACGTTAAAATAGCCACAACTGACATCAAAACAATCAGAGATTTGTATATTGATGCACTAGAGCAAATGCCTAGCTCTCAAGGTTTCTCTATGTTGCAATATTTGAGGCGAACCAACAGAAACCTATATGGTTTTCTCAAATTGAATATGCATATATTAGATATGCTTTATCAAGAATACCGATATGATAGGCAGAGAAGAGCTTATCTTAATCGATTAGAGCGCCAACTATACCATGAGAGAATAGCCCAGGAGTCTAGACTAGCAGAACAAACTAAATTAATGGCCCAAGCGCCCGAGCTGGATGATATGGCGCCGCCAGATGACTGGCTATTGACACCCGAAGATTTTTTATCGAGGCCTGAAGACCAACCATCTTGCTGCTTTTCCCAAGCCTTAAATGCTATATGCCATGTATTTTCTAGTTTGAAAATTGGCTGTCAAAATGGGGCTGATGATGAGCATGGATATGTCAGCCTGGACGAGTTAGAAGCTTCTAGGGATACAGATCATGGTCTTATGCAACGCGAGCAAAAGTTAGAAGCAAGGCTCTAATCTAAATAACGTTTTTGCCAGTCTAAATAGAGCTGTTCTACAAACTCACAATATTCTTCTTTGCTGTTAAATTGTGATGGGTAAATGGCATCATAAACATAATAGTTGACGCGGCGATTAGGGGCCGTAAAAATCGTCCACAGTTTATGTAATAAGTGTTGGTTTTGCCACTCAAATTTTTCTTGCGCCTCATAATGCAGAAAAATGGGCAATACAGGGACATTTGCTTTAATGGATAAGTCAAATACACCATAGCGAAATGGCGTATGTATGCGCCTACCTTTGCAGCCACCTTCGGGATAGATGCCAATAGATTCCCCAGATTTTAGGGCTTCTAACAAACTGTCTGAGGCCAGGCTCCGGGAATTTTTGCACTCTCTATCAACATATAAAGTGCCAATAACATAACTTAATCGACCGACTAAAAACCAGTTGCGCACTTCTTTTTTAGCAAGAAATTTAACTTTAAATGCGGATAGTATTCCAATGTCCTCGAAGCAAGAGGGGTGATTTCCTATGACAATATATTGTTTGGGTAGAGGCCTTTGGTTTTTCTCATGAATAAATAGATCTACGCGCAATGCCCGGATAAACACATGGAACCAATAGGTTACTAGGTGCGGGAACCAGGTACCCCGCAATTTGTCAGGTAGAAAACTAAGAGTGAATAAAAATAGTGTTAAGATAACAAAATCTATTAGGCCAATAATGGCATGAATCAAGTAGAATAGGGTCAGTATCATATTATGGCACACACTATAGATGAGCTTTATTTATATTAATACTAGTAAGTGGTTTACTACAAGCAAGTGAAAACTGTTAACACTTACAGATTTCTGTATAATTTTTACAATGACAGCATGATTCAGGAGAGTATATTTCATGAACAGTCACCGGGTGAGATTTGCATTGTTAAGTTCGGTACTTTGTTTTTTCGCGCTTATTTTATTAGGAGGCATGGTGCCGGTACAAGCTGCAAATCAGGAAATTATCAAAAGCCCCAATGATATTCGAGAATATCAATATGACACATTAAAAAATGGCATGAAAGTCATTGTCGTACATGATCCTAAAGCTATTAAAAGCGCATGTAGCCTAGAAATTAACGTCGGGAGTAATCATGAGCCTGATGCCTACCCGGGGCTAGCCCATTTTTTAGAGCATATGATGTTTTTGGGCACAGAAAAATATCCAGAGACAGATCAATTTCAAACGCAAATACATAATAATGGTGGAGAGTTTAACGCTTCTACAGGTGCAGATAGAACGCATTACTATTTTAATATTCAAGCAGATCACTTTCAAAAAACAATTGACCAATTTTCTGAGTTTTTCAAAACACCCTTGTTGACTGTGGAGCACATGGATAGAGAGCGTAAAAATGTTGACTCTGAATTCCGTATGTACTTAAATCAAGATAATTGGCGGGTTGTGGATGTGAGTAAAGAAACGAGCAGTCCGGCCCATCCTTTTCATCGTTTTAGCGTTGGAAACGTTGATACTTTGCCAGGTGATAAACAAGCCCTACATGCAGCATTGACTCAGTTTCATCAAAGTTTCTATAGCAGTGATAGAATGACATTAGTTTTGGTGGGGCCTCAATCGACCAAACAACTGATGGATATTGCAAGAAAATATTTTTCTGAGGTCAAACAAAAAGAAACGCCAAAGATTAAAGATGTACCCTTGTTCACACCAGAGCAAATGGGCGTTGATATAAAAATTAAAGCGCAGGGCAACGGTCGGCAGTTGATGATTTTATTTGCCTTACCTGATCTGCAAGAAAACTATAAAGAACAACCTTTGCATCTGCTTAGTCAATTTATGGGCTATGAAGGAGAAGGTAGTTTATATGCTGCTTTGAAAAATAAAGGCTGGATAACTTCATTATCCAGTTCTGCAGATAGCAGTATAGGTGGCACTCAGGACTTACTACAATTAGCCTTTCAGTTAACGCCAATGGGGTTAAAGCATGTGGATGATATTACCCAATATACATTTAATGCAATAGGTCTGTTGAAAGAGAAAGGCTATCCTGAACAGTTTTTTAAAGATATACAGGCAATTCATCAATTAGAATTCACTTATCATGAAAGAGAGTCCGAAACTACGTTGGCGTCTAATTTGGCCCATCAACTTCAAGAGTACGATTTTCCAGAAGTCATTAGTTGTCGCTATTTGATGCCAGATGTGAGTTTTGAGCAAGCTCAAGCACCATTAAATAAAGCCATTCAGGCATTAACCCATCAGAATATGCGACGTTTTGTTATCAGTCCAGATATACTGGGCAAACGAACATCAAAATGGTTTGGGGTAGAATATAGTTTAGAGGCATTGCCATCGCAGATTAAGCGGGCAGATTCAAAAGGTAAAACGAGTAAAGAGTTAGCGTTACCAGAGGCGAATCCATACATTCCAAATAATCTAAAAACGCAAGTACAAGATAGCATTAAAAATCCACAACAACCGGTATTACTGGAAGAAGGTAGAAACTTTGCGCTATGGCATGTGAATAATGCAACATTCACCCATCCTAAAGCGAACATTTTGATTAATTTGGCAAACCCCAATAGTATGGACACGGCAGAACATCAAATGCAAAGTAGTTTATATGCTTTGTTGGTGTTTGAAGAATTAAAGCAGAAACTATACCCGGCGATTATGGTTGGAGAAAGCATTAATTTATATGCGCATCCGCGAGGTTTAACAATACAATTAGGTGGGTATAGTGATAAACAAGCTATTTTGTTAGAGACCTTAGTTTCTGCATTCAGGCACTATGAATTAAACCCGGTTGATTTTGATTTGCTCAAAGAACGCTTAGAGCGAGATTTAAAAAACTTTGATCAGCTCCCTTTGTTTCAACAGGCGATTAAAGGTTTGAGTTCTCTTTTTATTGCTCCTAGCTGGCATCCAACAGAATTATTGACGGCATTAGAGAAAGTTACCAGCCATGATTTAGAAGGCTTGAAAAAAGCTTTCGTTGAGAATAGCCGTATAGAAATGTTTGTAAGCGGCAATTACTCAAAACAAAATGCCAAAAACTTAGCCAAAGTCGTTCAAACTCATTTCTCTGTAGACAAGGTATTGCCTAAGGTAGATGCGTTGCCTAAGATTTATAAGTTGCCACAACAAGGTATACATTATAAATCTATATCTGCATCGGACAAAAATCATACTTTAGTACTTTATGCTCAGAGTCCAGAAGCGACTGAAAAGAATATTGCTGCGGCGATGATATTATCTAAGTTGATTGGCACGCCTATGTATCAAGCATTGCGGGTTGAAAAACAGATGGGCTACGCATTAGGCAGCTTTGTGAATTTGCAAGCGAAAGTAAATGGACTCAATTTCTTTGTACAGTCCCCTGATTATACACCAGAAGCTATTTACGATGAGATTCAGAACTTTCTCGTTCAATTTGGGACTGAATTAAAACAGATGAAAGATGAGGCAATTGCCCCAATAAAAAAATCATTAGTCAATGAACTACTTGATCCAGATAAAACGCTAGATGAGCAAAGCATTCGTTTTTGGTCAAAAATTGAGTCTGGGCGATTAGATTTCACACTCAGAACAGATGTGGCGAAAGCCATTCAAAAAATGGACATTAAACAATTACAGCTTTATTTTGATCGGTTGCTATTAAGTGAGCAGTCAGCAAAAATTGCGGTGACGTCTAAGATGAGTGAAGTACCAGAACAGTGGAAAATATTGGAAAATTGGCAAAGTCTAAAACAAGAGGGTGAAGCGTTCCTAAACTAAAGTTTTACTTGGGCCGAAAGTTGCTTTTGGACACGTCTCGCAACAGAGGTTGTGAGACAGCCCTAAGTTTTGCATTAGGGCATAGGAAAGTACATTTTCCAGACTCACTAAAATGGAAACGAACATTTTCAGTGATTTCCCCCAGGGGTCTGTAACACATAGACATAGACTCCTCATTGGGTGGGTTTAAGACATCTACCCCAATATTTTCAAGCTCTTGGGTTAGGAGTTGAATAATGTGGGTATTATCTGCCCTGGGATTAACGCGCACATGATTCAGCTCAAAAAGTGTATTTTGTAGTGAGCCTAAGTAATTATTTACAGGATAAATAATTCCTTCTGAGAGTGATTCTACACGCACGCATTCGATGACATATAGTGAATCGTTAAGAACAAATTCATATAAATCAGTTGCCTGTGCTGAATTCACACGGGTGGCATTAATTAATATTTCTGAGGCTTTATCTGTCATATTTAGTGTGTCGGCCTTCTCAGAAAAAATCTTTAGGGTATGAATATGGCTAAAACAAAATTACAGTACAATTGCCAAGAATGCGGTAGCATCAGCTCTAAGTGGGCTGGGCAATGTCAAGATTGTGGTGCCTGGAATAGTTTGACTGAGATGGTGATGGCTCGAGCTGGTGTGGCGACGAAATCAGATTCACGTAGCGGATACACGGGTGCGCTGAGTGAGGTGAAAGTATTAAATGAAGTAGTGACTGAGAATTTTGATAGATTACAGACTAGTATGCCTGAGTTAGATAGAGTATTAGGTGGTGGACTGGTTATGGGATCGGTCGTTTTAATCGGCGGGGATCCCGGTATTGGAAAATCGACGCTATTATTGCAGGCGCTCGCAGAAACGTCGGAGCAACAAAAAGTGTTGTATGTCACCGGAGAAGAATCGTTACAGCAAGTTTCCATGCGTGCAAAGCGTTTTGGCTTGAATAATACTAAAATGCCTTTGTTGCTGGAAACAGAAGTCGACAAAATAATTGCAGTAGCTAATAAAATACAACCTAAGATTATGGTGATTGATTCTATACAAACTATATATACAGACGCATTACCCGGCGCACCAGGTGTTGTGAGTCAAGTGCGAGAGAGTGCCCAACGTTTAGTACAGTATTCAAAGCAAAGCGGCACCGCTTTATTTTTGGTAGGGCATGTGAACAAAGAAGGTGCCATTGCTGGGCCTAGAGTTTTAGAGCATATGGTGGATACGGTTTTATATTTTGAAGGCCAAACGGATAATCGTTATCGTTTATTACGTGCCTGTAAAAACCGTTTTGGTGCTGTGAATGAGCTAGGTATTTTTGCCATGACAGATAAAGGCTTAAAAGGCGTGACGAATCCTTCCGCTATATTCTTATCTAAAAGCATTGAAAGTGGCTCAGGCTCATGTGTGATGGCGACCTGGGAAGGGACGCGTCCTATGTTAATAGAGGTACAGGCGTTAGTGGATGAAAGTCAATTAGACAAACCGCGCAGAGTCACTGTAGGCTATGATTCCAATCGACTGGCAATGTTATTAGCAGTATTGAATCGACACTGTGGTTTGTTTATGCACCAGCAAGATGTATTTTTAAATATGGTGGGTGGTGTGCGTATTCATGAAACAGCTGCAGATTTAAGTGTATTAATGAGCGTTATTTCTAGTTATAAAAATGTCAAAATTGATAAAAAAATTATTATTTTGGGTGAGGTGGGATTAGGAGGAGAAATTCGCCCTGTTCAAGCAGGTTTAGAGCGAATCAATGAAGCACAAAAGCATGGCTTCACTACCGCAATTATTCCCCAAGCCAATGCCCCTAAAAAAGAGATAGTCGGAATGACGGTTAAAGCTGTCACGACCTTACAGCAAGCGGTGGATTATTTATTTTGAGGTAACCGGGCACCCTGTACCTCTCTATCTACGTTCCGCAGGGTGAGTCGTTACGTTTTGAGAATAGAGCTTAAACATTCTTTAGATATTAGGGATTAATAATAAATTATGTTACAACTGATTTTTGCACTCACTATTTTTTGTAGTGCATTTTTAATATTCCTGGTTCAGCCCACGTTGGCTAAAATTATGTTGCCTATCTTTGGCGGCTCAGCATTTGTTTGGGTGACCAGCGTGTTGTTTTTTCAATTTGGTTTGCTGGCTGGATATGTCTATGCATACCTTCTGTGCAAACTTCAATCACGTTGGTATCAGGGGGTGATACATTTTTTTTGCATTACACTTTCTTTTTGCTTCATTCCCTTACAACTATATACCTCAAATACGCTAACCTCGTTATGGCCCCCTTTGTCTGTGCTGGTGATGTTAATGGGAAGTATATTTGTTCCATTTGCTTTGCTGAGTGCTTCGACGCCTTTATTACAGCATTGGTATTGTCGTATTCGTGAAGTTGAATTCCCATATTATTACTATGCTATCTCAAATGCAGGCTCTTTACTCGGGTTACTCGTATATCCATTTGCAATTGAGTATTTTCTGGGTGTGAGATTGCAAACATCAATGTGGGGTATGTTGTTTTTAATTTACATTGTATTGTTAGTTATTTGTTTAATTTCTTATACATTGAAAGCCAGGAAAGTGAATGTCGATACTGAGGCTGCCTCTAGAGTTGCTAAGCCTTTAAACAAGCGAAAGCTAACATGGTTGGCTCTGAGCTTCTCGTCCTGTGCCTTATTACTATCTATTACCCAGTACTTATCACAAAATGTTATAAATTTACCGTTGTTATGGGTTATTACATTAGCTTTATATTTAACCACTTTTATTATTACATTTCGTAAAGGTTTTCAATATAACCCAGTTTTTTGGGGCTCATGTTGGTTGCTGAGTTTATTGGTCTTAGTTTTTATTCCTGCATCGGGGCTGGGGATGGTCATAGTGTTATTGGCCTTGCTATATTGCGGCTGTATGGTATGTCACGGTGGATTAGTTATCAGTGCTCCCAAGAGTCAATATTTAACTGAGTTTTATTTGAGTGTGGCTTTTGGTGGAGTATTAGGCGGTGTTTTTACGAATTTAGTATCTCTGATGATATTCAACGATTGGTGGGATTTTTATTTGACAATTTTGGCCATAACGGTAATCGTTGCTCGGCAGTATGTGATCATGACCCAAAGTCGAGAAGAGTGCACTGACACAGGAATAATGTCTTATAGCAAAACTATCGGTATTGTTTTATTAGGTATGATTTTATACCAAGTTTATATTGTTGGCCGGAATCAGGTGGTTCAAGTGAGAAATCCATACGGCTTAATTAAAGTCGTGGATACCAATAAAACGAGAGTCTTGATACATGGCAGAATATTGCATGGTGTTGAGAATACTAAAGTGAAGCAAAAGCGAATACCCACTGCCTACTTCTCGACCAGTACAGGGTTAGGCGTTGTGATAAAGTATGCACAAGAAAAAAGTGATCGTATTTCTACAGGGGTGATTGGTTTAGGTATTGGTACAGTTGCGGCTTACTTGCGTAAAGAAGATAGAATGCATTTTTACGAGATTGATTCGGATATTATCAAAATAGCGAAACGTTATTTTCACTATCTATCTTCTAGTTTAGGCCAGGTAGATATGACGCTAAAAGATGGTCGATTGGCTTTAGAGCAAGAATGGGAAACAACAGGCTCCCAAGATTATGACTTGTTGATTGTTGATGCGTTTAGCGGCGATAGTATACCGTTTCATTTGTTAACAGAGGAAGCCGTACTTCTGTATCAAAAACACTTAAAACAAAATGGTATTATTGCTTTTCATGTGACCAATACCTATGTGAACCTTGAAGCCGTTACATTGGCATTGGCGGAACGTATTGGGGCTCAGCATTTTTACCTAGTGAATAAACCTGATGTCCAGACAGATACGCTTGAATCGCATTGGGCAATACTAAGTCATGATGTTGGGTTGGCGCATTGGTTGGCAACACAACCTATTGGTGATCAGACACGGGCTCAAACAGAGGTAAAGCCTATATTGTGGACAGATGCCAAAAATAGTATATTGCCTTTGCTGAAACTATGGGAGAGCTTGTAATGACCAACGATTAAATTTCTGAAATACAGTATTCTAATTACCAAATTCTTTGGGAAGGCTCGTTAAGGACAACCCACTCGCATACGATACAACATACCTTCAACCATCTCACGAGGAAAAGACTTGTCATAAATTCGAAGATGGTGCAGGATAACCTATAGCTTAGACCAAAGCTCATCTATGAGCATTCGTCTTGCCATTGCAAGCTCATTATATTCTATTTCGACGAATGAATTTTACAGGGCTGCGTTCAGCGAGCAATAATTTGTAGTCAAAACGCTGATTTGGAAAAGTAAATACCTGGATGCTGTAGATAGGAGCCCCAAAGGAGACAAGCCACGGTGCGTAGGCGTTGTGCGGGGCAACGAATTGTGAACACACCCTAGCTTAAACATTCTTTAGATATTAGGGATTAATAATAAATTATGTTACAACTGGTTTTTGCACTCACTATTTTTTGTAGTGCATTTTTGATATTTCTGGTTCAGCCCACGTTGGCTAAAATAATGTTGCCTATCTTTGGCGGCTCAGCATTTGTTTGGGTGACCAGTGTGTTATTTTTTCAATCTGGTTTACTGGCTGGGTATATTTATGCACATTATTTATGCAAGCTTCGCTCACGTTTGTATCAGTGCGTAATTCATTGTATTTTTATTACCCTTTCTTTTTACTTTTTACCTCTACAGCTTTATTCCTCAGATGCACTAGCCTCATTATGGCCTCCTTTGTCTGTGTTGGTGATGCTAATGGGGAGCATATTTATTCCATTTGCTTTGCTGAGTGCTTCCACGCCTTTATTACAGCATTGGTATTGTCGTATTCGCGAAATCGAATTTCCATATTATTACTATGCTATCTCAAATGCAGGTTCTTTACTTGGTTTACTCATATATCCATTTGCAATTGAGTATTTTCTAAATGTGAGTTTGCAAACATCAATGTGGGGTATGTTGTTTGTTGTATATATCGCACTATTAGTTATTTGTTTGTTTTCTTATGTGCTGAGAGCCAAGGAAGCGAATGTTGATAAAGCGGCTACCCCTAGATTTTCTAAGCTTTCTAATAAGCAAAAACTAAGATGGCTGGTTCTGAGCTTTTTGTCTTGTGCCTTACTATTATCTATTACCCAGTATTTATCACAAAATGTTATAAATTTGCCGTTGTTGTGGGTTGTGACATTAGCTTTATATTTAATGACTTTTATTGTTACGTTTAGTAAAGGTTTTCAGTATAACCCAGTTTTTTGGGGATCATGTTGGTTGCTTTGGAGTGCACTGAGTTTATTAGTCTTAGTTTTTATTCCTGCATCGGGTCTGGATATGGTCATGGTGTTATTGGCCTTGCTATATTGCGGTTGTATGGTATGTCACGGCGGATTAGTCATCAGTGCTCCCAGGAGTCAATATTTAACTGAGTTTTATTTGATTGTGGCTTTTGGAGGGGTATTAGGCGGTGTTTTTACAAATTTAGTTTCTCTGATGATATTCAATGATTGGTGGGATTTCTATTTGACAATTTTAGCCATAACAGGAGTTGTTGCTCGGCAGTACTTCATTATGAATCAAAGTCGAGAACAATACACCGACACGGGAATAATGGCTTATAGCAAAACTATCGGTATTGTTTTATTAGGTATGATTTTATACCAAGTTTATATTGTTGGCCGGAATCAGGTGGTTCAAGTGAGAAATCCATACGGCTTAATTAAAGTCGTGGATACCAATAAAACGAGAGTCTTGATACATGGCAGAATATTGCATGGTGTTGAGAATACTAAAGTGAAGCAAAAGCGAATACCCACTGCCTACTTCTCGACCAGTACAGGGTTAGGCGTTGTGATAAAGTATGCACAAGAAAAAAGTGATCGTATTTCTACAGGGGTGATTGGTTTAGGTATTGGTACAGTTGCGGCTTACTTGCGTAAAGAAGATAGAATGCATTTTTACGAGATTGATTCGGATATTATCAAAATAGCGAAACGTTATTTTCACTATCTATCTTCTAGTTTAGGCCAGGTAGATATTACGCTAAAAGATGGTCGGTTGGCTTTAGAGCAAGAATGGGAAACAACAGGCTCCCAAGACTATGACTTATTAATCGTTGATGCGTTTAGCGGCGATAGTATTCCGTTTCATTTGCTAACAGAAGAAGCCATTCTTCTCTATCAAAAACACTTGAAACAAAATGGGATTGTCGCTTTTCATGTGACCAATACCTATGTGAACCTTGAAGCCGTTACATTGGCATTAGCGGAACGTATTGGTGCTCAGCATTTTTACCTAGTGAATAAACCTGATGTCCAGACAGATACGCTTGAATCGCATTGGGCAATACTAAGTCATGATGTAGGATTAGCGCATTGGTTGGCAACACAACCTCTCGATGTTCGTACACGCGCGCAATCAGGGGCGCAGCCTATATTGTGGACAGATACTAAAAACAGCATATTGCCACTGTTAAAGCTACTCAACTAAACGGTGGCATTTATTTTTAAATTTTCAATTGCAACACATTTGTCTTGAATGTCTGTGGGCAGCTGTTCAAATTGATGTGTTTCTCTTAGTTTTTGAATACAACCCCAAGATGGCTGATAGCCAGATGTACTGCCAGATACTCGAATGCTTACATTTTCTTTGTTTAGGTTAAATTGTTCATTAGAGTCTAAAGAAGTTATGAGTGATTGTATTTTTGTAGCTTGCTCATTTGTAAAATTAAAGCTTAAAAGTAATTCTGCTTTTTCAATCGCTTCTGTTAGGTCGGTCGGTGTTGCGCTGTTATCCAACTCATCTAGAGTGTTTCTAATGAATTTTTTTCTGTCTACAGAAAAATTAAATGCTTGATTTAACCTGCCTAGTTTCCGATGCAATTCAGCAGCTTGGGCTTTCAGTTCCGCTGGTAGAGATGAGTCAGTTAATGTTTCTATGGATACAGGCGCTTGCTTCCAGGTTTCAGGAATGGAAATATCAGCGAGGTTATTATTTGGTTTAAATCCAAATAACTTGTCAACAAAATTCGCAAGTTTCTCTCCAACCCATACCAGAGGAGAGACTAAACTATTAAATATCTTTGCAATACTGTCAGGTATGAGAGGGTATAGTTTTTGCCCTAAAAGTGCGCCACCTAGGTAAAGCGTTGATGCGAGAAATAAAGTGGTGCCAAATGCCATGCCAAATGCACTATAAGCAAAACTGCTGCTGGAATCCCAAATATTAACAGTATAGTTTTTAGATAAGATCACGCATAAAAAGATAAACGTTGGAATGAAAGCACTTATAGCACCAATTGATAATAGTGAGCTGGGTAAAAAGGCAACAATACTTGAGAAGATGCTCTCTAAAAGTGGGGCTGCTACCGCAACAAATATAATGAAGTCTTTGATGAACTCAAGTGTATCTAGTGCATGTAAAATCCAAAAATGTTTTAATCTGGCTGTGGGACCATGCATAATAAAATAACGTAGCAAAGAAAAGGGTATTGAGCTTAGGCCGTATACCCAAGGCATCATGGTTAATATAGGCGTAGCGAGTATTATGATAAGATTTGGAATAAAGAACAAGCATTTTCCTGCTAAATCGACAAAAGAAGAGTCTGAATGGCGGATAAAATTTACCCACGTTTTCCATTGGGATCTTGCTAGGGCAATACTACACCGTATCCACAAGATGGATGATGCTAAGTTTAAATGAGTCAGAATATATTTTGAAATATATTTAAACCAAAAGATTAATGCTGATTGATTGCGATCTATGTTTTGAATAGACTGTTCATGTCGGGTTTCAGTTTGGGGTTGCCCAAATAGTAGGCGTCCAATGGCATATTGGCTTGTGACATTGGATAATCCGGGTAATAGGTCATCCAAAATTCTTAATAAGTTATGATTACTTCTACTCATAAGTCCATTGGGTGAGCCGGACATATGTTTTTGGCTAGGATTGTTCCCATTAAGGTGTACGTGGTATAGCAGCGAAATGAAATGGTTTTGTATCGTTTTAAATAAAGCACTTTTTAAGTCTTGCAGGGGGCGCCTACTTGCACGGATATCTGGGCTTTCCCAGTTCCCTTTTGTCTCAGTTTTATACTCGGATAGAATCTCTTCTAAAATATATAACTGAATGATACTGCGAAAAAAGTGAGCGCTATTCGTGTTTTTGTCTGTTCCCCAAAGCCAATCAAAAGCATTCGTTTCACTCTGCGTTTCCGTATGTTTTCTATTTTTAGGCGTGATACCAAATAATAAAAAGGGTCTTAAAAAATAAGTATGAAGTGCTTGGTCAGGTGCATTATCTTCACAAACAAACCCCATCGCAGGGGGTATGTCTGATACTTGAGGGTGGGCTAAATCAGTGACGCCTAAATATTTATGTAATAAAGTTTTATGATATGCCTCTTTTTTAATCTGTGGTTCTTGCTTTATATGTTCTAGCTCTGACTGTAACAACAAAGCAAAGTTTCTAGTAAATTGTGGGCCTAACAAATTTTGAACATTTTGAGGGGCACTACATTTAAAGGCGCCCGCATCATATTCTGTAAAGCCTTGTACGCTCGTTTTGAGTTCTGGGTATAGGCTTAATATATCGGAAAACATATCTTGAAGTTGTGTGCCAAGTGGTTTTTCAGGATTGAAAGTGCTTGTTGTCTGTGTCCCATGTAATGGCATAACCTATCCGCATGTAATCAATCTAACTAATGGTTGAATTCTACAGGGTTTCTGTTCTTGATCAAGGGGGATGAGATTATTTGGTTGGTTGTCTAAGTTGTTGCGTGGACTGTGTGAAGGTTAAGTTTGCATGTTTTTTAGTTACAAATTCAGTCACGGTATAAAAGCATGTGATAAGCGGAGCGAATCAATCCCTCTCCCAATGCTGGGAGAGGACGGCTGTAGGCCTGGTGAGGGTTGATTTCGCGTCACTGGTTAGGAGGTTACAGGTGGTTAAACCTCTTCTAGCTTTTTATATCTAATACGATGAGGTTGTTTGGCATCTGCACCTACACGAGCCGTATAGTCTTTTTCATACTCTGTATAACTGCCCTCAAATAAGCGCACTTCACTGTTACCTTCAAAGGCAAGAATATGGGTTGCTACTCTATCTAAGAACCAGCGATCATGCGATATGATTAATGCGCAACCGGGGAAGCCAAGAATGGCTTCTTCTAGGGCGCGTAGCGTTTCTACATCTAGATCATTGGTTGGTTCATCGAGTAGTAATACATTGCCGCCGGTTTTTAAAAGTTTGGCTAAGTGCACACGGTTGCGCTCACCACCAGATAGATTACCAATTTGCTTTTGTTGGTCCGTTCCTTTGAAGTTAAATCGGCCAACATAAGCACGAGAGGCGACAGAAAATTGCCCTACGGTGATGTAATCTAAACCATCAGAGACTTCTTCCCAGACAGTTTTTTTATCGTCTAGGTTATCTCTGGATTGGTTTACGTAAGCTAATTGTACAGTATCTCCCACTTCCACTTCGCCGCTGTCAGGCTGTAAATCTTGGGCGATGAGTCTAAATAGAGAGGTTTTACCTGCGCCGTTGGGGCCGATAATACCGACAATAGAGCCGCGTGGAATTTCAAAGTCTAAATCCGTGTAAAGTAATTTATCGCCTAACGTTTTTGATAAGTGCTTTAGGTTGATAACGTTAGCACCTAGGCGCTCACCGGGCGGTATATATAAGGCGTCAGTTTCATGGCGTTTTTGGAACTCTTTAGAGCTAAGTTCTTCAAAGTTACTGATTCTGGCTTTATTTTTCTTGCGGCGGCCTTTGGGGTTTTGTTGTACCCATTCTAATTCGGCGGCCATAGTTTTTTGGTGAGAGCTTTCTTGACGCTTTTCTTGTCTGAGCCTCTCTTCCTTCCATTTTAGCCATTGACTATAGTTGCCTTCAAAAGGTATGCCGTACCCGCGATCAAGCTCTAAAATCCAGCCTGCCACGTTATCAAGGAAGTAGCGATCATGGGTTACCGCAATAACAGTGCCGGGGAAATCTTGTAAGTATCTTTCAAGCCAAGCTACACTTTCTGCGTCTAGATGGTTGGTGGGTTCATCTAAAAGCAAAACATCGGGTGCAGAGAGCAAAAGTTTACAAAGTGCGACTCGACGTTGTTCACCACCAGATAGTGTTTCAACATTGGCATCCCAAGCGGGTAGGCGTAATGCATCGGCAGCGACTTCTAATTTACGATCCAAATCCCAAGCATTGCAGGCTTCAATTTTATCTTGCAGCTTTGCTTGTTCATCTAGCAGTGCTTGCATTTGGTCATCATCCATTGGTTCGGCAAAGGCATTATTGACTTCGTCGAATCGGGTCAGCATGTCTTTTATTTCTTTGACGCCTTCTTCAACATTGCCGCGTACATCTTTGGTCGGGTCTAATCTAGGTTCTTGAGGTAGGTAACCAAATTTCAGGCCTTTTTGTGATGTTATTTCACCAACATATTCTTTGTCTTCACCCGCAATGATGCGCAATAATGTCGATTTACCAGAACCGTTGAGACCCAGAACTCCAATTTTTGCCCCATAAAAGAAGGATAAAGAGATGTCTTTTATGATCTCTTTTTTGGGAGGTACGATTTTACCCACTTCTAACATGGAAAAAATGGTCTTATTGCTCATTGGCGGTAGCCCCTTAAATTTAGACAGAATTGGCGTTTAAGCTAACCTAAATAAGCCAGTATTGCAACGAAGTTGGTAAATGTTATGCGACTCATATAGAATTAGTATCAATTTGACGACCCAAACCCTAAAAGTGAAAAGAGGTGACTTAATGTTTAGCCAAGATATGCGGATAAAAGGATTTGACGATGAGCTAGCAGATGCGCTTAAGGATGAAACGAAGCGCCAGTTAGAGCACATTGAGCTTATTGCCTCTGAAAATTATGCGAGTCCGCGGGTAATGGAAGCCCAAGGGACAGATTTAACGAACAAATATGCTGAGGGTTACCCAGGCAAACGTTATTATGGTGGGTGCGAAAATGTGGATGTGGCAGAGCAATTAGCAATAGATCGAGCCAAAGCATTGTTCAAAGCAGATTATGCAAACGTGCAGCCACACTCAGGTTCGAATGCGAATTTGGCGGCTTATATGGCTTTGATTCAGCCAGGTGATACCATTTTAGGTATGAGCTTAGCACATGGTGGTCATTTGACCCATGGTGCGAAAGTAAGCTTCTCCGGTAAAATTTATAATTCTGTTCTGTATGGCATTGATGAGAATGGCGTGATTGATTATGACGCTATTCAGGCTTTGGCTTTAGAACATAAACCTAAGTTAGTGATAGCCGGTTTCTCGGCCTATTCTGGCATATTAGATTGGACTAAATTTAGAGAAATTGCAGATAGCGTCAATGCTTACTTATTAGTCGACATGGCACACGTAGCCGGGTTGGTCGCGGCTGGGGTATACCCCTCTCCTGTTAATATTGCCGATGTTACTACGACAACCACACATAAAACGCTCAGAGGCCCACGGGGTGGATTAATTTTAGCCAAAGCGAACCCTGAGATAGAGAAAAAATTAAATTCATTGGTATTCCCGGGAACGCAAGGTGGGCCGTTGATGCATGTGATAGCGGCAAAAGCAGTGGCGCTCAAAGAAGCGATGCAACCAGACTTTGTTGCCTATCAAAAGCAAGTCGTCAAAAATGCGAAAGCATTAGCAAAAGGTCTGCAAAACCGAGGCTATAAAATTGTTTCCGGTGGTACAGACAATCATTTGGTTTTGATTGATTTGATTGAAACGGGGATGACAGGCAAAGAAGCAGATGCGGCATTGGGAAATGCCAATATTACCGTGAATAAAAATGCGGTGCCAAATGATCCGCGCTCTCCATTTGTGACCAGTGGTTTACGTGTGGGCACGCCAGCCGCAACAACCCGTGGCTTCAAAGAAGAGCAAATGCATACGCTGGCCAATTGGATGGCGGATATATTAGATGATGTGAACAATACATCAATTCAAAATCGAGTCAAACAGGAAGTTTTGCAGTTATGTCAGCAGTTTCCAGTTTATGGCCCATCAAGCGAATAAGCGTTATCAGAAGGAGTATTTATGCGTTGTCCCTTTTGCCATGGATTAGAAACAAAAGTTATTGATTCACGTGATTCCAACGACGGTGAGCAAATTCGCCGTCGTCGCGAATGCTTGGCCTGCAAAGAACGATACACGACTTATGAAGTCGCTGAATTGTCTTTTCCACGTGTTATTAAGCGTAGTGATAATAACAGAGAAGCGTTTGATGAGAATAAACTCAAACAGGGCATGTTGACCGCCTTGGAGAAACGACCGGTGAGTTTTGATGCAGTTGAATCAGCTTTATCGCGTATTAAGCGCCGTCTACGGGCTTTAGGAGAACGTGAAGTTTCTTCTGAGGTGTTAGGGGATTGGATGATGGCAGAACTGCGAGCATTGGATGATGTCGCGTATGTACGTTTTGCCTCGGTTTATCGTAGTTTTCAGGATGTGCACGCATTTGAAATTGAAATCAAACGCTTGACAGAAGACAAAGAGGTTTCCGCTTAATGATGGGGGTGACGTCTGATCGTTCTTGGATGCAAGAGGCTATTGAGCTTGCCCAACAAGGCGTTTATACGGCTCATCCTAACCCAATGGTTGGGGCGATTCTTGTAAAAGGAGGCCGTGCTTTGCAGTCGGGTTGGCATCAACAAGCAGGCACGCCCCATGCAGAATTCCATGCTTTGCAAGGGTTACCGACAAACCTTCAAGATGCTACTTTATATGTTACTTTAGAGCCATGTTGTCACCAGGGGCGTACGCCGCCTTGCGTCGATCTTATTTTAAAACATAACATCGGTCGTGTTGTTGTGGCGACGCTTGACCCCAACCCATTGGTTTCAGGAAAAGGCATTCAAAAGCTTCGAGCCGCTGGCGTTTTAGTTGATGTTGGTATTTTAGAGCAAGAAGCGCAACAGCAAAATGTTGGTTTTATGTCACGTTTTACCAGGCAGCGTCCCTATGTCAGAGCTAAAATGGGGATGTCCTTAGATGGTAAAATCGCCATGCAGTCGGGCGAGAGCCAGTGGATTACCAGCCCCACTGCCAGAATGGCGGTACAAAAATGGCGCGCTCAAAGTGGTGTTATATTAACAACCCAACAGACCGTATTGGCAGATAACTGTTTGTTAAATGTGAGAGATGAGTCGGTGCTGGCTCAAATGCCCCAAGGCATCGAATTTTTGCAGCCCAAGCGTTTGGTCATAGACAATAATTTAAAAATGTTGCCTGAGGCTAATATCGTGAATGGGCAGTGTCGCGATCAAAATAGCGATGTCATTGTTGCGGTGGGCCGTGAGACAGTATCAAACCTTGAGTTGGGTGAATGGCAGTCAGCGTTGTCATCTCTGTCCGCAAAAAATATAAAATGTGTTTCTTTTCCACAAGATATTAACAACGCGCATCATATTGATTTTGATTCAGTATTACAGTATCTCGCTGAGATGCAAATAAATGATGTATTTGTGGAAGCGGGACCCAGGTTTTTAAATTATTTATTAGAAAATAATTTTGTCGATGAATTGGTTTTGCATATTGCCCCTGATTTGTTGGGCGCGAATACGCTCGCGATGCAAAATCTTAATATCGAACAGCTAAAGGACAAGATATCGGGTGAATATCACAAAGTACAATCTTTGGGGCGGGATATACAAGCCCAAGTTTTAATCAGCGCCTACGCGAAACAAGTATTTAAAAATATTTAAAGGACCATCATGAAATTCACTCCTATTGAACTCTTAATAGAAGAACTAAAACAAGGCCGTCCCATTGTTATGGTGGATGATGCGAATAGAGAAAATGAAGGCGATGTTATTTTGCCCGCCCATAATGTGACTGCAGAAAAAATTAATTTTTTGGTTAAGCATGCTCGGGGTTTGGTCTGTTTGAGTTTAACGCAATCCCGTTGTGAGCAGTTAAATTTACCCCTTATGGTGCCCAATAATGGGAATGGCGCGAAATTTGGTACTAATTTTACTTTATCGATTGAAGCGGCGGAAGGTGTGACCACAGGCATTTCAGCACAGGATAGAGCCAAGACAATTTTAGCGGCAGTCTCACCTAATGCTCAGCCTGGCGACATTGTGCAGCCAGGGCATATTTTTCCTATTATTGCCCAGCCGGGAGGCGTTCTTGAAAGGGCAGGCCACACAGAGGCGAGTACAGATATGATGCGTTTAGCGGGTCTAGAGCCTGCCAGTGTTATTTGCGAAATTATGAATGAAGATGGCACGATGGCACAAGGTCAAGATTTAGAGAATTTTTGCGGACAACATGATTTAAAAATGGGGACGATTGAGGATTTGATTGCTTATCGAATGAAGCACGAGCCAACGGTGGAGTGCATCCATGCTATGAGCATCCCGACTGCCCATGGCGAATTTGCGTTACAAGTTTTTGTTGATCACATATCCCAATTGCACCATTATGCTTTTATCAAAGGTAACCCGAATAAGAATCAAGAGGCACTTATTAGAGTGCATATGCACGATCCTTTGTTGGATTTATCGGTCATGTCGAATTTAATGACTGGGAAATGGGACATTGATCAAAGCTTGAGAGAGATTAATCGATTTGGAGAGGGCGCTTTGGTATTGCTTTGTCAGCCCGTCCAACCTACGAAAAGTCTGGAACACCTTGGTATTTTGAGCCATTTTGCCAAAAATGCGACAAAAGAATGCCCCGATACCCAAATGAAACCCGATTTACGCTTAATTGGTGTGGGTTCACAAGTATTATCTTCCTTGGGCTTTGGAAAAATACGTGTTTTAGGGAGTGAAAAGCGGTATTATGGTCTGTCTGGCTTTGGCCTAGAAGTCGTGGGCTTCAAACCCTGGGATTCTGGCAAACAAAATTAACGCGGAAGAGGAATATATAATGCCCCATCAAATTACGACTCACGAAGGGAATTTTGTTTCACAAGGCGGACGTATTGCGATTGTCGCGGCGCGTTTTAATGAATTTATCGTCGATCGTTTGGTTTCTGGTGCTGTTGATACACTGGTTCGCCAGGGAGTGGACAAAAGCAATATTGAAATCATTCGTGTTCCGGGGGCATTTGAAGTGCCTTTGGCATGCCAAGCAGCAGCTGAAAGTAACCGATTCAAAGGTGTGGTTGCTTTGGGGGCTGTGATTCGAGGCAGTACCGCTCATTTTGAATATGTTTCTGGTCCATGTGCCAATGGCATTATGCAAGCACAGCTCAAAACCAAATGCCCGATTGCTTTTGGTATATTAACAACAGATACCATTGAGCAAGCGGTAGAGCGTGCGGGTAGTAAGGCTGGCAACAAAGGTAGCGAAGCGGCTTTCACCGTTCTAGAAACAATCAATGTTTTGGAGAAAATTTGTGGCTAAACCCAACAAAGCACAGTTACGTCACGAAGCACGAGCCCTTTCATTGCAAGCTTTGTATGCATGGCAACTTTCCGGCTATCCAATAGAAAAAGTGAAAGAAAATTTATTATCTGATAACCCACTGTTGCTTGATAAAATTGAGTCATACGATGAAAACTATTTTAACGACATTACCCATAGTGTTGCTAAGCATGCAGAAACGTTAGACAAAGAGATTGATCAATATTTAGATCGTCATATTAGTCAGATTAATCCTGTTGAATTGTCTATTTTGCGTATAGCACTTTATGAACTTAAGTTTAATCAAGAAGTGCCACACAAAGTTGTATTAAATGAAGCCATTATTTTAGCGAAAAAATTTGGCGCGGTTGATGGGCATAAATACATTAATGGCGTGCTAGATAAGTTGGCAAAACAATTTCGTTCTGACGATATGCTAGTGAAGCAAAGCGCATAATTTTTTAGGTTTTATACCTGTCTTTTTCCATATTTTGGGGGGTTCGCCCCCTTAATTTCGAACGATTCCGTATCAAAAATTAAAACATATAAGTTGCTGTGATAGAGGTTGTATTCTCAGCATGCTTCTGTGGTTTCCCCGTGTTTGGAATTTTAGCATTATACTCTAGCCTGTGGCTCAGCTTTAATGATACTTTTTCAAGAACAGTGGCTTTTAAAGCGGATATTGATTTTGTGTTTTGGGTATCTTTGCCTGCACCATAAGTAATATCTTGTGAGAAGGCTGCATTTTGGCTGATTTTAAATATTAAGCCTGAACCCGTGTGTATGATGAGTTCATCTTGATGAGCACGGCTTAAATTTTCCTGGGGAGATTGGCTATGGCGACCACCTGGTCCTGCTTCAAGATGCCATTTGATGATGTCATTATCAAAAATTTTGCGCCCATATCCGATGGCCTCTGTTATTTCATAATCAAAGGCTGAGAACTTATCTTTTTGAGCATAGAGATCCGAGAAAATATAATGATTGTTAGTGAGTATATATTTAATATTATTATTGATAGAGTATTTTTCAGCCGTTTTTTGTTTTGTGCTTGTTGCGTTATCTTTAGCAAGATCAATTAACGACGCAACAGAGAAAGTATTATTAATCTTGTCTGTGGTGAATTTATTGGTATAGCGCGTATCAAAATGAGTGTTTTGAGTGTTGCCTTGGTTTAACATAAAACCGAGTTCAATTTCATTATTCCAGGGCGTATTTTTGGCGAGCGCTAAGGAGGGGAGCGCTGTGATTAGTAATAAAAGGCTAGTTGTATTCATTTATACTTCATCTAACTTACTATGTTGGTAGGAAGAAAACAGTATAACATTCACTCCCTAGCGTTCCAACCGCAACGAGTCTTTAATGCATAGTGTGTATTTTCTCTAATACCCGCGCTTTAAAATTACAAATTAACTCAAGATATGTTCTACTTTTAACCGGTAACTTTTTGAATTCCGCTTTTCGGCGTGCCATACGAGGGCAAGCACCTAATTCCAATAGGTGATTCATGATAAATGTATTGTGATGCATGCCAGCAATAATGAGAGGGGCTTGGAAAAAGTCGCCCGATAATGTTGCAAGCTGCGGAAAAGATTTTAACAAAGAAATAACATCGTCTGTTTTGTTTATTCTTAACGCGTGCAGAAATTGTTCCACATATTGCGGAGATACCTTATTTTCACCTTTTACAAAGTATTTTTTCACTTTAATTGTATGGTTTTCAAAAGAGGTGTTCTTTTTGGCTGAATCTTTAGACATTGGCACTCCCGGCAATTATTTCATGTTATTGCTATTTGTTGAGTACCATTTTAGCAAAAACCTTATATTTATTAGAGGGTAACGAGCTGCTCAGTATATCCTTTGGTCATTCAAACTATAGTGTGGGTACACTGAGTGATCCCCACGAATCTCACGTAGTTAGCCTCTGAAACTCAGCCATT
>CAXBML010000007.1:0-156897 GCA_963976875.1 uncultured Coxiellaceae bacterium
CGGAAAGAGTTGAAGCGGAAAGAGTTGAAGCGGAAAGAGTTGAAGCGGAAAGAGTTGAAGCGGAAAGAGTAGAAGCTGAAAAACAAGCTGAGACTGAAAGAGTAGAAGCTGAAAAGCAAGCCGACACTTTAGGTGAGAAAGCACCTGAAGAACTAGATGACATAGCACCTGAAGGTTTAGGTGACAGTGGATCTGATAACTTAACTGGAAGCACGACTACATCACCCATCAACTCTGATACTAGCTTAGACTTAAGAACTTTACCTACTGAAAACACAACCGATGGTGGTAAAGAGACACCTGAAACAAAAATACAGGCTAGTGACGTAATTGGAGACGCATCTGCGGAAGGTGTAGATGCCCTATTAACCACTCCGCCAGAAGCATTAGATGGTGGTTCTTTATCAAGTCCACCAGAAGCCTTAATGGGTAGCGGCGAAGATCTGTCACTTCCTCCCACGGCAGATGCGAGCAGTGGCTGGAGCGTCCTCGGTCAAGTATATGATTATTTTTCTTAATAAAAATTTTTAATATTTCCCCTAACCCAAGGATGGGACCCGGCAATCTCCCCAGATTGCCTTCTGCCCGCCCAATTTATTGCGCGGGCTTTTTTTTATTTTGAAAACAATAATGGGAATACCCATTGGACCTAACCTAGCGCTCTGCTCCACTTTCTATCTTAAAATGCTGAGCATAATCTAAAAAAACAGAAAAAAAGAGCCAACACATTAATCTATATTATATTTTAAGATCTCAAGCTCGGCTTTGTCTTCTTTTGTGGCCGCTCATTGACCACATGAAATGGCACCCGATAATGCTTATTTTGCGTATCAATATTTAATACCGCTTGCCACACCATTTCCTCTTGTACACATGTCGGTAAAATAGTTTGCACGGTGTAAATGCCATTCTTTCTAGGCTGCAAGTTATAGGTAAACTCCCCCATATTCATGTCTTTGCCTTTAAAATTAATTTGCATTTTTTCAACTGGAATACGTTGCGTTTTGACTTCTAATACAATAGAAGTTAATACAGGCATATTGGTCGGATTAATTTGCAATGTAATAATTTCGCCTGAGGTCAACTCAGAAACACAAGGGCCTCTTCTTAAATCACAGTGATTCATAGGCACTTCGACTCGCTCTATACGCTGCCATCTAAAATATAAAAAAGTCACCGCGACAATAGCCGAGACAAAGAAAGCCCAATAGGCTATCTTCAAAAAATTATTAAAAATACTTCGATACATTCTTTTATCTTCAATCCCAGTTTAAACGACAACTGCTGTCTCCCCCTCTTTGTGCTAAATAAACAAAGAGGGGAAAGTACTATCTTACATTCGGGTTTAATTCACCACTTAAATACCGTTCTGCCATATATTCAAGCATAATAGGCTTGATCTTATCTGCATGGCCACTAGTGCCAAACGCATTATAACGCGCAATACAAATTTCTTTCATTGCTTGCGTCGCTTGGCTTAAATATTTTCTAGGATCAAATTCAGTTTGGTTTTGAGCAAAGAAACGCCTTAATGTGCCAGTCACTGCCAAACGTAAATCTGTATCAATATTAATTTTGCGCACACCATGCTTAATACCTTCTTGAATCTCTTCAACCGGCACACCATAAGTTTCCCCTAAGTCACCACCAAACTCATTGATCATCTTCAACCACTCCTGTGGCACAGAAGATGAGCCATGCATGACTAAGTGGGTATTAGGAATACGCGCATGAATGGCTTTAATGCGTTCAAT
Organism: uncultured Coxiellaceae bacterium; assembly: GCA_963976875.1. Lineage (GTDB taxonomy): Bacteria > Pseudomonadota > Gammaproteobacteria > Berkiellales > Berkiellaceae > Berkiella_A. Next base: position 1,755 of record CAXBML010000007.1, read on the forward strand.
CGCTAATACATCACCGGTAGGTGGCCTGCTAAATTTATAAGCACCATGACTGGTACCAATAGCAATAGCCAAAGCATCTACTTGAGTCGCATCAACAAAACGTGCCGCTTCATCAGGATCAGTTAATAACATATCCTGAGTGAGAACGCCTTCCGCACCGCTACCATCTTCCTTGCCTGCCGTCCCTGTTTCCAATGAACCCAAACAGCCCAATTCACCTTCCACAGATACACCACACGCATGCGCCATATCAACCGTTCTTCTTGTCACATCAACATTATATTGAAAGTCAGATGGCGTTTTCATATCTTCATGCAAAGACCCGTCCATCATGACAGATGAAAATCCAAACTGAATAGAACGTTGACATACCGCAGGCGACGCACCATGATCTTGATGCATACAAACTGGAATATGAGGAAACTCTTCTATTGCCGCTTCAATCATGTGCTTTAAAAACCTAGGACCCGCGTACTTTCTTGCTCCCGCAGAGGCCTGCACAATCACAGGGCTATTCGTCGCGTCTGCTGCCTCCATAATGGCGCGCATTTGCTCTAAGTTATTAACATTAAATGCAGGCACACCATATTGATGTTCTGCTGCATGATCGAGTAATTGACGTAACGAAATTAAAGCCATGTATTACCTCCAGGTTATTACGTATTAATTTTTTTCGCTTCTAAAATTTTCAGAGTATTGGTATGCCCACCCACACCCACAATGTTACCTTTGGTGACTAAAACCTTATCACCCTCTAAGAGAATATCCATTTGAATCAGCTTATCTAAAACATACTTAGAAATTTCCCAATTTTCATATTGTGTGACATCGAAATAGACAGGGTGTACACCACGATATAGCGTCATCCGCCCACATGCCTGTTCATTTCGACTCAAGCCATAAATTGGAATGCTTGATCGAATACGAGACATCCACAATGGTGTCGAGCCTGATTCTGTTAAACAAACAATTGCTTTTATATCTAGATGATTAGCAACATACATTGATGCCATCGCGATCGCTTCATCATGTCGACCAAACCGCGTTTCAATTCGATGCCCAGAAATTGTGGTAATCAGTTGTCTTTCCGCTGCTTTACAAATTTCAGTTAACATAGCAACCACTTTGATAGGATAATCGCCTGTTGCTGTTTCTGCCGACAACATCACCGCATCTGTGCCATCTAAAATGGCGTTTGCCACATCAGATACCTCTGCTCGAGTGGGAATGGGATTGGTTATCATTGACTCCATCATTTGTGTTGCCGTAATAACCGCTTTATCAGATAAAGTGGCTCGATTGATGATGTATTTTTGTATGGCTGGTAACTCAGCATACCCAACTTCTACACCTAAATCACCTCTGGCCACCATAACCGCATCAGCCGCCTCAATGATTTCATCTATATTTTCAACCGCTTCAGAACGCTCAATTTTTGCCACCAAATTAGCCGGGCTGTTTTGTGCTTTTAATAAAGACTTTGCATACTTAATATCTTCTGCATCTTTAGGAAAAGATAAGGCAACATAGTCTATGGGTAATTTTCCAATGGCCATAATGTCTGCTTTATCTTTTTCCGTTAAACTAGCCAAAGATAAACCACCGCCCTTTTTGTTCAATCCTTTATAGGGTAGTAATATACCTGAACAATTTGCACGGCATATCACTTTATTCCCTATAATGTCTTTCACAACCAAACTAATACGGCCATCATCTAACAATAACTCGGCACCCGGCAATACTTCTTTAGGCAAATTAGGATGGTTAACCCCTATGCACGCAGCGGTACCTTCACCTTTATATGTCGGATCGAGTACAAGCGTATCCCCCTCATGTAGCGTAATATATTTCTCAGCTAATCTCTGTATTCGAATCTTAGGACCTTGTAAGTCGACCAAAATACCGACGATACAATTTAATTCCTGCCCACATTCTTTTGCTAGTAAAATTTGTGCTTGCTGCTCTTCCGTTGTGCCATGAGACAAATTAATTCTCAGTATATTCGCACCTGCTGAAATCAGCTCCTTAATTTTTTGCTTATCTTTAGTAGCGGGCCCTAAAGTGGTAATTATTTTGGTACGTCGCATATCTCTCATGGTGCCACATCAACTGTAGAATCTATACTGTCGTGCCTTTCTAAAGCCACCAATGCAGGTAAAGGCTTAGCTTCTAATAATTGTAAGAAAGCACCACCACCAGTAGACAATACAGAAACTTTCTCTTGAATTTTAAATTGTTCAATCGCTGCCAGTGTCTCTCCGCCGCCGGCAATAGAATAGGCAGTAGAATCAGCAATCGCTTGGCTCAAAGCCTCGGTTCCTGCCGAAAACTGTGGCTTTTCGAACACGCCCATAGGACCATTCCAAACAATGGTTTTTGCATCTAACAAAAGCTTAGATAAGGATTTTTGGGACTGAGGACCAATATCAAAAATTTGATCTGATGCGGATATTTGGGTGACTAATTTATGCTCTACATTTGCTGCATCCATATTGTCAGCCACAATCACATCTTCTGGCAGCCATATCGTTTTATTTAAATCTTGCGCGGTTTGTAAAATTCTTTCTGCTGTCGCAACTAGCTCAGGCTCAATTCTGGATTGTCCAACAAAAATACCTTTTGCTTTTAAAAAAGTATTTGCAATGGCACCACCCACAACCAACGTATCAACTTTATCAATTAAATTTAAAAGCACTTCTAGTTTACTCGAAACTTTTCCGCCGCCTACAACCGCGACCCATGGTCGTTTAGGACACTCTAGTGCCTGATTTAATGCGGCCAGCTCTTTTGCAAACAAAGGCCCCATACAGACAACAGGACTCTGTGCTATCACACCGGTTGTAGAAGCATGATCTCGATGGCTCACTGCAAAAGCATCCATCATAAATATATCACACAAGGCAGCATACCGCTTAGCCAACCCCGGATCATTCTCAGACTCGCCCTTATAAAAACGTACATTCTCTAACATGGCAACCCCCCCTGCTTCTAAAGCAGGAGGGGTATCAGACAAAGAAAATACCGGAACTGTTTTCTGAAGATATTGTCCTAATCTATCGGCAACGATTTGCAATGAAAAATCTGGGTCCTCACCTTTGGGGCGACCTAAATGAGACATAACTATCACTTTTGCACGCTTTTCAATTAAAAATCGAATGGTACTCAGTGCCGCACTAATTCGAACATCACTTAATATACCATTCTTATCAAATGGTACATTTAGATCTTCTCGCAATAATACGGTACGATTTTCAAAATTAATTTGTTTGATTGTATTCATATTTGCTTACATACTGTCCCTGTGGATTAAGACCTAATCAGTCGCTAACATCATCGCTTGGGCTGTATCTAACATACGATTAGAGAAACCCCACTCATTGTCATACCAGGAAAATACCTTCACCAAATTACCAATCACTCGTGTTTGTGTTGCATCAAAAACAGAGGAAGCCGGGTTATGATTAAAATCAATAGAAACCAAAGGCGCGTTGTTGTACGCTAAAACACTTTTAAGTTCACCCTCTGCGGCTTCTTGCAATAACGCGTTAATTTTTTCAGCAGATGTTTCTCTTTCTACGGTTAATGTTAAATCCACTGCAGATACATTAATGGTTGGTACTCGAACGGCAAAACCGTCCAACTTGCCTTTCAAGGCAGGCAACACTAACCCTACCGCTTTTGCAGCCCCTGTACTGGTTGGAATCATAGAGTGTGTTGCAGAGCGAGCACGACGCAGATCTGTGTGATAAACATCCGTGAGAACCTGGTCGTTGGTATATGCATGAATTGTCGTCATTAAACCACTAATAATACCTAACTTCTCATGCAGCGGTTTCACTAAAGGTGCCAAGCAATTTGTTGTACAAGAGGCATTAGATACAATACGGTCATTTGCTTTGAGCATTTGATGGTTTACACCATATACAATTGTGGCATCGACATCCGTACCTGCAGGTGCTGAAATCAAAACTTTTTTAGCGCCTGCCTCTAAATGTGCGCTGGCTTTTTCGCGGCTTGCGAATACACCCGTACACTCTAAAACAATATCAACGCCTAATTTTCCCCATGGTATATTGGCAGGATTACGCTCAGAAAACATTTGAATTTCTTGACCATCGATAATTAAGCAACCATCATCTCCAACAGTCACATCTAATGGGAATTTACCATGTGTTGTATCATACTGCGTCAGATGCGCATTAATTTTAGAATCGCCCAAATCATTAATCGCCACAATTTGCATATCATTTTGACGACTGGATTCATATAAAGCCCGAAGAACATTACGACCAATACGACCATATCCATTAATTGCTATTTTCATTGTCATGTTAATCTTTTCCTCTTTAATTTATATTAGAGTTTCAACTGTCTTTTGTATTTTTTCTGCAGTAAAACCAAATAGTTCAAATAATTTCTCAGCAGGCGCCGACTCCCCAAAGCTATCAAGTCCAATCACTTTACCCTGTAAGCCAGTATACTTATACCAGCTCATACTTGAGCCTGCTTCTACAGCAACCCTTTTTATGATTTCAGGTGGCAAAACTTGATCTTGATATGCCTGATCTTGCGCTTCGAAAGCTTCCATGCATGGCATAGAAACAACTCGCACCCCGACGCCATTTTCTTCTAATTTCTTCGCTGCCTCAATACATAAACTCACTTCTGAGCCTGTCGCCATTAAAATCACTTTAGCCGTATTTTTACTTTCATATAAAACATAAGCCCCCTTGCGTATTTGAGCCAGTTGGCTTTCGTTTCGAGATTGCGCAGGCATGCCTTGCCTAGACAAAATTAATACACTAGGCCCTTGAAATTGTATCGCCTGTTCCCAAGAAATAATCGTCTCTACCTCGTCGCAAGGGCGCCAATTATAAGTTCCAGGCATCGCTCGTAATGTACTTATGTGCTCAATAGGTTGATGGGTTGGGCCATCTTCTCCCAGCCCTATTGAATCGTGAGATAATACATAAATACACCGCTGCTTCATCAGGGCACTCAATCGTACTGCATTTCGACCATAGTCTACAAAAGTTAAAAATGTACCACCATAGGGTAAAAATCCACCATATAACGACAAACCATTCATCATGGTAAACATACCAAATTCACGTACACCGTAATGCAAGTAATTGCCCTGTAGATGGCCTGGCTTAATAATATCGACATCAGACCATGCTGTTAAATTTGAACCTGTTAAATCAGCGGAGCCACCAACAAACTCAGGCAAAAGCGTGCCTATTTGAGATAATACATTATAAGAAGATTTACGAGTGGCTAATTTATTTTGCTCGTTTTGAGCTTTGTGTATCATTTGAGAAATTTTTTCTGCAAAATTTTGCGGTAGTTCTCCCGCCCATCGACGAATAAGCTCTTTCGCTAATACCGGATACTTTGCTTGGTATGCATTAAATAACGTATTCCAGTTTTCTTCTAGTCTCGCACCTTTTTCACGAGCGTCCCAATGCTGTCTATATTCTTCCGGAATCATAAAGGCTGGATATTGCCATTCAAGTTTTTCTTTGGTTAAGGTTATTTCTTCTTCGCCTAATGGCGCACCATGGCTAGAGGCTTTGCCTGCTTTATGAGGCGAGCCAAAACCAATTTCTGTTTTGCATATAATGAGCGTTGGCTTATTTAAATCAGAACGCGCCATGTCCATTGCTTGCTTTAACTGAGAAGCATCATGTCCATCAACAGCCTCTATCACTTGCCAACCATAGGCCTCAAAGCGCTTTGCCGTATCGTCACTAAACCAAGTATCAATTGGCCCATCAATGGAGATGCCGTTGTCATCATATAGTACGATGAGCTTACCTAGCCCTAAAGTACCTGCCAATGAACAGACCTCATGAGACACCCCCTCCATCAAACAACCATCACCACAAAAAGCGTAAGTGTAGTTGTCAATAATATTAAAATCTTTTTGATTAAATTGATTGGCTAGTAACTGTTCACCCAAAGCCATTCCAACAGCATGCCCCAACCCCTGGCCTAAAGGGCCAGTCGTAGTTTCAACGCCCGGCGTTACACCCAATTCTGGATGCCCTGGCGTTTTTGAATGTAATTGCCTAAAATTTTGCAAATCTTCCAGTGCTAAATCATACCCAGATAAATGCAACAAACTATACAGCAGCATAGAACCATGTCCATTAGACAAAACAAAGCGATCTCGATTTTGCCAATTAGGGTTCGCCGGGTTGTGTTGTAAATAATCATTCCATACAACCTCAGCAATATCAGCCATTCCCATCGGGCAACCTGGATGTCCTGAGTTGGCCTTTTGTACGGCATCCATACTAAGTGCTCTAATTGCATTGGCAAGTTGTCGGCGTGAAGGGCTAGGCATGTAGAACCTCTTTATAGTTAACTATCTGAAGGACGGATATAAATTATGCGCGCTAATTATAACACCGCACCCAATACGCCCCTAATTTAAGGGGCATATTGGGGTAGATTTATGGATATTGAATTCTTTATTGATAGGATTAAAATTAGGAGGTAAGCACCCCTGACTCTCAACCCCGTAAATCGGCGAATACGCATGCAAAAGCTATTTAAATAACATTAAATCCATTTTATAGAGCAACCCTGGCTTACGTGCTGCAATTCTGGCCCTTTGCCTGTTTTTGCGACAAGTCGCATAGCGTCAACTAGATCTCTTTTGGTGCCAGGCTTGGCAGGCTGAATACCCGAAGCATCTAAACGGCCTCGATATTGCAATTTTAAGTCTGCAGAGTAACCAAAAAAATCTGGTGTGCATACAGCCCCATAAGCCTTTGCAACATCTTGGGTTTCATCTAGCAAATAAGGAAAAGGAAATTGGTATTGCTTGGAGACTATCTGCATATTTTCAAAATTATCTTCTGGATATGTCTTCACATCATTTGAAGCGATCGCAGCCAAACCAACCCCTTCATTTATTAATAAGTGAGCATCCTTAATCAAGCTTGGTAGGATTGCCTGAACATAAGGGCAATGATTACAAATAAAAGCTATCACCAAACCATTTTCCCCCAAGCAATCTTGCAAACTATATTGCATACCATCTACTGAAGTTAATTTGAAAGGATAGGCAGGTTGACCAAAATCACATATAGGCGTCACAAGTTTTACCATAAAATTCTCAAATCTATTACATTAATTAAAGATTCTGACATAATTATAACCAAAACTTCAAGGCCAAATATCCTCATACCTGTCTAGTAACAAGGGGTATGATCTGGTAGGCTTTGTGGTTGCTGACTCATTCGCTCAAACATAATACGCCTCTGGGCAGAGCCTATGTAGTACTTAAGGACAATAAAAAATACGAGGATGTATCATGGCAAATTCTTACCACCTTTTTACCTCTGAATCTGTGTCTGAAGGACATCCAGATAAAGTCGCGGATCAGATATCTGATGGCATATTAGATGAGATTCTAAAACAAGACCCCAACGCCCGAGTGGCTTGTGAAACCATGGTCAAAACAGGCATGGCTTTAATTGCGGGAGAAATCCGTACAAGTGCCTGGGTCGATATAGAAGCGACAACTAGAAAAATTATTCAAGAGATAGGCTATACGCATGGTGACTTTGGTTTTGACTATGAGTCTTGCGCAGTTCTAAATGCAATTGGCAAACAATCAGACGATATCGCAATAGGCGTAGATGAAGCCTCTGACCATGAGCTCGGAGCAGGTGATCAAGGCTTAATGTTTGGCTTTGCGACTAATGAAACGGATGTCATGATGCCCGCACCTATTGCTTATGCACATCGCTTAGTAAAACGACAAGCACACGTTCGTAAATCAAAAATACTACCCTGGCTCAGACCTGATGCGAAATCACAAGTGACTTTTCAGTACGATGACCAAGGAAAACCTCAACGGGTCGACACGATCGTTTTATCAACCCAGCATGATCCAGATATTCACCATGATAAACTCACAGAAGCCGTCATGGAAGAAATTATAAAGCCTATTATTCCAGCTGAATGGTTAGACCAAGATACACGTTTTCATATAAATCCGACTGGACGCTTTGTGATTGGTGGTCCTCAAGGCGATTGCGGCTTAACAGGTAGAAAAATTATTGTCGATACTTATGGCGGCATGTCTAGACATGGTGGTGGTGCAATGTCAGGGAAAGATGCAACAAAAGTAGATCGATCTGCAGCTTATGCGGCACGCTACGTGGCCAAAAATATTGTGGCAGCAGGCCTTGCGGACAAACTAGAACTACAAGTTTCTTATGCGATTGGTGTTGCTAAACCCACTTCCATTTCAATAGATACTTTTGGTACAGGCAAAGTTTCAGATGATAGAATCATTCAATTAATCAATAAACATTTTGACCTCCGACCTAGAGCCATTATTGATAATTTAGGTCTTCTAGAACCTATTTATCGTCAAACAGCAGCATATGGTCATTTTGGCCGAGATGATCTCGATTTACCGTGGGAAAAAACAGATAAAGTTGAACTACTAAAAGAAGAAGCCAAAATTTCATCGTAACTTCCCCATCTTCTCTACGTCCCGCGGCTTGTCCGCGGGATCTAGTCGCTGGATTCCGCGGACAAGCCGCGGAACGTAGGCGGTAGAGAGGAGTACTAATAATTTTATTACATTTCATCTTGATTTTTTAACAAAACAATCAAACAAATTTAGGGAAAATAAACTATGTCAACACACAATTCTGCGGAACAAGATTATTGGATCCATGATATCTCACTAGCGGATTGGGGTAAAAAAGAAATTGCAATCGCCCAAACAGAAATGCCAGGATTAATGGCACTCAGAAAACAACATGAAAAAAAGCAGCCTCTTAAAGGCGCACGCATTGCCGGCTGCTTGCATATGACTATCCAAACAGCGGTATTAATTGAAACCCTAACCGCACTTGGTGCAGAAGTGAGATGGTCTTCTTGCAATATCTTTTCAACTCAAGATCATGCTGCTGCAAGAATGGCACAAATCGGCGTACCTGTATTTGCAAAAAAAGGGGAAACAGATGAAGAGTATGATTGGTGTATAGAACAAACCATTAATGGGCCAAACGACTGGCACCCTAACATGTTATTAGATGATGGTGGTGACTTAACTAAAATCATGCATGACAAATACCCTAAACTTTTAGCTGAGGTAAGAGGCGTATCAGAAGAAACAACGACAGGTGTACAACGCCTCTACGAAATGGCTAAGGCTGGCGAACTAAATGTTCCCGCGTTTAATGTTAATGACTCTGTTACCAAATCTAAATTTGATAATCTATATGGCTGTCGAGAATCTTTAATGGATGGCATTAAACGCGCAACAGATGTCATGATTGCTGGAAAAATAGCCGTTGTTTTAGGCTATGGTGATGTAGGTAAAGGTTGTGCTCAAGCCTTCAAAGGGCTAGGGGCTACAGTTTGGGTCACAGAAGTTGATCCCATTTGTGCTTTGCAAGCTGCAATGGAAGGCTATAGGGTTGTCACTATGGATGATGTTGCTTCCCAGGCAGACATCTTTGTCAGCGCAACTGGAAACTATCATGTCATAGAGCACAAACATATGTTGGCAATGAAAGACCAAGCTATTATTGCCAATATCGGCCATTTTGATAATGAAATTGATGTTACTTCATTAAAGCAGTATACCTGGGAAAATATTAAACCTCAGGTTGACCATATTATTTTGCCGAATAATAATCGTATTACGCTATTAGCAGAAGGTCGATTGGTTAATTTAGGCTGTGCGACAGGTCATCCTAGCTTTGTCATGTCTAACTCTTTTACCAACCAGGTTATGGCACAACTAGAATTATGGGAAAACAGCCAAAATTATGAAAACAAAGTCTATACTTTGCCCAAGCATCTAGATGAACAAGTTGCCAGATTACATATAGAAAAATTAGGCGTAAAATTAACCCAATTGACTCCAGAGCAAGCAAAGTATATTAGTGTTTCTGTTGATGGACCTTACAAGCCAGAGCATTATCGCTACTAACCATAATCCCATGAACTCTTCATAAGCATAGAAAATCAGTCCCTCTCCCAATATTGGGAGAGGATGATTTTCTAAGCGGGAACACAGAAAACTTAGATAGGGTTAATGGCTGCCCCCATTGCAAACACCTGTTAAATAATTATATGATAGTTATATGCTTATAGGAGATAAGCTCTAGATAACTTTTTGGGGATAAAATGGATTTTAATTTAAGCTTTGAGTTTTTCCCTCCCCATACTGAAAAGGGACTAACATCCCTACAAGCCACAACTAAAACCATCGTCGCTGAAAGTCCTAATCTTCCAGACTATTTCTCTGTCACCTTTGGTGCTGCAGGCAGTAGCACGCAAGATAAAACATTAACCACCTGCCTTGCCTTACAAGACTCAGTGACAACACCACTTTGTCCACATCTATCTTGTGTTGGTACAACCAAGGCCAAGTTAACCATCTTATTAAATAAATATAAATCATTAGGCATTACAAGCTTGCTGGCCTTAAGAGGTGATTTGCCTCTAGGCGTAAAATCATTAGGTGATTTTCAGCATGCGAATGAACTTGTGACCTGGATCAAAAAAGAATACGGCGATACTTTCCACATTTCTGTTGCTTGTTATCCTGAAATTCACCCTCAGTCACCCAACGCCAAGGTAGATTTTGATCATTTCAAACGCAAAGTCGATTCAGGCGCAGATGCTGCTATAACTCAGTATTTTTTTAACTTAGATAGTTATCAATATTTTAAAGACTTATGCGCTCAAGCTAATATTACCATTCCCATCATCCCAGGCATTATGCCTATTACTCAATATGAGCAACTTTCTAGATTTTCTGCCACTTGTGGCGCAGAGATCCCTAGATGGCTCAGAAAACAATTAGAAGTCATATCCGGCGACAGATCAGCAGTAGAAAAATTTGGCACAGAAATTTTAACGCAACTTTGCCAAGGGCTCAAAAATAACGATGCGCCTGGATTACATTTTTATACCCTAAATAAAGCAGGGCCCTGCTTGGCTATTTGCAAAGAACTAGGACTTGAAGCCAAGCAAAAACCAAAAGTTAGAATGTAGGCTGAATAATGCTCAGTGTGTCGCGATTTTTGCTATACTGTCAGCAATATAACAGATTGGTGCCTAATTTTTATGTTTATACCCAGAATTTACTACCCGCATCCTTTATCAACAAACCAAACTATTACCCTAACGCCAGAAGCCAGTCATTATGTCGCAAAAGTCTTGCGCCTAAAAAATAAAGAAAAAATAATTTTTTTTAATGGTGAAGGTGGAGAATATTTTAGCGAAATCATTCTTCAAGGCAAATCTGTATTAGCCTCAATGAATACATTTGTCCAAACAACAAATGAGTCTCCCGTCTATATAGAGCTAGGGCAAGGCATTTCTCGCTCCGAAAGAATGGATTATAGTATCCAAAAAACAACGGAGTTAGGGGTTTCTCATATCGTGCCCTTGCAATCCATGCGCAGTATTATCAAGCTCGATGAACAAAAAAAATCTAAACGACAACAGCATTGGCAGCGCATAGCTATATCGGCTTGTGAGCAAAGTGGCCGCACGTCTGTTCCGAATATTAGCGTACCGCAGCCTGTAAAAGACTGGGCGAATACTGAGTTTGATGGTTGCTCAATTTTTTTTGATACAGGCAGTGAGACTTCTCTAAAGACGATTGAAAAATATGACCGTTTTAGAATTGCTGTTGGACCAGAAAGTGGCTGGGCACCTGAAGAGACTGCTTTTCTACGGGCTCAGAACTTCCAGCCCATCTCTCTAGGGCCTCGTACTTTACGGACAGAAACAGCCGGTGTCGTCGCATTAAGCCTTATGCAAGCTTTATTTGGGGATTTATAAAATCTCGGCAATTGTATCAGGATAATCTGGATGAGAAATAATAACCATTTTTTTCTCTTGAACATGCCAGCTCAGATTCTGAGCAGTGATGTTAATAGGTTTGGGTGCTTTGGATAAAGGTACAACTAATTTTTGTCTATCTGTTTGATGCAAAATAGCACAATAGTGACTCTGGTCTAACGAATGTTTTAAAAAAACAGTTTCATCTTGAAATAGCGCTGTTAGACTGTCCTCTTGCACCGCGAGCTCTTTGGGTCTCACTAAATTAATAAATTGCATTGTGGGGATTAAATAAATATTTTTTTGGTACTCTAATAATAGTGATTTAATACTATCCATTATTAACCTCATTAATATAAGGCCTTAACATTGCTAAATTAATAGGCTTTTGTAAGAATTTTTGAATGCCGATATTTTTAGCCTTTACAAAATCTTCTGTCTGACGCCTGCTCGTCATCATCACAATGGGGATCGCTGTTAACGTAGCATCGGACTTTAATCTTTTGCTCAACTCAAATCCATCCATCCTGGGCATCTCTATATCGGTTAAAATGAGATCGACATCTTTTGACGCCAGGCAAGTTAATGCTTCTACGCCATCACTCGCAAAATATAACTCGTATTGTGCGGATGAAAATATATGTCTCAACTGATTCCTCACTGTTTGAGAATCATCGACGACTAATATTTTTTGCACTTTTGCCTTGACATGACGACATTCTAACTCACTTATTTTAGATTGCTGAGCCCCAGAGATTCTTTCTGTCATCTCCGACAATAATGCGCCCGCATCAATCCCATATACAATATCTTCATCTGATAAAAGAGAAAGGCCATCAAAAATATTTTTGCGCGGCAAAACAACTGGCGCGGGTTGAATAATAAAGTCTCGCACGCCAATAATCTTATCGACTTTTAATGCCATTGCACCTTGTTCATGCGCAATGATAATCACAGGATGATAGGTACTGTTCTGATCACTTTCTGATGTATGCCCAAAATACTTGGATAAACACATTAAAGGGTATTTTTTTTCACCGTAGTGCACTATTGAAGATAATTGAGACCCAGCAGGTGTCCGCGTAATACCCACAATATGATACATCGAAAAGAAATAATGTATACCGCCCGCATGAAAAAGCAGCCCTGTATGCTGACTTTGAGTAACGGGCAACGTAATAATAAATGTTGTCCCTTTATTTCTTTCGAACTCGATACTCAGGCGACCACCCAAGGATTGCACCAAATGATCAACGGCATTGACGCCGACACCTCGCCCAGACACAGTTGTCGCGCTTTCTTTTGTACTAAAGCCTGTTTTTTTCAACAACTCAATAACGCGAGACTGATTAAGATTCTCATCGTGTCCCACTAACCCCTGTTTTCTCGCCATATCCCCGATCTTCGCGATATCAATGCCTTGCCCATCATCAGAAAATTTAAACGCAATGTGATTGCTTTCACGTTTGAGCGAAATATCAATATGCCCCGTCAGATTTTTTCCCAACTCATGCCTGATAATTCTACTCTCAATACCATGGTCAATTGAATTACGTATGAGATGTTCAAAGGCTGGCATCAACTTTTCCAGTAACCGCTTATCTACTTCTGCTTCAATTTTCTGGCAAGTTAAAATAACTTGCTTATTAAGCTTTTCTGCTGTTTTGTTCATGGCCTGCTCTAAGCGAGGAATATAAAATCTAAAATCCACTAGACGGGCATTCACCATTTTATTATCCAAAGTTTTGATAATAAATCCTTGTTTCTCATTGATATCTTCTGCTGCCTGGCATTTGCGATTAATGGTACCTAGCAAAGTTTTTAGCTGTGTCATTTGTGAGTGGAATTCAACGGTGTCACAATTCAGTTTTTCTTGCAACTCATATACTTCATTAATATTTTCATCCATTTTACCTATTAGCTCATGCATTGAGCTAAACTCTAAAGAAAAATCTGAGACTGTCCATTGAAAATTTGTATGGTTTTTAATTAGCTGTCGTATTGAGCTGGAATAACTTTCCATCTCTTCCATACTAACGCGGTATCCTGCTTGATCCCAGGAGAAAGCACTCGCGGCCTCATCAGAAAGCTCTATGTCTTTCATGCTTGCTTTAAACTTCAGTCCCACTTCTTTGGATAAATTAGACAAAATATCTAAAGGGGGTACAAGTGCTTTTTTCGTGTGAATCTGACTAACAGCCATCTGTATAAAACTAAATCCCTTATTAATATTTTCAATCACTTCAGGGTCAAGCTCTTGCTGAATACTTTTCATCGCCTCTTCGAGCCCATGACAGACTTCCGCCAAACCATGATAAGCAATAAGTTGGGCGCAGCCTTTTAGCGTATGTAAGTCCCTATCAATATCAATCAAATAACTCCGTTGGTTAGTCTCCCAAAAACGCTCTATTGCAGAGTGTAATTTTGCGTGTAATGCAATGGCCTCTTCTTGGAACACTTCCAGCAAGCTTTCATCAACCTCTAAGGTTTGATAAGTCCATTCAGAACTGGCATTGGTGCTAGCCATTTTGCTCACGTCCCAAAAATTCTTGATGATTTGCTGAAAAAGTTGACTCTTCTTTCGGCAAAGTGAAACCATCAATAGAGTTATTGAGCTCCACTGCCAAGCCCACTAACTGGGATATTCTTTTACTGGCCTCTTGCGTTTCCTGATGTGTTGTTTCGGTATTTTTCTTAATATGACGCATATTATCAGCAATGATTTCTGACATTTTAGCCTGCGTGCCTGCTTCATGAGAAATTCGCTCAATTAAATCATTGAGCTCAATTGAAACGGTTTCAATATTCTCTAATGCTAGGCCTGCATCGTGTGCCAATCGTGCCCCTTGTCCCACTTCTGTTGTGCTTTGCTCCATTAATCGTATGCTTTCTTTTGTGTCTTTCTGAATCAAACTCACTATCAACTTAATTTGTCGTGTTGCATGGTTAGAGCGCTCTGCCAAACGTTGCACTTCCTCTGCCACCACCGCAAACCCTTTTCCAGCCTCCCCCGCCATAGCGGCTTGAATCGCTGCATTTAATGCCAAGATATTCGTTTGTTCTGTAATATCATCAATCAGTGAAATCGTCTCACCAATTTGCTGAGAACTGTCATCGAGTTTTTTAATTTGAACTTGTGTGGCTTGTATATGACTTTTGATATTATTCATATTTTCAATAGAATTTTGAACGACTGTTGCACCATTTTTTGCGATATTAACAGATTTGTCTGCTACATTAGAACTCTTGTGTGCGTCACTCGATACCTCTTTAATTGAAGCGACCATCTTTAGAATGGATTGTGTCGCCACATTAATTTCTTTTTTCTGTTCGGCACTATTGGTGGCGTGATCTTTCATAAGGTCTTGTGCACTGAGTGCACGATAATTCACATTCTGGGCGCCATGAGAAATAGTGGTCACAAGCTCGCGCAATGTGTTTAGTGCATAATTAACCGACTGGGCAATAGCGCCCGTGACATCATCTCTTTCTGACAAAGAAATTGTTAAATCACCTTCTGATAATCCTGACAACTCGTCCAATAATTGCCAAACAGCTTCTGCTTTTAGTTTATTTTGTAAGGTGGCATGTTGCAATGACTCTTTCATTTTCCTATTTTGGTATCGAAGCAAACTCAACTTAAGAGACAACATCACACAAATGCAACTATACATGATATAACCAGCCATACTCTCAGGACGAATTATTTGCCAAAAAACCTTCCATTGATTTAGCTCAATAAATGCACAGCTAACAGCTAAAATGCAGACACTAATAAAAAAACCTATGTTAAAGTAATATTGCCTTGAATATCGCTCTTTAAAATTCTGAGACATACACTACTCACTTTCTTCTATGATACTGTTAATTAAATTATCCATATTTAAAACCGCACATCTCTGCTCATCTTGAAAACAAACATATTCTACAAACCGACTGTATGGCACACTAGCATCTAATGAAATTGATTCCTGGCTTTCATAATCAAACCACCTTAAACCTTCCACCGCACTAACCCAAATACCCCAGAACATTTCATCCGATTTATAAACAATAATTCTTGCGTTTTGGTTGCGCTCAAAATTTTGCCCCCAAAATATTTTATTCAAGTTAATAATAGGAACCACTTTATCTTTATAGGCACTTAGCCCTAGCCATTTATCATGCTTTTCTGGCATAGGCGTTATTTTTTGCAATGGCACAACTCCTTGCACCCCTATAACCGATGTGACAAATAAAATATCATCCGAATAAAAACACAGTCCCATCCAACGGGTCTCTTCTGCTTTATGTTTCGCTTGCTCCTTGATAGCTTGCTCGGTCTGTTGATAACGAGCCAGTAGATGAGCATATGCGGAATCAGTCTTATTACTATTCATACAGCATTTGTATAGTGCATAGCACAATATTACCAATATATTAGTCCTTAACCTTATTTTAGCAGTAATATTGAGGTCAGCTTCTAAATAAATAAAAAGAAAATTTAATTACTTCTTTTGATTGAAGTAGGGTGTGATATTGTACAGTTACAAATTGTAATAGGAAGAATCATGGCTCAAATAGCATCTTTTTCAAGTAATACCGAATCATTATTGCATTTACCTGCAAGAAGATTAAATTATGTGTTACTCATCGCAACATTCATCCATCTATTGATATTATTAACTGTTAACATTAACCCTATTTTGCAAGTTTTGCATATCAAGCAGCCCAGCCAGCAACTGGCTGTGTCTTTAGCACAGGCAGAAGAACTACCACCAGAATTAGCCAATTATATTGGCCCCCAAAATCATAATGGCCCTATAGAAAATGACCTATCTATGAATGAGACAAAGGCTTATACTCCACACCCAGAATCCAAACTGACACCAAAACAAATTATTGCTCTAAAGACTATCGATCCTCAGGAAAAACTAGCTGAAGTCAATATAGAGCCGAATACACACATAGCGCCTACCCCTCAAACGCTCGATCTACACCGTCTACCCAGAAAAAAAATCATCTCTGCTGCAACCCACCAACACCAAGATGCTGCTTATTTATATCGCTGGCAGCAATATATAGAATCTATTGCTAGTGAAACCTACCCTCAGAAAGCCATTGAAAACAATATTACCGGCCAGTTACGCTTATTGGTGGCTTTAAAATCAGATGGCTCGATATACGATGTCAGCATACGCCAATCTTCGGGGCAAGAAATTTTAGATAAGGCAGCATTAGATATTGTCCAAAGAGCCCAACCATTTGAATCCATACCGCCCAATATGTTGCAAGATAACGAGGTAGTGGAAATCATTCGTACATGGGATTTCAGAGGTCAGCTCAGGGTCACCAGTTAGTGGGCATTAATTTGATTGTTTCGAGCAACGGCTTTAGCATACGCTCAAACTTAACAACGGCGATCCAATATTTTGAGTTTGAACTGACAACTATGAGTCTTTACCCCTCCAATAATGTGCAAAACTTGAAATTTATGTGTTACAAATAATTTTTTTGTCAGGCCGAAACCAATATAAAGCAACTAAAAGTAATGCTTAAAACATTTAATAACTGTTGTAATACACAGAGCAGGTCATCAATCCTCTATAATTTAGCCTTAGAACATAGTAGTATGGTATGTATAAGTATTTTTATATCAGCAGTAAAATAAGTTATCAAATGAGTGTATATACTTCCTTGCAAGACCATTTTCTCATCGCGATGCCAGCAATGGGCGATCCGAACTTTAGTAAATCTGTTATCTATATCTGCGAGCACTCCCCCGATGGCGCTATGGGTATTGTGGTCAACACCCCTCTCAACCTAGAGTTGGGAGATGTTTTCGCTAATATGAATATTCCAAATATCAATAATAGAATTAGTCATACCCCTGTTTTGGCAGGTGGTCCGCTGCAACAAGAAAGAGGCTTTGTCATTCATCGCATCAATAAGACAGAACATTGGGAATCTTCTTTGGCACTTAACAAATCATTAGGCATCACAACCTCTAAAGATATTTTAGAGGCCGTTGCCGCCGATCGTGGCCCAAGCCAAATTATTATTGCACTGGGCTATTCTGGCTGGGAAAGTGGGCAGCTAGAAAAAGAAATTGCTCAAAATAGCTGGTTGTGTGGTCCCGCTAATCCACAAATCTTGTTTGATATCCCCGCCGAAAATCGCTGGCGTGCAGCTGGTGCTCTACTCGGAGTCGATATGGACTGTTTATCTCTTGATGTTGGGCATGCTTAAGATTTTCATACATATTACTATTATTTGAGATTGCACATTATGAGACACCACTCTTATATTGGCTTTGACTATGGTCAGAAATATTTAGGTCTGGCAACTGGGCAAAGTATAACCGGCACAGCGCAGCCATTGACCACTATTCAAATGCTACAGGGCAAACCCAACTGGCCTGCCATAGAAACCATCATCAATGAATGGCAACCTAATGCTTTAATTGTGGGCATTGCATTGCAACCAGATGGGACAGAATCAAAACTGAGCAAGCTTGCTAGAAAGTTCGGAGCAACTTTGCAACAAAAATTTAAACGCCCTGTCCACTTTATAGATGAGCGACTAACTAGCGTAGCGGCTAGAGAAAAACTAGGGGTAACGTCATTCCCAACTTTAAAGCAAAAGCGTGAAATTGATCGCATTAGTGCTGCAATTATATTAGAATCTTGGCTTAACTCGGTATCGCATGAAGGCTAAGGCTCTATGTCAAAAGGTATGCAATTTTCTGAAAGCGGCAGGTTAAAACATCTGCTCTCTATAGAGGGACTTTCTAAAACAGAAATCTTAGATATATTAGATCTCGCTGAATCCTATTTTGACCCAGGCTCTCATCAAATCCGCCAGTGCTCTGATCTATCTGGCACAACAATTGCCAACTTATTTTTTGAGCCCAGTACACGTACTCGCTCCACCTTTGAATTAGCCGGCAGAAAACTCTCAGCTGATATTTTAAACCTCAATGTTCAGCAATCTGCTACATCTAAAGGCGAGTCGCTTCGTGACACCGTTCGTAATATTGAAGCGATGCAATGTAAAATTTTGATCATTAGGCACCAGCAAAGTGGTGCCTCACATTTTGTCGCCCAGCACGTGCAGCCCGATGTTTCTGTCATTAATGCTGGTGATGGCTGGCACGCACATCCTACCCAAGCGCTTTTAGATATGTACACTATCCGCAAACACCGAGGTGATGTGAATCAACTCAATGTCGCCATCATTGGTGATGTGAAACACTCAAGAGTCGCTCGTTCACAGATTCATGCTTTACATTTATTAGGCGCTCGAGAAATTAGGGTTATCGCCCCTAAAACATTACTGCCGACACATACAGACTCATTAGGGGTTAATGTGTATCACGACCTAAAATCAGGCCTAAAAGACATAGATGTTATTATGATGCTCCGGCTGCAAAAAGAACGCATGCAAAGTGGTCTATTGCCAAATGGAGATGCTTATTACAGAATGTATGGCCTAACAGGGGAGTCCCTTGAATATGCGCATCCCAATGCTTTGATTGTACATCCTGGCCCGATTAATCGTGGTGTAGAAATTCAATCTGATATAGCAGATAGCCCCCGAGCAGCTATTTTAGATCAAGTTACCAATGGCGTTGCGATTCGAATGGCGGTTATGAGCCTGCTAAAAGGAAGTCACTAATATCATGAATATTTTAATCAAAAACGGCCGCATCATTGACCCAGCAAACCAAGTAGATATGATAACCAGTATTGGCATCAAAAATAATAAAATTCATGCCATGAGTGAACTTGCCGATCATCAATCATACGACAAAATTATTGATGCTCAAGACTGCTGGGTCATTCCTGCATTAGTAGACTTGTGCAATAGGCCTTATTTGAAACATCCTCATGGCACGACACTCAAGCACGAGGCCAATATTGCTGCAGAGAAAGGCATTGCTGCTCTTTGTATACCACCTGATACAAATCCCATTATTGATAACACCAGTGAGTTGCAACGTATAAAAAATGATGCTTCGCGTGTCACATCAAAATTATATACAATTGCCGCATTAACACAATCATTAGCAGGAAAGTCTATTACAGATTTTTCAGCACTAAAAGAAGCAGGATGCATTGCATTAAGCCAAGCACAAAGCACCCCATTAACAAGTCATTTTTTGCGCACTTGTTATGATTATGCGGCAAGCTTTGATATCCCTGTGGTGATACAACCCCAAGACTGGAGTTTAAGCCAAGATGGCTGTGCACACGAAGGTGCTGTCGCTACCCGTTTAGGCCTCCCTGCGATACCCTACACAGCTGAGACCATTGCGATTGCTCAACACTTAGCACTTATCGAACAAACAGGCATACAAGCACACTTCACCTGCCTATCAGCGCACCAGTCACTAGAGCTTATACTGCAAGCCAAACAAAAAGGTTTGCCCGTGACTGCGGATGTTGCTATGCACTCGTTGATACTTTCAGAAATGGATGTGATGCACTTTGATGGACACTGCCACTTGTACCCACCCTTGCGTAGTCAAAGTGATCAAATAGGCTTGATTCAGGGCGTACAAAATCAAACCATTGACGCCATTTGCAGTGATCATAGACCCTTAGATGCCATGGCAAAGTTAGCCCCTTTTGCAGAAACCTTGCCTGGTTTATCTTCTATTGACACCTACCTTTCGT
The DNA here is from genome assembly GCA_963976875.1 of uncultured Coxiellaceae bacterium. Classification (GTDB taxonomy): domain Bacteria; phylum Pseudomonadota; class Gammaproteobacteria; order Berkiellales; family Berkiellaceae; genus Berkiella_A. The sequence continues at coordinate 22,247 of CAXBML010000007.1, forward strand.
TAGGAATCAGCTTGGTAGAAAAACAAAAGCTCGATGCCGCAACTTTGGTTCGAGCATTAACAGCAAATCCAGCCAGTATTTTTAACTTACCTGCAGGTTGTTTGACAGTAGGTGATGAAGCGAATATTTGTATTGTCAATCCCAAAGCTTATTGGCAGGTAACATCAGACAGCATGCAAAGTGCGGGTAAAAACTCGCCATTTCGTGGTTGGGAATTGCCTGGTAAAATTATCCATACAATAATTCAAGGTGATTTAATTCATTAAGACCAAGCTAAAATACCACCGACAAGATTTTTAACATTCAAAAACCCGGATTCTCGTAGAAAATCAACAGCGGCTTGACTTCGTTGACCAGAACGACAATAAATAACAATTTCTTGATCTTGGGGAAGTTCATCGATACGACGGGAAAGTTCGTCTAGCGGAATCCAAGCCCCCCCCATGTGCCCACTCTCACGTTCACCTTGGGTTCGAACATCTAATAAATATATATTTTCGTTTTGCTCTAATCTCGCTTTAAGCGTTTCAACTGAAATTAAGTCGTCTCTTTGGGTCATTGCATTATGCCTCTGGTCAATGAATACTTTAGAGCATTATACCAGAGGCTAAATAACGAAACATCTTAAATTCAGACTAAAACATCGTCTTATTCAAGGCTTTTTCTTTTGCGTCCATCGTGCTAATCAAGCCTTGCTCAACTAAAGTTTTAAGCGCTTGATCTAAAGTCTGCATACCAATACCTTGACCAGTTTGAATAGAGGAATACATTTGAGCCACTTTATTTTCCCGTATGAGGTTTCGAATAGCCGGATTACAAATCATAATCTCATGTGCAGCCACTCGCCCCCCTCCTTTTTTCTTTAATAAGCTTTGTGAAATCACGGCTCTCAATGACTCCGATAACATAGAACGAACCATTTCCTTCTCTTGCCCAGGAAACACATCCACGACCCTATCGATTGTTTTAGCAGCAGAAGTTGTATGCAATGTTCCAAAAACCAAATGCCCTGTTTCTGCAGCCGTTAAAGCTAAACGAATGGTTTCCAAATCTCGCATTTCGCCGACGAGAATAACATCAGGATCCTCACGCAAAGCGGAACGCAAGGCTTCGCTAAACCCAAGTGTATGTGCATGCACTTCTCGTTGATTAATTAAACACTTTTGCCCTTCATGCACAAATTCTATTGGATCTTCAATGGTTAAAATATGCTCGTTCCTATTTTGATTGATATAATTAATCATTGCAGCCAGCGTGGTACTTTTACCTGAGCCAGTTGGGCCTGTCACTAAAACAATACCTCTTGGATATTGTGCAATTTCAGCAAAAATTTTAGGTAAGCCTAAATCTTCCATGGTCAGAACTTTAGAGGGAATCGTTCTAAAAACAGCGCCAGCGCCTCGATGTTGATTAAATACATTCACCCTAAAACGTGCCAATGAGGGCACCTCAAATGAAAAGTCAGATTCTAAGAATTCTTCATAGTCTTTCCGTTGCTTATCATTCATAATGTCATATATTAATGTATGTACGGCTTTGTGATCTAAAGGCGGTACATTAATGCGACGCATCTCACCATCCACACGTATCATTGGGGGCATACCCGCCGATAGGTGCAAGTCAGATGCATCATTTTGAACACCAAATGTTAGTAATTCTGTTATATCCATTGTGACTCCATTTTATTATTTATGAATCAGACTATTAAAAACTACCAAGCAACGCTCTTAAGAATAAGAGAAGCTGAAATACAATCTCATTGTCAACCTAATAGTGTCTTATGCCTTGCTGTATCCAAAACCTTTGCGGTAGAAGCCCTGCTCCCCATCATTGCCCTTGGCCAACAACATTTTGCAGAGAATTATCTGCAAGAGGCTATTAATAAGATATCGGCACTTTCTGAAAAAAATCTAGTATGGCATTATATTGGCCGCATACAGACGAATAAATGCAAAGAGATTGCACAAAATTTCAGTTGGGTACATACACTGTATAGAGTCAAAGAAGCGAAAGCACTGGCAAAATATCGCCCAGCTGACCTATCACCTTTGCAAGTTTGCTTACAAGTAAAGTTGGATGATTTGCAAGATAGAGGTGGAGCAAACCCAAAAGATATTTTAACACTAGCAGAAGAAGTTAGTTTACATGATAATTTGAAGCTGCGAGGTATTATGGTTCTGCCACCCCCGAAGATTTCAACTCAAGAACAAAAAAGAATATTTAAAACGGCACGCCAATTAGGCGAGACTTTAATACAGCAAGGGCATTCCATTGATACCTACTCTATGGGAATGACTCAAGACTTAGAATCTGCAATAGCAGAAGGTGCCACTATGGTTCGTATCGGTAGCGGCATTTTCGGAAAAAGGGAAAAAACATGACAAACATACCAAAGCTCAGCATGATTGGCGCTGGAAATATGGGGCAAGCATTGCTCAAGGGCTTAATCAAACAAAATCATCCAATCTCCCATATTTGCATAGCCGATCCCAGCAAAGAAAAATGCAGCGCCATAAAACAAAAATGGGATATTCACTGCACCCTCGATAATCATGAAGCCGCGCAATTCGCGGACCTTCTAATTTTAGCCGTCAAACCACATCAAATAAAAAGTGTCGTGAAAGACATCCGTACCAGCATGCAAAGACATACGCTGATATTAAGTGTTGCCGCAGGTATCACAGCAGCTCAAATCACCTCCTGGCTAGATAACTCGCAGGCCCCTGTTATAAGAGCGATGCCCAATACGCCAGCATTAATCAATCAAGGCATTACAGCACTATATAAAACAAATTCTGTCAAACAACAGCAAGCTCATACAGCAGAGAAACTACTGCGCGCTGTTGGTGATACGCTTTGGATTGAAGATGAGTCTTTAATGAATATCGTAACCGCTTTGTCGGGTTCTGGCCCTGCGTATTTTTTATATATACTAGAAGGCTTAGTCGCAGCAGGTGAAAAATTAGGTCTATCGAAAAAAATTGCCTTACAGCTTACCATGCAAACTGCCGCGGGCAGCATCGCCATGGCCCAACAAAGCGAGTCCTCTTTGGAAACGCTTCGAGCCCAAGTGACATCCAAAGGCGGCACGACAGAACGGGGTCTTGAAATCTTAAGTGAACATAATTTATTTTCAACTCTTGAAAAAACAATAGAACAAGCCACACTACGTGGGCAAATACTCAGCGAACAAGCTAATTGAGGTTAATATGAGTCCAGTGAAACATGCTCTTGAATTTTTAGTCTCCACACTATTTGATTTATATACCTTCGTATTAATACTCAGGTTTATTTTGCAATATTTAGGCATAAATTATTACAATCCTTTTACGCAATTTATCATAAAAGCGACTAGCCCAGTCATCACCCCTGTGAGACGTTGGGTACCGGGCTACAAAGGCATTGATTTTGCAACGCTCTTAGTTATATTTTTGTTTACATTGACAAAAGTAACCCTATCTTGGTTTATCGCCAGACCAGTTGCACCATTTTTCCCCGGTCTCCTTATCCTAGCCTTAGGTGAAATGATAAGATTAACTATTAACATATACTTCTTTGCTGTCATTATTCAAATTATTTCTAGTTGGGTTGCGCCAATGTCTCACTCACCCATATTAGAAATTTTAAATCGTCTCACCGGCCCATTAATGAGGCCTTTTAAACGTTGGATACCGCCCATGGGCGGATTTGATATAACCCCTATCCCGGTGATTATTAGTTTAAAACTGGCTGAAATTCTTTTTGCCAGCACGGTAATTGGTTTTGGCCTCCAAATTGCGAGCATCCGATGAATGCCACCTGTATAGAAACTACGTTTGACTTACCTGGAATCAGTATTGCGGCAAAAGTTTGGGGAAAACCTAGCGGTATCCCTACTCTGGCATTACATGGCTGGCTTGATAATGCCGCATCGTTTGATCACATAGCGCCACTGCTACCCGATTTATATCTTATAGCCATTGATTTACCAGGCCACGGAAAATCATCACATTACGCTCCCGAAAGCCAGGTACATTTTATTGATTTTGTCATCAACATTATCAAACTCGCGAATCATTTAAACTGGGATAAATTTGCTCTGCTAGGACACTCACTAGGTGCTGCCATTGCCAGTACATTGGCCGGAACCATTCCTGACAGAATCACCCATGTTGGCATTATTGATGGCCTAGGCCCTATGACGACGCCAGCCGAGCATGCCCCCATGCAATTAAGGCTATTCTGTCAAGAAGCTTTAAACAAAAAATCAACGGAAACTACCTATATGAATATAGAACAGCCCATTCGATCGCGTTTATACGTCAATCAAATGCAGGAAAGCTCAGCACGTATTATTATTGAAAGAAGCTTGGAAAAACGCTCCGACGGCCTTTGGCAATGGCGTACCGATCCTAGACTGCTCAAGCCATCTGCTTTACACTTGACCGAAGCGCATGCTATTGCTTTTTTAAAAGAGATAACCGCTCCTATAACCGTCATTCGTCCTGAACCAGGCTTCCCATTTCCAGAAGAAATTATTCAACGTCGTATCAAAGCAATACCCCATCTTCACATTGAAAAAATTCCTGGCCATCATCATGTACATTTGGATGATCCTGAGTCCGTAGCCAAGATATTTAATCGTTTTTTTTCTTGACTTAAAACCTGGCCCTATTCTGGCAAGCAGTCGAAAACTCTCTCTCTGGCTCAGAATAATCAGGGGTCACAGATAGCTGATCAAATGCTGGAGTTAAAGCCGAAGTTGAAGGCCCTGTGACTGACAAAGGACTATTGGCTATGCCAAGCCAACTATCACTATATTTATCCTGCTCTTTAGCTTGCTTTGTCCAAAGCAATAACTGCTTTTCTTGTGTGGCCACAACATGCTCTAATGCCAAAATAGCGCTTCTGACATCCTCTGCTATTTTATCTAAATATACGGCGTTTGTTTTCTTATTTAAACTTTTAGATTGCTTTTCAATATTTTGCAAGTAATGGTGATAAAAATCTATTTTCTGAGCCGTTTCTTTAATTTTTTTGTCACATGGAAGAATATGATTCTCTCTAATATCACAAGTATCTGTAAATACTTGCTTCCAGGTACTTAATGCATTTTCTGCAACAACCTCTTCAAAAGGCATTCTAAATAAACTTTCCCCAATGGCAACCTCTGAGATACAGTTAAAATGTAAGTAGTGTCGTGTTATTGCCTCTTGATCATAATGTATTGGTAAAAATTGAATATTATTTATAAATACGGGTCCAAGCATTAGCCCCATATTACGCGCATCCATTTTATTAACATCACTAAAGTCTGTAATACGTGTTGCAAGATGGAAGTATCGGTACAAGATCTCGCCAATTATTTTCTCATTCATATCGACTGATTCACACAAAGCGATCACGGCAAGCTTTAATTTCAAAGCTTGTTCCATAATATTGAGCTCTTCTAATGGCTGCCCTAATAAAAAAACATCTTTAAAAAGCATGGCTCCCAAACGACTAAAGCTCTGACTCATTAAAACTTTATCTTTTAGTAAATACTTTATTGCATGGCTCAACTCGTAACCTGATACACTATCAGGAATGTTTCCCTCATCTAAATGACTTAATAAGTCGGCAGCTTCTGCATCTACCCCACTCACCCTAAAAATACCGACGACTGTTAAATGTTTTTCTTTATTTTTAATCATGTGGAGTGTAATTTTTCGAATGAGATTTACTATTTCTATACTGGAAAATGTCATGTCATTCCCTTAACACAATATATTCTGTCCATCTTTTTACTTTATAGTAAAAAGATCCTACCATCTAATAAGAAGTCTACCTTAAGTTAACTTTTCACTTTATGGCTAAAAGCACTGTACTAAGCTTAAATTTACGAAGAAAAGAACTATAATAGTTATCAGGTTGTCTTACATCCTAAGTTGGTATACCCTGAGCTGACTTAACTAGGAGAACCTTACATGAAACTCGTTGCAGCAACAGATAACCAAGATAAATTAAAAGAAATTAAAAGTTGTTTAGAAAGCTTGCCTATTGAGCTCATTCCGCAATCTTTTTTCAATGTCCCCTCTGTTGAGGAAACCGGTTTAAGCTTCATAGAAAATGCCATTCTAAAAGCACGGCATGCAGCCAAGTATAGCGATCTACCCTGTATTGCCGACGACTCCGGGCTCGCAGTAGATGCATTAGGTGGCGCTCCCGGAATTTATTCTGCGCGTTACGCAGGTAAAGATGCCCGAGCTGAAGATAATATCAAAAAATTGTTGGCTGCAATTAAATCTTTAAAAGGGGAAGATCGTCAGGCCCGTTTTTATTGCGTTCTTGCTTTTGTAAAACATTATAATGACCCAACACCTATTATTTGCCAAGCCCAATGGGAAGGTCGACTATTAGAACAACCAGTCGGAACAGGTGGATTTGGTTATGACCCAATATTTTTTATCCCCAATCTAAACTGCACTGCTGCCGAACTAGAGCTCGAACAAAAAAATCATATTAGTCACCGCGCTAAAGCTTTAAATGAGTTTTCAGATAAAATAAAAATTGCCTATCCTCAAATAATCACTAATTAAAATATGAATACTGCACCACCTCTCTCTTTATATATTCACTTCCCATGGTGTGTGAAAAAATGTCCGTATTGTGACTTTAATAGCCACACATTACGACAATCACTACCTGAAAAAGAATATATTCAGCATTTGCTTTTAAATTTAGAGCAATGGCTACCTCAAATACAAGAGCGAGAGATTATCAGTATCTTTTTTGGCGGCGGGACACCCAGCTTGCTCTCTCCAGCAGCATTTGAAGCATTATTAAAAGGCCTAAATAAAAAACTGACGCTAGCTTCAGATATTGAAGTCACCATGGAAGCCAACCCAGGCACAATTGAACAAAGTAAATTCCAAGGTTATTTTGATATCGGTGTCAATAGAATTTCTCTTGGCATACAAAGCTTCAATGATACACAATTAGAAAGGCTAGGACGGATTCATGATGCGCGCCAAGCTGTTTCAGCCATTGAAGCCATAAAAAAGGCTGGTTTTAAAAATTTCAACCTAGATCTCATGTATGGATTACCTCAGCAAACACAAGAGGAAGCAATGACGGATATTCATACTGCGCTCAGCTTCCAGCCCCCTCATTTATCTTGGTATCAATTGACATTAGAGCCTAATACTTATTTTTATAAACACCCCCCTAAGCTGCCCCCAGAACAAAGCATGCTAGAAATAGAGTCATCTGGACTCTCGCAATTGGAAGCCGCCGGTTTTTCACGCTATGAAATCTCTGCTTTTAGTCAAAACAAGCCTTGTAGACATAATCTCAACTATTGGCAATTTGGTGATTATTTGGCACTGGGTGCTGGTGCCCATGGCAAAATCACTAACCCTGAAACCCAAGAAATAATCAGGTTTGACAACTATCGTAATCCCAAACAATACATGGATCACACTAAACCTTATCAGAGAAATCATCAAGTTGTTGACGCCAAAGAATTGGCTTTTGAGTATATGTTAAATACACTACGCTTAACTCAAGGCACGCCTTTGTCTGAGTTTGAACAAAGAACTTTTCAACCCATACATAGTATTGCCCCCAAAATCAAACAGGCCGTCGATAAAAAATTGCTTTATCCCGATGCTCTGCTTTTACGCGCTACGCCATTAGGTTTGAATTACTTAAATGATTTAACCCTATTATTTTTTTCAAATGAATAAATAAAGGCCTAAAAATGAATATAAATATCCGATATGAAATGGAAGCGCAATCACTGGCTAATGCCAGCCTAATATTCACTGAGAAAAAACCTTTATTACTTTTTGCTATCGGCACTTTTAATATTATTGCCATATTATTCTCTGGTATTATGTTAACCAAACTTGCCATGCTACGAGAGCTCAATCTCAGTGAAGTGGGCATTTTAGTCTTTTTTTGTGCGTGGTTATTTTTAAGGAAGCCTTTCTCAAGATGGCTGTATTTACGACGCATAAAAAGATCTACGATTATTGGAAAAACAATGAACATTGAAGTCTCCCGCAATGGTATTATTTGGTCAGGAGAAGGTTTAAAAACAAATCACCTCGCCTGGAAACATATTCGGTATATCTTGGAAATCAAAAACGGCTTTATTATCCCATTTTCTATGGTTCGTTTCATTTGGGTGCCCCATACTGGTTTTAAATCCAAGTTGCAAATAGATAAAATTAAAACTCTAATAGTAGATAAGCGTGTACCACTCAGGACATATCCAAAACTACAATGTTAGAAAATAAAATAAAAAAATATCTATTCTTAGTATGCTTGAATTTTTAAAGGGGCACTTTCCCGGAATGTTGGGAAAAGATACAGGGAAAAAAGAAGAAGAAAAAAATGACTTAGCACCTCAAGCTAATAAAAATGACCCAATATCTATCGCGCCTCCACCATCATCTACAGCAGTCTCAACAGGCGGCCTACCTTGGGACTTCTGGCCCATATTAGCCAAACTGCCATTTGATTTTGGCTCTGATGATCTAGAGCAGGTTAGAAAAACACCAGAATATAAAGCCCTTCTAAAGCAATATCATTTAGCTCAACCAGCAAGAAAAAAAGCCGTAGAAATACCACCTCAAGAACAACATACTAATACATCCATTCAATCACTAGAAGTACTTCTAAAAGATACAAAACTGACATAACCCCACCCGCTCTCACAAAATCCATGACTTTATAGCGCCCAGGGCCACTAATTAACGCATTAGCCTGATGAGTTGGAATTAAAAATGAGTTCGAACTGGCAATCGCCACCATTAAAGCATAGGCTTGCGGATTTCCCATCGACTGAGTAGCCAATTGTACCGCTAAAGGAACCAATATCACTGTGGCACCCACATTGGTTGTCACTAAGCTCATCAAGGTTGCCACAACACCCAACATCAAAAGCACCAACCATTGGGGTAAACCTGGAAAATGGAATAAGAATAAAGAAGACACATAATCAGCCGCACCACTCGTTTGAACGGCCATTCCCAACGGAATTAAGCCTGCAATCAAAAAAACTGTCTTCCAACTCACGGCGGCATACGCATCATCAATCCGAATCACACCCGAGAAAATCATACCCACAGCACCTACCATGAGCCCTATAGGCACTGATAATATACCAGACATGAGTAATCCTATAGATAACAAGAAGAAAAATATTGCAAAGCTAAATTTATCACTCGCAAAATTATCTTTAGGGTAGTCTGTTGTGGCAACCAAAAAATCAGGATTTTTTTCCAATGAGGACAAAGACTGCCAATTGCAAAACATGCCTAATGTATCACCCGCTCTTAAAGTAATGCCTTCTATTTCTTCATTACTCCGATCAACCTTTTTACCCCGATGCACCGCAAGCACTTGTATACCAAACTGTCTACGCATATGCAATTTTGTAAAGTCTGTACCGATTAAACTGGAGCTGGGTGGAACAACCGCTTCGCATAGACCTGCTTTCAAAGGATTAAAATATTCGCCAAAAGCGGTTAAATAAGGTGATAGTCGTAACCCATACCGTTTGGCAAAAGCTTCGCCCCTGGACTTTGGTCCCAAACAAGCTAAAACAGCACCAGGTTTGATCACAGTTTTCCGCAGTGGTGGTGTATGGATATTATTTCCTAATTTAATACCAATAACTACAATATCATCTGACAACAATGTCTCCCATTGGCTTAATGTATTATCCACTAATGAACTAGATGGCGGAACTCTAAACTCAAAAAAGTCAGGCCCTATGCCGTAGGTGCTTCTAAAATAATCTCTGGAGTCCACATCGGGGGTAGGTATCTTTTGAGCTTCAGGTAATAGCCATTTAGAAAAGATGGTAAAATATATAATCCCTGTCACTAACAAGACGAATCCAATTGGAAATACCGCAAGTAAGCCTATCTCTGGGTACTCTGCCTGACCATTTAATAACAACATAGCATTTGATAATAAGCTATTGAGCATGATTAATGGCCCTGTGCCGACCATCGTTAAGGTGCTCCCTAAGATGGCGCAAAAGCTCAACGGCATGAGAAGACGCGCTTTCGAAATCCCTGTACTTTTTCGAATTCGAATCGTTACGGGCAATAATAATGCGACTGTACCAACACTTCTGAGTATCCCCGAACAGACACCAGACAGGCCCATCAGGAATAATCGAATTCGACTTTCGTTATGACCACCATAACGTAAAATATAATCTGTGATGCGCGCAATCAAACCAACACGCTCTAACCCAGCTCCAATGATCATAACCGCAATCAATGAGATGACAGCGTCACTAGAAAAACCTAAAAATAACTTATCGGCAGGCACTAGGTGAGTCATGCCCAGTAAGACAAGCACCAAGCAAGCGACCACATCCACGCGAACAAATTCCGTAACAAACAAAACTACGGTAATCAAAATGATACTCATTAAGATTAATATGTCGGGGGTTATCCCTGGTAGCTCAAGCACGTGTCATCCCTTACCTAGTTCTAATTAAAAACGATAGAATCGGCAAGCCAGGCTGGGGATCTAGTATTGAGATCAAATAATTTATTTATAAAATTTATTTTTATAAAATCCTGGTTAAAGATCACTCACCACTGACAATTTATCATGGATATCGATCCAATCCCACGACCCACTACTTTTATATCTCCAGACGGATTACCTCTTCTACTTATTAGTATAGAAGACTTTGCGAATCCCAACAGATTAAAAATGGCTAATCTCGTCGAAATACACCCGCATAAACCTGATGCCCTTTATTCAAGCCTCTACGTTCAAACTTTGAGCTAACTCTATTTTCAGCAAAATCCGTTTCCTCGGTAGAAACATCTTGAAAAACTGGGGACTGCTCCATTGTTGCAACAATATGATCAGCATACTCTGACCAATCTGTCATGATATGCAACAAGCCTTTTGCTTTCATTTTCTGTGATAGTAAGTGAATAAAGCTAGCTTGAATCAACCTTCGTTTATTATGTTTTTTCTTATGCCATGGGTCTGGAAATAAAATAAAAACATTCTCTATAGAGTGATCTTCAGCACCTTGTAAGACTTCTATTGCGTCATGACAAATTAATCGAATATTCTCTAAACCTAAATCCATCGCTTGAGCACAACATGTTCCCAGCCCTGGTTCATGTACATCAATCCCGATAAAGTTTTTATCTGGATTGTTCTGCGCCTGATGAATCAGGTTTTCCCCCATACCAAAACCAATTTCTAGAACAATAGGCTTTGTCTGATCAAATATTTGAGTCAAATTGATCTTTGAATTTGCCGAATATTCAACAATATATTGGGAGCCGGCCGTGCTAATAGCGTTCTTTTGCGATTTAGTCATTCGACCAATTCTTTTCACATAACTTCTTATGGGTCTCATCGGTTTTAAAACTTTATCTGTCGTGGTCATTCAAATCTCTATCAATTACCTGCCTATATAAGTCAACATTGTACTCAGCTTAATAACAAAATTCTAGCTTAAAGCGCTCATAGAGCGACAGAGTAAAAGATTCTTTGGTAAAATATCACAAATATTAAAATTAAAGGGTGCAATATGACTAACAAAGGTTCTGTCACACGTGTATTTTTAACGTCTTTAGTTGTTATTCTCAGTATTTTAATCCTTGCACCCATTGGTTTAGTTGTGTTAATAGATCCTAATGATTACAAACAAGATATCCAAAACTATGTTCAATCGCGCTCTGACTATGAGCTCGACATCAAGGGCAAAATTACGCTTAGCTGGTATCCTTGGTTAGGACTCGATATCCAAGACTTAGCGCTAAAACCGAAATCAACCAGCTCGAAACAAGCCCAACTACTCACTGCCCAACAAATTAATTTAAAAATTCCTGTACAAAGATTACTGAAACAAGAATTTCAGCTTGAAGCTATTAGCCTCAATGGCGCCATCATTAATATAGAAGTTGACTCAAAAGGCAACCTTAACTGGCCATCTGAGCCTCATGAAAAAAAAACAAGCTCGAGTACCTCACACTCTAGCCCCCCCCAAACATCAGCAGAGGCAGAAACGCAAAAAAATAATCTTCTTCTTCCCGTTGATACACTCAAAATTCAAAACAGTCGTATTCGTTATACAGATAAAGTCAGTGGTATTGAAACATTATTAGATAATGTTGACCTTGATATAAATAATATTAGCCCGAACGCTAAAGTGACGCCTATCAAAACAAGCTGTGATTTTAAAATAACAGAACTCAAAAATAAAAAATTGCGTCACTCTGGTCATTCTGAATTATCTACGCTCTTAAAGAATCAAGGCGCTAATTGGTTGCTAGATAAAACACACTCAGAATTCACATGGCAAGATGTAAAACAAAAACAATCACACCACATCACGGCAGATACGACTATCACAATTCAACCTAATAAAGAAATAGCCATCACAAATTTCGTGGCAATGATTGATCAAACCCCGGCCCAAGGACAGATGACAATCCCGCTCTCTCAGCCACATAAGAGCCCCATTTTATTTAACTTAAACATGGATAAACTAACAATTGACCCTTGGTTGGCTATGCTGGCATCCAATGACGAGCCCCAATTCACAAAAACAGCACAAACAACCCCAAAGCAACCTAATACCCCAAATGCAAAAGGTAAAATAACAGTACAGCAGCTTCAATATCGAAACTTAAGGGCACAAAAAGTTAACCTAAATATTGACATCCAAAATAATAGGTTAACTATCAACCCACTAACCGCGTCCTTATACCAAGGCAATCTTAAAGCGCAAGTCGCCAAAAATATGACGGATGCTTCTCCTACCTACATAAAAGGCCAACTAAACACAGTCAATATGCAAGCGCTCTTAAACGATGCTGCCGGGACCAAACAGTTACAAGGCATTGGGGATATTGTTTTTGAATTGACACAGTCTCCACAAAGCACGCGTGGCCGTAGCCATGTTACGATTAAACAAGGTGTTGTTCAGGGGCTTGATTTAGACTATTACTATGATGTTGCGAATAGCCTACTAAATAAAACACCCAAGCCCAGCCAAAATGCGAATGGCCAGACACAATTTAATCAATTGACCGCCACATTACATCTCAATGATCATGTACTGGATAATCCAGATTTATTGGTTCTGGGTGACGATTATAAAATCACAGGCAAGGGCGGTTTAAACTTACAACAATCTCTTATTAAATACGATATCATGGCGATTAGATTGAATGATTCGGATAGAATCAAAAATCAGCTACCATTGGCTGTTCAGATTAGAGGTCCTTTGACCCACCCAACCGTAACGCCCGATCTCAATAAATATGCGCAAATGCTATTAGAAAAAGAAGGACAGAAATTAATCAATAAAGAAATTAACAAACTCATTGGCGCTGATAAAAATGTCGACGGCGATGAAAATGCCGAAGTGCAAAACAAAATTGAAGAAGAAATTTCTAAAGGCTTAAAAAAATTGTTTAAATTTTGATGATGAAAAAAGTAGTCGCGCCCCCCTCACCAAGATGGTTTCGCCAACGTATTTTAAGTTGGTATGACCAACATGGTCGCCAAGATTTACCTTGGAAAACACCCATAACCCCTTATGGGGTTTGGGTATCTGAAATTATGTTGCAACAAACGCAAGTGAGTACGGTTATAGACTATTACCAAAAGTTTATGCGCCGCTTTCCCGATGTCTCAAAACTCGCCAGAGCCAAGCAAGATACTGTATTATCTTATTGGGCTGGTTTGGGCTATTATGCCCGCGCTAGAAATTTACATAGCACGGCTAAAATTATCCACCAAGAATATAATGCGCAGTTCCCACAATCCCTAGCAGAACTAATGGCTCTGCCTGGGATTGGTCGATCTACAGCGGGTGCCATCTTAGCTCAAGCCTTCGATAAAAAGGCAACCATACTCGATGGCAATGTGAAACGCGTGTTAGCGCGTGTGCTCTGCTTAGATGCCCCGAAAAACGACAAACAGCATATAGACGACTTATGGGCGTGGTCAGAGCGCTGGACGCCTACAAAACGCGTTGCGGACTACACTCAAGCCATGATGGATTTAGGTGCGACACTCTGCACACGAAGCCGTCCTCGCTGCCCTGATTGCCCAGTGATTCAAAAATGTGCTGCCAAACAAAATCATCGAGAACATGAGATCCCCCGTCGTTCTAAAAAATCTGCTCGCCCGACTAAACAAATTACTTTTTTGGGTGTTATTTGCCAAAATAAAATTTTATTGCAAAAACGTCCAAATACCGGTATCTGGGGAGGCTTGTATAGTTTGCCAGAATATACGGATGACAAAACAATAGAACAGTGGTTGGGCGATAATTTTAATCCAGACGCCTTATTGACAAAAACCCAAGTGAAAAGACACAGCTTCACTCACTACCATTTAGACTATCAAACTTATTTCGTTTGCTGTAACCATGAACCTGAAATAAAAGAAAACGAGAGCTGGTTTAGCTTGGATAAACTTGGGAAGGTGGGACTGCCTGCCCCTATTAAAAAAGAGCTGTTAGCTTACGCACAACAACTTTGATATAATCTTGCACACAAGTTTTAATCACATAAAGTAATGTAGTTTTTTATGCGCGAAGTTTTCTGTCTCAAGTTAAAAAAAGAATCCGAAGGTCTTGCAAAACAGCCCTATCCAGGTGAGCTTGGCAAGCGTATATATGAATCTATCAGTAAAGAAGCTTGGAAACAATGGTTAACTCAGCAAACCATCTTAATTAATGAAAACAGACTTAATTTACTTGATGAAAGTGCCCAGCAATTCCTGGAAAAAGAAATGCAAAAGTATTTTTTTGAAAGCGAATAGCGCGATTAAAGTTTGGTGGTTAACAAATTAATCATAAGGTGCTTGACTCCAGGCTCTTATTCCAGTTTAATTACCCACTTACTCAAGGCCAGATAGCTCAGTCGGTAGAGCAAAGGATTGAAAATCCTTGTGTCCCTGGTTCGATTCCAGGTCTGGCCACCATACATGTTTAAGCTATTCCCAAATTATTCTCCGAATAATAAAACTTCTTTAGAAGTACAGCTCTTCATAATAGTTGTCACTTGATTTTGGTGTATAATTACCAATCATTAATAAAATTCAAATAAAAACCTATCGCTGCATTATCTAGAGTTAGGTTAACTGCTAAATGGGTATCATTATGTTTGGTCGAAAAAAAAATCAAAAAGACACATCCCCAAAGCCACAAGAAACATCTGATGCTCGCGTAGAAAACACCAAATTATTCATGGCCGAAATAAAAGCTAAAAGTTTGTCTGACTTAAAAACAAAAGCTCAAACAAAAGATGACTATAAGAGGACCCCTTTACATTGCGCCCTTGAGTTTGAAACAGAACCTAAAGTTATAGAGTTTTTACTAAAAAATGGCGCCAACCCGAATGAACAAGATGATAATGGCAATACGCCATTACATTATGCAGCGCAAAACGGCGATATTGAATCAGTTAAATTACTTCTTGCTTACAACGCAAAACCAAACGTAACAAACATTTACGCTAAAACAGCCTTAGATGATATTAACTCTAAAAAAACAAAGCACTCGCTTGCTCTCTATGAGGAATTGCTACAAGCAGGTGCAATAGGCTGTTTTTGGGAGCCATTAGACTATATGAGTCCCAAAATGCAAAAAGCACTTATTTGTTTAGCGACCAAACACTATAAGGCGACGGAATACGACAGCCAAAAAAATACACTGCTACATTGGGCTGCTTATTTTGGCCTGGTTGAAGAAACTAAAATTCTTTTAGAGAAAAATTTGTCCGTAAAAGCAAGAAATCTACACAAGCAAACCCCCCTCTCACTGGCAAATCAAGAGGAAAATCACGTTATCAGCAGCATGCTTCTTGCCGCTAATAATAAAAAATGACGTGACTTTCCTGCCTTAATTTTATCTGTTTTAAACTTTATATAAAAAAGTGTCAAAATCCAGTTGACATCATCATTTTAGTTTATTAATAAGTTGTGCACAGCCATTTAAGTTAATGAGCATATATAATTTAGTTTTCAAATGAAATTATCTGCTCACCTTTATATTCCGTATGCGATTGATTTTTATAGTATTTTTATAGAGTGACTAACTATTGCCTCTTTTTCTCACCCAACTACATTAACCACTAATAAAACTTGCTAAAATTTAATCCACAAAGTTATCCACAAGCCAGATGGCTAATTTCTAACTTTTAAATGCCTCTTTTAAGGTTATTATCTGACAAAACATCTGCAGAAATTTGAGAAACTAATTTTAACTGTGTTGGTAGGGCTTTATTAGATTTGATAGCTTATGCGATAAAAGTAACAAACCAATGTTTTACTTAATTAAATAAAATAGTAAGTCTTACTCACTCACTGAATATGATTATTTTTTAATACAACCAGATAACAAAGATTGCCAATCAAAGGTTGGGTCACCAACAACAATTAGGGGTTGAGTCAGCATGCTTAAACTTTCATTATAACGAACAGGTGTAAAATCAAAGTGGAATAAACGTGCCCCAGCTTCTTCAGCAATGCATTGGCCCGCTGCATTATCCCATTCACATGTCTGCGTTGCCCGTAAGAATAAATCTGCCTTCCCGCAAGCGACCTCACAAAATTTTAATGCACTGCCACGACTGATCATTTTGTAATCTTTCAAGTGATCTAAAATATCTTGAACATTGTGCACTCCATGGCGACGGCTCGCAACAATACGCAGCGGATTCTCTACAGGTCTTTGAGTTGTTATGGGTTCCATTTTCCCCGCTATTGCTTGATATGCGCCACCCCCTCGCCATGCCATATAACCTTCTTGATTCACTGGCGAGTAAATAACGCCAATAATTGGCAAATGATTCTGAATAAGCGCAATATTTACCGTAAATTCTTCTCGCTTTCGAATAAACTCTTGTGTGCCATCTAATGGATCCACACACCAATAAGTCTTCCAGCTGAGCTTTTCAGCCTCTGATTGCTCGTCACCTTCCTCTGATAAAATAGGAATAGGGCCATCAAAGACAACATAATTTTTAAGCTGTTGCTCAATAACATTATGCGCCGCTTTATCTGCCGCGGTTAAAGGCGAATCATCAGGCTTATACTCAAGCTCAATATCTTGCTGACGATAATGGTAAGGCAGTATCGCTTCGCCCGCCGCAACCGCTGTAAGATAGACGTGCTCTGTAATTGTTTTTAAATCAAGATCCATTTTTTCTCTTTTCTAAATAATGTTTTGCTAAAAATAAAGCCGCCACACTTTTGCTCTCATGAAAATCTGTACGGGCTAATAAGCTATCTAGATTGTTAATAGACCATGGCACAATCGTCATAGTCTCAGGCTCATCCCCTTCTAGCTTAGATGCTTCTAAGCCCTCTGCTAATAATACATGCATGTGCGTATCATTATAATTCGGCGCCGTACTCATGCCTTGCAAATATGTTAGCTTATTAGATTTAAAGCCAATTTCTTCTTGCATCTCACGATTACCGGCAACCAAAATATCTTCCCCTTCCTCTATACGCCCTTTAGGAAAGGACAAAGCATAATCATTGATACCTGCGCCATACTCTTGAATCAATAGCAGTGTTTCTGGATCTTGCATAGGCACCACTAATACGACGCCAGGTTGCCAGCCTCGCAGTCGTTCAAAAATACGTTGTTCACCATTACTGAAATGTAATGTTACTTCCTCAATTTTAAATATACGCGTCTGCGCCACCGATTTAATATCTAACACTTTTGGCTTTTGCTTATTTTTAAAGATAGGATCTCTGGTATCTAACTCATCTTTCATAGTAAAACTAACTATCTCTCTGCTGTTACGAACTGATATAATCATACATCGCCACCCAAATTCTCGCTATATAGTATTTTAATGATGACCACTGTACGACTCGATAAATGGCTTTGGGCTGCCCGCTTTTACAAAACCCGCGCGCTTGCTACCAAAGCCATACAGCATGGCAAAATTAAAATCGATAATCAAAAGCCCAAACCAGCAAGACCCATCATCATTGGCACCATAATCCAAATTGAGACACCACTTTATGAAAAAACCATCAGGGTTATGGCTTTGGGAGAAAAAAGGCAAGGTGCAGCTATCGTTCAGTCTTGGTATGAAGAAACTGAGGAAAGCATACAAAAAGGTAAAGCAGCACAAGAAAAACAACAAACTGAAAGGCTTATGTATAAAACGGCCCCCAACCCAATTAAAAAGCCTGACAAGCATAGCCGTCGGGCTTTAAAAGAGGTCAAACGTAGAGGAGAAGAAGACTAATGAAAAATTCTTTGTTCTTGGCTTAAATTAGGGAGCACAAGACTTTTTGCTATATCAGTAAAAGCTAAATTTTCTTTGTTGTTCTCGCATAAAAGAACCAGTCCATTTTCCCGTTGTTGAAGCGCTGTTAAAATCTCTAATTGATGCTGCTCGACAACATCTCGTACGCCTTCGGCGCCCAGCTCACCATATAACTTGTGGTACTGTTCACTCAGAACAAAGCCACCAAATACTTCTTGTGAAAAATGACTGGCAGCTAATTTTGTGGTAAAAGATGATATGGCACCGTTTTTCCCCACACAGCTTCTCACAATTTCACTGGTAATTTTATCCCAATTAATACTAATGCCCTCTTTCAAAAGTGACATTAGTTCTGTGGTGGAGGATAGTAACTTTACTTCCGATATAAATTCTTGAGCTAATATCTGAACGATATTCTCTTTATCTACCTGATTACCCGTGTTAAATTCAATCCTGCTCGCATTTAGAAACTCTTTCAATGTCACATTGTCCCATGAATGAAGTTCTTCAACGCTCAAATCTGGACTTAATACTATTGCTAGCGCTTCATAAACGTCTCGAGTCCATTTCTGGGAAAGACTCGCTTCTGGTAGCTGCTGATACTGGCTTTCTTTAAAGCCTTTACTTCCGGCACTTTCTATTACATTCACATAATATATTTTTAGCCCATTAACCTCTGTGCTCATAATGATATGATCAAACGGCTGAGCGCCTAACAGGGCAAAGTCAATGACTTCATTTGTTTGCCCATATTCAGCAGAAGTATAAGAAACCCATTTCGTATTTTCTGCGGGGTTGTCAAACCCTATATATTTGGCTGTGATGGCGATCATGGTATCGCGCACAACCAAGCCAGATTTTATAAGCTCTTGTGGGTTCTTAGTTAAGTCATCAGAAACTCTTTCTTTTGCTATAGAGCTCTGCGGGAAGTCCACATGAAACTCTATGCCTTTTTTATGACCATAAGACTGCAAGTAAGATACTATTTCTGAAATATTGGATTCAACTTCTGCTTTTTGCTGCTCGGTTGAATTTTGCCCTACAACAGTTAGGCAATTGATATCCCCAATAACAACAAAATCATCATTAATCTCTATACGCCCATATATATCGTCTAGCAGGGGCGTCAAATTTTTTAGCTGAAAGGCAACAGGCTGGCTACTTGGAAAGTGGATACTGCCAACGATAAGACTCGTTTCATTTCTGTTAATTTCCATTAATGCATAATTATCAACATGCGCTAGCTCTTTGTCTTTGCCTCCTAACCCAAAAGCACCATATTCATAACTTGAGATATTTAGGAGATCATCAAAAGGCTCCAAAACCCTATTGTAATGTGTTTCAATATCATTCAGTGGCAATATCTCTTTAAGCTGGCCGTCCTTTATTGGACTAAGCTCCTCACCTAGCACCCCCTGAAAGTCCAACACGTCGTATACTTGTTTTATGAGCGCCTTGCCTGTTATCAAAGAACTAAGCCCAAGCTCCGTCAATAAGTCCGGCTGAAGAATATTTTGCTGTGGACTCACCTCTAAAAGATCCCGGCCTACTACAGTCTCTACACCAAGAGAGTCGCAATAAAAGCAATCCGCTATCATCCATGTATCCGTATTTTGCTGTGAGAAATTTGTGTCTAAAATGACGTCATCTGAATACATAAGTAAAATCGAATCCAAAAAGAAAAATAGGTGTGCATGTTACCTTAATAACTACCACAATAACAACACCACACATATTTTTACTGATATATCCTTTAAAGTTATTATTTTTGGCGATTTGAGGGGGTAACGAAGAGAATAAAAACTTAGTTGCATACCTTGTATTAAGGGGTATTTAGAGCGGGTGGCCTGGAGAGCCCCCCTTAGTGGAGGGCAAATGGCATTAAATGATAGTCTCTCAGAGTTTTTTCTGTTTGGATTTTTCTTGAGGTTGTCCAACACCTGAGTCCGCGGTACCTTGTTGCACACCTTGCTCCACAACATGCCGGCTAAAAGCCACAACATTGTCCCCTGATGCTGACAAGGCCTGTTCTCTTACATCATCTAAATGAGAAGTATGCCCGTGAGAATGTCCATGCTGGTGCGCATGTTTAGCAAAACCAGTTCCCTTTAAACTAATAGGCTCATAGGGCTTCATTGATTGATGCGGCTCATTGACCTGAATATCGGCTTCAAGATGATCCAATATGGCATCTTTAACGCCGTCTCGTTTTTGTAGTTCAGATAATACAAACTCTCTTAATCGACTGCCACGCGGCGCACTGGCATAAAGCTCATTAATATATAACAAGCTCTCTCGCACTATGCCAGATATCGCTACAAACAATATATTATGCTCATGGTGGTCACTAGGGATCTCAAGGTTATCAACTATCCACTTATGTATTGGGCCAAATATAGATTTTAACGGTCCATCATACGCTGGGCGTTTTTGCGCATCTCTCTGCGCACTTAGGGCGGCTAAATCTGGCTTTTTTGTTAATGTAGGGCAAGGATCTTTATCTAAAAAACGGTATAAATCTGTGCCTCGGCCTAACTCAATGACTATTTTGCTTGCTTCATATTCATAAGAACGCTTAATAGAACGCTCCACTAAGAATAAAAATTGTAATGGCCAGGTCAAAATACCCAAAACTTTAAAAAAGCTATTCGCATTTTGTAAAGCTTGTAGCGTATTGAGCATATCCATACCCATCTGCACGATAAGACCCGAAGAACCACGCCTCATATATATTTTAGCCAGCTCTTTGGTAATCGCAGCCGCCATCATTCTTTGATCCATTTTCGAATGATGATGATTAAAAAATCCACTCGCAAATAATATTTCACTGTGCCATGGATTCATGCCCAAAATAGTGTCCATTTCAAAGTGCTCATGGGATGTCGTTGCCAACCTAGGTCTTGGCATATCAACATGTTTATCACCATATTTTTTTTTAAAATAGTTATTAAGCTGTGAAACCAAGTCATCAACTAACTTGTTAGGTTTCGTTGGGTTTTCTGGATCATATGTAAATTTATCTTCAATGGGACGAGCTGCATGAATCGCATGTTGTATGTCTTTTTGGAAAATAAAATTGAGAATGGTTAAGCCACATACTGCCGCAAATGTTTTAGCATAAAATGGCAAAAATAAAGCCGAGCTAGCAGCAACACCTGCCCACAACCACCACCCACCACTAATGACAAATGTCATTGCCAACAAAGCCAAAGCCGTACCAAAGGGGGGTAGTAACCCTTTTAACATGGGCGCCCGCCCGGTACTGATTCTGGCTAAATCTGAAAAAGTCGGAAATTTGAGAAATAACATAACAGCAGATCCTAGTTAATACTTAAGCTAACACAAGGTATAAGATCAGTATATTGCTGTCAAATATTTACTAATGTTTCTATCAATTTCCCTCATATTCTTAAGCAGAAAGTCAAAGATAGCGCATCGAACCTAATAAGTTATCTGCATGAATATATAATCTTGGTATATCCTAATCTATAGTATAATTAAGCATAGATATATAATATTAACACTCTGCTGGAAACAAATAGGTTATATGGCATTAAAGCAACTATCCCCTAAGCTATTGCCTATATGGATCGCCATAGGGGCCATTTTGATATCTGCCTGGATGTTTTTCACCGCCCCATCGACCAATCCTTTGCCTCCCGAGGAAGTGGCATGGCCAGTTAATGTTCTTGAAATCGAGAAGAAAAATTACTCTCCCAACATGCTTATTTTTGGCACGGTGGAATCCCTTTACAATACAACTCTCAGAGCAGGCATTACAGGCTATGTAGAATCCTTGGTAGCACAGGAAGGCTTAAATTTTAAAAAAGGTGATAAGCTGGCTCAAATAAATCCCATCGATGCGAAACTGAATGTCACGGAACAGGCCACGAATGTATCGAGATTAGAAGCACTTATCGAAGAAATAAAAAACAAAAACATCTTTGATAAAATAATATATGAGCAACAAAATAAACTCATCAACTTGTCTAAAAGCGCAGTAGAGCGCCAACAAAAATTGGCTAAAAAAAGTGTCGCCTCTCAAGCCAATATTGAAGAAACGCAAATTAAACTGTTCAGAGAAATCATTTCTCTAAATGAACGTAAAAGAACAATTGATAATTTTGAGCAAGAATTAAAACAACTAGAAGCCGATAAAGCCCGTGAGGTCGCTAAACTGGATATTGCGAAGCTGAATCTCTCGCGTACTCGTATTATTGCACCTTTCAATGGTCGCATTAACAACAGAGCCATTTCCATAGGCGACAGGGTTCAAAATAATCAAGAATTAATTAGCTTATATGATACTGAACACTTAGAAATCCGTGCACAGTTCCCAACTGATCAAATTAATATATTACAAAATGCCCTGGAGAAAAAAGAAGTTATTTCAGCGACAATATCAAACTTAGAATCTAACCTCAATATTACACTCAGTAGACTGGCAGGTGAAATCAATCGTGACCAAGCTGGAATTGAAGCTTTGTTTAGAATCCAAGAACCCAACCCTCCTTTGCGTATCGGCCAAACAGTCAAATTAAAAGTCCGACTACCACCCAAAGACAACTTAATATCAATACCTTTTACCGCACTTTATGATATCTCTGATGGTTATATTGTTTATAAAGTTACCGAAAAAGACAATGACTTACGCTTACAGGCCGTACCGGTAAACCTGGTAGGTGAGTACTTTAACAACAATAATCAAAAGTTCATGCTGATTCAAGGTGAGACATTAAAAAATCAAGATCGTGTACTGATCACACGCCTACCGTATGCCAGAGATGCACTCAAGGTTGTCATACGTGAGAAAAAATAACTTAATTAGCCTCATCAGCCAACATAAAGTCGCTAGCAATATTCTAATGCTCTTATTATTATTTTCTGGCATATGGGCTATCTCTAAACTCAACACACAATTTTTACCCACATTTCAACTAGATGTCATTCAGGTACAAATTATTTGGCCTGGTGCAAGTGCTGCTGATATAGAAAAAGCCATTACCATACCTGTTGAACAAGAGTTAACCAGTATAAACTATGTGAAAGAAATGACCTCAACGTCTGCTGAAGGTGTATCAACCATTGCACTAGAGTTCGTTAAAAATGCTGATATTGACCAAGCATTAGAGGATGTGAAACAAAAAGTCAACTTAATTCGAAATTTGCCATTAGAGACTGAGCCCCCATTAATTTCAAAAGTCGAACGCTTTGAAAACATAGCATCGCTGATAATTTATGGCCCTAAAAATATAGAAGCTTTACGACCTTTAGCCTATGAATTTAAAAGAACCTTGCTTGCCAAAGGCATAGCAAAAATCAGCCTCATCGGTCTTCCTGACTTAGAGATTGTCGTCCCACTCTCAAGTGAAATATTATATAACCTGAATCAATCCATACCCCAAATCGCCGAGCGGCTATCCCAAGAAAGCACCATTTTACCTGCGGGTACCGCTGGTGAAGACGAATGGGGCCACGCAATAAAAAGTCCTGGCCAATATGACAATCCTTATGATTTTAGTGAACTCTCCTTACAAGGCGCATCTGCGTTACGGTTACCGTTAAAGCAAGTGGTTAATATCCATGAGCGGGCCCAAAAAAATGAAGTTTTGTTAACCTACCAAGGAATGCCCGCTATTGAACTAAAGCTTCAAAGAACAGAAGGCGCAGACTCCCTGCGCTCAGCGAAAATCTTAGAAGAATGGCTTAGTGAAACGCGCGCGCTGTATGGTGACTCTGTTAAGATGCTCATTTATGATCAATCTTGGAAGCCCATTTTTGAGCGAATTTCACTATTAATTAAGAATGGCTCGCAAGGGCTGTTTCTCATTATTATTACGCTTTTTTTGTTTTTAGAAAAGCGCATTGCTTTTTGGGTGGCCATAGGAATCCCTGTCTCATTTTCCGCCGCTTTAGGTCTTCTATACTTATTTGGCGGCTCTATTAATATGGTCAGCTTGTTTGCATTAATTATGACATTAGGCATTATTGTGGATGACACTATTGTTGTCGGTGAAAATGCTTATTGGCGCATACAAAATGGTGTCCCTGCTCATCAAGCTGCCCCACTAGGCGCCTTAAGAATGCTAACCCCGGTGATTGCATCCTCCCTAACAACCATTGCCGCTTTTTTACCATTAATGATGATTGGTGGCATTATTGGATCAATATTATTTGATATTCCTTTTGTGGCAATTTGTGTTATTCTCGCATCTTTATTAGAATGTTTTTTTATCCTACCAGGACATATCGCACATAGTTTTTCTCGTTCAACAAAAAAAAATACCAATACAAGTTTTTTAGAGCGTGTCCGCATATCATTTGATCAAAAATTTACCACTTTTAGAGATGAATATTTTACAGGTTGGGTTGACTGGTCTCTTAGAAACAAACCCGTGAGTTTAAGTATTTCCCTTGCCATTTTGGTTGTTGTTTTATCTTTACCCCTCACAGGCCGAGTTGGATTTAATTTTTTCCCCGCCGCGGATAGTGGCATTATCAACGCACATATTCAGTTTGTCGCAGGAACACCACAAAAAATAGTCCAGCAATTCGTCAAGTCTGTGGAGTCTGCACTCAATGACACAGTAGCAGAAGTCAATGAAAAAGAGAAAACACCCATTCTTTTAAGCGCCCTCAGCTATTATAACCAAGGTGTCTCTGTGGCAAATACGAGCTCTGCTTCAGCGGATCACCTCGCCAGTATAAAAATTGAACTAACCACTCCAGATCAAAGAAACATAAATAACAACGATTTTATTTCGCAATGGAAAGAAAAAGTAATCATCCCGCCAGGCTTAGAAAAATTTACTATCTTTTCTAGGCGTGGCGGACCGCCTGGTCAAGATATAGAAATTGACTTAATCGGCACGGATGCCAAAAAGTTAAAACAAGCCTCTCTAGAGTTACAAAAAGCGCTCTCTAGCTTTGATGGCGTTTTTAATATTGGAGATAATCTTCCATATGGAAAACCAGAACTTATCTATCGTTTAACACCTCAAGCGGAAAGCTTAAATATAACAATACAATCTTTAGGGCAACAACTACGGGCCGCATTTGATGGCACTATTATTCAAATTGTAAACGACCAAGAAGATGAAATTGAAATCCGAGCAATACTCCCTGAAGTGGAAAGGCGTGATCTTGCCACATTGGGACATTATCCAATTTTAACACCCACTGGCCAAATGGTACCATTAAATACTGTCGCATATTTTGAAGAAAAAACGGGACTGGCCGAACTGAAGCACAGCGATGGCTTACTGGTCAATCGTGTTTCGGCTGAACTAGACAGCCAACAAATCTTGGCCACAGATGTCTTAGCATTCTTGGAGCAGAACACCCTATCAGAACTTATAGAGAAATATGGCATAGAATATAAACTCAAGGGAAAATCTGAAGATCAAGCTCAAACTTTAGGGGATATGGGACGCGGCGTCTTCTTAGCCGTCGCCCTAATTTACTTAATTTTAACTTGGGTATTCTCTTCTTACTCACAGCCTTTGGTCGTCATGGCTATCTTGCCCTTTGGCATTACGGGCGCCATATTTGGTCATTGGGTGATGGGCATGGACATGACCATATTATCACTCTTTGGATTTTTTGGTTTGGCGGGCATTGTGGTCAATGATTCTATTATTTTGGTTTCTTTCTATCACGAGCTCATTGCCAAAGGGATGAAAATGCAGCACGCTATTGTAGAGGCCACCAGGCTTAGGCTGCGTGCAGTCATACTCACTTCTGTCACGACTATTGCTGGTTTACTCCCTTTGCTGTTTGAAACATCTGTTCAAGCGCAGTTTTTAATTCCTATGGCCATCTCTATCTGCTTTGGCTTATTCTTCACGACCTTCTTGGTATTATTCATGATACCGATTTTATTACTTTTAGAAGAAAAAGCACGCATTAGCATACGCTGGAAAATACGTCACTATGGAAAAACAACATAAATTCTATTAATTATGTTTTAACCATGCTCATGCTAAATTACCAGCCTTAATCGGCAAAAAAAAGCCCTTCCTCTCAAAACAAATGGGCATATAAATTGGCCACGGTCTTATTAAGATTTTGCTGATAATAATAAATAAAAATGGGGACCTTTGTGAATTGCATCAGACTACGTCTTGTCTCAAAAATATTCACTGTACTATTAATACTTTCATTTAAAACAACACCTAAAACTGGAATTTTGTTCGCATTCAACACTGATAGACATGTTAAAGTGTGACTGATACTACCTAAATAGGTTCCCGCAACAAGCAAGACAGGAAGTGACAAGTCATTAATCCAATCTAGCACCGTTTTATTTGAGCTAATGGGTGACATAAGACCCCCAACACCCTCAATGAGCATTTGTTGATCATTTTGTTTTGCCCATTTAATTTGCGCCTCACAGAAATCTATCAGTGATGAAAAATGGAAGGATTTTTTTTCAATGCGCTGCGCCAGATCGGGCGCGACAGGGGTTTGATAACGCCAAGGAGATATTTTTTGCATATTCTCTTCTATGACCTCCAACCCCATACCAGATAAAAGTAAAGCCGTGTCACTTTGATTTACATTTTCCTGCGTCAGGCCTGATATTAGTGGCTTTAATGCAGTCAAACGTGATTTTTGATGCCTGTCATATTCTAATAAGCTGTGGGTAACGTAGGTCTTACCTATATCTGTTCCCGTCCCCGTTATGAAAATAGTATTCATGCGCATGCTCACTTAAATCATGTGGTTAACCAATTTTCGCTCTATATTGACACAAAGAGCCTATTTTATTAGCTTTTACGCAATCTTAGTTAACCAGAGCAAAACATAAATGGATCATCAGATTTGGCTGCCCTACACGCAAATGCAAACAGCGGCGCTCCCCATAAAAGTAGTCGCAACGGAAAAAGAATACCTCATTACTGATAATGGTATAAAACTTGTTGACGCTATCAGCTCTTGGTGGACCGCTTGTCATGGCTACAACCACCCTCATATTGTACAAGCCATCCAAAACCAAGCTCAAATTATGCCTCACGTTATGCTGGGTGGTATTATTCACCCCCAAGCAGAGACGCTTTGCCATCGACTCACTAGGATGCTGCCAAATGATCTAAATCATGTTTTTTTGGCCAATACCGGTTCCGAAGCCATCGAAGTGGCTATGAAAATTGCCATACAATCTGCCATCAACGTGGGAAAAAATAAAACCAAATTTTTACATTTTCAACATAGCTACCATGGCGACACACTCTATGCCATGTCTATTTGTGATCCTGAAGAAGGTATGCACCATATTTTTGGTTCCGCATTACCACCACAATTAATGTGCAAGCTACCCAAGACCTCTCTGGATATTCAGGATTTTGAAAGCCTACTCATTCAACACCAAGAAGATTTAGCCGGCGTCATTATTGAGCCTTTGGTTCAAGGCGCTGGAGGCATGAAAATGCACACGCCCTTACAACTCAAAAAAATAGCACAGCTTTGCAAGAAGTATAATATTTGTTTTATGGTTGATGAAATTTTCACCGGCTTTGGCCGTACGGGATCCATGTTCGCATTTGAACAAGCTGATATTATCCCTGATATCATTTGTCTATCAAAAGCCTTAACTGGAGGCACATTGCCGCTGGCAGCGGTTATTACACGCACCCCTATTTATCAAACTTTTCTTTCCGATAATTCTGATAAAGCACTCATGCACGGTCCAACTTTTATGGGTAATGCTCTCGCTTGTGCCGCAGCCAATGCGAGCTTAGATTTATTAGAGGAAAATAAATGGCAACAACAAGTCACAGATATAGAACAACAATTCATACTGGGTTTTAAAACATTAAACGCACTACCTCAAGTAAAAGACGTTCGTATCAAAGGTGCCATTGCCGCCATAGAGCTATGCCAAACTTTATCCTCAGAAGATTTTGCTTGGTTTAGTGCCCAGTTTTTGGCTGATGGCTTATGGTGTCGCCCTTTTGGCAATATCGTTTACGCTGCCCCCCCTTTTACAATCAAAGAAAAAAATCTACACAAAATAATAAAATCTATCTGCCGCCATGTAGTCAGCTGGCTTCCTGTTTAATTTTATGAGCCCCCATTTACTCCTCTTTTAATAAATGGTAGGATAGCTAGCTAATTAAAGCTCGGAACCTTATTATGTACAGACAGCTCAATGCTCTGCTCTCAAAAATCGCCTTCGCCTCTAAAAGACATTGGGTTAACTTTAGGCAACTTCTCCATACTTACTGGGGATCAACAACTAAAAAAATACAAAACTTCGGGTTAAGCTGCCAACAAAACTATGAAAAATTAACTATCGCAAGCAAATACCATATCAACTCAGCTCAAAAAATATTCCAGCATTATTACAAGCGTGCCATCACCGCGATAATTGCGCTCTACCAAAATATCATCAATATGAAAAACTGGGTTATCCTTCATCACACTACTGCCGCTGATGACATAAAAAATATTGGCGAATTTATGAAAGCTTATGCTTTGCGAAAATGGGCCCAATACCAGCCTCACATTGATGAATTTACTAAATGGTCTATGGCCGTATCAGCAACCGCCTCAACCCTAAAAACCAGCGTCCAAATTTTGCCGATTATATTAGCTATGTCAGGTATTTTGGCCGGTGGTATTCCATTAGTTGGATTTTTGTTTCCCGAATTCTTTTTGACTGAGCTGGCATTGTTTACCGTTGTTGTGGGCGTATCACTGTTTGCCGGTTACTTAAAATATAATGAACTGGTTGCTCGAGCTGAATTAGATGCAAAAACAGAAGAGCATGAGAGAAGGCTTGAGGCACTCAGTAAGAGACTTGAAGATCTTGAAGCGGCCTACCGACCTACTAGAAATACAAGCCCAGATATAAGCGACGCTTCCAGATCTAAATCCAGCCCCCCCGGGACTGCTATGAACGATCCAGACATACTAACTCTAGATAAAAAACTAACATCAAAGCATAAACGACGCGCATCCCTATAAACAAATACCAGGAATGCGCCATAGGCTTACCTTTCAAGGCACCATTAGATTTATTTAACATAGTATAAACCTCTATTGCTCTCCCTCGCGCTTTAATAGTAATTTGCCAATATAGACCCCAAGCTTTATAAGTGAACGAAAGGATACCAAGAATGGCTTATAGAAGTATGTTCTTCAGGCAGCTGGCTGCGCTGTGTCTTTCCTTGGCCTTTAGCACTCAACTTTTTGCTATCGAAATCTACGCTCATCGCGGTGGGGCAGGCCTTGTGCCAGAAAACACGCTTGCCGCTATTGCCTCCGCATTAAGTATTGGCGTCGATGTCATTGATGTTGATATAGGGCTCACTCAAGATAACATCGTTGTAGCCCATCATGATTTAAACTTAAACCCCAACCTAACCCGCACCTTAGAAAAAACCTGGTTAAAAATTCCAGGGCCAGCAATACAACAGTTAACATACGAAGAGCTAGGACAATACGATGTTGGGCAAATGAATCCAAATTGCAAAGTATGTCAACAAAATTTCCCTCTGCAATGTCAGCTTGCTGAAGCCAAAATCCCAACCCTACAACAAGTCATCGAGCAATTAAAAAAGTCCCACCAACCCACTCGTTTGCAAATAGAGATCAAAACAGATCCACACCAACCGCATAGCGCAAGTCCTCAAGCAATTGTCATGGCTTTAATACAAGTGTTACATGCCGAAAACTATACATCCCAGGTTGAAGTTCACTCTTTTGACTGGCGAAATCTACTACTCTTGCAACAGCTCGCACCAGAAGTCACCACATCCTATTTAAGCGACCATGACGACTTAATCAAACAACCAAACTATTCCGCCTGGCTAGCCGGTCACGATATTGTCAATTTAAATATGTCCTACCCTAAACTCATTAAAAAGTTAGGCGGTTCAATTTGGTGTCCAAATTATAATGAACTTACCCCCGAGCTGTTAGCAGAGGCACGGGAACTAGGCTTAAAAGTCAATGTTTGGACCGTTGACCAACCAAAAGATATGCAAACCATGATTGCTTATGGCGTTGATGGTATTATTACCAATAGGCCAGATTTGTTACGGGGCTTATTAGCAGCACAAGGTAAGCTAGTGACCAAAGTAGCTTAACTTGGGGCGCATATTATTGCTGGGCTATCTAGCTAAAAAGTATTCCCTTCCCCATAAAAAAGCGCCTGCAAAATACAGACGCTTTAAGCTTTTCTGCCTTCTCGGCAGCATCCTCGCTATCGCTTGGATGTTTCGCGTTGCAGGCGACCGTCATTGTATTAAATAACGGTTGCGACATGGACAATTATATTATCGGTCTCATTAGCAGGAACTTTAGGGTATGGGTCAAAACACAGTGATTTTAAAAGTAGCTTTGCCTACCCCGTTGAGAAGGCTGTTCGATTACCTGCCACCCAAAACAAAGACTGAGCAGGCAATCCTGCCAGGGGTTCGTGTACAAGTCCCCTTTGGACGG
Source organism: uncultured Coxiellaceae bacterium (assembly GCA_963976875.1). Lineage (GTDB taxonomy): Bacteria > Pseudomonadota > Gammaproteobacteria > Berkiellales > Berkiellaceae > Berkiella_A. The sequence goes on from CAXBML010000007.1 coordinate 52,960, forward strand.
CGGACTCTGGTTGGCGTCGTAATGGATATTGCCCAAGAATCAGAATTTGAGCTGGCCAAGTTAAAACCCATTACAGCACTTTTAGATGAGACACCTTTATTTCCTAAAGATTTATTGACTTTTTTCTACAAAGCCGCAAATTATTATCATCACCCCATTGGCGAGGTTGTTTTCTCGGGCTTGCCCCAGGCGCTCAAACAAGATAAAAAACTCAAAACCCCCAAGGCCGTGCCAGAATCAATTTCACAAACAAGCCCCTACCAGTTTAGTCCAGAGCAAGACAAAGCCATTACCAATATCCTTGCACAGCGAGATCATTATGCAACCTATTTACTACAAGGTATTACCGGTAGTGGAAAAACAGAAGTATACCTAGAGATTGCTCGACAATTATTACAAACAGATAAACAGGTCTTAATATTAGTCCCCGAAATTTCTCTCACACCCCAAACATTAACCCGTTTTGAGGAACGATTTGGTGGACAGGTTGCGAGTTACCACTCTCAGCTAACACCGGCTAAACGACGCGATGTTTTTCTAAATATACAGCAACAAAATATAAAAGTTGTCATTGGCACACGCTCAGCACTATTTTTGCCTTTTCAAAGTCTGGGGTTAATTGTTGTGGATGAAGAACACGATCCTTCCTTTAAACAGCAAGAAGGTTTTAGATATTCTGCTCGAGATTTAGCCGTGCTCAGAAGTATGCTGCTCAAGATTCCTGTTATCTTAGGCTCAGCAACCCCCTCATTTGAATCTTTACATAATGCCGCACTCGGCAAATACCAACTTTGTCTCCTGCCCACGAGAGCCACCAAAGTTGCCTTACCAAAAATTGAGCTTATTGATGTACGACATAAAAAATTAAAAAGTGGATTATCGGCTGCTTTATTGGACCAAATAAAAAAAACAATCGCAAAAAAAGCACAAGTACTTTTATTCATTAACCGCAGAGGCTTTGCGCCGGTCTATATGTGCTTTGACTGTGGCTGGTTTGCAGAGTGCCCGAACTGCGAATCAAAATTAACCTACCATTTAAGTAAAAATAAATTAATTTGCCACCATTGTGAGCGCGTAATGTTTTTACCATCCCAATGCCCTGAATGTAAAAGTGAAGCGTTAAATGCCATAGGCCAAGGCACAGAAAAAGTGGAAGAGGCGATATGCCAAGCTTTTCCAAACCAAACTATTGCGCGAATCGACAGCGATACCACGCGAAAAAAAGGCAGTTTAGATACCCTGCTAGATCAAGCTCATAATCACGATGCCCAAATTTTAATCGGCACACAAATCTTAGCCAAAGGGCATCACTTCCCACACCTAGCACTTGTTGCGATTCTCGATGCCGATGGTGGTTTGTTTAGCGCAGATTTTAGAGCACAAGAAAGAATGGCCCAACTCTTAATCCAAGTCTCTGGTCGTGCAGGTCGAGTCCACCAGGCTGGGCGTGTACTCATTCAAACATTCCATCCAGAACACCCTTTTATGAGTCAAATCTGCTCTCAAGATTACAGCCAATTAGCCGAGACATTGCTAGCTCAAAGGCAGCGTTCTCATTTACCACCATTTTCACACCTGGCCCTAATCCGCGCCAACCATACGCAAACAGAATTACCAGAAAATTTTTTAATGCAAACCCAGCAGAGCTTGAAAACACAATACCCAGACGGCACTATTCAGATTAAAGGCCCCGTGCCTAGTCCCTTCCACAAACGTCAAGGGCGATACCACTATCAACTTTTACTACAAGCGGAAGATCGCAAGTCTTTACATAAGGCTATAAGTTATTCTTCCTACCTACTAGAGTCATCTAAACTCGGCAGAAAACTAAGATGGTCACTAGATGTAGATCCCATTGAAATGATTTAAAATTCAGTACAGTACGGCACAAAATAGAGACAGACAAACCATGACCAAAGACTATGCAAAGAATAAAAGCAATGAATTCCAAAATCGTGCACGAACAAAACCAGGGCACAACAACAGATACAACGAAAATGCGAGCTTTTTCCCTCCCTGGGCCTGGCTGACAACGGGCATTGCCATTGGCTTTTTCCTTTTTGCATTGCTTGACTGGAAAGTGCTCGACCATAATGCAACAAACAAGCCAGTACAAACCCCACAACAAGCCTCACAAACCATTACTATCGAAGAAGCGCCTGTAGCACCTGTTTCAACCGAAACCAACTCAGTCCCAATAGAAGACCTAAGTTCTGAAGCGACACGGTTTGATTTCTATACGCTATTGCCCAACATGAGTGTCGAGATGCCAGAAGTACCACCTGCAAACGAAGCGCAGGCGAAAAAATTAAAGCAAGTGGCACAACTTGCAAAAAAAACTAAAAAAATTAAAACATTACCTGCTCCACTAACATTACCAAGTCATTACATTCTTCAAGTCGCTTCTTTTCGCTCTTACAATCAAGCTGAATCACTAAAAGCAACATTAGCACTCAAAGGCTTTGAATCAAAAATCCAATCCATTAAAATGAGGCACGATGAAACCTGGTATAGAGTCTACTTAGGACCATTTGATGATAAAAACTATGCCAAGTCTATCCAGGTAAAGTTAGAATCGAAACAAAAAATGAATAGTTTCGTACTCAAAATAAACGTATAATCAATCTATTTAGCAGTTGGAGGTTGTTTTGGAACAATTTCGCGGTACCACTATTGTTTCAGTTAGAAGAGGGAATAAAGTAGCCCTCGGAGGCGATGGTCAAGTCTCTTTGGGGAATACTATTCTAAAAGGCAATGCAGTAAAAGTTCGTCGCCTGCATAATAAAAAAGTCATTGCTGGTTTTGCTGGGGGCACGGCAGACGCTTTTACTTTATTCGAACGTTTTGAAGGTAAGCTAGATAAGCATCATGGACACTTAACCAGAGCCGCAGTGGAGTTAGCCAAGGATTGGCGTACAGATAAAATTTTACGCAAACTAGAGGCTTTGCTCGCGGTGGCCGATCACAGCGCCTCATTAATTATTTCGGGAAATGGAGATGTCATCGAGCCTGAAAAAGGACTGATTGCCATTGGGTCAGGTGGACCATTTGCCCAATCAGCAGCAACCGCCTTATTAGAAAATACAGATTTGTCTCCTAAGGAGATCATTAAAAAATCTTTGAATATCGCTGCTGATATTTGTGTTTATACAAACCATCATCATACTATCGAAGAATTAACCATAGAAGAATAAAAAGGGTTTTAATATGACCACTCCGGTGATGACGCCTCGAGAAATCGTGCATGAACTTAACAAACATATTATTGGTCAAGATGCAGCCAAACGCGCTGTCGCTATTGCCCTGAGAAACCGTTATAGACGCATGCAAGTTAGTGAACCATTACGTAACGAGATTACCCCCAAAAACATCCTAATGATTGGCCCTACCGGTGTGGGCAAAACTGAAATTGCCAGACGACTCGCAAAACTGGCTAATGCACCTTTTATTAAAGTGGAAGCCACCAAATTCACAGAAGTCGGTTATGTCGGTCGTGATGTGGAGTCTATCATAAGAGACTTAGCAGATATCTCTTATAAACTCACAAAAGAACAAGCGGTTGCTAAAGAAAGAACTCGAGCAGAAACCTTTGCCGAGGATCGTATTCTGGATATTTTGGTACCTGGCCCAGGCTTCAAAAATGCGCCCGCAGAAGATGACATGCCCCCAAAAAGCGCAGCAAGAGATTCTTTTAGAAAGAAATTACGTAACGGTGAGCTTGACAACCAGGAAATTGAAATTGAAATCGCAGCACCCTCTATTGGGGTGGAAATTATGGCGCCACCTGGCATGGAAGAAATGACCAACCAACTGCAGGGCATGTTCCAAAATATGTCTAGTGACAAAACAAAAAACCGAAAACTGCAAATTAAAGAGGCCTTGAAGCTGCTACAAGAAGAAGAAGCCGAAAAGCTAGTCAATGAAGAAGAAGTCAAAGCCACTGCGGTAGAAAATGTAGAGCAAAATGGTATTGTATTCTTAGATGAAATTGACAAAGTCACTTCTCGCTCAGAAAATCAAAGTGGTGGCGACGTCTCAAGAGAAGGTGTGCAGCGTGATTTGTTGCCCCTAGTAGAAGGCTCAACGGTTTCAACCAAATATGGCATGATCAAATCTGATCATATCTTATTTATCGCTTCCGGCGCCTTCCACTTATCCAAACCCTCTGATCTCATCCCAGAATTACAAGGCCGCCTACCTATTCGGGTTGAACTCAATGCTCTCACAGTGAATGATTTTACACGCATCTTAACTGAACCAGATGCCTCCCTCACAGAGCAATATCAAGCACTGATGAATACTGAAGGGTTAGAGATCACATTTGAAAAAGAAGGCATAGAAAGAATTTCTCAAATGGCATGGCAAATTAATGAAAATACGGAAAATATAGGTGCCAGACGTTTGCACACTGTGATGGAAAGACTGCTCGAAAACTTATCCTTCGAAGCCAGCGAATTAAATGATAAAACAGTGACCATAGACAAGACCTATGTCGAATCCCAACTATCTGATATCGTTCAGGATCAAGACTTAAGTCAATTTATACTCTAAAAAATAATAAATATAATGGATGAAAAAACACACTTTGGGTTCAAGGACGTACCCAAAGAACAAAAGCAAGGAATGGTCAAAGAAGTCTTTGACTCAGTCACGGATCAATATGACCTCATGAATGATTTGATGTCTTTTGGCATTCATCGTCTGTGGAAGAAACATGCGATTCGTTGTGCTCAGCTACGTAAAAACCAAACTATTTTAGATCTGGCTGCGGGTACATGCGACCTTACGGCTCAAATTCATTCCACACTGAAAGGCAACGCCCAGATTTATGCCTCTGATATCAACGCCAGCATGCTCAATAAAGGCTATGAACGCTTGCTTGATCAGGGAATACACCAGAATATTCATTTTGTTCAAGCCAATGCAGAATGTTTACCTTTTGCCCCAAGCACGTTTGATCGAGTCTTTATTGGATTTGGCCTGAGGAACGTTACCGATAAAGCCAAAGCACTCAAGAGTATTTATGCGAGTTTAAAACCAGGCGGACAATTAATTGTACTGGAGTTCTCCCATTGCACCCAACCTATGCTAGCGAAAATTTATGATCAATATTCATTTAAGCTTTTACCTAAGCTGGGGCAATTATTTGCAAATGATGGGGCAAGCTACCAATATCTAGCAGAATCTATTCGCAAACATGAAAACCAAGAAGCCCTGCAACAGCTTTTTTTAGACTCTGGATTTGATGATTGCGAATACCAAAACATTTGTTTTGGCGTAGTCTCCATACATAAAGGATTCAGATACTAATGGCAAATCTTAAGCTCCTGAACTTAGCCTTTGGGATGTCACAAAAGATATTATTGAGTATCGATTCCTACGCTTTTGATAACTTACGCCCCTTTCAGAATAAAACCATAAAAATTCAGGTCGCACAAATAGGTCAGTACAACCTACAGATAGAAAACAAAGCGCTTTCATTAATAGCCCATGATGCTTCAGACGAAAGCTGCCACTGCCTGTTATCCGGCCCTCTCAATGCTTATTTAGATATTATCTTTAAATATAAACGTTTTGTACCAGGGCAAGGTATAGAAATTTCAGGTGAAACCGCTATTGCACAAGCGCTTTTTGAAACCTTTCAAAACCTTGATCCGGATTGGGCCAGCCAATTTGAAAAACGCATACCCAAACCGCTTGTTGCTTTGAGTGGAAATTTTATTGCACAATGCAAACAGATATATCAGCGCTGGCAACAAGAGCGCAAAGAAGATATTAAGCTTTACTTACAAAATGAAGCTAATATTTTAGTGCCTCGCGCGGCCTTTCATCAATTTTGCCAGGATATCAATAGTTTAAAAAATCGAATCCTCTATTTAGAACAACAAAACCAAAGCTAGCCGATCTAATTTTAAATTTAATAAGACACCATCATGCAAATATTCAGGTTAATCTACATAAATATTGTCTTGTTACGTCATGGTCTAGACCAGCTGGTTTGGAATACACGCTTATTCCGCCCCTTAAATTTTTTAATTCTCTTTTTCCCCTGGCGCTGGTTCAAAAAATCTCAACAACCTACTGGCGAAGCTATTCGATTAGCTTTGGAAGAACTTGGCCCTATCTTTGTTAAATTTGGTCAAATGCTATCAACACGAAAAGATTTACTACCAGATGATATTGCCTTTGAATTAACAAAGCTCCAAGATAATGTGCCGGCTTTTGATGGTGTTTTAGCACAAAGTATTATTGAAAAAAGTTTAGGGGCATCCATAAACTCTCTATTTGCTCAATTTGACACAAAGCCAATAGCCTCTGCCTCTATCTCACAAGTACATGCGGCCACATTACATTCTGGCCAAGAGGTGGTCGTGAAAGTACTTCGCCCTAAAATCCGTCAACACATAAAAAGAGATATTCGATTATTAGAAAGTTTTGCTAAGTTATTACAGCATGTCTCTATATTCCAGCGCTTCAAACCAGTTGCTGTTGTTCAAGAAATCAAACAAACATTGCATGATGAAATAGATTTACTCAGAGAAGCGGCTAGCGCATCGTCGTTAAAACGAAATTTTTCCGGCTCTCACCTTATCTCGGTACCTGAAATATATTGGGACTATTGTCGTAAAAATGTTTTAGTACAAGAGCGTGTCTCTGGCACCAGAATCAGTGACATAGACCGCTTAAAAGATCAAAACGTTAATTTAAAAGTACTCGCCGAACGTGGCGTAGAAATATTCTTCACTCAGGTATTTAGAGACTGCTTTTTCCACGCGGACATGCATCCAGGCAATATTTTTGTTGACACGACCAACCCAGAGTCTCCCCGTTATGTCGCTGTAGATTTCGGAATTATGGGCACGCTCAATCCTATCGACCAAAGATATTTAGCCGAAAATTTTATTGCCTTTTTTAAACGAGATTATCGTAGGGTCGCTCGTTTACATATAGACTCAGGCTGGGTGCCGATGAATACATCTCTTGCTGCCTTTGAGGCCGCTATTCGCACCGTCAGCGAGCCCATCTTTGAGAAGCCACTCAAAGACATTTCTTTCGCGCAAACTTTATTACGCCTATTCCAAGTTGCTAGACAGTTTAATATGGAAGTACAACCGCAACTGTTGTTACTACAAAAAACGTTACTCAACGTGGAAGGACTCGGTCGTCAGCTTTATCCTGATTTGGATTTATGGCACACGGCTAAGCCATTTTTAGAAAACTGGATGAAAACCCAATTTGGCCCCAAACACTTATTCAAAGAGATCAAGCAAAAATTTCCACGCTGGGCAAATGAACTGACCGACATGCCAGAAGCTATCCATGATATCGTACACAATTTGCAAAACTATACACAAAGCTTTGCGCCACAATCCATGCAGAAAATTCAACACAAAAAGAATATCACTTTCGCCGCTATTACCCGATTGGCTTTAGGCTGCACATTACTCATAACGGCAACGCTAATAGGTTTAAATACCTTACCCCAAGCAACCCTACAGCACTGGGGGTTGGCGGCAACTTTACTGACAGCTGGGCTAGGTGGCTTCTGCTTATTAAAAAAATGGTAAAGCCATTCACATTTTACCCCCTCGCCCCAATGGCATATGACGCCTAGCAAAAAAGCGCCCATATCACCAGGCATGCTTCAATCAACCTCAGATAAATTACTTTTTTTTCAATACCTTACATTTAGTGCAACTTTTTACCAATTTTCTAGTCCTAATAGATACATATTTGAAGTAATACACTCTCTTTACGTGACGTTACAATCATTAGGGCCATTATGTCTGACAAATCAAAAGTATCTTCTAAAGATCCATTTTTACAAAGTATATTGCAAGATGACAATATATTGGGGCAAGAGTATATTAGCTCAGTACCTTTAACTTCTGAGAACCAAGTTCAACGTTTTAATCGGCAATTAGAACGTTATGGCATGACAGAGAATTCTATCAAGGTACTAGCCTCTAATAATATACAAGGTCACATTTCTTGGAGAATACTCGTCGCACGAGAAGCCTACATACGTGCTTTACAAAAGTCTTTGCTGCCCACACAATACTGGTCTGGCCTGGAACAAAAAAATCTGAATGCAAAACATGTGTTGCAACAGAAAATAAATAATCAAAAAGCAGAAGAATTAAAGCGCTTTAATTTTAATCAAGCTTATTACAATCAGAAAAAAGCATTTATCTTAGATCAAATGACTCTCATGGGATATCTCGCTTTTTTAAAGTCTATCTATCTCTCTGCAGAAATACTACTTGAGAACAAAAAAGAACGCGCCGAATTTGAAAATCTTATTCAGGCCGTCGAGCAAGAGCAGCTAAACTTAGTAAACGAACAAGCCAAAAATATAGAAGATATTGAAGAAAAAATCAGAGATGTCGACAGAGCCATTCAGCTTTGTGATGAAGAACTCAGAGACATACGCCTTTATCAGCAAGCATTAACACAAGAAATCACAACGCAAACCGCTGTTGTTGAAGATTTACAAGAACAGATTCAAAAGTGCGATGCCGAACTGAAACAAGTGGATAGTGCTATTGAAGCCCAAATTGCGTTACAAGAAGACTTGATAGCGCAACTTGAAGGGCATGAGCAAGAACAACAAGAAGCTATACAACAATTGGATCAGTTGTTAGAGAAAAAAGATGCCATTCAAATACGAAAAGATAAACTAGAAGCTGAAGTTGAAGCCAATGAAGAAAAACATGAGGCTCACGAAGCTGAGTGTTTAAGATTAAAAACACTATTACAAGACGCCACTAGCGCAAAAGACAAAGAAGCGTTATCCAAAGCATACCATGCCGAGTTTACCGAGATGACCATAAAAGAATATGTGTGTATGTCTGCTAATTTAGCGATTGAAGACTGTGATGAAGAATCAGAACAATATCTCATTGAAGAAACAGAACTCAAAACAGATGTAGAGAAAATTCAAAGTAGCATCTTGTCTCTAAAAGAAAAGCTGACTGACTGCAACCAGGAATTGGCCGCGCTACGACAAAAGAAACAAACTTTAACCAATACTCGTGCCAGTTTATCGGGCAGACTGATAAAAGAGCAAGAAAAACTCGAGCTTTTAAACCAAGAACTGGAAAAAGCAAATGAACAAGAAACATTATTGGTCGAAAACATTAAAACCTACAAGGCATTAAAAGTTGCTTTGAATGAGGAGCTACAAGACAGCAAAGAAATAGCGGCTCTCAATAAAGAAACAAAAGAGATCTCTGAAACCCTAGATGATAATATCGCCAAACTGGATAAAGTGAATAACAATATAGAACGTAGAGAAGAAAACATTGAAAAACTAAAAAACCAGCTAGAGTCTAAAAAAGAGGCCATGATAAAGCGAACCCAAGAAACAGGACTGCCTGCCTCTGCGAAAAAAACAAAACAAATAGAAAAGTTGGAAGCCAAAATCCATGACTTAGAATACAAATACCTACCAATAGAAAAAGCCAAACAACAGACATTAGAGCAGCTCGTTTCACACCAGAAAACTCGACAAAAAGAGATTCCGACTAGAGTAACAGAACTAACAGAAAATATTGTCCGTAACCAACACAGGGCGCAACAAATGCAACTTCAAATTGATCAGTCAGAACCCAGACGACAAGCTTTGCAGCGTACTACCCTTGATCTGAAACAACTCAAGAAACCACCTCAAATATCGACTCAAGCTGTTCCTCGACAACAAATTAATCCCCCTTCAAGTTTGGCCTATGCCGATTTACATCCTTCTGCCCCCGTCCTCAATAACGATAATAACGATGCCCAAACTCACAATCCATATGCGACTCTTCGCCTTTCTGAGCAACCATCAGCGCCCCCTCACCCTGATAGAAAAAGAGATCCCTATGCGAGTTCAGCCGATGATAAAAAACCATCCGCGCCTAAAACAACAGATGATAAAACCGAAAAAAAAGAGAAAAAGTTTACTAACCGATAAGTTATCAAGCCAAAGCAGTATTTTGCACACTTTGTTGTTATAATAAATCAAAAGCAATAACATTACTTAACTTACTGACATATAATGGAGATGTATATGGGACAGTGCTTATTTTGCGATATGGTGGAAGGCAAAGTACCTGCCGAGAAGCTTTATGAAGATGATACAATTTTCGTCATCAAAGATATCAACCCTAAAGCGAAAGTGCATTTATTAGTCATCCCTAAAATTCATATTGCTAATTTACAGGATGTCCAGGAAGAGCATGGTGACTTACTAGGCTACATGATGACATCCCTAAAAAATTTCGCCCAACAGCAAAATATAGATTCATTCAGAACGATTATTAATACTGGGAAAGATAGCGGGCAAGAAATTTATCATTTACATTTTCATTTGTTGGGTGGTGGCCCATTACCCAAATTTTAATTACTCTTTTTAAATACGAGGTGTCTCATGGGCATTGGTGGCATTAGTCCTGGTTCTTTATTATTAATTTTTTTAATTGTGATTGTATTATTCGGCACGAAAAAGCTGCGTAATGTCGGCGAAGACTTAGGGAAAGCCTTACAAGGTTTTAGAAAAGGTCTCAAAGAATCTGAACAAGAGGATAAAAGCACATAATGGGCTTCATTGGTTTTAGTGAACTACTTGTCATTATTTTGGTTGCAATTTGCGTATTAAAACCGCAACAATTGCACAGTATCGCTCTATTGCTTGGCAAGCTATTTGGAAAAACCAAAAAACAATACCAAGCCCTGAAGTCAGAGCTAAACCAAACGATTCAGCCACCTAAAGAAAAGTAATCACCATGTCGGAACTGATACCCAACGCTATTGCGCATATTATAGAGTTACGCAAAAAATTAATTATATCGGTTGGCATATTTTTAGTTTTTTTCTTAGGCTACTTTGTTTTTTGCCAGCCTTTATTTGATAACTTGGGGCAACACTTGCTCAAGCATCTACCCAGCTATCAAATTATTGCAACTCAAGTCACGGCACCCCTTACCGTTCTAGTAAAACTGAGTATGCTATGTGCCATATTTACCACTGTCCCTATCTTTATATACCAGATTTGCTCTTTTATCGCACCTGGCCTGTATCAGCACGAGAAAAAATTATTTTTCCCATTGATTGCCTTAAGCACTCTTTTATTTTATTTAGGCGGATTGTTTGCATTTTTTGTTGTTTGCCCATTGGCATTAAGCTTTTTCTACCACTTTGCACCTTCTCAAGTCACCGTCATGACCGACATTGGGGCATATTTTCATTTTGTGTCTAATATGGTGATGACTTTTGCTTTATGCTTTCAAATACCCATGCTTATCTACTCTGCGTTGTATTTTAATATTCTAAGTAAAAGTCGCTTTAGCCAAAAACGTGGTTATATTATAGTCGGTTGCTTTATTCTCGGTATGCTTTTAACGCCACCTGATGTTATTTCGCAAATTCTATTGGCTGTACCATTGATCTTATTATTTGAGCTGGGGTTGATTTTATATTATTTTTTCCCACACCCAGGACGAAATTCAGATCGGCTTTCATCATAGTCTAAATATGTCTTATTAAAGTCCATAATCAGAACACGGTCTCTATACATGAGTGACCTATCTTGGCTGTGCGCAATCATTTCTCTTTTAAAACCAGCTGCAAGTTGGGGGGATCGCAATATTTCACTAATCACTTCTAATGTTTCTTTAGAGTTGGATAGTATCTTATCTGCCGATAAAAAATCTGATTCTGGTAAGCCTAACAATCGCATATACCCTTTATATAGTTCATCTACTATATACTCAGTTGCATATGGATTGATTTGAGTCATAACGGCCTCAATATCTTTTTTAAGGGTGCTGCCCCCTCCTACACCAACATACTCCCCTGCTGATTCAATCGCCTTATCTGAAAAAAAATATGAGACACAACAATTTGTTGTGGAACGTAACTTTTTGCTAAAATTTTGCAATGATTTTTTGAGCACACGTAATGACTTAGTCTGCTTTATCGCTTGAAACTCTTTTTGAGAATAATCTAATACTTTAAAATACCAACCTTTAGATTCATTTTCTATCATATAGGTCGATAAAATATTTTGTGTTTTTTGATAGTAACCATCAAAATCTGCCTCTCTTTTTAAGGTTTCATCGATAATAATACTGTGCAACACATGATGCCTCTCAATTAAGACTATAAGAGATCTTTGATTGTGTCTGAAAAAAATGAGTCTGTAAACCTAGAAGCATATACCCATTATGCTTCAAGATGCATTATTTATTTCAAGGATAACTATGAGATATAAAAGATATCGACTGAAAAAAGTGAGGAATAGTCACTCTATTTTGGTTTTTTTGCAAGAAGACATCTTTTAAAGGTCGCGTTTAGACGACGAAAAAAGATGCATCTTGAAGCATAAAGGGTATATACAAGACGCTATTGCACTTGGGTTGATTTAGGACTTAAAACTTAGCATAAGGGAGCCAAATAATCTGGATCATCTAATCAAATATTCAAAAATTTGAATGCCAACTCAAAAATAAAACTATATAGAAATATATAGCCTCGTAAAAAACCCTTCTTTTACAGAAGGGGGCCTAGCATCTTTAATCTTTAATCTTTAATCTTTAATTTAATTTATTTTTATCTAATGAGGTCGTATACTCGGCTTCTGCTCTATAGACAGCTTTTCAAACCATTCATCCAGCTCATCATCTGATTGATTTGGGTCAAGCGCAACAGGGGGAGGTGGTGCCTTCTCTTTTCCTTTTGACGCTAAACTGCCACTGCTGCCCGCACTAAATAATACAGGCTGGCTATCTAACCCCATCAAAGTCTCTAACGGATCTTTGCTAGGTTCTTGTTTGACCAAATCAATAGAACGATCATGTTCAATGCCATACTGAATTAAAGCCGCCGCCGCATCTGGCTTCGATAAATTAGGTACCACTAAGTGCTTCCCAGAATGCAACTCTATCATATGGTTTTTTCCAGGGTTTTCTTCCACGGCCTCAACCAAATCATTCATATTATGAATGTTGCGCCCATTCACCCGCTCAATAATTTCCCCTCTAAACCCACTATATCCCTGTGTATATTCTGTGGCTAAAACCGTGTTAATCGCAATTAACTGCTCCCCTTTAAATTTCTTTTGTCTATTCGGGAACATTTCTTTGGTGTCATAAATATAGTTTTTGTTCACTGGCTGGGCACAGATTAAACCGGCAATCATAAAATAACTGGGGGGTTTGCCAAACTCTAGGCCACTAATGATTTTCGTTGCTCTCAAAGAGTTTTCTAACGTAAACCTTTCCGAACACTCTTTACCATTTCGCAGAACGGAGAATGTCACCTCATCACCCAGTTCACTATTATTAATCAAATAGCGCCAATCCACTTTTCGCATAGACCCAATATTATGAACATGGCCATCGTTATGAATTTGATGGCCGTTGATGGCCATTAGGACATCTCCTTCTTTGAGACGCAAAAATGCACTGGATAATAAGTGGATATCCGTCACTAATATGCCAGATTGATCCTTGCGCATCCTAAACCGACTTCTTAAATAATTATTTTCCATGGTTTGCACGCTTATTGCCAAATCAGGAAAACCAACTTTTTCTGTTTCAGCTTGGTGAATATAATGCTTCAACACGCCAGCAGGAATCATATACCCAATATTTTGGCCTCCTCTCAAGCCCTGATGTACGACCCCAACCACTTCTCCTGTTTTTTTGTTAATGACGGCGCCACCACTATTCCCAGGATTAATAGGGGCACTGACTTGCGTGCTTAAAAGCATCTCCTCACTATGGGCATAATAATCACTCTCAGTGCGAGAAACGATACCACTGGTTATACAATACTCCCGGCCCCCCATGGGGAATCCATGTACTTCTACTTTTTCTCGACGAGTGGGTGTTTCAGAAATAGAGACAATACGGGCTTTTTCCCAAAACTCAGGGTCATCCACTTCGAGTATGGCTAAATCACAGTCATGCCCAACTGATTTAAGCTGAGCTCTATATTTTACCGAGTCATTGGCCAACTGTACCTCAAGGAAAATAGCCCCGCCTGCAACATGTGCGTTTGTAATAATTTTATTACCTTCAACGGTAAAACCAGAGCCAGTCCATTTTTTAACCGAAGGTGCTTTCCACGGCTCTGCATAATCATATTCTGTTGCTGTTGTAAAAATTTTCACGGCGAAGGGTTTTTCTTCGTCTCTGTCTGATTGGGTTGGTGCAGATGCATTCATGTCTAGCATTTCATTCTCCTTTGGCTCACGCCATTTTCTGTGCTCCCTTTTATGAGTACATCGTTTAAAATTTTTAGGCTAGAGGAGAATCAAGTAATCAAATCAAATAAAGCGATTGTCTGTTGAGAGACGAGTTAAATACTTATAGTTTTGTCAGAAGTAGATCTAACATCAAGGATTGTGCCAAATAGGCATTAAATATGCTTATTTCTGACGACTGGTCACACGCTTCAATATAAATCTTTAGCTATTTATGTATTTAATCTTGATTATTTTGTTGAAATGACAAGTGTTTTTTCTGTTTTTGAAATCCTATATTTGCGTTACCGTAAAACAAGCTTTGATGTAAGCCTTTCGCCCAAAATAGACCAAGCCATCACCCCAAAAAATTGGCAGGTGGTTTTGCGTATAGTGGCGAATATGTTTCCAATGGTTATATTAACTTTATGGCTGGACGTATATTTTAAAATTATAATGAAAAATTCATTTCGTACCCGTAACAGAAGATAGCCTGTTACGGGCTCACATATAAAAAAATCAAAGACCGCTATTTTTACTCATGATAGCGTGCCATAATATTAGTCGCATTCACTAATGCATCCGTGGTGCCAGGCTCACTTGAGGCATGCCCCGCATCCCGAATAATATGCAACTCTGAACGCTCCCAAGCATGATGTAACTTGTAAGCATTATCTAATGGGCAAATCATATCGTAACGGCCATGCACAATAATCCCTGGTATATTTTCTAGTTTATGCATATTTTGCAATATTTGATTTGGCTCAATGAAACTTTTATTTAAGAAATAATGTGCCTCTATACGCGCCAAGCTCATCGCAGTATGTGGATGGGTAAATCGATTAAACACGGTTTTACATGGATGCAAAGTGGCACATTGCCCTTCCCATTGTGCCCAATGCTTAGCCGCCCCCATTCGCGCGAGTTCATCATTACTATTTAATAATTTATAATATGCACTAATAACATCTATGCGTTTCGTTTCTGAAATAGGCAACATAAACTCTTCCCAATAATCTGGAAATATTTGACTAGCGCCCTCTTGATAGAACCATTTAAAGTCTTCCTCTCGACATAAAAATATTCCCCGCATAATCATACCCATCACTCGCTCGGGATGTGCTTGCGCATACAGTAAACTTAAAGTCGACCCCCATGAGCCACCAAATAACATCCAACGTTGCAGGCCCAAAGACTCACGAATAGTTTCCATATCTCTTATTAATGCCTGAGTATCATTATTCTCTAGGCTACCATGTGGCTTGGAACGCCCACAGCCGCGTTGATCGAATAAAATAATTCTATAACGCATAGGATCAAAAAAGCGACGGTCATCCTCAGTGCACCCAGCACCTGGCCCACCATGCACAAATAAAACAGGCAAGCCATCTGGATCCCCGCACTCTTCAATATATAATTTATGGGGGCTGTCGACCTCAATTTTATGTTGGTTAAACGGCTTGATGGGAGGATATAGTTTTTTCACAGATTGTTCCTTTCCTGGTTTTAAACATAAGTATGTATGTTCCTAAGATCATGACTGATGTTTTAAAAGGTTGATCACCTACACAGCGTCTAGATCTAAGCTCTATATCCCACCATTTTGGTTGTGAGACACTAATATTGTCAATCTCTAACCGATCTTAATTGGTATTTGCCTGGAACCCCTTCCAGGCATTTTTTTGCCCATACAAAAAATTTCGCAGAAAACCTACCCACTGTATCCTATTTTACCGGCATTGTGCTCAGCCAATGGCCAATGCAACTGCATAAATTATCAACTATCTTAAATATATAGGACTATCAGATTGCTTCAGACTTTATGGTTTGGTGCCGATACAAGATAGTAGGCATATCAGAAGTATTAAGGGGTTTATATATATGCGCTCATTGCTATTACACCCAACATCGATTGCACAGTGGCAGGCCCTTATTCATGAGGCGCAAAAAACACTCTCAATTCGACTAGAAGAAGATTTGGAATCTTATCTTGTTTTTTTGCTCATGCGCTTTATTGAGCAACCTTGTGTGACTCAGAGCGTATTAGGTTTAGACTTCTTGCAAAGTTCACAAAAATTGCAAAACGGCCACCCCCCTATAGCACTCAAAGATGTTGGAGATAAATGTTTGCTTTTTGCCGGACTGTTTCCTGAACGCGCCACTCGTAAACGTGTCGACCAGCTATACTTTGTCAAACTAGGGCAAACAGCTTATGCAACCTTATCAGAACACGAAAACACCAAACAGGCTGATTTGTTCTCTACGCTCTGCACCCAGTTCATTATTCTGACTGACATACTGCAAGCGACTCGTGATATCTCTAAAACAGATCATAATTTACTAGAGCAAATAGAGCGCTGGCAACATTCAGGTAGCCCACTGGCTTGGAAGAAAATTCAAGAAAGTACCCAAGCACTCCCCATAAAAAACAAAAGATCGCCTAATAATAAGTCGGTTCACTAAAATCCCTGGCAGTTTCTCCCACTTCTCGTTATAATGCTGTGCTTTTCAATAAGGATCACGCATGATCCTAATGACGCTATATGGCTTTGAGTACATGACATGAAAAAATATAAAGCGCTTGCCTTAATATCAGGTGGATTAGACTCCCTACTAGCGGCCAAAACAGTTCAGGCCCAAGGCATTCATGTGGAAGGGATTAACTTCTACACTGGCTTTTGCGTAGAAGGTCACACCCATGCCATCCGCAAAAAAGACCAAAACAAGAAAAAACGCAATAATGCCTTATGGGTTGCTGAGACGCTAGAAATGCCTTTGCACATCATCGACGTTATTGAAGAATATAAGCAAGTGGTTTACCAGCCCAAGTTTGGCTACGGCAAGCACTTAAATCCTTGCTTAGATTGCAAAGTTTTCATGGTCGGTAAGGCTTTAGAGTGGATCAAAGAAAATGACTTTGATTTTATTATTACCGGCGAAGTAGTTGGTCAGAGACCTAAGTCTCAGCGCAGAGAAACCATGAATGTGGTTAAAAATGAATCTGAAGCAGACGACCGCCTGCTCCGCCCTTTGTGCGCTAAACTGCTCGCACCGACTCTCCCCGAACGCGAGGGTTGGGTTGATAGAGAGAAATTACATGATTTCCAAGGCAGGGGCAGACACGGCCAAATAGCGCTTGCAGAACACTATGGATTTACTGACTACGCCCAACCTTCCGGCGGCTGCTGCTTCCTAACCGACAAATCATATTCTGCAAAGTTACATGATTTATGGCAAGCGCATGGCAGCAAACAATATGAATTAGATGACATTATGCTCCTGAAGATTGGGAGACACCTGAGGCCAAGACCTCATTTCAAAGTCATAATAGGCCGTGAAGAAGGAGAAAATAATTTCCTCCAGGGCTATCGCAAGCAATTTACTCACATCAAACCCATAAATGGTCGGGGACCATTAATGCTAATTGATGGAACCATAGCAGATATGGCTGATTTTGAGTTAGCTGCGAAATTGCTAGGCCGTTTTTGTAAACTAGACACACCGCCCAATCTTATTGTAGAAATAACCCCACTTGAAGGCGAAAAGTTTACCGTTGAGGTACCTCCAATGGCGCCTGAAGAAATACCGACTAACTGGTACCTAGATAAAAAAGAATTTTCCAATAAAGCGTCTATCCCAACGCATGTGGTGACGCATGCCTGACAATACTGCTCCTGTAGGTAAAATTCACAGCATCGATGCCAAACGCTTATTGTGTCCAATGCCCGTCATTAAACTGCAAAACCTAGTCAAACATTGTCAGCCAGGCGATCAAATTGAAATTGTGTGCACTGACCCAGGCACACAACAGGACATTCCAGCTTGGTGCCGTATTCATAGCCATGATATTATCGCCATACAAGAAACTGAGGCTAGCCATTGGTTATTTAAAATTGCCGTCGGATAAAGTAGCCAACAAACAAATAAAGGAACACCCATGTCTATACAAACCGTTTTAGAGTTGATAGCAGAACAGGAAGTTAAATTTGTAGATTTCCGCTTTACAGACACCCTTGGCAAAGAGCAGCATATCTCTGTGCCTACTAGCCAAATATCCGAGCAGTTTTTAGCCGAAGGCAAAGCATTTGACGGCTCATCGATTGCGGGCTGGCAGGGCATTAATGATTCTGACATGATTTTACTACCTGATCCCAGCACTGCCGTTCTCGACCCCTTTAGAGAAGACGAAACGCTCATCCTACGATGCGATATTCATAATCCTTCTACTTTGCAAAACTATGTCAAGGATCCACGCTCTTTAGCCAAGCGCGCAGAGCAATATTTAAAATCAACAGGCATAGCAGATACTTGTTACTTCGGTCCAGAACCCGAGTTTTTTATCTTTGACGATGTACGCTGGAAAGTGGGTATGAGTGGTGCCTCTTACTCCGTTGACTCAGATGAAGCCGCCTGGAATTCAGATCGCACTCAACAAGATGGTAACTTAGGGCATCGCCCGACGATTAAAGGTGGTTATTTCCCTGTGCCACCAGTAGATTCATCACAAGATATACGCTCACAAATGTGTACGGCCTTAGAAGAAATGGGCTTAACCGTTGAAACGCACCACCACGAAGTGGCGACTGGAAACCAAAATGAAATCGGCACAGCCTTTAACACATTGGTTAAAAAAGCAGACGAACTACAGGTATTAAAGTATGTGATTCATAACGTGGCGCATGCTTACGGCAAGTCTGCGACCTTTATGCCTAAACCCATTGTGGGTGACAATGGTAGTGGTATGCACTGTCACCAATCATTATTCAAAGATGGCCAAAATATTTTCAGTGGTGATGGTTATGCCGGTCTATCCGATAATGCCCTATTTTATATTGGCGGTATTATCAAGCATGCAAAAGCGCTCAATGCCTTTACCAATGCCTCAACCAATAGCTATAAACGCTTAGTCCCCGGATATGAAGCACCTGTCTTCCTTGCTTATTCTGCCCGCAATCGCTCTGCAGCTATTCGCATCCCTCATACCACATCGAATAAAGCGCGCCGCATTGAAATTCGCTTCCCTGATGCCGCAACCAATCCCTATTTTGCATTCTCAGCGATGCTCATGGCTGGCCTGGACGGTATCAAGAATCAAATTCATCCCGGCGACGCAATGGATAAAGATTTATACAATTTACCGCCTGAAGAAGCGCGTGAACTGGATACTGTGGCTCATAGCTTACAAGATGCCATTGAAGCACTCAAAGTGGACAATCAATTCTTAAAAGAAGGCGGCGTATTTACTGATGAGCTACTACAAAGCTATATCGCCTTAAAAGAAGCGGAAATCACGCGTTTAGCAATGACAACCCATCCGGTTGAATTTGATATGTACTATAGCTTATAGGGTGCGGCTAAAAAGATGAAAGGTTTCATCCATAGGTTTAGTCTCGGTATGTTCACTTTGCTCTTCTTAGGGCAAAGTGTCATGGCTGAGACTGTTTATAAGTCGCAAGATGATAGTGGTAAAACAATCTACTCAGATCAACCCACACCAAACAGTCAAGAGATAGTGCTACCTCCCCCTCCAAAAAACCAAACGCCCGAGCCCATCGCCCCTGTTGATGATGTGCCCAAGTCATTTTCAACGCCCTCCCCTACGGAGCAAGCACTCAATGAAGTCAGCCTTTATAAGGCGGTGATGATTCAGCCAAAAGCAGACATGGTTTTCACTCATGAAATAGACGAGATAAACATTAAATTATTTTTAGAGCCTGAACTCCATCCCGATGATCGTATCCAATTAAAATCAAATGGCAAACCGCTTGGTGGATTTCATGAGACAACAGACTTCACGATACCAAGGCTCAATCGCGGACAATATGATTTACAGGCCTTTGTGGTGAGTAAATCAGGCAAAGGCAAACCCAAAGGGCAAACAGAGGTTATTCGTATTCACCAGATACGCAATCACATCCCTCGTGGAAGTTAAAGATAAAGCCTAACAGTCGTTTTTGTGCTTATAGGCACAATGAATCAAAGCCTACTAATAATGCATGGAGGTATAGCACTTATACCCAATAAACTTACCACCCAAACCAAGACTTAGGACGTTGAGATCGTTCTCCCAAGCTAAGCTGATCTAGGCTCTCTGCTAATTCTGCTTCAGCATCTTGCTCCAAACAGACAGGCTGCCAAGTGCCATTAATCGCTTGAAGTACAAGCTCAAAAGGCTCTACAGCCTCTCTCATTGCCATTCTACGACGTACGATTGTCGCAGCAACCCCACTGGAAGAGAACACCAATGGCGTAGAAAACATTGGTCGGGCTGATCTCGAAGAATCTAAAATACTGGCCAAATCTATATTGTTTGTAGCACTGTCTTCTATATCCAACCTAGAGGTACTGGCACGAGAGAGAGAAAGTGGTTCTGAAACTACGGCTGCGGCGATAAGCGGTGCTGCGTTATTTCTGAGAGCATACAAAGGGCATATCGTTCTTCCGACCATGCTACCCAAAATACCTGTAGAAAACGAGGAGAAATAAGTATTGGACGCAGCAACTCGATGCTTTTGTTCTTGCAAATGACTTTGAATAATTCTAAGTATGATATCTTGGATATCGACTGAACTGGCAGTCTGTTGAATTGAGAATAAAACTTCTGGTCGCAAAAAAAATGCTTCTCTTTCGGACAAGGCACCTTGACCTTTTTGATTAAATACAGATAAACACTGGAGCAATTGTGCCAAAATTTCTTCTTCTGATGCTGCTAAATACCGAAACTCTTCTGGCCAAGGAAACGAGTACTGAAGCTTTATTTTATGCTCCGCCACAAACGCCAACACAGCATCTAGTAATGCTTGATACGTTAATTGTACCTTCTGAGGCTCGACTATTTCTGTATAAATAGGGTCTGAATCTTTAAAAACTTGCGCGATTAATTCTGCATCATGACCTTGGGGCGAGGCTATTTTTTGAACAAGGGATTCCAACTCTGACCTTAGGTCATGATTAGAAGAGACGGGTACATTTCCTTCTAATAAGTTTAATAAAGCCGGGTTTAGTAATTCTGGAGAATATTTTTCCTCTAGGCCACTCAGTTCAAAACCTGCCCAGCCGCCTATATGGGTCCTGCATTCCCGACGAATATAGGCCAAATACTCAGAAACAAACTTAAAATGTTTTCCAATTGGATGGTGCCGAACTTTTGCTGCAAAAATATCTGGATGTGCGGAGTACTGGAAATTATGCTCATCAAAGTCAATGCCACTAGTGGTAAGGGCTTCCCTAAAATCTATTCTACTGCGTGCCTCTAAGCAAGAGAACCGAATCCCATCTTTCATTCTATCTTGTAATAATGCCAAATTGTAAAATTGATTAAAACACAAGGCCTTTGCCGTCAGCGGACTATAAAATAATTCTACGAACTGGGTATAAAAGAAAATAAACTGTTTGGGGGACTTATCAGACCATGTATTCAAAATCATCGAAAATAGACTATCTACAAAAGGTTTATAATAAACAAAACGAGTAAAGTCTGAAATTTTAACAAGTGAGTCTTTTTTTTGACCAGCAAGCATATGCTGTTTTTCGGCCTCAGGGTGGGTGGCAACATCATTCCACGCAGAAATTAAATCCAAAACGACCTGGTTTTTATGCCTTGCTTCTACTGCGTCACTCACACGAGATAGTAGATAAGCTTTCAGCGCATCATCACTGGCTTTAAATAACCCCGGCATGACGCCAATTTCTTTAGACAAACCATAGACTAAATTGGCATGCATTAGATTTCCAATTAAATCTATATAACTTTGCGAAAGACCTAGTGCATATAAATCACGGCTGAAATCATCTATACATAATACATTGATAAAGCCGTAATGGTCTAATGCATAAATATTCTTTTTATACCCCGTCTGAGATAGATCTTTGACGGCTTTGACAGTCTCTATGCCTCGAATCATATTTGCATTCCTTGCAAATAGTTTTCTTTACTTTATAACAAGAGAATTCTAAGACTGCAAGTCTTAAGATGGATATGGGACCCATTGTCCTGTTTCATAGTTAATTAATGCTTTCTGACTTTTAGGGTCTCTATAGATGGCCTCTGCTTTTAAATAAATACCTGTATCACTCATCGACATATTTTGCTTTTTCTCCTCTGAAACACAGCTAATATGTACTTCAACCCCCCTCAAAGCCCCCAAAGATTCATCAAAAATAATCTCTTGCGAAGGGCAATTTTTTGGATCATTTTCATAGTGTAAAACAGCAACTTCTAATGCACTTTTTGCTGCCATTTGCGCTTTCGCAGACAATAATGAAAGATTGACTTGCTGTTGGGACAAAATTGTAAACCTAAAAGCGACCACAGCCATTAGGCTTAAAAACACAATTGTGCAAATTAATATAATGAGCGTAAAGCCTTGCTGCGATTTGTTATCCATAGTTATGATATCAATCTATTGTATGTTGCCAAATATAACGTATATAACTTTTTAGAATACATATAGCGCTTCCAATAAAGGTAGAGCTATATTGGTCTATTCTTATTATTTTGATTTTTTTTAATTTAGCGCTATTTGTTGCCTGAAATGATAGAGGTGCTGACGACTATCTTTCACAGTCATTTTAACACTTAAGCGCTCTTTCTTAGCAGACCAGATAAACTTACAGTCGGACAAATGACCGACTAAAGCTTCGTCAGGGGGTGAGCCAGAAGAGGAATTCCCCACTGTTCTCAATAAACTCGATCCTTCTGTAGAAAATCTATATTGAATCAAACCTGATAATACTTGATAACGCAAAATTTGATTTGCTTTAAACTTTAATATCACCCCAGGCTCCACGAAAGTGAGTTTATTACCCTTCTTAACGACTGCTTGTATGCCCACATCTGGGTGCCCCGGGAAAAATATATCAAATTGTGGTGGTAATCGTTCATCCATAATTTTATCTGTTTTTTCTGTGTCGACGGATGAGAGAGAGAATACGGACAGGTCCAGCCACCCATAACTTTCTACGCGCCTAAAATAAAGTGATAGCCCATCATCTGCCACCTGTACGGAAAAAGGCGCTGCTGGCTTTAAATAATAATCCAGGTCATTACTCACCTGATCAAATTGTGCAAATAACTTAATATTATCTCTCATGGCATAAAATGTTTGAAAAGGCCCTAAAATAACAACGGCAGCAACAGAAGAGAGTATAGAGACTAAAACTAAAGTTATGACCAACTCAATTAAAGTAAAGCCTTTGTGCTTATATTTTTTCATGGTCTTAGCAGCCAACTAAATTTAAATTCATCACCTTGATTATGCTGTAATGTGAGGTCCCATCGATTTAATATGTGACGCTGAATCACAACAGGGTTTGATGAAAGCTGTACCGTAAAATGATTTTGGGTCGCATCCTGGTAAAAAGGTAAAACATCACTGACTAACTTTTTCTCTTGGGCTTGTATTGTACCCGCGGATGCTTCATCAAATACCGAGTGTGCCATCGCGATCGCTTGCTTTTCAATAAAGGGATATGTCGACCAGTTGAGCAAAGTACCAAATATCTGCAATGTCCCAGTAAAGGTAATGGCAACAATAACCAAACTCAAAATCATTTCGACGAAAGAAATACCTAGTTGATGTTTAATATACATAGCCGCTATGACCATCAATAGAAATATGATACTCAGCAATAGACCATTGAAATTTAGACCCTGTCATATTATTTTCGGCCACTTGTCCATTAGGCCAAAACATTATCTCAGATGCGCACTTTAAAGGAATAGACTGCGGCACTGTGATTCTGGTCGCCTTTTTTTGTAACAGAAAGTCAGTAAAATTTTCAGATAGATAAACCTGGTTTCCAGAACAGTAAATCGTAACAGGCTGGTTTGACACTTTTGAGATCTTATGCCCCAAATTAAACAACTGAATTATTTCCTCATATATTAAGCTGGCTTTAAAGCTATTTAAATGATGCATGCCTTGAAGTGTCAGCCCCCATAAAATAGAGCCTATCAGTAAGACTAAAACAAACTCAAATAATGTAAAGCCTTCTTGTGTTTGCATCCCTGTCCCTGTAGTGCTCTTACTTCGTCAACGAAGATTGAAATACGAATATTCACAATACCAGCCTTCACTGCCATGATAAAATAATCTACGGTAACTCTTTCGTAATAGAGCCATCACTGAGCCTATACGTTATTCGTCTTGTCATTTCAGTGTTTTTTTGATATGTGTATGTGCAGACACCACTATCATACACAGAACAATAACTTTGATCGCAATCGGCGCCCCGCCCAAAAGAAACACTCGAAGCAGATAATAGGTTTGTCACTATAGCCTGGCATACTTTATCACCAGACTGGCTCTGCCCCAGTACATCTTCAGGTTGTAAATCTTGTTTGCCATCATTCCCCGCAATGGGCCAGCCATGCTCGTTATAGCCTAAGTTAGTATGACCCGAGTTGATATAATCAACACCGTCTAAATTTGTCTTGACAGAAGGCTGACCTGCTGCCAACCATTTCGCATGTGAAATATTAATAGCAGAGGCGAAAGCGCCTGCCGTTGCAGATACGTTGGCATTATGCGCATCTCCTGATATATTTAGAAATCGGGGTAATGCCACCGAAGCCAAAATACCAATTAATACGACGACTATCACGAGTTCTATTAGTGTAAAACCCTGATTTAATTTTCTTTGTCTCATACTAGATTCTCTTTCACGCTATTCATATAAGACTTCTCCGGTTGTGGCCCTATAAGTGAATTCGCTATTTGTATCTCGGTACTTATAAATACAGTCGCCTGTTCCGGTTGCCGTGGCACAAAAGTCTCCACTTTTACATCTACCTTGTTCATCTGCCGCAATCACGGTCATGCCAGTTAAATCCAAAATATTTTCTAAAATTTGACTACAAGCATCATGACCCGCAACACCTTTGTCCATAATGTCAGATAATGCTGTTTCACCATCACCACTAATCCCAACAGGATATCCTTTAAGATTGAACCTCGTTTCAGCCCGCCCATCATTATCTATATCTAAGTACTTATTCGTTTTATTCTCTAGCTCCCACTTAGACTTTGCCATTATCAGGCCCGTATAAAAAGATCCACTGGTGTTCTTTACAATAGCCTCCTCTGCATCATTGCTCACATTAAGGAAGCGGGGTAATGCAACTGCAGCCAGTAAACCCAACAACACAATAACAATAACCATTTCAATAAGGGTAAAACCCGATTTTTTTTCATATGCCATCATCATGGACGAAACCCTATTCAATCTTAAAATATAAATGTTTATAGATATAGTTCACAGCCTTACTTTATATTATAGAAGCTGTCGCACTTTTTTTCCCTTAATCAGCTAAACTAACGAATACTCTGCATAGCCACTGTTGATATATCCCACATAGGTAAAAATACACCTAATGCTAAAACTAAAACCATACCTGCGATAATAAATAGCAACACGGGTTCCATTTTCTCGGCCAGACTTTTAAGTCCGTAGTCGACTTCTTTGCCATAGAACTGTGCAATATGACTTAAGCTACCTTCCAGATCTCCCGTTTGCTCACCAACGGCAACCATCTGAATTAAAATAGGCGAAAATATTTTACAGTGCGTCATTGCTTGAGATAATGATTCCCCAGCTTCAATACTTTGACGAATCAAGTTTATTTTTGTCCGAAAATAATAGTTATCTGAAACATTCGCAATAACTTGCAATGCTGATAATATAGGCACATTGGCATTCAAAGCATGGGATAAATGCCCACAAAATTGTGCGACCAAAGTATATTTTATGAGGTTCCCGACGAAAGGCAGCTTCATTTTTTGTAACCCCAAAGCAACACGTCCTGATGGTGTTCTATAATATAGAATTAGCCCACCAATAAGCATTGTCGCTGCAATCAGCAGACTGCTTTTATAGTCCAAGCAAAAATTGGAAATAACCATTAAAATTTTTGTCGGCAGTGGGAGCTCTGCCGAAAAAGAATTAAAAAATTCCGCGAACACAGGTATCACCCAAAAATTTAAAATAATGATAGCGACCAATAAAGTCACAATAACAAATAAAGGATAACGTAACGCTAATTTTAATTGTCTCTTTGCGCTTAAATCCTCCTCCAAATACTCTTTAATTTGGCAAAAAGCGTAATCAAGACTACCTGTTTTCTCTCCAATAGAAACTAATGAGGTTATAAATGTGTTAAATACGCCACTATACAAGCGCATTGCATCACTTAAAGGATAGCCAGACTCCACATTCATAATAATATCGTACAAAATTTGTTTGAGTCTTTTATTTTCACTTGTGTCATGTATTGATTGTAATGCGGAGCGTATGTTGACACCCGCGTGGCTTAGTGACTCCAACTGACTAAACAATAAAATAAGCTCTAGGGTAGAGATACCCCAATGAGGATATAAATTATAAATGTAGTTTTGCAAGGCTTGATTTTCGTCAGCCAGACAAATATCTTTTGAGATAACACCCAACGCATTTAGCTTGATCGCAGCATCACTCAAAGACTCTGCATGGATCCAGCCTTCAGCCTGCATCCCTTGAGGATTGATCCCTTGGTAGAAGAATTTTTTCATTACTATGCATGTCATCCAATTCGCTCTCAAAATTTAAACGCATTATTTCTGAGAGTGTTGTTAATCCTTGATTCATATATTCATAACCACTATACAAGAGCGGCTTATAATGCGTAGAAGCTCTCGCTTTTTCAAAATAGGTATTCATATCACCCGCCCGTAACGCCTCTGAAAGAACATTGTCTATTTCTAACAGTTCATAAATGCCCATACGCCCCTTATACCCTGTCATGCCACAATGGGTACAGCCCTTTCCCATCATCAGCTCTCGTATTGGTTGGGCAGGACCAAAATGGCTTTGAAGCCATTTGCTCTCGACCTCTGACGGTTCATATGTTATTCGGCATCGGGTACAAATTCTCCGGATCAATCGTTGCGCAATAATTAACTTCACACTACTGGCGGCTAAATAGGCATGAACTCCCATATCCATCAGTCGAATCGCACTTGAAATCGCATCATTCGTATGTAAGGTTGATAAAACCAGGTGGCCGGTAATGGCAGCACGTAAAGCAATATTCGCTGTTTCACTATCCCGAATTTCTCCCACCATGACCACATCCGGGTCGTGGCGTAAAGCAGAACGTAATATGTTCGCAAAATTTAATCCTATCTTAGTTTGCACTTGTACTTGATTGATACGCGCTAATGTATATTCAATAGGATCCTCTACAGTAATAATTTTTTTCTCGACCTCATTCACGGCCGATAAGGCCGAATACAGAGTCGTTGTTTTTCCGCTACCCGTTGGTCCCGTCACCAGAATCATACCGTGCGGATGACTTAAGTGTTTTTTGAAAATCTGCAACTGCTCGGCACTCATCCCTAGTTCTTCTGGGGCTAACAAGCCAGACGATTGATCTAATATTCTCAAAACAACGGCTTCTTGCCCTAAAACCGGCATAGTCGCAACACGCACATCCACTTTTCGTTCGTGATATTGAACACTAAATCTCCCATCCTGTGGTAAACGATGCTCGGAGATATTCAAGCCTGCCATCAATTTGATACGAAGAACCAACGGCGCTAATATAGATTTCTCGGCAATAATCTGTTCATTTAAAATGCCATCTATTCTTTGCCTAATTCGAAATGCGTTTTGAGCCGGCTCAATATGTATATCAGAGGCATTATTGAGTATAGCTTCTTCAAAAATAGAGTTTAACAATCGCTTGACAGGCGTGTCTTCTAAAATCTCCTCATACGCTAAGCCAGACTGGCCCGCTTGCTTCATTTCCTGCTCAAGCTCTCCGACAAATGTTTTTATATCATCTTTTCTTTTATAGACTTCATCAAGCATATTTTTTATGTCTTCTTCCCGAACAACCACTAACCTAGGTGTTTGTCCTAATTTAGAGCAAATTTGGTCTAAAGCAGATAAATCAGTGGGATCAGAAGCCGCTACCCAAAACTGATCTTGCAGCTTATCTATGGGTAACATTTTAAAACGACGGGCAAATGTTTCGGGCACTAATTTTATAATATGGGGTTTTACAGAATATGATTTCAAATCCAAAAACGGTAAATCTAATTGCTTCGCCAAAAAAGAAAGCAAGTCATTTTCATTGATCAGCTCTAACTCAATTAAGACATCCCCTAATTTTTGACCTGTTTTTTTTTGAGAGGTCAGCGCACGCTCTAAATCTTCCTCTTTAATAATTTTTTGCTCTACCAGCAAATCACCCAGCTTGATTTTGCTCATCGACTGCCCCCCGATGATTTGCTTTTATTTTTTTCATAATCTACTGTGAATAGTGTTAACCTAATATCTGCATCAGGAAATGACTTGATCTTGTATTCAAATTTATCCCAATATACAGTCGGCACATCTGCTTTTAACTTGTATAAATATTTAATCATTTCTGGAAACTGACCCACAAAATGAAGTTCATAGGGCAGTTTAATCAATTGACTATTATCTTGAGGTGCCTCAGGAGGTAAGCCTTCTAAAGAAACTAATTCTAATCCTTTGAAATCAGACAATATACTGGCAAGGACTTTGGGCGCTGAGCGTTCTCCCATGTTCACAGGATCTAGAGCTTGCAGCTGCTTTTCTAATTTTCTATTCTCTCTCTTTAATTGTTCGTGTTGTTTTTTCTGCGTTACTGTTAAAAACGCTATCTCATCATAGTATGCTGAGCCTTCTTCTATCAAATGTCGTTGTTGCTCTTTAATGGCCGCCAGGCTGCTGATATTAGGTGAAATTGTGATTTCATATAAAAAAGCGATAATGCCAACCATCCCGGTTACCATCAGAAGTAACTGTTCTCTTAATGACAATGCATTTATTTGCGCAATGAGTTTATATGTTCTGTTATAAAGACCATGCATCTTATTGTACCTGTATGACAAAATCGACATACTTTTTATCATCCTGCATTTTTTGTATTTTAAATTGGCTCGCATTTTTTTTGCCATTCAACTTGACATTTTCCCAAGAAGATAACACTTTCGGCACTAACTGTGGTGTTGTCGAGCGCCCTATTATTTTAATTTCCTGTCCATTTTGAATAGAAATATAATCAATTAATGTACCGACAACATGGTCCCCGGCTATTTTATTGAGATAATATGTTAGATCTTGCGACTTATTTTGCAACTGATAAACCGCTTTTAATCTTTGCTCTTTCTCAAGACGTTCCGCGGCTAATGCTTTGATACTTTCAGATAAGCTCTGCCCGTACTCAGCCTTAAACTGATTACTGATTTTCCTTAACTGGGCAGCGTATCGTATATTTTGCTCTCGTATTTCTGAAAGTTTCTTTTGCTCAGCATGATTTGTATTGAGCAAGACCAAACTCCATAAACACATAAAAGTTATACTAACGAACCAGATAAACAATACATGCTTAGCTGAAAATTTAGGTTGTGCGTTCTGATAAACCGATAAAAAATTTATGGCTTGCTTCATATATCACCACCCAATGCTGCCGACCCTGCAATTAATTCAGGCATCATTATTTTTTGTTGTTCTCGCCATTGACGCAGTGCTAAATTATATACTGGCAAGCCTAAAATACCTTCAAGTTTCTGACTATTTAAAACATTTTCAATATCCGGGTTTATATAAATTTGAGTGATCCCTGGGTTGCGAATATGACTCGCACAATAATCTATTGAGCGTTGTATCTCTAAACTCAATGCGTCATAGCTGCTGGCCAAGGCATCCGTATTTTCAGTTTTAAAATTTTTTGCAGAGACATCAATGTCCCGCATAAAGTAAATTTCATTATTGCGCATAATAACCAATTCACTTTTGCGGCAGCCCATTTTAACAATCACGGTTCCTTTGTCTGGCGATTCACCCAAAATACTATTTTTAATGGCATTCTGCCAAATATCAATCTTTGTTAATTTAATATTATTTTTGCGCGCCCATGTAATGCATGCTTTTAGATTATCTTGCTGCATCGCCAAGGCATATATTTTACCTGGTTTACTATTTTTGCATGGTAAAGTGAGATATTCTACAATAGCCTCTTCACATGGGTAGTCTAGATATTCTGCTAGCCGCCACTTAATCGCATTATGCTTATCTGATATCTCTCCTGGAAAATCATCTAACATAAAAATATCATAATATTGCTTAGGCAATATGAGTATGACAGGAACCTGTGATAACTGGTGTTTTTTTATATACTGTTTTAACACCCCCGTTTCAGCGCCCATGAAACTTTCTTTGATTCTATCATGAGCAACAATAGAAAAACTTTCTTCCTTTTTAGTAAACAAAGTAAGATACATATTATCGCCATCAGGGTATAACCCCATATATCGGGAGCCTTTATTGCCCCAGTGCATATGTAGGGTTTTCATTAATTTTAATACTAAGTTTTGACCTACCATCTTATTATTTTTCCAGTAATCATTCGGCATTGTTTCATTTAAAATTGTAGTTGTCTTACTTGCTAATACAAGTGATTTTTACAAGCTTTTCTTATTCAAGCTATTCTTTAATATATTATGATGCTCAACATCAATCATAAGACTGTGATTAAAGACAACAGAGTTTATGTCATTTTTTTGACAATTTATCTTAATGTTTTGGAACTTTTACCGATAACATCTTTGTATGATGAAAAATTGTATCCAAAAATGAAGAAAAAAATAGAAGGTGCGTCAATGAAAAAATTATCAGCAGCAAAGAGTATGGACGCTGTTGCAAAAACCCTGCTATGGATTGGCGCAGCAATGCTTGTACAGCCTTGCTTTGCCTTAACCTATACGATTCCAGCACAAGGCAATGTGGTTGGTCATATTCAATATACAACAGCTTCCCGACACGATTCTCTATCAACAGTCGGTCGTCGTCATAATATTGGTGGTTATGAAATGAAAGAGGCTAATCCTGGAGTGGGGTATAAAAACCCTAGAGCTGGTAAAAAATTGTTAGTCCCTTCCAGGTTTGTGCTTCCCGATGCCCCTAGAAAAGGCATTGTGATTAATCTAGCCGAGTTAAGACTTTACTATTATCATCCAGATGGCAGACGTGTTTCTACTTTTCCAGTCGGCGTAGGGCAAGATGGTTGGAATACACCTTTGGGTAAAACCTCCATTGTGAGAAAAAGAGCAAACCCAACCTGGGTTGTGCCGAAGTCTATTCTAGAGAACCATAGAAGATTGGGTAAACCCATTCCGAAAAGCATGCCGCCTGGGCCCAAAAATCCATTGGGCACACATGCTTTAAGCTTAGGATTTAAAAATATTGTGATACATGGCACACCGTATCCAAGGGGTGTGGGTTTAAGAAGCAGTCACGGTTGTATTCGTATGCTGCCTGAAGATATCCGCAAAGTATTTGATATGGTCCCAATGGGTACGCCTGTGAACATTGTTCATCAACCCAACAAGGTCGGCTATTTAGGTAAGCAAGTCTTTGTTGAGTCTCATGTGCCTATATCTAGCAGCATGTATGGTGGCAACCATAGCATTGAATATTCCGTGAAAAAGATAGTCAATAAAACGGGTGTTAAAATGAATATTAACTGGCATCAAGCTCGAAAAGCGCGAAGCCAAGCCAGCGGTTACCCTAAAGCGATTGGTAGAGTGCTATAAGAAATAACTTTCATATACAACACTCTAAAGAGGAGGGCGGCTCTTAGCACCCTCCTCTTTTTTTGCGTATATTTCTTCAATTTACTTTCTTTTTCTGTCACTATACAGCTTTATAAAATCATTATTAGCTGAGCCCCATGTTCCATATTGTACTCTATCAACCAGAAATTCCGCCTAATACGGGCAACATCATACGCTTGTGTGCCAATACTCAAGCGCAATTACACCTGATAGAGCCTTTGGGATTTTCTCTTTCGGATAAACAAATGCGTAGAGCAGGTTTGGACTACCATCATTTGGCACGCATTCAAACCTACCCTAATTTTGAAGCGTTCATGAACACAGCCAAGCCCAAGCGCTGCTTCGCGCTTACAACAAAGGCAACGTCTTTTTATACTAATCATCAATATCAATCGGGAGACTATTTCGTTTTTGGGCCAGAGACACGCGGCTTACCCCAGGATGTATTAGATCAGTTCCCTTCAGACAATAAGCTGCTGATCCCTCAGGCCTCTAGCTCCAGAAGTTTAAATTTAGCGAATTGTGTTTCGATTGTGGTGTACGAGGCTTTACGACAGTTAGACTTTTGCTTTCAGTAAGCTTCAGACCAACTTATTGTCACTGACACCTTATATCGCTTTACGACTGCGCGTTCTGGGCTTAGTATCAGAATAATTTTGAGGTTTAGTCTTTCTAAGATAGTACCCAGATTTATATAGAGGTAACAAAGCCCCACTGGAAGGCAAATTTTTTGTTTCTAACTTTTTAACCTGTGCTTTTAACCCTGCAGCCCTTAAAACAAAAGCCGCTCTTTGTTCTACCGGCATTACCGGTACGATATGTATTTTACATTTATGACGTTTATATTCATTTTTAATCAATTGCACCAATCGCTCAGGATCATCTCCATCAACCCCATGCCTAACGTCTGATTTGGGCTTATCAAAAATAAAGACATGTTTATATTTGGTTACCAGGACTGAATCGGGAATTTTGTCATCCGCCACGCCAAAATAGCTAAAATAAGCAATGGCATCCGGAATACCCCGATCAAAAAATATGGTCTTATTTGATTTTCCTTGCGTAACCAGTGCGTCTTCCACAGTGCGCTGACGTGTTAGAATAGCCTTTTGAAATTTTTCTTTGTCTTCCCATGGCTTTTCAATGCCTTCTGCTTGTTGCTCATCAATATACCCTTGAGCCACCTCATGATTGACATTAAAACCACAGTCTTTAAGGTAGGTAATAACCGTACTTTTTCCGGAACAGGGCGCGCCCGTGATGACTATCCAATTTGAATCTGGCATTTGATAATGAACCAATAAAGTAAAAGTTGAAAAAATGGAACTACGCGGTGTGATTATCTAATATATTTTGCATTGCTTGTTGACCAGGTAGCCCATTATAAACAACCTCAAAAATTTGTTGGCAAATCGGTAGGTATTGCTGATAGCGCTCAGCTAAGATCATTAATTCTTTGACATTACTTTTACCTTCAACAACTTGACCTATTTGTGTTTGTGCCTCATCCATGCTCAACCCCTGCCCTAAAGCCAAACCAAAGCGTCTATTACGTGATTGATTGTCGGTTGTCGTCAGAACCATATCGCCTAAGCCAGCTAGCCCCATCACGGTCTCGGTCTTCGCCCCCATAGCTTGAGCCATAAGATACATTTCTTGTACACCTCGGGTAATTAAAGCGGCTCTCGCATTAGCTCCAAACCCTAATCCATCAGATAAACCAACAGCAATGGCGACAACGTTTTTGACCAAACCGCCTAAAGCAACGCCTGTCAGATCAGTGCTGGTCTCAATCCTAAAAATGGCACTATGTAGTAAGGGAGCCAATTGTTCTAGTAAATCGTTTTGGTTACAAGCTAATGTAATGGAAGTGGGCATAGCCTGTGCCACTTCTTTAGCGAAACTAGGGCCAGATAGCAACGCTAGAGGACAGGTTTCTCCCAAAACATGCTGAGAAACATTATGTAAAAACTCTCCGGTGCTAGTCACACCTTTAGTGGCAATAACAACAGCACTAATATTCTTTTTGAGAGTATTTAATTTGGATAAGGTCTCGGCAAAAACGTGGCTGGGAACGGCAACAATAACAAGCGTCTCAGATGCTAGCAAGCCATCCAAGCTATGGTCGATATGCAAATTCTCAGGAAAGGAAACACCCGGTAAATACTGCTTATTTTCTCTATCTGCTTGCAAGCGTGAAGCTTCACTGGGGTCGAAGCTCCACAAATGAACCTGATCAAAGCAGGTTGAAAAATATAGCGCTAAAGCCGTCCCCCACGAACCTGCTCCTAATACACATACCCGAGACTGACGGCTTAGCGTTAACATCATGCGTTTGCAGCTCCACCTTCTTTTTGCTGTTCTAAATGCTGCATATATAAGGCATCAAAATTAACTGGTGCTAACAACAATTGTGGGAAACCACCACGAGTGACCAAGTCAGAAATAGCTTCTCTGGCATAAGGATACAAAATATTCGGACACATAGAGCCTAAAGCATGTGACAATTGCTCTTTAGGGAACCCTTTGATTGTAAAAATACCCGCCTGATGAACTTCAACCAAAAAGGCAGTGGTATCACCCATCTTCACTGTTACGGTCAAATGCAAAACAACATCATAAACATCTTTTTCAAGGTCGTTGGTTTTTGTATGTAAATCAACATTAACCTCTGGCTTCCACTCTTCTTTGAAGATTTTAGGCGCATTAGGTGCTTCAAAAGAAACATCTTTTATATAGATACGCTGAATGTTAAATACAGGTCCATCTTTATCACCTTCAGGTGCAACTGGTTTCTCTTCTTTAGCCATGGATAATATCTCCCTAAATTTTCATTTTAAAATATTTAAGTCTCGCTCGAGACTCACTAGATTTTCTGCACGCTTTACACTTAATGCTTGGAAATGGGTAAATTTTCTGTTTTCCAATTCTCAATGCCACCTTTCAGGCTATAAACCTCTTCGAACCCTTCCTGGAGAAGCCATTGTCTCGCTTTTGAGGAGGATAATCCATTCTGGCAAACAAAGATAATGGGTTTTGAGCGATATTTATTGAGTATTTTCTTTTTGCCCTCCATTTCACTTTGCAATATGTTCATAGCACCCAGAATGTGTCCCTGCTCAAACATTTCTTTCTCTCTGATATCAATCACGACTGCACGAGAATGATTTAGTAAACCAACCATCTCTTGAGGCGATACAGCGAAAGCCCCGACACCACGATTACGCCACTCATTGGCGAGAAATAAAATCAACAATACAACAAAAGCACTTGATAGTGCCCAATGCTCGGTAAAAAATAACCAATAGGTTTCCATTGCCACAATAACCACCTGTAAAACAATTAGCGGGCTATTATAACAACAATCCGCGGCACGAGCGACTGGAATCCGGTATACTAATTACATAACATTTTTTTATGCATAGAAATTCGTGAGATTTGCAATGAGGGATCGCCATGCCGCAAAATAAGCCAGTTTTATTGCTTGTGTTAGATGGCTGGGGTTCTGGCCCAGAACGCAAGGAAAATGCTATTTACTCGGCCCAAACACCTACCTGGGATAATTTAATATCCACTTCACCTTATACAGAGATTTCTGCTTGTGGCGAAATCGTTGGATTACCTATAGGACAAATTGGCAACTCTGAAGTTGGACATTTAACAATGGGCGCGGGTCGAACAATCCCTCAAGATTTAACCCGCATTGATCAGTCTATCCAGGATGGTTCATTTTTCAGCAAGCGAGCACTACTAGACGCTTTTCAAACCTGTCAAAAAAATCAATCGGCTTTGCACTTGATGGGATTACTCTCTCCTGGAGGCGTACACAGCCATACAACTCATATTTTAGCAGCTCTGAAAATATCTAAAGAATTTGAAGTGCCTGTTTACATACATGCTTTTTTAGATGGCAGAGATACGCCACCCAAATCGGCTCAAAGCGCCCTACAATTTTTAGCGGATCAACTCGAGACCTTACCGAATGCGCATTTGGCCTCCATTTGTGGTCGATTTTATGCGATGGATCGAGACAATCGTTGGGATCGCATAGAGCAATCATATAGAGTCATTACACAAGGTCAAGCTAAGCATACAGCTCAAAATGGCATTGATGCGCTCAATAATGCCTATGCTAGGCAAGAGTCTGATGAGTTTGTTGAGCCAACAAAAATATTGACAACTTATCCAGGCCTCAAGCCAGATGATGTCGTGCTTTTTATGAACTTTCGCTCAGATAGAGCCAGGCAATTAAGTCAGGCCTTGATTGCCGAAAGCTTTGAGCATTTTTCTCGCCCCGTTATTTTATCGAAAAAAAATTTATATACCTTAACTGAATACGACCCCATGCTCGGCGCACAGGTTATTTTTCCCAAAACGCGCCCAGCCAATGTGCTTGGCGAATATCTGATGCAAGAACAGATGACACAATTACGCATCGCAGAAACTGAAAAATATGCACATGTTACGTTTTTCTTTAATGGTGGCAAAGAAATGCCCTTTGAAAATGAAACACGAATACTCATACCCTCTCCGAAAGTAAAAACATATGACCTACAACCTCAAATGAATGCCCCCGCACTAACCGATGCGCTTGTAGAAGCCATCCTGGCAAAAAAATATGATGTTATTATTTGTAATTATGCCAATGCAGATATGGTCGGGCATACTGGAAATTTCACAGCAACCATCAAAGCCATCGAATGTTTAGATCAGTGTATAGCACGCTTGTTACAAGCTCTAGACTCCGTGGAAGGAGAAGCACTCATTACGGCCGATCATGGTAATGCAGATTGTATGTTGGAGCCTGGCAGCCAAAAACCCCATACCGCCCACACATTATCTCCTGTGCCTTTGGTCTACTATGGCAAACAAAATTTGAAATTTAAGTCCCAACCAGGTTCGCTACAAGATATTGCACCCACTTTACTTTACATCTTGGGTAAAGTGCCGCCTCAAGAAATGACAGGACAGTCCTTACTCTCAAATTAAGGGATTCATATGCACGCGAGGATAACAAAAATACTATTGATGCTGAGCATAGGCACAACGCTCAATTGTCTTGCCAATATTCCGTCCTCATCAAACTCAACCGCGACAACGCCAACAGATAAGCTGATTCAGCTACAGGGTGAAATTAAATCGCTTGAATCTGAGCTAATGCAAGACCAAAAATCAGAATCCATGCTGAATCAAAACTTAGCTGTGCTAGAAGTACAAATTGGAAAAACATTAGAGACACTCCGCCAGTGTCAATTACAAATTAAAAATATTTCTTTAGAAAAAAATAGACTTGTCATACAGGTTCAAAAACTTAAAGCCGATCAAGATAATCAAAAGGAACTATTAGCTAACTTGCTACAACATATATACACTCACGCCAAAAGAGAAAGATGGTCCATGTTACTAGGCCAAGAAGATATATATACCCTGCCAAGAATGAATGCTTATTATCACGCCACCTCCATGGCTCGTAAAGAAAAGATCCAACAGCTTTTGACTCAACTACAACTCAGCCAATCCGCACAAGACAAGCTCTTAAAGACCGAACAATCTTTGTTGGCACTCAAAAGTAAAACATATGAGAATCAGCAACAACTACTGGATGCCCAAAAAACCAGGCAAAATATTCTAGGCCAACTAAAGCAACGTATGAATAACCAAGCGCATAGCTTAAATTTACTAAAAGAAGAACGTAGCGCATTGGAAAATGTGTTAACAAATCTCAACCAGCAAGTTCCAACTGTGCCTGAGTATATTGAGCCCTTGCTCAAATTTTCATCACAAAAAGAAAGACTGTCACTCCCTATCCAACAAAATAATACTATCTTAACCGCCGTAATGAAGCACACTGAAAAGACGGCAAAGAAAACTTATATCAAAGCAGCTCAAGGCACACCGGTACATGCAATATATCACGGCAAAGTTGTGTTTTCTGAATGGCTACGAGGAGTGGGTCTGCTCTTGATCATTGACCACGGTAATGGTTATATGAGTTTATACGGTAATAATCAGATACTCTATAAGTCTGTAGGAGATTCTGTAGAGGAAGGTGATATTATTTCCAGGGTCGGTCAAAGCGGCGGTCAAACGGAACCCGGGTTATACTTTGAGTTACGCAAAGATGGAATTGCGCTAGAACCCTCAGAATGGTTTAAACTAAGTTAAGAGCTTTAGATTTACTATAAAAAAATAGGCACATTATATTTGGCGCTACGCACCATTTTATGCTGGTGTCTCAAAAAGAACAATTGTTAAGGATAACATTTATGAAACTGACCGCTAAACTATCTTTGGGATACTTTTTAGGTATCTTAGCCACAGCGTATATTGCCCCTACCTTAGCAGCCGAAGCCTCACAGCAGAAGATTCCATTGAGCGACTTACAGCGCTTCACCGCCGTTGTAGAACATATTCGTAAATATTATGTTAAGCCAGTAGATGATTCAGTACTGTTTGAAAATGCAATTCGAGGTATGCTGACAGGCCTGGATCCACACTCCAACTACTTAGATCCTTCTGAATTTTCAGACTTACGTGTTAATACCAGTGGCAAGTTTGGTGGACTCGGTATTGAAGTGACATTAGAAGAAGGGGCTGTAAAAGTCATTAGTCCAATCGATGATACGCCGGCACAGCGCGCTGGTATTAAAGCAGGTGATTTAATTATTCGCTTGGATACAACGCTTGTCAAAGGACTTAATCTAAAACAAGCTGTAGATTTAATGCGTGGTGAACGAGGGAGTGACATTTTACTGACAATTATTCGCAAAGGCGCAACCAAACCACTCAGCATTAAGGTTACTAGAGATATTATCAAGGTAAAGAGTGTTAAAGCAAAATTGCTAGAAAATCATTATGCTTACTTACGCGTAGCGCAATTTCAATCTAAATCTGCTGAAGATTTATCCAATGCTATTGAAAAACTCAAAAAAGAATCTAATAATCAACTAAAGGGAGCCATTCTGGATTTACGCAACAATCCTGGTGGTGTCTTAGAGGCTTCGGTTAAAATTTCAGACTTATTTTTAGATAAAGATAAGCTTCAAAATAATGAGCTCATTGTTTATACAGAAGGCCGTTTGCCGGGCTCTAAGATTGAAGAGCGTGCTTTGACCAAAGACACCCTTAACGGTGCCCCTCTCGTCGTACTCGTTAATGAAGGCTCCGCTTCAGCCTCTGAAATTGTATCTGGCGCTTTACAAGATCACAAGCGGGCTTTAATTGTGGGCACGCAAACTTTTGGTAAAGGCTCTGTTCAGACCGTTCTGCCTTTAAGAGACAAGCATGGGCTCAAGCTAACAACCGCTTTATATTACACGCCAGGTGGTCGCTCAATACAAGCACATGGCATCACACCTGATATAGAGGTTCCAGATATCAAAATTCCAGAAGATGCGCAAAATGCGGCAAATTGGTTTACGCTAAGAGAAGCTGATCTACAGGGCCACTTGGACAACAAGCAAGACAAGCTAAACCAACCAATTGAACAAGCCCAAAACGAAGAAGAAAAAGAGGCCCAAAAACATTTAATTATCGAAGATTACCAACTAAACGAGGCCTTAAATCTATTAAAGGCATTGGCACTGCTGGGCAGTGATTTTGATACCTCCAAACGGATGGTGTACAATCGACAAAAACAATAGCATGAATCGGGTAGGCTGAGTGAATCTCATCCTACCCATTTTCACAATAATAAAATGAATAAAAACCCACCCAACAATACCACTATTACCCCGCGCCCCATTAAATTTGCTTACCAAAGCCCTATTCCGCATTATTGGTATCAAAATAATATTGCCATAACCATCACAACCACTATACTAGCAGCCTACATACCCTATTGTGAAAAATTTTTTATTAAGAATGTCAAAGCATTAAGATATAAAATTACAAACCCAAAGCTTCTCTCAAATATCAGTCATTTCGTTCGGCAAGAAAGCTTTCACAGTCGTGAGCACTTGCAGTTCTATCATAAAATTATCCGACCGCGTTACCCCGCGCTATTGAAATATCCAATTGAACTGATCATCCCCGCACTCATCTTTGCTTTATCTAGTAAGAAATTTCGCTTAAGTGTAACGGCCGCGGGTGAACATTTTACGGCTGTCAGCTCAAATATTTTTTTGTCAACGCCCGGCATGATGGACAACATACATCAAGATATTAAAGCGATGTGGCAATGGCATTGCATAGAGGAGATAGAGCATAAAGCGGTTGTATTTGATATGCTCAAAGAACTCAATATTGGTTATTTTTCTCGTACATGTGGTTTTCTTGTCGTCAATTTTATATCGCTGATTTGTTTTTGGCGTCCCCTCATATACATGCTCATCAAAGACAAAAAATTATTTTCC
Organism: uncultured Coxiellaceae bacterium; assembly: GCA_963976875.1. Taxonomy (GTDB): domain Bacteria; phylum Pseudomonadota; class Gammaproteobacteria; order Berkiellales; family Berkiellaceae; genus Berkiella_A. The sequence goes on from CAXBML010000007.1 coordinate 93,165, forward strand.
GCCCGCTTCTACAAACAAATGTTTCAATTTTGTTTCACAAAACCAGGCATTATATCTAAAATTATACCGCCACTTTTTGCGTATTTACGCCCCAGCTTTCACCCTTGGCAGAAAAATGATTATCCCTTAATAGAGAAGACGGTGATTGAACTTAATAAATTGTCGGATAGCAAAGCACAGCATGTTTATTTGAGGGGGGATATTTCTGAGAAAAACGACCATGTTGAGCAGTGAACAGGCGCTAAGCGCCTAATCTCTGCAAATAATTAGCAACAAATTTGAAATCTTACGCCATCACCGAATCTTTCAGACTATCAATGGCGGCCTTTTCAATCTGACGAATGCGCTCTAAAGAAACACCATACTTCTCAGCTAGCACCTTCAGACCCACTTTCTTGTCGACCAAATATCGGCTAGAAATAATATCCAAGCTTCTGGCATCTAGTGCCTGTAAAGCGGAACCTAATTTTTCTTGCTGAAAAGAAGCCAAACTATCTGAAGTCAACGCTTGCAGGGGATCGGTGCCAATTGAGTTCTCATCGGTAAGATACTGTTGTGGAGAATAAGTATAAGTATCTTCATCATCACCACTGACCGGCGCATCAAATACGGCATCATGCGCATTTAACCTAGACTCCATTTCTAAAACATCTTTAGTAGAAACACCCAAATCTTGAGCGACGGATTCCACCTCATCTTTAGTAAACCAGGCTAACTTTTTCTTATGTCCGCGTAAATTAAAGAATAATTTCCGCTGCGGCTTTGTAGTCGCAACTTTAACAATACGCCAGTTGCGGATCACAAACTCATGAATCTCAGATTTAATCCAATGAACCGCAAAACCGACCAAGCGAACACCCACATTGGGATCAAAACGTTTCACCGCTTTCATTAAGCCGACTGTCCCTTCTTGAACTAAATCAGACATTTGCAACCCGTAGCCCATATAACCACGCGCAATACTCACCACAAAACGTAAATTAGAAATAACTAATTGTTGGGCTGCTTGCATATCACCATTTTCATGTAGCCGTGTAGCAAGCTCAAATTCTTCTTCAGGTGTTAACAAAGGAATCTCATGCACACGCTGCAAATATGCCTGAAGCCCATCTTGAACAACGGGTAAAGCAATTGCTGTGGTTTGAGTTCTATCTGTCATATAATCACCTGCATATACAATGAAGTAAGCGTACTTATCTTAATAATTTATTATTACTAATACTAGCACTCTTTAATACAGAGTGCCAGTCTATAATGTTGTTTTTTATCAAGTAGTTACAAGATTTAGGCCGTCTGTCAGGAAATTATAACCGCCTGATACTTGGATATTTAAGCGGTCTTTATATATTCTTGTCCCGTTAAGGGTTTATGGCCAATGCTCTGACAGTTTGTTCCAGTGCTATGTCATCGATACCCATGTTCACTAGAGCCTTGTGCAAGCAAGCAGGGTCATTATTATTTAACAATGCCTGGTTTAACCATTGACGCTCTGCTTGCGGCATAGCTTGCCAATCAGCGTCATGCTGCGCTGCTGGGTGCGCTAATAAAGCAGCCAAGTCCACTTGTAAATTTGCAGGCATTGGCGGAAGAGCGACAGGCGCAGGGTTTGCTGCTGCCCCGTTATTCACCACATTATTATTAACAACGCCTGGAAAATACCGTCTAAGACCTAATATAGACGCTTCTAAAATTCTCTTACATTTGACGGCGACCAATACTGCGGTATAGGCCAAAACCCCGGCAGCTAAAACAGTAGGCGCATAACCAACCCCCGTTGCCGCCCATTTTGCAAGTGTGCCGCTATCTTCATTGGTTAAAGCATTTGCAATCTTATCTGCAATGTTGCTAGGTAAACTTGTCGCTCCATTTTTAAAACCGACTAATATTTCCAACAGCCCATCGCCTACTGCACCAGCCCAGCTTTTTGCTGCCACCGATACCGGCCCGGTTTGAGCAGATAACCATTCTAATTGGTCAGAAAAGTATACGTTAAGCTTAGCCATTGATTCTTTAAATGCTCCAACACTAGAGAGACTAGGTAAAATTTGTGTCGTGCTCTCAAGCGTATCTTTGATAAAGTTAAAAAGCCGAGCAACGTATCTCACAGAATCTTCACCTAAATCATAAGCATAAGGCGCCATTGTTTCTGCCATGTTTGAAGGGCTATATCTACCTGTTGCGACTGCCCCAATACGGCCCATCCATCTTGATACCGCATTTGGATCTGAACTTACAAACCATCTACGAAAAGAAACCGTGAAGCCTTCATTTTCTATTATGTTTCCTACCCATGGCAAAATACGCTCAAAAAATGGGCGCATAAACGCGTGAGTCAAAGGCCTCATTTTTTCATAAATTGAAAATAACTTTGGACCATTTGTATGAAGATAAGCAGAAATAACTTCAGGAATCACAAAATAACGCATTATTTTTGAATTTAAAATAAACTTCACACCACTGGCTAATTTGCCTAAGGTCCATCTGATTGGTCTAGGAATAAACGAATTACTCGGCATTGGCAGTAGACTTAAAGCTGCGCCGCCTATCGTAGTCCCTATCTTTAAAACTAAATTCCCAACGAGCCCAATTACAAGGGGAACCCAAATATATCTTGCGCTCCACTCTAAAGGTTTTTGTGCCATAAGGGACGCAACAAACGCATCATGCTGCACTTCATCCATGATAAAAGGTGCAAACTTAGGGTTTACATGAGGAAAAAGCTCTTCAGCTGAAGCGCCTGCCGCGGCTTGAAACCCCTTCCATAAATTGATTGGAAAGTTATTGCGCCAAGCAAAAGGTGTTAGCCAATTGCTAGCAAAAGTTTTAAGTGTTGTGCCCCAAGACATAATATAAGCTCCAAAAGTTATTAACCTGATTTAGAGCGAAAGATAATCTTTCCCCAAGGGAAAAGCAATTTAACTAAGTGATTTGTCGCTGAGCGGTAGTTTTATGCCAGACAAACGGTTACTTAAGCGGGAACTACGTGAAAACAAGCGGGCTAAAAAATATAGAACCAATACGGTTTATCTCAGATTAAGCCGGTTGAAAGCCGGCTTAATCTGGTGGTTATGGCCCTTTTAAAGCCACGAATGTGGTTGCCGCGGCCGCAGCTGCTGCCATTGTCACACCCTCTAATTTTGTGAATCTTATCGGGTCCGCCATGGGTGCAACAGCCGCCACGGCAACTGCAGCTGCAGGGGCTGCGGCAACTGCGGGAGCCCTTGCAGCTGGTACATCGCCCAAGACAGCATGTCTTAACCCTCGTAGCACTTTTATACCGCATAATTTTGCGGTGTATTCCAAAACACTAAAGCCAGCAAAGAAAGTCAAAAACATCGGCACATAGCCTGCAACAGTCGCTGCACTTTTCACAAATAAATTGCTACTTTCATTGGCAATCGTGCCCGCAATGCTACTGGGCGCCAAAAGAGCGGTCCAATTTTTTACCGGTGTCCATATGCCTGATAAGTGCCCTGCCAGCCATTCCATCTGGGGTGCAAAGTATGCTGTGAGTTTAGAGCAGGCTGCGAGGAAGCGCTGAGGGCTGGTTAAGCTGGGTAAAATTTGCTCCGGCGCCTCGCATGCATCCTTAGCAAATTCTAAAAATCTTTCTGCTTGTGACACAGCCCCAATACCTAAATTATAAGCTTCTGGTTCCATAGCACCGCCTATACTGGCACCATTATATGGCGTTCGAATACTCGTCCCGATCCTTCCCATGTACCTTAAAAAGGCGTTGGTCTCATTGCCCACAAACATTCTTCGTGGTGACACAACAAAGCCTTCACTTTCAATTACCTCTTCTATAGCAGGCAAAATTCGCTCAAAAAATGGTCGGGTAAAAGCGTGAATAGGGCCCCGCATATTCTCATAAAAACCAGCTAATTTTGGACCATGCTCATATATAAACCCGGTTAGTATCTGCACGCCCGTAAATATGGAAGCCAATTTTAATAACGCTGTAGTAAAGCTGGCAATGTTTGAGCGCAGTCCAGATATAATTCCCTCATCCCATATACGTGAAAAACAAGTTTTTGTCGCTTTTAATGCTAATACACTGAGCATCAATAATCCCGGTACTGCAATATAACGTAGTCCCCACTTAATAGGCTCTTGTGCTGCGGTTGCCATTTCATAAGCATCATGTTGATTTTCATCCATCATAAACGGGATGAATTTTGGATTAACGCCAGGGTATAACTCTTGATCTGAGTACCCGTTGATAGCTTTTACAAGCATAGGTGCCCAGGTCGGTGTCCAGGCATAAGGCGTAAGCCACTCAGAAACAGAAAAACTCGACGATGAATTCGATATAGGTAAAGGCATAAGTTGCTCCAAATATTTTAAACCAATTATTTTTCAGAGTTGAAATGTAACGGGGCTCAAAATAAAAAGCAATTTAACTAAGCTACTTTGGGACAGCAGGTTCTTTTTAGTAAGATGGAAGGTAGGTATAAAGTGACCAGGGGGGATTATCCCCTAATAACCAATTGTTTTAAAAGGGATAATTTATTTTCCCCCCTTGGGGAATCAAGCCTTATTTAAGCCATGTTTAACACCGCAGTCACAAGCTTCGTAATGCCCTGCTGGGCTTCGCCAATACGTTCCGCCAACATATAAGCAGGTGTGCTGACCACTTTATGGGCTTTGTCTATTACAATGTCTTGGACAAGGCAGATAATATGAGTGCCCCCCATTTTTTCGATAGTTTCTGCAGTCTCTTTATCATTCCCAATAGATAGCTGAGTACTTTCGGGATACAGCTTGGGGATCATGGCCGGAGAAATGCAAATAAAGCCTACGGGTTTATTGGCTTGTTGCATTTCCGAGACCAAGCGAGAAACCTCTGGATTAATTTGCGCTTTTTCACCGGCAAAAGCAAAATCACTTAAATTTTTAGCGGCCCCAAACCCACCTGGAAAAATAACGGCATCAACATCCTCTGCCTTGGCCAGCTTTATATCTTGAATATTTCCCCTGACAATACGCGCAGACTCAACCAAGACATTGCGTGTTTCCGTCATTTCTTCACCCGTGATATGGTTAATCACATGATGCTGGTTGATATTGGGTGCAAAACATTGATAATCCGCACCTGCTTGCTCTAATGTCAGCAAAGTTAACACAGACTCGGTTACTTCAGCCCCATCGTAGACACCACAACCAGATAAGATAACGGCTACTTTTTTCATGTTCATACTCTTTATATTTTAAAATAATTTTAAGATTTTAACTAACAACCTAGTTTTCCAGTTGAACAATTTGGGGGCATAGTAACTGTTGACTGCACGCCGATGAATTTGAGATAAAGTTGGATACGCATGGATAGTCTTCGATATCTCTGATATTTTCAGCTTTGCCTGTACTGCCAACGTTAATTCAGCGACCAGCTCGCTACACTGCGGCCCAATCAAACTGGCCCCCACAATACGTTTTTTATGTATCACCAACTTTATAAAGCCCTTTGTAGTACCCTGTGCTATCGCTCTATCATTGTCTGCAAACTCACTGCGTAATATTTGATAGGGTATCTTCTTTTCTTGCGCTTGTTGTTCTGTTAACCCCACCATCGCGCACTCAGGATGACTAAACACCACCCCTGGCACCGCATGATAATTTGTTTTTTTGCGCGCTTTAAATAAGCCGTTCGCAATAGCTATTCCTGCGTGATACTCCGCCATATGGGTAAATTTATAGGGTGAATCCACCACATCGCCTACCGCATAGATATTTTTATTGGTCGTTTGTAATTTATCATTAACTTGAATGCCCTTGTCAGAATATTTGATGTTGGCTTGTTCACATTGCAGGCTAGCAACATTGGCTCTCCGTCCTGTTGCCACTAAGGTTTTCTCAAATTGTAAAACTTCTAATTTACCGCATTCAAGTCGCAGTTTTAACGCGACTTGAGTTGACTGTTGCTCTATCTGCTTAATTTCGACTTGGGTATAAACCGTAATCCCTTCTTCTATTAAAGCCAGCCTTAAAACCTCACTCACCTCTGGATCAAATGCCATCAATAACCTAGGTTGTGGCTCAATAAGGGTAACTTGTACCCCCAAACGATGAAACGCTTGCGCCAACTCAACTCCGATTGCACCGCCCCCAATCACCACAAGTGATAGCGGTAAAAATTTTAAATCAAAGATAGTCTCATTTGTATAATAATCCACTGTCGCTAACCCAGAAATAGGCGGAATAAATGGACTTGAGCCAGCTGCGATAAAAATTTTTCTACCCTGATAGGCTTGATCATTCACCGTTACCGTGTGTGGCGACATGAACTGTGCTGCTCCAAAAACAACCTCGGCACCATAGCGCTCAAACCGTCTGGGATCATCGTGCTTCTGTATATGACCAATAACCTGATGAATATTTTCTTTAATGGGCTTGTAGGATAAAGGCGCATCCGTAACAGGCAAGCCATACTTTGTCGCCTGTCTCAATCCCCATATTGTCTCTGCATTGTGAATTAAAGTTTTACTTGGCACACAGCCATGGTGTAAACAATCCCCACCTAAGCGACCGGCTTTTTCAATGAGCACCGTTTTAAGTCCCAACTGTGCAGCGACACTGGTAATACTCAGGCCAGCTGCGCCGCCCCCAATAACAACAATATCTTTTTTCATTAATTTCAATGGTGCTTCCTTTTGTCAAGCACAATACTATTTTAACCATTGCGGCGGTGTGATGAGCGAAGCGAATCAGTTTCTTCTCCCAGTGCTGGGAGAGGGTAGTTTACTAAGCGACAGTGCAGTAAGCCCGGTAAGGCTTACTGGTGATTGCAGCTTAGCCAACACCCACTAGAGCTTGGCTTATCCCTAAAAATCCATTGTCTTATAGATTTTAAATTTTTTAACCCCCCAAGGAATGAGACTCACCAGCACTAATAATGCGATGCCCCAGAGTATCTTTATAACAATCCCTTCTTTTTGTGCCAGAACGGCTTCACCTAAATGCCCTAAGTATGTATAAGCAAAACAACCAGGCAACATAAATACAGCACTCGCAACCATGTAGGGGAGCGTTCTAATTTTAGTTAAACCTAAAGCATAATTTAACAAATTAAAAGGTATCGCCGGAATTAACCTCACCACCGCAACAAAACGCCAACCACTTGTTGCAATACCTTGTAAAAGCCATTGTAAACGTTTGCCCGTTTTCTTCGCAACCCAGTCTGACGCTAAGAACCTTGCGATCCAAAAAGCCAAAGTCGCGCCTAGTACAGCCCCTATTATATTATAGATTGTCCCTAAAACAGGCCCAAATAAAAAGCCACCGGTCAAAGTCAAAACAGAGCCCGGTAAAAAAAATACGGTTGCCGTAGCATACATAATGACAAATAATACAGGCGCAAGTATGCCCGCTTGCTCTACAGTCTCCGACAACTTTGCGATAGAAAAATCGTCTCGTAAATACCACAAACAAAAAGCGATGCTGGCAAACAAAAAGGCTATCAAAATCCCTTTGATAATTTTATGGCTCATCCTGAGCGCTCATTTGTATTTTTCTCTGTCTTTTCTTAACGGGCCGCATTGACCTTAAATTTAAAGGTAATAATAGCATGTGCAATATGGTTTGGTATTTAGCATCTCTATAAGCCTCCTGCCCAAATATAATCTGTTTTTCACCTGTAAAAGCTTTAGGCCTATAGGTTTTAAATAGTCGGTCCCAGACACTAAGACAAAAGCCAAAGTTAGTATTATAGTCCAATGGAATGTCTGAGTGATGTATGCGGTGCATATCGGGCGTCACAATAAACCATCGTAACTTAGCCTCCCAATATTTATTGAGACTTATATTGGTATGCGTAAATAAGGCGCCAAAATTGAGTACGACCTCAAATATAAACACAGCCCAAACAGGCGCCCCCAAAAATGCCACGGCCAATATTTTAATCGCCATAGAAAATAGCTCTTCTAGGGGATGAAAGCGAATGCCCGTGGAGACATCTAGCTCTTTATCCACATGGTGCACTTTATGTAATGCCCAGAGCCACTTGAAACGATGCATTAATCGATGCTGCAAATAAATAAATAAATCTAACACAAAAATAGCAATAACCACTTTGAGTACATAAGGCATGTTCAAGTGGTTCAAGATACCCTGATGATCTTTTGCAGCCTGAACAGCAGTTTGAAGCAGCAGCACCGGAAAAGTCAGACGTATTAATACTTTAGAAGTTGCAGTTAGGGCAAGGTGCCGTCCCCATCGGCCCATTCGCCAACTTTCCCTGACCCGCCAAAACCATTTGCCTTCCGCCCAGGCTAATGCTAGAAAAAAACAAGCAAACAAACTAACTCGCAAGTATGCTTCTGATGCCAACAACCACTCTGTATTAGACATGTATACCACTATCCCTAATGAATTATTAAACGTATTATTGCACATACTTATGGCGATCGATATTTAGGTGTTAGCCACACCAACATAAAGTTAACTAACAAATTTTGGGGGCATACTCAACAAATGCCTTTGAACTTGTTATGATTCACCTCTTAACGATTTATGGAGCTTTTAAACCATGTCTGAATCTACAATAAATATCTCTGATGATTCATTTGAACAAGACGTTATCAACGCTGAAGTGCCAGTATTATTGGACTTTTGGGCCGAATGGTGCGGCCCCTGCAAAATGATTGCCCCTATACTTGATGAAATTGCCACGGAATATAAAGGCCGCGTAACCGTTGGCAAAATAAATATTGATGATAATCAAGCCACTCCACAAAAATTTGGTGTTAGAGGCATACCAACACTCATGCTTTTCAAAAATGGGGAGTTAGAAGCCACTAAAGTAGGTGCCGTTTCTAAATCACAGCTAACGGCTTTCTTAGATAGCAACCTATAACCCCCACACCACCCAAAGTCCATCCCGTGTCGATGAGTTAGAGTTTTATACAAATAGCTATAGCATCTGTATAAAATTTTTGTTAGGATAACCACCTGCCTAGCTCACCGACTGGGGCAGATTAGACGTTTCAAGGAGTACATGCTAAATTCAGTCATGTGCACGATCGTAGAGGATTAACAGTCAATCATTTCGAGCAACGATCTGAGCGAGAAGCACTTTTGTTTCTTAAAATCGATCTGACTTTCCATCCCCATTCTTAAATATATAATAACTTGCGAATCAAAATACGCCTATGAATCTTTCTGAACTTAAAAATAAACCAGCTACCGAACTATCTATCTTGGCACGCGACTCTGGCATCGACAACGTTGCCCGCTTACGCAAACAAGACTTAATCTTTGCTATCCTAAAGGCACATGCCAAAAGTGGTGAAGATATCTATGGAGAAGGTGTTTTAGAACTTCTTCAGGATGGTTTTGGTTTTTTGCGCTCAGCGACAACATCTTATTTGCCCGGACCTGATGATATTTATGTCTCTCCCAGCCAAATACGACGTTTTAGTTTGCGAACAGGAGATACCGTCTCCGGAAAAATTCGCCCGCCCAAAGATGGTGAACGTTATTTTGCGCTTTTGAAAGTTAATGAAATTAATTATGAAAACCCAGAGAATGCTCGCAATAAGCTCTTATTTGAAAATCTTACCCCATTACATCCCGAAGAGCGCTTAAAATTAGAAGTAGGCAATGGGAGCACAGAAGATCTAACTGCTCGTATTATCGATTTAATGTGTCCTATTGGTAAAGGACAACGTGGCTTAATTGTCTCTCCGCCTAAAGCGGGTAAAACAATGATGTTGCAAAATATTGCAAACTCTATTGCCACTAATTACCCTGAGTGTATCCTGATAGTTCTGCTCATCGATGAACGTCCAGAAGAAGTTACCGAAATGGAACGCTCTGTACAAGGTGAAGTTGTAGCTAGTACATTCGATGAGCCGCCACAAAGACATGTTCAAGTTTGTGAGATGGTGATTGAAAAAGCAAAACGTTTAGTCGAGCATAAAAAAGATGTCATTATCTTACTCGACTCTATTACACGTTTGGCTAGAGCCTATAACACCGTTATCCCTCATTCCGGAAAAGTATTAACCGGTGGTGTCGATGCCGCTGCGCTACAAAAACCTAAACGCTTCTTTGGTGCCGCCAGAAATGTTGAAGAAGGTGGTAGCTTAACGATTCTCTCTACGGCTCTGATTGATACGGGCTCTAAAATGGATGAAGTTATCTATGAAGAGTTCAAGAGTACCGGTAATATGGAGCTACATTTAGATAGACGCATTGCAGAAAAACGTGTTTACCCAGCAATGAATATTAACCGCTCAGGCACACGTCGTGAAGAAAAGCTCACGTCTTCTGATGAATTACAAAGAATGTGGATATTACGCAAGCTATTACACCCAATGGATGAATTAGCCGCGAATGAGTTCCTGGTTGAACGTTTGAAATTAACCAAAACCAACGATGAATTTTTTGAAGCCATGAAACGTTCATAGCATTCAAGTCTCGACTCTCTTTAAAGCCACTTGTTAGACTGCAACAAACAAGTGGCTTTTTATATTTAACCCTAAAAGACTTAAATCACTGTATCCATTATGCCCTACCAAGATCTACGTGAATTTCTCTCTCAGCTAGAAAGCAATGATCAGCTCAAACGTATTTCTATGCCGGTTGACCCCTATTTAGAAATTACAGAAGTCTGTGATAGGGTCTTAAAAGCAGGTGGACCCGCATTATGGTTTGAAAACCCAACTGGCAGCAGCATGCCATTACTCGGCAATTTATTTGGCCATGTGGATAGGGTTGCCCATGCCATTGATAAAACCTCGCTCAAAGATCTCAAAGAAGTGGGCAAATTATTAGCCTTGCTCAAAGAACCTAAACCCCCAGAGGGTTTTAAAGATGCTATAAAGCATATCCCCTTAGTCAAAAAGCTCATGAGCATGCAACCAAAGCTTGTGAATAAAGGCCTGTGCCAAAAAAATGTGCTCACCGGCTCAGAGATAGATTTGGGTGATTTTCCTATACAAACCTGTTGGCCGAATGATGCTGGCCCCTTAATCACTTGGGGGCTCGTTATTACCCAAGGGCCCAATCAAAAAAGACAAAATTTAGGCATATACAGACAACAGGTCATCGACAAGAATAAAGTCATCATGCGTTGGCTAAAACATCGTGGTGGTGCATTAGATTATCAAGCTTGGTGTCAAAAGCACCCTGATAAACCTTACCCTATTGCGGTTGCATTAGGCGCAGATCCGGCCACCACATTGGCTGCTGTAACCCCTATACCTGATACTTTGTCTGAGTATGCATTCGCAGGTTTGCTAAGAGGTGGTAAAACAGAGCTCTGCCCTGCACTATTACATAAAAACTTACATGTACCCTCCAGAGCAGAAATAATATTAGAGGGTTTTATTTATCCTGGGGATACCGCGCCAGAAGGGCCATTTGGTGATCACACCGGCTACTATAATGAGGTCGAAACCTTTCCGGTAATGACCATCGAAAAAATTAGCCTGCGGGATAATGCGTTTTATCATAGTACCTATACAGGCAGGCCGCCTGATGAGCCTGCTATCTTAGGCGTAGCACTGAATGAAATATTTGTGCCTTTATTACAAAAGCAGTTCCCAGAAATCATTGATTTTTATTTGCCACCTGAAGGCTGTTCTTATCGCGTTGCTATTGTATCTATACACAAAGCCTACCCTGGTCATGCTAAGCGCATTATGATGGGCATATGGTCTTTTTTGAGACAGTTTATGTATACCAAAATGATTATTGTTGTGGATGATGATATTGATTGCAGGAACTGGCAAGATGTTATCTGGGCTGTCTCCACACGCATGGATCCTAAGCGTGATACACTCTTAATGGAAAATACGCCTATAGATTATTTAGACTTTGCCTCACCGCATCCAGATTTAGGTAGTAAAATGGGCTTAGACGCGACCAATAAATTACCAGGCGAGAGTACACGGGAATGGGGCGTCCCCATAAAGGCATCTGCAGACGTTAAAGAAAAAATAGACCGTATTTGGGATCAACTGGGCATATAAAGATATGACAAAGCAATACAATTATACCTTGCTCGATACCCAGGCTATCAATTCAGACATTGTGGCATTGAGATTGCGCCCACAAGAACCAACACAATATTTAAATTATCAGGCCGGACAATACGTGATATCTAAGTCCAATGATAATAATATTAGCTTCCCGTTATCTATAGCGAATGCCCCTAACAAATCACATGAATTAGTATTCCACTTGCGCCATAATCAATTACAACCTCAATCTCAGTTTTTTTTAAAGCAAGTAGATAAAGATAAGAGCCTAACGCTAGAAGGCCCCCTTGGAAAAATGACCGCAGAGAATATTCCAGACAAAGCACAAGTCATACTATTAGCGGGCGGGACGGGGATTGCACCGTTCAAAGCACTTTTAGAAAATTTATTGAATCATACAGACGCAAGGTTAAATAATATTGATCTATTTTGGGGCGTACGCAAACCGGAAGACGTGTATTTAGAAGATTGGTTAAAACAAATTCAAACCACCTACCCTGGCTTTTCCTACCATCTCATATTATCTGATTTAAATTCAGCCTCAAGTTGGCAAGGTGCTTCTGGTTGGGTGTATGAGCATGCGCTTAAAACAATTCAAAATATAAAAAAGCCCACTCGCGTTTTCGCCAGTGGGCCTTATGAAATGGTGGCCAACAGCCAAAAAGCATTTCTAGCAGCTGGTCTTGACGTTAAGCATTTCTTTTCAGATATGCTTAACTAGTTTACTTCATCTTCGCTCTAGGCCCTGAATCGACCTTCCATTTCCCCATAGACTCTTCAATCATCCCTTTTAGCTGAGCGTCTACCTGAGGATTTTGTGCATTTTTTTCTGCTAACATAATCACCTGTGTTAACGCGCCTGCTTTCATAAAATCATTTTTAAATGTATCTCTCAACAAGGCTTCTGCATTATCATCTATAGAGTCTACTTGATCCCAGCTTGCCATGAGGCCTTGTATTACACCGACTTCATGAGCCGTAAATGTTTGTTGTTCTAGTGCCTCTAATGCTTTTCTCATATCATCAATATCACTCATAATCTCTTCTCCAGTTTTTTATATTGTTTCAGCTGTTGGACCGTATGAGAAGCAATAAGGTTCAAAAAAAAATAGGAGTAAACATCAACATTATCAATAAGTTACAGGTCAAACGGCCAGAACAGTCAATCTTTTTATAACAAAAAAAGACCTAGCACAAAACTATTCATTGGTCTGTTTGAAAAGAGCGGGTTCTGGAGGTGAAGTGACTTTTCATTGGCTTTTATATAATGATTGATAACAATCCTTTTTCCATGCGCACGTAATGCGCACGAATTGTTATCGTTCACAGGTTTAGACAATTATATCCGAGCTTTTTTGCTCGCTCTTGACGGAGTCTCATCATCGGATTGGGCCCCTGGCGCAGCACGTTTTTCTGCGGAGCCTGGATGAGAAGATAAAATTGTTTTAGCAATGTCCAAACGAAACGCCGTATAGTTCTTAGAGTCAAAATCTGAGTCAATGGGTGAGTTGATGTCCCGTTCTTTATCACAAATTTGCTTTGCCCAGTAACAAACAACAGCCCCACAATCTATATTGTTGCCTTGCCGCGGAATATAATGGTGGTGGGCATTACTGGCATTAACACCAAAAATCTTTGCTAGTGGCATAATATATTTTTTATAGTATATTGCCTGGTGTGCTGCGTAGCTATCTTCTGAATGCTCAACAAAAGGATTACTATTAAAGCCATCTAAACCATAAATTTGATGGTTTTGCTCAGCGCGTCTATCCAGGACCCATAAGCCCCAATGGTTTCCTAATAAATTCACTGGGCAAAAAATTAAATCTGCAGCAGTGAGCGCAGCTTCATCTTTTTTGTATCTACCTCGCCCTTTACGATTGAGCCGCTCAATTATGAATCCATTAGTACCTGGGTTAGCTTTTTGTGAACTTACAAATGCAACCTTCAAGCCTTGTCTGGCATAATCACTGACCAATGCTTCTAGATAGTCATTAATACAATCATCATCCAGCCAGCTGCTATCACCCAATGATTTGCTTGGAAATAACGGGCGAAGTAAACGATGCACGACATGAACATTCTCACGATACAAGCAACATAAAGCTTGCAGTGTGTCACTCCCACGCGAGGTATGGGCATATTGTTGCTCATACTCATCGAATGATAATGGTATAACTTCATTGCCATCATCAGCAGTTAAGTCAATTCCCTGGAAATCAGGAGTAGGTTCAGGCGAGCCAAAAGCAGCCCAAAATAATTGCTTTAGTTGTTCAAACATATAAAATTCCTAATAATGAACAGTTCTGTGACACACCCGTTATAACCTTACTAAGTAGGGCTAAGTGTCATCACAGAAACAAACTGAACCGGATAAAGGTTTATCCGGTCTTTATTTAATGATTAGATCTGCGTGCTTTTTTGCTTGGTCGTATATCATCTATATCAGAGTCAAATTCAGCAGCACGTTTTTTAACCACATCTGGGTGATGTGCTAAAATTGTTTTGGCAATTTCCAAACGGAATGCCGTATAGTCTTTCGCTTCCAAATCCACATCAATAGGCACGTTCGTATTCTCACAAATTTGCTTCGCCCAATAACAAATAACCGAACCACAATCTATCGTGTTTTCTTGAGCAAGAATGCGATGATGATAACTTTGACTAGAATCGAATTCAAATGTTTCGGCTAATGGTTGAATATATTTTATATAGTATGCTGCTTGATGTTTCGCATAATTTTCTACCGGCTCTGCAAAAGGGTTGCTATTAAAGCCATCTAGACAATACACTCTATGCTTATGCTCATCACGTTTATCCAAGACCCATAAGCCCCAATGGTTATCTGATAAGTTTACAGGGCAAAAAATCAAGTCTGCTTGTGACACTCTACTTTTAAATTTTTGATCTAGACCCAATGCCCATCGATTTATAATGAAATTCTTGCTACCCAGAATACATATGTCTGATTTTACAAAGTCAACATTTAATCCTTTCTTGCAGTACTCAGTAACAAGAGAACCGAAAAAATCATTAATGCATGCAGTCGCTATCCAACTACCACCCTTTGGTATTGATTTCGAAAAAAGAGGACGAAGTAATAAATAAGCATTACTGTCTCTCTCATCGCCATAAATTTTACACAACTTCTCTAATTTATCGTCATCATGTGGCACATGGTCTGCTGATAACTCACAAACAGGCCTGCTGAATAATCTGTAATCTAATTCGGCCCTCTCTATTTCAATTACTTCCAAGATATCATCAGATTCTTCTTGCTCAAGCTTTCGCACTGGTGCAGGTGCAGGTGCAGGTGCAGGTGCAGGTGCACCAAAAGCTGACCAAAATAATTGTTTTAGTTGTTCAAACATCAAAAAATCCTACTAAAAACGAGATGCAATTAGTTGGTGATTTTACTTAGCTTGCTTGGTTAGGGCAACGCCTTTGGTCGGGAATTGGTTAAGTTTGTATGCAATTGAGTAAAAATTGAGCCAAAGTAAGACAATGTGTGTGATAAGCGCAACGAATCGATTCCCTCTCCCAACGTTGGGAGAGGATGGTTTGCAAAGCGAAAGCGCAGTAAACCCGGTGAGGGTTACTGATGATTTGTCTTAACCAATCCTCACCAGGGCTTCGCCCGTCCTCTCCCAGCATTGGGAGAGGATAAGATTCGCTATGCTCATCAGAGAATAAAAAGATGATAAATTAGATTACAAATTAAGGCTTAAAATAACTCTCAATCGTGACTTGTCCGCCACGTTTGGGTAAACGCATCGTCATTTCTCTTTGTGCCAAAATAGCCCGCATTTCATTGATCATGTTGGCATTACCGCAAAGCATGACTTGGGTATCATCTTTATTAATGGATAAGCCTAAGTCTTTTTCTAGTATTTCTTGGGCAACCAGCTCTGTGACACGCTTGTCATAAGCTTCTGAATGAGCTTCTCGGGTAACAACAGGAACAAATGTAAACTGATCCGAGTGTTGCTCTTTGAAAGATTGAATCACATCGTGATGCGTTAAGAATTTCGCTTGGGGCACGGAATGCACCAAAATAACTCGCTCAAACATCTCCCATGGCTTGGCTGTTTTTAATAAAGACAAAAACACGCCCAACCCAGTGCCGGTTGCCAAGCAAATTAATGTTTTTGCAGGCTCTAAATTTTCAATTGTAAAACGGCCTGTTGGCTTTTTAGACACCCAAATTGCGTCGCCTACCTTTAAGTCCATTAATTGTGGCGTCAGATTACCGTCTTTGACATGGTTAAAGTAAAACTCTAAATACTCATCTTCTGTTGTGTTCACAAAAGAATAAGGTCTAAACAATGGCTTTGCTTCTTCCCCAAGCCCAATCTGAGTAAACTGACCCGCAACAAAAGGATCCACTGGAGCCTTAATAAATAAAGAATATAAATCCTCTGTCCATTGGTGCCATTTAACAACTTCACCTTCAACCCAACGACTCATGGTGTATTACCTATTTTTTTTCATCAGCAAGCACTAACACATCCTGGTTGGCTTCTAACAGCGTACTGTTAGGAGCCATTTCTATTAGTCCTTTGCGAAAATATTGCAACGATAGATCCTTCTGATCGACCTTCTCAAGTAAAATACCTAAGGCAGCATAAGCCTCAGGGGTTGGGGCAATTTTTAAGCTTGCTTCCAAGTAACGCTGCGCTTTACCCCATAACTGTGCCTGTACACACAATCGGCCTAAGGTCAGTAATAAATTGGGGCTATCTTGGTGTCCACGCAGCCATGATTCAGCTTGATCGAGCGGGATATGCTTCTCTTCATATGCCGCCATACCATATAAGCGTATGAGTTTTTCACTCCAACTCCGCTTTAACGTCTGCCTCAACAGCGACTCAAACTCTAATATTTTACCAGATTCATTTAGAAACTGAGCATAAGGGTAAACTATCTGGGGATCTAATTGCAAACGCTTAGGGATTTTTTGCCAAATATCCTCAGCATTTTTACCATTCCCTTTGCTATGTTCTTGTAATAGCTGGGAAAACATTTGTTTTTCTAATGCGCTTTCTTCTTCCGCAGAGATAACCTTATTCTTACGCAGGGTGGGTAATAAGGTTAACAGTTGCATCCAATCTTTTAACTCTAAATAGATGTTTTTTAATAGTTTCAGAATATGTGGGTGATGGGGCGCCAAGCTGAGCAAGTGTTTCACTGTGGCTAAAGATTGCTCATATTGGCCTTGTTGGTACTGCAACCGAGCTTGTGTCAAGCCAATAGCAATATCTGTCCCTTCTGTTGTCTCGTGTGCAATCTTCAAATATTTATCTCTACGTTTGGCCTCACCCAGTTCTTGGGCCGCTTCTGCTGCAGATAAATAATTTAATAATGGCACTTCGCTATTTTGAGCACCTTGCAGAAAATGCTTTTCCGCTTTATGCCAATCACCTTCCGCTAATTCAATGAACCCTTGATTGGTTAATCTACGCGCACGACGCATTTTCCGTTTTTGCGCATAATCTCCCACAAAATAGCTAGAATGAAAAATCCAACCATACAGCTTTATGACATAATGCACACTTAACAAAACAAACAGTAAACCAAAACCTGCTAACCATAAGGGTATGTCCACTCGCCAGCCGGCTGCCCGTACAATGACAATACCAGGGTCCGACTCTAAATTTGTACCAAACCAAGCGGCAGCAGCTAATACTAAGGCTATCCAGATGAGTTTTTTCATCCGTTATTCTCCACAGATAATGCCGGATCCCGCATTGAAACAGATAGCGCATCCCCCACCGCTTGCAAAGAATGCATTATGCTAGGTTGAGCCACCGAAACATTGATATCAGATGCTTTTTTTACCTCCGCTAATAGGTTTTCTTGAACATTATCTTGCTCAAAAAATAACTGCATATTTTCACTGAGTGAACTTAAAGCTTCCTGATATACGAGGTTATCTTGCTTCAACACCGCCCATTTTGCTTGCTCAACCATATACTGCATTGCGCGTAATAATTGTATTTTTTCATGCTGTGCTAGTACGGGCTGTATTTGATCTTGGTCATACCGGCTCACTCGAATCAAGTTTTTAATTTCATCCCAGCTCTTGTCTAAAGCCTTTTGCCACTGCGCTTTTTCCGCATCAGTACTCTTTACCTGCGCGCTATCTTCATCAACAGCGGGTTCATCTAGTAGTGTTTTAAAACGTAAATTGGGCAACGCATTAACAATTGCATTAAGCTGTGACCACAACCCCTCTTTATCTAAAGTCTCTACCGATTTTAGTTTAACAATATCTTGTGACAAAGCAGCTCTTAATGAGCCTAATGCGGGATCACCTAAGTTTTTTACTTTTTTACTGGCAGTTTCTAACTGACTTAAGGCCGTCATAACGTCATGATTAATTAAAATTTGTTGCGAGGCGTTATGAACTAAATATTCAACTTCATTTAAAACCCAATCTTTCTTGCCAGTTAAGGCAATAAATTTAATTTGTGCATTTTCAATTTCATTTTTTAAATCGGCTAACTCTGATTGACTCGCATTATTTTTTTCCTGCAGGGTTTTGACTTCATTTAAAGCCAACTCAGCTTTGCCCACAAGACTGTTTATTGTACTTTGCTCTGCTGCCATATCCTTTTTAAGTACTTGCACTTCTTGTTGGGTTTGATATAGAACAAAGCTTACAACGGCAACAATGCCTAATGCCGCTAAACTTAACAAGAAAGCAAAACTAATAAACCAATAACCACTACTCTGGGGTGGCAATTGTGTTGGCATATTTGAGCTTGAGGGGGGGGGAGGCTGAGATGCAGAATGGGGGGGCGCTTTCGCCTCTGGCGCAGTTTTAGTTTGAGCATGCCCCTCAGGAGTGGCCTGTGATTTATTTGCTTGTGCCTCCGCATGCTTGGAAGACTTTTTTAAATGTTTCGCTGGATTCACGCCCAAATCAATCGGGTCATCTAATACATTACCTTGCTTTTTAGGCTTAATTTCTTCGGGTAATTCTAAATCTTTCTTTTTACCATGATGAGTGACAACCCTTCTGGGCTGCTTCTGGTCCTTATTTGAGTCTCTTCCACGACCTTTTTTATCATCTGTCATTTTTGTTTTCCAGTTAACTTAATTTTTCAAGCCCCACCCTCACTGTCTTATGCCAAAATTTAAAGCTTCTATATTTGCTCTTCGCTCGAATACTTGGCGCAACTATTAAGATGGGGCATCCCATTATTACGTGGCCTGATAATAAAATCCCAAGCCTACTAAATGACTATTTTTAGGTTTGGTGGTAAAGTTATGTGACATCGAAACCGGTATTGCGACCCCACCTACATCCACACCAACAGGTATGGTTGTATCTAACTTTGAGGTATTTGACCAAACATATTGTAAACGTGCGCCAAAGTGTTCACTCAACATATGCTTGCACCCTAACCCTAAGCGCAATACACTACGGCGATCACTTTTCCAGATTGTGGGTCTATTTGCCGCATTACCACCATCTTGAAAGAGCATGGTTTGATATTGTGCTTTTAACCACGCCAAACCCAATGAAAACTCAATTTCTGTTTTTTTAAGTACAGCCCAATACCCTTTCACATCAAAATGTGGGCCTTGCATGCTGACATGAGAAATATAGCTGCTATCTTGTGCCACAGCATTTAGAAACCCTAACGCTGGCATTGGGGTATTATAGAAAGAATTCTTATCTTGCTGAAACATATACTCATAGCCTACTTCAAAGCCTAAGTATTTATGCATATAAGTACCTATGTAAAAATTCACATCTGGATAACGATGACTAAAATGCTTATCGCCATAGCCTGTTTCAAAATTTTGTGTCCGCGCCTGCACGTCGAAACCTAAATTAGGTCTAAAGCCCCAATCTTCCAGTTCCGCGTACGAAATACTTGGCAATGCCAAAAAAATAACCAAGGAGAATAATACTTTTATTTTTTTCATTAAACTAACCCAATACAAGCAACTTATTAGTTACATAGTATAACGTTTATCGAGCCTCAGGAAAATTGATTTACAATATCTTCTATACTGGTTGATGATGTATTTATCACAGAAGAGAATTTCTGTTGCCGTGCGAAATTTTTAATTCGTTGGCTAACAACCACAAATTTCTGCTGTTTTAACCAATCATGCCATTCTATGGGCACTATTTTTAATAGGTTTTTTAATGCTGACTGGCTAGTGATTACAAATATTGCATTTTGGTTTTGCAGCTTCTCTAACAATGCTTTTGCGGACACATCTGGACACTGGCGTTGGTATACCTCCAGCTTTTGCACAAAAGCACCTCGCAACTTCAGTTGTTGCTCCAATACACCTCTGCCCCCTTGCCCCGATAATATGACGATTTTTTTATGGCGAATAATCTCACTCTGTAGAAAATCCGATGCCAATAAACGCTCACTATCAAAGCCGCGGGAACCTGTAAAATATGGCCGAATGTTGTGTTGCTCTAAGGTTGCGCTTGTCCCTGAACCTATGGATATAATTTTGCCAGACTGTCTTTTGAGGGCGTTTAGCCCATCATCAGGCAAACAACGAATACTATTGGAACTGGTCACTATCAACAAGTCTGATTCTTGTATTTGCTGTGTGAGCCCAAGGTCTAAGTTTGTTACATATTGGGCTGAAATTTGTAAGCAAGGAAAGGAAATCGCACGGATGTTCAAGTGCGCTAATTTTTGCAGCCATATCCCCGCATCGATGTGCGGTCGTGTAATCACCCAAGTATAGTCTTGCGCCCTCATTCAGGCTGAGCTAACGATGAGTAATAATTGGATGGCACTGACAATGCTTGGCGACCACATATAAAATATCCTGAGCCTCTTTAAGTATATTCAGATAGAAATTATACGCCCTCTGAACACAGCTGTCATGCCCACCCATACAATTTACTTCCGAGTCATTTGGGTATTCATGACTTGCCTAACATTTGCAACATGTCGACGGCTCACATCCAAGGTCTCATCTTCGAGGCCACGAAGGCGAATGCAAGGCTGGCCATTGATATTCTTTTCTAAAGCTTGTATATCATCTAATGAAATCAAACAGTTTCGGTGAATCCTCAAATAGCGATCGCCAAATTCTGCTTCTAGCTCTTTCAAAGTGTCCTCTATTAAGACTTCCCCTTCTTTATGGCGAACGGTAACGTATTTATGTTCTGCTCGAAAATACAAAATATCATCTACAGGTACTAAAACGATGCCTTTTCGTGTACGAGAACTAATATGCGTTCGAGCCTTAGGGCTTCCATCTTCATTTTGATTAAGTGCCTTCCACTGCTTTTTATTTGGTTTAACCACCTTGCCCAAGGCATCCACTAAACGTTCGGTTCGTAGCGGTTTTAGCAAATAATCCACGGCATGTACTTTAAACGCCTCCAAAGCATATTCATCATACGCCGTTAAAAAGATGACCGCAGGCGGCTCATCCATACCCACCAAATGCCTAGCCACCTCCAGGCCATCCATACCCGGCATACGAATATCCAGCAGAACAATATCAGGATTCAACTCATCGATTTTCCGAAGTGCTTCTTGACCATTCTCGGCCTCGCCTACCACTTCATGATCGGGTTGTTCACCCACAATCCTGGAGACTCTTTCTCTTGCCAACGCTTCATCATCAACAATTAAAATACGCATAGCCTAATCCTTTTATCATCTCGTTTTGTTTTTAAAACCCTGCCCAAATAAGCACGTTATTATATACAGCCTACATTCCACCTTTTATATAGGGGAAAGAGACAGTTACTTCGTAGACATCCTCTAAAGGCGTGACCACTAATTTTGCATGGCTCCCAAATAATAAGTTTAGTCTATGTCTGATATTTCCCATAGCTATCTGGTTACCGTGCGTTTTTACACCCCTTGAATTAGATACAGGGTTCCGAATACAAATGTTAACGATGTTTCCCTTCATCTCGCCTTTAACAGAAATAGTGCCGCCTTCGGCCAAGGGCTGAATTCCGTGGTAAATAGAATTCTCGACCAAAGGCTGTAGTGTCAGCATAGGGATAGCGGAGTCTTGTGGCACTCGGGTTAAATCTACATCAAGTGTTAATCGATCTCCTAATCGTAACCCCTCAATCCGCAAGTAATTTCTACACAGAATCCACTCTTCTGATAAGGGAACCATAGAACCCGATTGCCGAAGACTGGCTCTAAATAACTCAGATAAATCTTCGACTGCTTGCTCAGCTAAATCTGGATCTTTTCGAATTAAGCTCGCAATTATATTCATGCTGTTGAATAAGAAGTGTGGTCGAATTCGAGCTTGTAACGCATCAACTCGTGCTTGGCTTTCTAATTCTATTCGTTGTTTCCATTGTTGCTGCACATAAAAATATCGTAACGCCACCAAACTTAAAATGCCTGAAATGGCCGTGCATCTAAACACGAATTGCCCTAACGTTTCAGGGACACTGCCCCACTGATAATTTATTTGAATCAAAAAATATTGCGCGCAAACTGCAATAATACTTGTAGTCAACACAATGAGCATGTATGCAAAAACGGTTGCCCACAATAATTGTAGTTTGGCCAGGTATCTTTTAGATAAACACAATACACCGGCACTAGCTAGAGCAATCCACTGAACAAAAACAGATAATAAACCCAGCTCATCCCAAGACTCATTGAGTTTATCCCCTGTTGCCAAAATCAACATAAAGGCAATCAGCTGTGCACCAATAGACAGTATAAAAACAGATTTTACTGAGCAAAAGTTCGGTAAAAAAAATTCGTTTTCAACCGCTTCTTTTTTTGATTCAGATGGCGTTGATTCCATTGGACACTTAAAACCCTGTAATCTTTATAGGTACTTTTAGCATTTTGACCTAAATATGATGAGCATACGGACGGTTACATTATATTAATTAAAGTATAGTTACTCTGCGCCAATTAAACTATTTTGAATCCATTGCCCCAAATCAAGGCACTCTTGAGCGCAGACAGCGTGTGCCATAGGATAAGACTTTATGATGGGCTGATATCCCAGCTCTGTTAAAAGCGCTTGAGATTGGTGTGCCGCTGAGATAGGCACCACAGGATCCATTGTGCCATGAGCAATAAAAATAGGTATCGCGGCATTAGCGACATGCTTTTGCTCTTTAAGCAAGCCTGGCAAAGGTAGGTAGCTAGACAGAATACCTAGTCCTGCCAATGATTCTGTGTACCGAAGCGCTGTGTGTCCGGCAACAGCCCCACCTTGAGAAAATCCCATAATAATGATTTTATTCGCTGGGATTCCTTGTTCCTGCTCATGTACAATTAAATCTATCAACCAGCTTTCAGATTGCAAAATACCCACAGCATCCTGTCTTTTATCCAACTCTACATGGGAAATATCATACCAAGCTGGCATGTGCGCCCCACCATTGATCGTGACCGCCTGATGAGGCGCATGAGGAAAAATAAAACGAATTCTATGTGTATTAGATAGCCCCAGCATCGGAATAATATCTGAGAAATCATCCCCAGAGGCACCTAAGCCATGCAGCCAAATTACACTGCTATCTGCTATTTGCTTCGGTTCTATAATAATTCTTTCTAACAATGAATCTGCCATGCAGCCTCTCTTATTGTTTTGGTTAAATATCTTCACTATGGGGTTATGTGCTATTATATATTTTTTAAATTTAGAAAGTTAACCAGAGTCTGCTCTGGAATTATTTCATGAAAAATATAAAAGCATTTTCTCTACCTCTGACATTGATTACAATCTTCTTTTTATGTGGCTGTGGTCAAACAGGCCCGCTTACTTTACCACCAGAAAAAGCGCAAACCTATGGACCATTTTAATTTTCAAAATAACGAACTATACGCCGAACAAGTTGCTATTCGAGAAATCGCCCAAACTGTTGGTACACCTTGTTATATTTATTCCGTTGAAACACTCAAGCGCCATTGGCGCGCTTTTTCGGACGCCTTTAAAACCCGCCCGCATAAAATTTGCTATGCTGTCAAAGCAAATAGTAATTTGGCTGTATTAAATGTTTTAGCAGAATTAGGTTCAGGGTTTGATGTGGTGTCCAAAGGTGAGCTCATGCGCGTTATTGCCGCAAAAGGCGACCCAAGAAAAGTGGTCTACTCTGGTGTGGGTAAAACAGCAGATGAAATTGCATTTGCGCTAGAAAAAAATATCTTTTGTTTTAACGTTGAGTCTAAAGCAGAATTACAAAACATACAAAAAATTGCCCAGCATTTAGACAAAGTTGCGCCAATTGCATTGCGCATAAACCCAGATATTGACGCAAGAAGTCACCCTTATATCGTCACTGGACTAAAAGAAAGCAAATTTGGGATCCCTTATCAACATGCATTATCTCTTTATCAATACGCTCAAACCCAATCTCACTTAAAAATTATTGGTCTAGATTACCATATAGGCTCACAGTTAGTGGAGCTATCCCCTTTTGTAGCAGCTATAAATAAGATGAATGACTTAATTAAAACTTTATTAGAACATAATATTCCTCTAGAGTTTTTAGATATTGGTGGTGGACTGGGCGTTATTTATGAAAAAGAAACCCCGCCTTTACCTGATGAGTACGCTAAAGCCATTATTGAGCACTGTCCTTTCAAAGAGTTGACCTTAATATTAGAACCAGGCCGAGCCATTGCGGCTAATGCCGGTATATTGGTTAGCAAAGTCATCTATCTTAAAGAAGGTCAAGAAAAAAATTTCTGCATTGTGGATGCAGCGATGAATGATCTACTCCGCCCCTCACTTTATCAAGCATGGCAAAATATTATTCCCATTCATGAGAACGCTGACGCCAACACACAAGCTAAAATTTATGACATTGTGGGCCCAGTATGCGAGAGTGGCGATTTTCTAGGAAAAGATAGATTGTTAAGCGTCAAACCAAATGATTATTTGGCTGTTCGCTCCGCTGGCGCCTATGGCTTTGTCATGAGTTCAAACTATAATTCCAGAGCTCGGGCCTGCGAAGTCATGGTCCATCATGACCAATTTCAAGTTGTGCGAAAACGGGAGTCGCTTGAAGAACTGTATCATGAGGAATCTTTGTGGCAAAATTCTTAAGACGGATCGAATTAATTGACACCCTATTTTCAAGGACAATATACTCATGAGCCAAAAAATCAATTTTGTAAAAATGCATGGCTTAGGAAATGACTTTGTTGTTTTAGACAGGATCACCCAATTTTTTCCAATCAATCGATCTCTCATTAAAAAAATAGGTGACCGCAATTTAGGCATTGGCTGCGATCAAATCTTAATTGTTGATCCCCCCACTCACCCTGAGCACGATTTCAACTATAGAATATTTAATGCTAATGGCAAAGAAGTAGAGCAGTGTGGAAATGGTGCCAGATGCTTTGGTCGATACATTTATGAAAAGGGATTGTCAGAAAAAAATATACTGACAGTAGGCTGCTTAAGCGGAACGATTCAAATTGATATTAGCACCCCCAACCATATTACCGCTAATATTGGCCAACCCCAGTCCCCTGTTAAAAATAAAGATTTTAAAATTCATAAATTGAAAGAAATTAGCGCGGGACGTTATCGTATAGCCATTCAAAAAACACACAAAGAAGTGCAACTGATATCTCTAGGGAATCCACATTGCGTTCTTTCGGTCCCCAGCTTAAAAGAAACAAATGTTGCCTCAATAGGACGCACCTTACAAAATCACCCCTGCTTCCCTCAAGGCATCAACGTGAGCTTTGTGGAACTTTTAGCGAGAAACCATATAAAAGTAAAGGTTTACGAGCGCGGGGCCGGCGAAACCCAAGCCTGTGGAAGTGCTGCTGCAGCCTCTGTTATTGCCGGCATCCAGCAAAAAGAACTGAACCACTCCGTCCAGGTAGACATGCCAGGTGGCAGCCTATCTGTAGAATGGCCCGATGGCAATGTGGGCGTTAGCATCAGTGGCCCAACCTCTAGTGTTTTTGAAGGACGTTTTTTGCTGTCGCAAGCAGCGCCGATGTAAATGCCATGTGTCAATCAAAAAGGGTAATGCCCCACCCCCAAGATTTCTGGATAATTTCCAAATTTCCCCTATCGCCAAAAGCATGCAAGTTTGCTATCCTGATTAGAAATTAACTAAGTTATAAAACTATGAAAACAAATTTCAGACTTACATACACATCTCTTTTCTGTTTTTCTTTATTGGCTTTTGCTTCTTCGCTGTTTCTACAATATGGAATAGGCCTTGTTCCTTGTCCGCTTTGCCTTATTGCGCGATTTTTAGTTTTATTCCTAGTCTTTGTTTATTGTGCAGCTGCCTTACATAATCCCGCCAAAAGGGGGCGCATGGGGTATGCTCTAACTGCATTTACTACAGCCTCTCTAGGTATTGTTGTGACTCTACGTCATTTATGGATGATGCAGCTTCCGCCAGAAAAAGTTCCAGCATGCACCCCGGGGCTAGATTATTTATTAGGCACCTTGCCCGCATTGGAAGCTTTGCTTGTCGTTCTTAATGGCTCAGGCGAATGCGCCCAACAAGAAGGGCAATTTATGGGTATTTCATTGCCAGGATGGACC
Source organism: uncultured Coxiellaceae bacterium (assembly GCA_963976875.1). GTDB lineage: Bacteria > Pseudomonadota > Gammaproteobacteria > Berkiellales > Berkiellaceae > Berkiella_A. Next base: position 119,660 of record CAXBML010000007.1, read on the forward strand.
TTGCTAGTGTTTGTCATACTTGCAATAGGCAGCTTGCTACCAATTATTAAGCAAAAAAAAGGGTAGCTTTTAGCCACCCTTTTATGTAATCCTTTACAAAGCTTTTGAGTCCGTTCAGATCAAATGTGCTCCGTGCTTGTTATTTGTGCGTCCATTTTTGATCTATTTAGCTTGAGAAAGTCCCTTTCTCACTTTTCATCCGTGTTAAGCGGCAATCCTTTGCCTTTTGATGCTGGCAACAAGTCCGTGTAAGCCTGCAACGCTACCCACATCATTCCCTGATGTGGGTCTAGGTATAATTTAACAAATTTTTGGCCTCTCTCAACATGGCAAAAAAGCACACAAAAATAGTTAACCAAATAAATATTAATGGGAATTATTATATTGTTCCTATTTATCAAACTGTTAAAAAAATATCTTCTCTATGCTACAGAACTTACCCCATCCAAGAATAGACATAGGTTTACATCTACTTGAGATATGACTTACAAACAAAATCAAAATATAGCTATTCTGCAAACAAAACTTGACTATGTCTCCGAACAAGCTTTACTTATATGTATGAGGGCAAGATTATGAAGTCCCTTGCTGGTTAGCCCTCCCGTGCCACTTGGCCATTACCGGAGGAATCTATGCCAAGAAATAACTTGAAATCAAAAAAAGATATTACACAAGCCTTAAAAAGATGGCTCAACTACCGACAAGAGCTGATCATTCAATTCAATAGCTTATGCCACTATAGGCCTTTTGTTCAAAATGCTGAAAGTGCCGAGCTAAAAGCAATACTCCTAACTTTTTGTCAAGATTTAATTGACTATGTCTCTATGGGCCAATTTGAAATATTTGCTTTATTAATGAAACAAATTGAAGAGATTTCAGGAGGAGACTTGCCTTCTGAAGTTCTTATTGAAGAATTAAAGCAAACAACATTAGCCGCCTTAGAGTTTAGTGATAAGTATGCCACAGCGCCCGATTTACGGACGCTTGACACAGATCTCAGTTATTTAGGTGAAAAAATTGCGTGTCGATTTGACTTAGAAGATGACTTGGTTGCTTATTACCCCCTGAATGCAGAGGTGACAACAAAGAAAAAAGCAGGTTAAAGTTATGACTCGAGCAGTTTTAGCTTGTCTTTTATCCCGTCCCATTTTTGGGCCTCGGGCATCGGATCCTTGTGCGCAGTGATGACTGGCCAATCCCTTGATTTCTTAGCATTAAGTTCTAAGAAATGCTCTTGGGATTCGGGCAAATCATCCTCGGCAACAATCGCTTCTGCCGGACATTCTGGTTCACATAGGGCACAGTCGATACACTCGTCGGGATCGATGACCAAAAAATTAGGGCCCTCATGAAAGCAGTCTACCGGGCAAACCTCAACACAATCGGTATATTTACAATTAATACAATTATCAGTCACTACAAATGTCATACTGGTCTCTTTTGGTCATTATTGATATAAAAACCAGCAAATTATAACATGCAGACTTACGCGCGTGCACGAAATAACTTCTTCTTTTCGCGAGCGATCGCGCAAAGAACCCTAGCCCAAACTTGTTAGCCAATGGTATACTGCCCGCGTTCGGGCAATAAGACTCCGTGCTTATTGCAATACCTATATTTTTCAGGAGTATCCAAATGCCAAGAGTTAAAAAAGCCACCCCTTCTTCTAAACCCGTTAAAAAAGTGGCCAAACGCATGACCCAAACCACCCAAGATGAAAGCTCTGCGTTACATCAAGCAATGATTGGCAACTTGATCAAACTTGATAAACACTGGAATAAACAACTAAGCAGCGTAAAAAAACAACTAGACGCGCAAAAAGCACAACTAAAAAAAGCACAAGACAAATTAAAAGTGCTTAAAACCACCCGCTCAGAAAAAGCAAAATTAGCAAAAACAAAAGCAAACAATAGCGCAAAAAAGCAGCTAGAAAAAGCAACCATCGCTTTCCAAACTCAACAAGAAAAAGTGCAAGATATCAAATTACAAGTTAACCAATCTCGCGAAAAATTTCAAACAGCTAAATTAACATTGAAAAAATATGTTACTTTGAATAAAACAATTGAGGCAGCGGAAAAAGATTGGCTAAAACAGCTTAATGAAAACAAAAAATCAGAAAAAGTTGTTAAAAAAGAAGTGGTTGCAAAAAAAGCACAGCCCGCTAAAAAAACTAAGGCTGCCTCTGAAAAAGCCGCGGCGAAAATAAAGCCTGCAAAAAAAGCGAAAGCAGTCGCCGAAAAGGCGCCCGCAAAAGCAAAAGCTGCCACTGAAAAAGCACCTGCAAAAGCAAAAGCTGCCCCCAAAACTAAGGCTGCTAATAAAAAAGCACCCGCAAAACCAAAGGCAGCAAAAAAATCTAAGAATACAGTTATGAAAGCAAAAGAAAATTCTGTGTTAGCCCCAGAAATGGATTCTGACAATAATGCTCATAATCTTGCCGAGCTTGGTACAGAAATCTCTGATGCCATGCATGTTGACATCTCTGAGTTTGAAGCCGCAACAGTATAGGCTGCATCATCCGTATGCCGGCGAAAGCTAGCATACGGATATTAACTGCCAAACGAACATCAAAAAGCAAGCACACTACCGCCCGAGCCAACGAAAAACAGCGCGCTCAGTTACTCTTAAAATACTAAAAAATAATTCTTTAATGGGTCGCCTTGTATATTGGCAAATTGGTTGAGAAAAATATCTTGCTTGGCATGGCGCCAAACAACTGGCCAAAATCCCCGTCAATAATCTATCATCAACAATCAACAAGCGACTTGTGGCGACACCACGTGAGTAAGCAACCTCAATTAGTCCGTCTGGGTAGGGCTTTTTGGCAACCGATTCTACCCATTGAATGCCAGGAAAATGCTTCTGAAAATAGGCTTTCCTCAATGGCTTGGGTTTATTGCTCAAAATAGCAATACGTTGCTCCCCTATATTCATGCTCATTTTTTTGAGCCATGCGTGAGCAGTTGCAGTTGGTTCACTCGCATTATGGGGAGCAAGTACCCCATCAAAATCTAAAACCAAAACAGCAACATTTAAATTTTCCAGCTCTGAAAACTGTAACTCACTTAAGCTATTTATTTGGAGATTTTTTTGGGTAATGTATCGATGTAATGCCTTGCGGTTTTGCCACCCCTGACTCAGGGCATAAAAAAATCTAATCATGTACTTTTTACCACATTCGTCGGTCGACCTTGTAGATAGCACTCTATGTTGCTAATGGATTCATCAATCAGTCTTTGTGTCCCCTCAAAAGTATTCCAGGCAACATGAGGTGTTATTATTATATTTGGCAAACCACAGCACAATAAAATATTATCCTTGGGTGGTGGCTCTTGAGACAAAACATCTAAGCCAGCCCCCGCTATTTCCTTTTCTGCCAATGCCCAGGCCAAAGCTTCCTCATCTATTATTCTGCCTCGAGCCACATTAATCAATAACGCTGTAGATTTCATTTTCTTAAATTCAGCTCGCGCCAAAAGATGTTGTGTTTCACGGTTCAGCGGGCAGTTTAAAGAAATAACATCTGCATTTTCAATCACTTCTGAAAAAGGGACATAACCCGGGCGCACTTTTGCTTGCGGTATATTTTTCCGCTCCGAGAACAAAACCTTCATGCCCAGTACATTAGCAATATTAGCGACAGCTTGGCCAGATTGCCCCCGCCCAATAACGCCCATTGTTTTACCTGCCAGTTCAAAAGTAGAAAAAAGAGGGAGGCAAAAGCCGGGTGCGCCAGACCATTGGCCTTGCTGCACGGCCATATGGTATTCAGGTATACGATTTACCAAGGAAAAAATGAGAGCGAAGGTGTGTTGGGCGACAGAAGCAGTTGCATAGTTATTCACGTTGCATATCACAATGCCTTTTTGCTGTGCATACTCGACATCGATATTATCCACACCTGTTGCAGTAACACAAATGCACTTTAATTTTGTCGTTTTGCTCAATATGTCTTTATTGAGTACAACTTTATTTACGACAATAATATCGACATCTTTAATGCGAGATAAAACTTGCTCCGATTGCGTTTGATTGAAATATGTCCACTCTGACAGCAGGGATTTTAAACGACTAAAACCAACGCCTGTTGGATCGACAATGCCAGAATCTAAAAATACGCCTTTCAAGTAACTCCCCTTAAAGAATAAATCAAAAATATAACTTGGCAAAATTGCACATGTTTCTTTGGGGGCAAAATATTACTCAGAATATAACAACCTTTTCAGAAGCATTATTACTGACAGTTAGAAATACTCGCCAAACGCACCATCCATGCAAACAAAAAACCCGCGAATACCAGAGTACAGAACATTGAGATTGCAAACACCATTCCTGTCATAACGACTTCCTTTAAAGCGATAGCTGCAAATACTATATTTCATGATACGGGAAATCCCCGTAATACTGAATATTCTAAGAAAAGTTTTATAAAGACGCAATGTTATTGGTAGCACAACACCAGATTTATTTCATTTTATGCTTGTTTACAGTGCAGAATCACCATTTTCTCCGGTTCTAATTCGAATAACATCGTCCAAAGGTTGCACAAATATCTTACCATCCCCGATTTTACCTGTTTGAGCTGACTTAAATATTGCTTCAATAACATGCTCAACTTCAGAGTCCATTACGGCTATCTCAACTTTGGCCTTTGGCAAAAAATCAATAACATATTCAGCCCCTCTATAGAGTTCAGTATGTCCTTTTTGCCGCCCGAAACCTTTAACCTCGCTTACTGTGATTCCTTGAACTTGTATGGCCATCAAAGCTTCTCTGACATCATCTAGTTTGAACGGTTTAATTATGGCTGTAATCAGTTTCAAAATTGTATCCTCTTTTTTTTAAGAACCAGCAAGGGTAAAATACCAACTTACAATATAAGGTGTACGCCTCAAATGAATAAACTCAAAGACGACTTTGTTAACCAGCTTGTCAATAATGCGCCCGCAAGCCTCTTACAAGCAAAAGAAGAGCTTGAACAATGGGCTCAAACTTTTGTGAGCGACTGGCTAGCCAAAAATGAGTTGGTTACACAGCAAGAGTTTTCGGTACAGCAGAAAATTCTACAGCGCCTAAGCAGCCAACTATCTAACTTGGAGCAAAAGTATTTAGCACAGCAAAAACAAATTACCAAAGAAGATACACCCGAACCAGAAAACCTCGCATAAGAATCATCTCTTTAGGTTTGACTGCTTAGAAAACTCCCAAATACGAATAAAAGCCGTAACGCTAACCAGTAGTATGTAGGCTGTAGCCAAAAATAAAAATTTATCCGGTAACAAGATCATGGCAATAAAAAATACGAATGCCTCAAAGCGCTCTATAAGTCCGGGACTATAATAAAAACTTTTGCTTGTATTGTTATCCGAGAAAATTCCTACAACCAAAAAAGAAGTCACACAGCATAACGTAGCGCTTAGCATCAACAAGCATAACCAGCCCCTCTCATCCGGCGCAACCCAGAATAATCCCAATATAATGGCGCTCTCCACCACCCGATCAGAAAAAATATCATATACTGTGCCTAATTGTGTCGAATTCCCCTGAAACCTTGCTAAAGATCCATCAAAAACATCTAAAAAACCAGAAAATAAAACTAGCAGAGTGGCTAAGATATTGTATTCGAGGCCAATAGCAAACATAGAGGCCAAACCCACCAACATCCCAAGGAGAGTACAAGTATTAGGGTTGAGTTTTCTGACTATTTTAGACTGCTTTATAGAAGCATCTACAAAATACGTTTGAAATACTGGGCGAAGATATTGCTCTAGCATGTAAACCAACTAAATTTGATTGTTAGATATCCTTTGTGGAACCATACGCAAATTAGAAACGTAATAACAACCAATCTATGTAAATTAACAAAGATTAGTAGTTCCATTCTCCAAAATAACGGTACAATATGCGCGAAAGATTATTATTGGGGTTATTACTTAAACACCTAACCAAATTGAGCGATTACCGTGCAATCATTTGAAATACTTCTCATTACTTTGGGGGTGGCGGTTGTTATTGTCACCCTACTACGTCGACTCCAGCTGCCCCCTTTATTAGGGTACCTGATAGCCGGTGCGTTGGTTGGTCCTTTTGGTTTTGGCTTCCTCGAAGACGGGGAAGAAATGCGATATATCGCTGAGTTTGGCGTAGTTTTTCTATTGTTTATGATTGGGCTAGAATTATCACTGCCAAAGTTAGTTGCTATGCGAAAACCTCTTTTAGGCTTAGGCGGCATGCAAGTGCTTATTTGTACCGCCATTGGCATTTTCGGCTCTCGCTTTTTTGGCGTCCCCTGGCCTGCCACCATCGCTATATCAGGCGCCCTGGCCTTATCATCAACCGCTATCGGCACCAAACAGCTTATTGAGCAGGATGAATTACATCAACCTCATGGCAAGTTAGCGCTGAGTATCTTGTTATTTCAAGATTTAGCCGCCGTTCCCTTTTTGATCATCATTCCCGCAATGGCGGCAACGAATAACACCGATGAATCTATAACTCAAACCTTATTATTAACGCTCGTGATTGGAACAGGCATTTTTATTCTGATGCTAGCAGCAGGCCGCTGGCTACTGCGCCCGTTGTTTCACCTTATTGCTAGCGCCCGCTCTTCCGAACTATTTATGCTTGCCGCCCTTTTGGTTGTTTTAGGCTCTGCTTTTTTAACAGAACATTTTGGACTTTCTCTTTCTCTAGGGGCCTTCTTGGCAGGCGTCATGCTGGCAGAAACAGAATATGCGCACCAAATAGAGTCAGATATTCAGCCCTTCAGAGATATTTTGCTGGGCTTATTTTTCATTTCTGTTGGCGTTATATTTAACCCCAGCGTTATTTTGAACCAATGGCTTGCTGTTTTGGGCATTGTTTCTGGTTTAATTATTGGGAAAATTATTATTATAGGCATATTAGCCAGAATAGCAGGCAGCCCAAGCCATACCTCTATTCGAGCTGGTATTGCTCTCGCACAAGGCGGTGAATTTGGATTAGTCTTTTTGTCACAAGCGATAGACTTTAAAATTATAAACATAGATATTAGCCAGCTTATTATTGCCTCTATCGTTCTTAGTATGGCCATAGCCCCCTTACTCATCAAAAAAAGCGATATAATTGCGACTGGTTTACTACGCCTCCTTGGGCGGTCAGGAGAGGACCTAGAATCTAATGCCGGCAACCAACCTATCATCCCAACAAGCCAAGAAGGGCACATTATTATTTGTGGCTATGGCCGTGTCGGGCAAACACTTGCTCGATTTTTGGAATATGAGGGCATTCCCTTTGTAGGCCTAGATCTCGATCCGGTTCGATTAAAAGAGGCACGTACCGCCTCTGAACCTGTATTTTTTGGGGACGGGAACGAAGACTCTTTAAAAGCTGCCGGTATAGACAAAGCTAGGTTACTCATCACGGCATTTAATCATCCTAAAGTCGCCAAAAAGATTTTAAAAACGGCAAGACGCCTTAACCCAGATATTCCCATTTTAGTCCGCACAGATGATGATACCTACTTAGAATCTCTGACTATTGCAGGTGCCACAGAAGTCGTTCCTGATAAGCTAGAGTCCAGCCTAATGCTGGCCTCCCATATGCTTATTTTATTGGGGCAAAGCCCACAAAAAGCACAACAGCAAATTTACCAGGTGAAATCTAACCGTTATAAGATGCTTCGCTCATTCTATGAAGGAGAAGATTTTGGCCACCTCGAAGATCAACCTAAAGAGAAAAAATCTTTACATGCCATTGAGCTGACAGCAGGTGCCTACGCCATTGGGCAAAGCCTCTCTGAAATTGCCACCAAAAAAGGACACATTCAAGTTGCTTCTTTCTCAAGAAATGGGTACAAGTGTGACACACCATCTGATAATACTTTATTGATGGCGGGTGATATTCTTGTGATTGAAGGCACCCAAGAAGAAATTTACTTGAGTGAAGAAAAACTATTGCAAGGATAATCTAACCGAGGTAATGATAAAAATTATTGCCTCCCTGAGTTGAGAAGATTTACCAGGAGATTATTGTGTCAGTTGCAGTCGTATATTCAAGGGGTTCTGCTGGTCTGCATGCCCCACTCGTCCATGTGGAAGCCCATCTTTCATCAGGCCTACCACAATTTGCTATCGTCGGTTTACCAGAAACAGCGGTCAAAGAAAGCAAAGATCGTGTCCGTAGCGCCATTTTACAAGCCGGATGTCAATTCCCAAGAAAACGTATTACTGTCAACCTTGCCCCAGCCGATCTGCCCAAAGAAGGGGGTCGTTTCGACTTACCGATTGCCATCAGTATTTTACTCGCCTCCGAACAAATACAATGCCCCAATATTCAAAACTATGAATTCGCAGGCGAACTAGCACTAGGGGGCGAGCTTCGTCCCACCCATGGTATTTTACCTTTTTCCCTTGCGACACAAAAAGATGGGAGAGAACTTATTGTTGCTTTGCCGAATGCCTCCGAAGCAGCATTGGTTGATAATTTAAATGTATATGGCATAAAAAATCTGATTTCTGTTTGCCAGCATATTTGTGGCCACGACACAATTCCCCCAGCCCAAAACAGCCAGCCTTCGGCAGAGGTGCAAAACCTAAATACGTTATGTTTATCAGAAGTATCGGGGCAACAACACGCAAAGCGAGCCCTAGAAGTTGCTGCGGCCGGGCACCACAGCCTGATTATGATGGGGCCACCTGGCACAGGCAAAACTATGCTAGCCAGTCGTTTTAGCACCATTTTACCGCCACTCACAGCCCAAGAGGCCATTGAAGTTGCCGCGATCAATTCGATTAGCCGTGGTGGTTTTGATAACCATAATTTTAAGCAACGCCCTTTTAGACGCCCCCATCATACAGCCTCTCCTGTTTCCTTGGTCGGTGGCGGGCGTCACCCAAAACCAGGTGAAATATCTTTAGCCCATTTAGGCGTATTATTCTTAGATGAACTGCCAGAGTTTGACCGTAAAGTATTGGAAGTTTTACGCGAACCATTAGAATCTGGCACTGTCCACCTTTCTCGCGCACAAGGGCAAGCAGAATATCCCGCAAGGTGCTTATTAATTGCCGCTATGAATCCTTGCCCCTGTGGTTATCTGGGCGACACCTTAAAATCTTGCTCCTGCACAGAAGAACAAATTAAACGCTACAGACATAAAATATCCGGCCCCTTATTGGATCGAATTGATTTACATTTAGAGGTTCCAAGATTAGCCAAAGGGCAGCTCAGTCAACCAACCGAAGAAGAGTCTAGTGCCACGGTACGCGCGCGAGTCATACAAGCAAGGGATAGACAGCTATATCGTTCAGAGCGCACGAATTCTTTGTATGGTCCCAAAGATATTAAACAGTTTTGCCAATTACTACCCAGTGGTCAAAAGCTGCTCGATACTGCAATGGAAAAATTAGGGTTATCCGCAAGAGCGTATCACCGAATTTTAAAAGTCGCCCGCACTATTGCCGATCTGAATGGGGAAACAGAAATTCAAACACCCTTTTTAGCAGAGGCCATTCAGTTTAGAACCTTGGATAGGAATCAATCAGGGAGTTAAGAGCGCCCACAAATCAGGTGACGGTAACAAGTTTAGAGTGATCTTTTTTCGCAAAACATCCTCTCCCAAGACAGGGAGAGGAAAAAGATTAGCTTCACTCACCTGAGTATTACTGCGGCAACATATATTCAACAGCAGCCTTAATATCTTCATCAGTACACTGCATACATGTACCTTTAGGTGGCATTGCGCCTTTACCTGCAATAGCACTTTTGACTAAAGCATCAATGCCCACAGCAAGCCTATCCCCCCAGGACGCGGCATCTCTAAATAGGGGCGCCCCAGCAACACCCGCTTGATGACAGATTGAGCAAAATGATTTGTAAATAGTCTCTGGATCAGCGGGCCCAGCCGTCTCTGCTTCTGCCGCAACCTCAACCCCAACATTAACCTGTGCTAATGGCGCTATCCGCCCAACAATAGAATCTGGATCCATTTCTTGAACCATAGAGCTACATGCAAAAACTGGGCTTACAAAAAAAATACTGCAGCACAAAACAAATACTATTTTTTTTATTTTATTCACTCTAGGCTCCTAAAAAGGCAAATAATTTACTCAACCGGCACAGTATAGCAACCCTCTCGCTAGACGAAAAGCATTACACAGCGTATTATGACACCCTCTGCGCCCGTAGCTCAGTTGGATAGAGTGTTGGCCTCCGAAGCCAAAGGTCAGAGGTTCGAATCCTCTCGGGCGCACCAACTATTGGTCCACCAATGGTTTTTCGCTAAATAAATAAACACTTAAAGACTTTTGGAAATCTTCATCGTTTCTTCGCATCCATTCAGTTAACATGGCAACTTGTTCTTTTGCCACCTTGCGCTGATATTCAAAAATCGCAAATAGTTCTTTATCTTCAGTTAAGTCAATAACATCATTATACCTTTGAATATGCTCCAACAAACTAGCTAACACGGATAAAGTGTTTTGCTTATTTTTATTATTTTCTTCATATAAATGTGCTTTTTTATCTAGTTTAGTCATATTTCATCCTGAAGTTAATGATTTTTCATAAATACTTTAATTTAGTTGGGAGCCATTAAGTATGCACCGTACCGGCGAAGCCATGATTCCGCTTTTTTATATTCCGGCATAATACTTTCTACTTTTTGCCAGAACCTAACGCCATGACTCCTATAGAATAAATGGCAACACTCATGAACGACAACATACCTCAAAACCTGTTCTGGCGCTAAAATTAACACCCAGTTAATATAGATATCTTGATGGATTCCACAACTTCCCCAGCGGCTATGAGTCTCTCGAATTCGCACACTCTTTGGCCACCGGTTCAATTGACGACCAATTTTTTGCGCATAATCCTCAACGTAAAACTGAGCCATTTTTTTTAAGTGTGCTATGACCTCTGCTCGAATGCTTGCATTCAACATATTAATCGCAATATTACCATTAACAGAAACCACTAGTCTTTGCCCACAAATATTAGCACTACAACTATCAAACAATTTTAAGTCCAATATTTTTTTCTCACCCAATATAGAGACAGTCTCCCCAGGTGCAAAGTTTTCAGGCCAAAATAAGTATTTATTTTGCTGTTGAGCTAAATATTGCTTTTTTATCCAAGATCGGCTTTTATCTACAAATGCCCTGATAATCGAGGAGCCCGTTCCGTGTGGGACGACAACTTCCAACTTTTTTTCTTTCATTCGCATCTGTAACCGTCTCGCCCGAGCGCTGAATCGGATATAATAGGGCACAGTGCATTCTTTGAAGGGCAGATATTCGATATTTTCTATGGGTGAGTCTACTTTTGCCATATTTCTTATTTAATTAATGAATACAATTATTACAGCCTCAAAAACAACGAGACCTTTTTTAAAATGGCCTGGCGGTAAAATGCGCTTAATTCATTTTTTGAAACAACATCTACCTGAGCAACCCATTTTGGTTGAACCCTTTGTTGGTGCTGGCGCATTATTTGCCAATACACAACATAAGGCCATTCTCATTAATGACATCAACCATGATTTGATTAATATTTATAAACAAATCAAAAAAAACCACCGGAAATTTAGTCAAGAAACTGAAAGGTTATTTCACCCGCGATACAATAACAAAAAAAAATATTACCAGTTACGAGAAAAATTTAACCAATGTGAAGATCGCTTTGAAAGAGCCTGTTTATTCTTATATTTGAACCGGCATGGGTATAATGGCTTATGTCGCTATAACCTCCAAGGTGGATACAATGTTCCATTTGGAGACTATCTAGCGCCCTACTTCCCTAAACAAGAGCTTGCTTATTTTTCCCAAAGGCTCAAAGCGGCAAAAATGAGCGCCCAATCATTCACAACTTTCTTAAAAAAGCTTTGCAAGCATCCCGATATAGACAAAATGGTCGTCTATTGCGATCCCCCCTATGTCCCATTATCTAAAACTGCCAATTTTACAGGATATGCTGCCTGTAAATTCAACCTGCAAGATCAAGAAAATTTAGCTGAACTGGCCCTGGTACTCATATCAAAGGGCGCAAAGGTCATGCTTAGTAACCACGATACACCTTTTACCCGGCAAATATACGACCAGGCTCATATCAAAACAATTCAGGTTCGTCGAGCGATTAGCTGTCAGGCACAAAAAAGAGAGCAAGTCGCAGAGCTAATTGCAGTGTTTGACGCAACTTGATTTAGCTCTAGCGCCCGTGCAATTATTCGCCAGCCTCTTGGGCATCAGTTTCCACAGTTGGTTTCGACTCTAATTTCGAGGCAGCCTCTTGTTGCTTATTAATTAAAAAGTCAGCGACATCTAAAACACCCTGCTGGCTACCGGCAAAACGCACAGAGGTAAAATAGACCCCATCTTTCCCCAATATAAACAAAGAAGGTACGGACGTTACCTTCAGCGCCTGAGCAATAGCATTAGACCATTTGTGTTTACTATTGACGGAAAAGGAATCAAAGGTCTTATCAAATGTTTCAGCATCGATACCCTGCTTGATAAAAAATTCACGTAAGGCATCCTCTGAACTGCTTGTAAGCTTGTCTGTATGAATAGCATCAAATAGCGGTTCGTGTACTTCAGATAACTTATTTAAATCTTCCGCGACATAATAAGCCTTGCTCAGCGTCCGCCAGCTAGGCTGAAACTCAACAGGCACTCGTTGGAACGCAACATAATCTGGCACATTTTGCACCCACGCCTCTACAGGTATGTCCAACTTGTAGCACCAACTGCATCCATAGCTAAAGAACTCTAAAACTTGCACTTTGTCTTGACCTTCTTTTTGAAGCTCTTGAACTAAGTCATTTTCAAGAACGTCTGAAGAGGCTCGCATATAATGCTTACCTTCGACAAAGGTTTGAGGTGGCGTATCATCGACTGGGGCCTCTTCTGCCACACCTGTAGCCACCCACCCTAATGCCAACAACCCTAATCCCCAAAGTTGTATAATTTTTTGCATGGTATACACCCTAAATTCAAATATTTTAATTATGTAAGCCTTCAATATAACTACTTACAGCCGTTATTTCGGCGTCAGTCATTTTTTTAGCAATATATTGCATCATACCTGACGGATCATTGCTTCGGGTACCATCATGAAACTTCTTAAGCTGTAACTCAGTATAAGTCGAATGCTGCCCAGCTATTCTGGGAAAGTTTGCTGCGCCATTTCCCATGCCTTGAGGACCATGACATGCTAAGCAAGCAGGGACACCAGACTCTATGTTGCCTCCCAAATAAATTTTCTTGCCCAACTCCACATATTGCTCTTGTGCTGAGCCTTGTGTTTGCTTTTGGCTCGCGTAATAAGCCGCTATGTCAGCAATATCCTGAGACGATAACCCCATAACCATGCCGTACATAGTAGGAACTGATCTCAGTCCTTTGTCGCCTTTTTTTATTTCAGATATTTGCTTTATAAGATAATCTTGGTGCTGCCCTGCCAACTTAGGCCACTCTGGGACCACACTATTACCTGTAGCGCCGTGACAAGCTATGCAACTTTCTGACTTTGCTTTTCCTGCCACAGGATCCGAGGTCAAACCAAAAGCAGAAGAGAGTGGTAGAAAATTTATGGTAAAAAACGCGAGAAGAAGGCTAATCCTAAAATTCATTCTTATTTCCGTGCAACATTTTGCGCTAAATGTGTCTGCGCATGTTAAAATAATCTAAAGCATGCCACCTTATACCAATATAGGTAGAAGCTGGTCAATATTACGGTCTATGTTGGTTATCTGTCAACAAAGCTTGTGAACCCCAATATTATGAAAAATTACCTAGTAGCTCAACCCATGTCTATAGATTTTACAAAAGCAACCTTCTCGAAAAGCACACCCAGTTTAATAAGTGCTCCAAATGACTGTGGCATAGAGGTCGCCTTTGTTGGCCGCTCTAATGCTGGAAAGTCCAGTGCTTTAAATGTTATTACCAATCAAAATAAATTAGCTCGCACTAGTAAAACCCCTGGTCGAACTCAGCTAATGAATTTTTTTGATTTAGATGAAGACAGGCGCATAGTTGATTTGCCGGGATACGGTTATGCCAAAGTACCCGAAAAAATAAAAAGACAAATCGAAGAAATTCTCAGTAGCTACCTAAGTCAGCGAAAGTGCCTACAAGGTTTGGTTTTGCTCATGGATATTCGCCATCCTCTGAATAGCCGAGATATGGACTTAATAGACTTTGTTACTGACTATGAAAAGCCTGTGCATATCTTGTTGACAAAGTGTGACAAAATCAACCGGGGTCCGAGCAACAATACTCTGCTCGAAGTCAGAAAGCGCCTGAGCGGGTATTCGAATGTTTCAGCACAAACCTTTTCAGCGACACGACGCCTTGGCTTAGAAGAGGCGCATGAAAAATTAACCGATTGGTTTACTTTTTAATCTACCTGACAAAATACTTTATTTCTAACGTTGCGGAGCAACCGTATTCTCTCCCTTTAAAAAAGGGAGAGGCGCATCGCGCACAAGAGGGATTTTTTTAACATAACGTTGAGCCTTTGTGCGTAAGAGCAAATCAACCTATTTGCAAAATCCATCTCGCGCTTCGCGCCTCTTCCCTTTTCAAGGGAAGATAGTGCATTGCTACGCAATAAAATATAGATATAGTCTTTTTTGCAACAAAGGTGCTAATGCGCCTGCTGCCAATTGTCCCCCGCCCCCACATCAACCAACAAAGGCACAGACAACGCCATACAATTTTCCATATTTAATTTAATGAGCATTTTGGCTTCTTCCACAACAGATTCATCAACTTCAAATATTAATTCATCGTGAACCTGCATTAGCATCACGATATCTTTTCTATCTTTTATCTCTTCAAATATTTTTATCATCGCCAATTTTATGAGATCCGCTGCAGTGCCCTGCATTGGGGCATTAATAGCCGTGCGCTCTGCTGCTTTTCGCCTAGGTACTTGTTTAGACCGTATCTCAGGTAAATATAATCTGCGCCCGAATAACGTTTCAACATAACCTTGCTCAAATGCAGTTTCCCGAATATTTTCCATATAAGTCTTAACGCCCGGGTATCGCTTAAAATACATTTCCATATACGCTTTTGCAGCGGCTTGGTCGACATCCAGCTGCTTAGCCAAACCAAATACAGACATCCCATAGATTAAACCAAAGTTAATCGCTTTAGCGCTACGTCGCTGTTCAGCTGTCACCTCATCTAAGGGCGTTGCAAATACTTCGCTCGCTGTAAATTTATGAATGTCTTGGTTGTCGATAAAAGCGGTCAACAACCCCTTATCTTGTGATAAGTGGGCCATTATTCTTAATTCAATTTGAGAGTAATCTGCTGAGATTATTTTCTTGCCTGTTGTGGCAATAAAAGCTTGCCGAATTTTTCGCCCCTCTTCTGTCCGAATAGGAATGTTTTGTAAATTGGGATCACTAGAAGACAATCGGCCAGTCGCCGTGACCGCCTGGTGATAAGAAGTATGAATTCGCTGCGTATTAGGGTTAATTAATAAGGGTAATTTATCGGTGTAGGTTGATTTGAGTTTGCTTAAAGAGCGATGCTCTAAAATCAAAGCAGGAAGCTCATAGCTTTCACTGAGCTCTTGTAGTGCGGCTTCAGAGGTAGAAGGAGCGCCCTTAGGGGTCTTATGCAAAGCAGGCATCTCCAGCTTTACAAATAAAATTTCCTGTAGCTGCTTTGGAGATCCTAAGTTGAATTCTTCCCCCGCCATGGCATAAACTTCTTTTTCCAAAATGGCTAACCGAGCCGCAATATCAACACTTTGCTTTTCAAGCATGTCCTTATCGATACAAACACCCGATTGCTCCATATGAAATAAAACCTCAACCAAAGGCATTTCAATATTCTCATACAACGCTTGAAGTTTTTCATTACCCTTTAATTCCGCTTGTAAATTTTGGTGTAATCTTAAGGTAATATCCGCATCTTCTGCTGCATAAGGACCAGCTGTTTCTATCGCAACTTGATCAAAAGTAATTTGCTTAGCACCCTTGCCAGCAACATCCTCATAATGAATGGTATCCAACCCCAAATAAAACTTAGCCAAACTATCCATATCGTGCCTTGTTTGAGTCGAGTTGAAACAATATGAGGCAATCATGGTGTCATAATTAATCGGCGATATTGTCAGCGCCTCTTTAGACATAACGTGCATATCATATTTTATATTTTGTCCTACTTTTTTAATATCTGAATTACTTAGAATAGGTTTTAGCTTATTGAGCACAAAGCTTTTTTCCAGCTGCTCAGGACAGTCGTCATAATCATGACCCAGCGGAATATAAGCTGCCTCTCCAGGCTTGACAGAAAAAGAAACCCCTACCAAATCAGCCATGTGAGGGTTCAGTCCCGTTGTCTCTGTATCAAAAGCCAATAGCTTTGAAGCATTTATCTTCTCGATCCATTTGTTTAATTGTTCTTTTGTTGTAACGATGTCGTATTTTTTCTCAAATTTCGGGGCCGCTTCAAAATGTTCTAAATCTCTTAGCCATGTTTTAAAGTTCATCTCTGCATATAATTTTTCCAACGCGGGTTTATCTATTGCTTTTATAGACAAATCATTAAGCTGTACTTTTACGTCCACATTCGTACGAATGGTCACCAAGTTTTTTCCTGTCGGTATAAACGCCACATGGCTTCGCAAATTTTCGCCAATTTTACCTTTGATTTCGGACGCATGATCTAATAAGTTATCAATAGAATCATACGCCGTCAGCCATTTTTGCGCTGTCTTGGGTCCTACTTTTGTGACCCCTGGAATATTGTCTGAGCTATCACCCACTAAAGCTAAATAGTCAATCATTTGGTCTGCTCTAACACCAAATTTTTCAATGACCCCGTCTTCATCCATGTATTTTCCAGTCATGGTATTAATCAGTGTCACATTTGGCTCCACGAGTTGAGCCATATCCTTATCTCCAGTAGAGATGAGAACTTGCATGTTTTGCTTTGATGCTTCAACGGCTAAGGTACCAATCACATCATCAGCTTCCACGCCTTCTATCATAATAAGAGGGAAGCCCAGTGCTCGAATGATATTGTGTAAAGGCTGAATTTGTACGGCAAGCTCTTCCGGCATCGCAGGTCTATTGGCTTTATACTCCGAATAAATTTCATGCCTGAAATTTTTACCCTTTGCATCAAAGACAACCCCCACCAAATCAGGCTCTTCAGAGGCAACTAGTTTTTTCAGCATATTCACAACGCCATACATAGCGCCCGTTGGCATATTTTGCGCATTGGTCAAAGGCGGCATCGCATGGTAGGCTCTAAATAAATAAGAAGACCCATCAACCAAGATTAATTTTTTTATTTCTTTCTTTGTCATTATATTTTAACCTGTAGACTCATGCTTGAAGATTAATGCGCTACGGAATTGTAACATGTGGAACACATAAAATGTCTGTCATTACTAAGCTAACAAAACATGAGTTAGAAAGCTTTTTATCTGATTTCAACTTAGCCCCCCTTACTGACTATAGAGAAATACCAGAAGGCACCGTCAACACCAACTATTTTGTAGAAGCTCGTGATCAAAATTATATACTGAGTTTATTTGAGCATCTTAACCTAAATACAGCCCGACAGTATTTAAAATTAACGCAGTTTTTACATAACCAACAATTACCCTGTGCAACCCCTGCCTACAACAAACACGGTGAATTGACTCAGTTACTAAAAGGTAAACCAACCGCGGTTGTCTCTTTTTTGCCTGGAGACAATATAATCACTCCTAACGCGAACCATTGTTTTGCCATAGGTGAATTTTTGGCCAAAATGCATCTTTGCACCCAAAACTATTCTCCACAGATAGCGAACCCAATGGGCGTCACTTGGCGCAGCCAGCATGCCCACGAACTGATGCCCACATTTTCTACCCCTGAGCAAGAACTACTACAACAAGGCCTATACCTACAGACACAGATTCCATGGCGCAAGCTGCCTCACGCTATGATTCATTATGATCTTTTTCGAGATAATGCATTATTTACAAAAGACAAGCTAACCGGCGTATTTGATTTTTACTACGGCTGTTTTGATGCAATGCTACTAGACATCGCCATCTGTCTAAATGATTGGTGCACCAACTGGCAGGACAAGGCTCTGAGCTTAAATCAGAATCTGACACAACACTTAATCGCTGGCTATCAGTCACAGCGTTCTCTGAATAATATTGAGAGAACTCAAATACTACCCATGGTCCAGCTAATGGCTTTCCACTTTTGGGTCACCAGAGCCACCAGCCAGAAAAATCCTGTCCAAGGGCCTCGTGTGACAACAAAGTCACCAGCAGAATTCAGAATGATATTTAAAAACAGGCTAAGCATGGAAGGTATTCAAATTTAAAGCTTCCATCCCCCTAGAGAGAGCATTAATTGGCTCGTCTTCATCTGGCTGTGTGCTTTCGATAATATCTTGCGAGTATTTTAACAAAGGTAAATAAGGCCGAGACGCTTTCTTGCCATTCACAACTTTATCAGCTGACAATAACAATGGGGCTGTATTTTGGTTGCACAGTAGATACTTTATGTTAATTTTCTTATGTTTTAAATAACCCCAAATGCCATACGGCTGACAAATCGAAAGTTTGTTATACTCTAAAAATATCTCTGCCAAATACCTCAAAAAAGTCAGCTCTATTGGTAGTTTTTCTAAACAATTTTTTCCTAAATAAAGCCACGTTAAAGTACGTAAGTTTTTAATCTCTGCTGACAGTGAGCTAACCCCCATGTTTTCCAGTGATAACCATTCAATGTGTTTTAGCTGATAAATACATTGTGGCAACACAGGCAAATGCCCTCCACTCAAATATAAATGTTTAAGAGGCAAAGTGCCAACACCATCTGGTAGTCTTGTAATAGGATTCTCATATAAATTTAAAGACTCAAGTTCTTGGCATATACTAATATTACTAGGCAAGTTTTCTAAACAATTATCTTTAAGCTCTAATCTTTTTATTTTTTTAAATTTTTCTTGATGCGTCAGGATGGCCTTGGGGGGTAATCTAGAAATGCACATCAAAGTATTATAGGCACTTTCCTGCTGTCTTAGCTGCGTGTTGATTAATTTATTATTAATCATATCTATTGTCATTGAGGCCGACTGGAGTAAGCCCTTATTATTGCTTCTCTGAAAGTTATCTAATTGTTGCTCAACATATATGAGCAAACTTAACAAGCTGGCACGATAACGCACACTTTCTATGGCTTGTATTTTATCAAGATTTTTTTTAAAAAAATTTACCTCAGCCCTAAACCGGCTTAATCTATTGTGATTAATGGCATAGTGGCTGATGGCGGATGTGTGTTTGTTTACTCTTGAAAAGCTGAATAGATCGGTGAGATTGAGATACTGGGTGAGTCGAACCATCATCTCATTAGGCAAAATATGAAACATCTTTCTCCCTCCATGGTAAAAGATATTTCTATTTTTATATACTTATCTCAAAATATTATCAATACTGTTTTAGTTTTCACCGTGCCATGTATCATAAAAAACATGGCACCATAAAACAACTATGGCAGATTAAACCGCCTCTAATTTAGCATAGGCTAAAGCTAGCCATTTAGGCCCAACTCGCTCAAATTTAATCTGTAAACGTGCTGCCTCACCAGCACCTTCTCCGCAAACAACCACCCCCTCTCCAAAGCGAGCGTGTCTGACACGCTGCCCCAAAGTATACGGTAATCCTTCAATCACTGAATTTGACTTCTTCTTTGCCGAAGGCATGCCTGAGCGCATCGCAGGTTGCGAAATATTCACATTCAAGTTGACTGTTTCAATTAAATTTTTAGGTAGCTCATTAATGAAACGAGAAGGTCTGTTCGAGCCTGATAAGCCAGCAAATGCTCGTTTTTCTGCGTATGTCATATATAGCTTTTGCATCGCGCGCGTCATGCCCACATAACACAAACGACGCTCTTCTTCTAGTAACGCTTGTTTTTCTGCGTTGCGATGATGAGGGAACAGTCCATCCTCTAGCCCCGCCATGAACACAAGCGGAAATTCTAAACCTTTTGCGGAATGCAAAGTCATGAGTTTTATGCAAGACTGATCGCCTCGCTCACTTTCTTTTTCCCCCGCATCTAATGCCACTTCAGATAAGAATGCCGGTAAGCTTTTTATGCTGTTTTCTGCTGGTTTATCCTGTTCGGCATCAAAGCTTTTTTGGTATTGCCCAACGGCTTGAATAAACTCCATCACGTTTTCAACCCGAATATGCGTTCTTTCGCCCGGCTGTGACTTAATATGATCTGCCAAGCCACTACTTTGCAATAAGCGTTCAACCAATTTGGGCAACGCGACGGTATTTGCCTCGGCTGAAACCTCTTCAATGCAACTAACAAATTGTTGCAATCCATTTCGAATACGGCCAGCATTCATTGTAGGTAATGTTTGCTTTGCTGCCTCCCATAGAGAAATATTTTGCTGCTTTGCGACTTCTCTTAAATTAGCAACGGTTCTTTCACCCACTCCGCGAGGCGGCATATTCACAACACGCTCAAATGCAGGGTCGTCTGACATGTTAGCCAAAAGACGCAAGTAACCTAGAACATCTTTAATTTCCGCCCTATCAAAGAACCGTAGACCACCGTAAATCTTATAAGGCAACTGAGATTGGCGCAAAATTTGCTCTAGCACGCGCGATTGCGCGTTAGAACGATACAAAATGGCAACATCGCTCAAGCTCCCCCCACTGTCTCGCCATTTTTTAGCGCGCTCAACAATAAACTTAGCCTCATCCATCTCGTTAAAAGCACCATAAAGCGTAATAGGCTCGCCTTTTTTGTGCTCTGTCCATAGCTCTTTACCTAGGCGGGCTTCGTTATTCGCAATTAAGTGATTAGCAGCATTCAAGATAGTTTGCGTTGATCGATAGTTTTGCTCTAATCGAACAGTTTCTGTTCCGGGATGCTCTTGACTGAAACGGTGAATATTTTCTACTTTTGCCCCACGCCAGCCATAAATAGATTGATCATCATCCCCCACGATCGTGATGGCATTATTTTGTCCAAGCAACATTTGCAACCAACGATATTGAATGGTATTTGTGTCTTGAAACTCATCAACCAAAATATGTGAAAACTGGTGTTGATAAGCCAACCGCACATCTTCATGATCACGTAACAGCTCGTAAGCCGATAATAGAATCTCAGCAAAATCGACCAGCCCTGAACGCTTACAAGTATTGGTATAGGTTCGATAAACTTCGTTGTACATTGCAATTTCTGGCATAGCGGATGGCAAAGCATCTTGTGGACGTCGACCCTCATCTTTTTGCTTGTTAATAAATCCTTGTGCTTTCTTAGGCTCACAGGCCTCCTCATCTATACCAATCTCTCTTATCGTTCTTTTAATTAATCGCAATTGATCATCAGAGTCAATAATTTGAAAGTTATCCGGCAACCCCAAGGTGACATGGTGTCGTCTTAAAATTCGGTGTGCAATACCATGGAAAGTACCCACCCAAAAATTTGAGGTTGGCAAAGAAATTAATTGCGCAATACGCTCCCGCATTTCATTCGCCGCTTTATTCGTAAACGTCACCGCCAAAATATTGGCCGAGCTTGCTTTTCCTGATGCTAAGAACCAGGCGATACGATGAACAATGACACGTGTTTTACCACTTCCTGCGCCCGCTAACACACACAAATGCTTTGCTTCAGACGCAACGGCATTCTTTTGCACACGATTGAGGGGAGCCAAAATTTTATGCATCAAATCTACCATCTCAGGCATGATTAATCCTTATTATCTCTTATAAATGGTACGACTAAGAATGCACTCACAGTATAAAATACAGGCAAAACAACTAAACTAATGTGAAATGCATTTATGGAATAAAGGGGGATGCCGAGCTCACTTACGGCGCCAGCACGCATGACATCTAAAAACCACCCAATAATATAGGTAAGGAGTGAACTGCCTATCATAGACATCATATTAACAAAACCAACTGCTGTAGCCACATAGATGGAAGCCGTGAGCCGTCGAATCATGACAAATGCCAAAACGTAGGTTGCACTGGCACCAAAACAAAAAAATAATAGTGACGCACCCAAGCCATTTAGGGTGGGTAAATAAATAATGAGTGTTAAGAAAATAGCGGCCGAGATGCTAGACAATAACATAGGCCACTTTCTGCTATTTAACCGCCCAGACATCCAGCCTAATAGAGGACTACCTATCGCCATGCCAATAAAAGTCATGGTTACGGCTGCCGTTGAAGCATCATTTCTAGAAATGCCATGCACATCTGTTAGAAATTTTACCCCCCAGGCCCCACCAAAAGCATCTGTCGGTGCGGTCACAAAAAATGCATATAAACCCACTAGCCAGTTTTGTGGATGTTTTATAACGTCCAACAAACAACGAAAAAATTTCGGCCTTTTATTTGAAGAGTGCTGTTCTTTTTTAATGGGATTTTTATCTTTAACTAACAACCAAGATAAAATACCCAAGACCAAACCAACACCCGAAATAATATTCAACAGCGAACGCCAATCATAAAAATGCAACGCTAAGGACAATGGTTGACCTCCGACGGCCGCCCCTAATGTACCAATGGCCAAAGTCATCCCAGTCAAAAAAGGGAACCATTTTGCATCGAACCATATATTAATAATTTTTAAGCAACTAATAAAAGCAAACGCCGAACCCGCACCAATCAAAAAACGACAAACACAACTTAAAAAGAAACTTTCAGTCATAGCCAATAAATAGGTGCTACCTGCACACAACAAAACAGCGAAGGTTAACAATCTTCTCGGGCCATACTTATCTGTCCAAGCGCCCACTGGCAATTGTAGTGCTGCATATGACCAATAATAACAAGATGTAAAAACCCCAAAAGCCCGAGCATCCATTCCAAATGCTTGAAATAACTCTTTTTCTAAAACGTTGGGCGAGACACGCAGCAAAAACTCATATAAATAGAAAAACGCAGCCACGCAAAACATAGCAATTGGTAGTATTAAAGATTGTTTTTTCTGAGTTTGCATGGAGAAACCATTATTGTGCTATTAAGCTTTCTTATGTTGAAGGCTTGCATTGAGGTAGTTAGGGTATGCTAACCTCTCTATTTTAAATTGAGAAACTGAGTCTATCCAAGTCCGACATGGATAGCAACCAATCTTCACATAAAACAAGTCAGGAAGTTAGTTTAATACAAGCAGGAAAGCATGATGGAAAAGAAGAGCGAGCCCCAGATAAATACCCCCCTGACATACCTATCTGGCATGCCGGGATACTGGCAAACAGAAGCTTTGGCTAATACCCTACCACTCGGACAAAACACGCCACAGAAACCCGCCCATGGCCTGTATGCCGAACAATTAAACGGCAGTGCCTTTACTCGCCCCAGACACCAAAATATTAAAAGTTGGCTCTATAGAATCTACCCACAAGTAAAGCACCATCGCTTTGAAAAAAAGATGGGCTTCAAACTTAATCTGGAAAAGCAATCGCTTATAGCGACCCCTGAACAGTTACGCTGGGATCCAATGCCCCCACCAGCCAAACCAAAAGACTTCCTGGCAGGTTGCCAAACTTTCATATCAAACGGCAACCCAATGCAACAAGATGGTGCCGCTGTCCACCTATATGCTGCCAACCAAAGTATGGTTGATTATTTTTATAACGCTGACGGGGAGCTGCTCATTATTCCTTGTGAAGGCGCATTAAGGCTAAAAACTGAAATGGGCATTTTAGAGATAAAGCCTAAAGAAATCGCGGTCATTCCCCGGGGCGTTGTGTTTCAAGTTGAATGCCTAGCTCCGGTGATAAAAGGCTACGTCTGTGAAAACTTTGGCGCTCCGTTTTGCTTACCAGATTTAGGCCCCATTGGTAGCAACGGATTAGCCAACCCCAGAGACTTTTGCATACCTAATGCCTGGTTCGAGGACAAGGCCGGCGCCTTTAACCTTATCTGCAAATATGGCCGTCAACTTTGGAGCGCGCCAATAAAGCACTCCCCCTTGAATGTTGTGGCTTGGCATGGCAATTATGCCCCCTATAAATACAACCTTTCTTTGTTTAATGCCATCAATACCGTCAGCTATGATCACTGTGACCCCTCCATCTTCACTGTACTCACATCTCAAACCGCATTACCTGGTCTTGCAAACATTGATTTTGTTATCTTCCCAGAGCGTTGGATGGTCGCTGAAAACACGTTTAGGCCGCCGTATTACCATCGTAATATTATGAGCGAGTATATGGGGCTCATTCATGGAACATATGATGCAAAGAAAAAAGGGTTTGCCCCTGGGGGCGGCAGCTTGCATAACTGTATGTCTGGGCACGGACCTGACGCACAAACAACGATCGCTGCGCGTGAAGCATGCTTAAAACCTGAAAAACAAGAAAATACCCTGGCGTTTATGATTGAAAGCCACTTGCCCTGGTATGTGACACAAGAAGCACTGAGCAGCGCACAATTACAAAAGAATTACCAAGATTGCTGGCAAGATCTCCCGAAATTTTTTAAAGGTTAGCTTTGGACTTATTGGATAAGTGTTGGGAATCAGTACCCTCCCCCTATATTGAGGGAGGGTTGTCTGTAATTAAGTGGAAGCGCAGTAAACCCAGTGAAGGCCACTGAAAATTGCCCTTTTTTAAAGGCTTTAAGCGTCAACAGCTTCTTTCAAGCTCTTTAGCACAACTAACTTCACATCATCACGAGCAGGCTTAGAAGGAATTACAACTTCAGTACCAGTTAATGGGCTAACCATTTTACGCTGTTTAGTTGCTTTACGACGAACTTTTCTAATTTTTAACCCCAACTTTGGCAAAATAATCTCACCTGAACCTTGCTTCTTCAAGTGTGCTTTAACCAATTTGGCCAAAGAATCAAAAACAGCTTCAACATCAACTCGCTTGATATCTGTATCCATCGCAATATGCTGGAAAATTTCAGCTCTAGACTGGCGTTCTTTAATGGCTCGAACTCTTTCTTTCTTCTGAGAAGATTGAACTGTTTTTCTCTTCATTGTTGACTTTGTTGCTTTTCTAGGGGCCATTTAAAACTCCACCGTTATAATAGTAAATTTACCAAACCAGCGATTATGCCAACACACCATTTATAAGTAAAGGGGCACACCAAATGAATAAAGATATTTATAATGGGCTAACGCATTCTTTTAAGTCAAAGCTGGGTGCGTTCATTTGTGGAGAAACGGGATATGCTTTGAGTAACTGCTCATCCAACGCGGCCTCAAAGCAATCACTTATCTGTGTTTCATTAGATTTAGGATCTAACCAAGCTTCATAATCTTTGGGCTGCAAAATAACGGGCTTCCTCTCATGGATGGCAGACAGCTTGTCGCCTGAAGCTATCGTGATCACGGCGCATGTGTTTTCTTCTTCTGATTGCTTTTCGTGCCACACTGACCATATGCCAGCCAACCCCAAAACCGCACGGCCAGGTGAGAAAATGTAAAAAGGCTGCTTTTTGCCGCCTAAAGCTTTCCACTCGTAATAACCTGATATGGGAACAATGCAACGTTTTTTTAAAGCGGCTTGTTTAAACGTCGGCTTTTCCAATAATGTCTCTTGTCTCGCATTGATATAACCTTGCGGCATCTGACCATCTTGAGCTTTAGCCCAATGTGGCAAAAAAGACCAACGACTAAAAACAACGCCACGCCCGAGAGTCGTTATGATAGGGATCATTTGTGTGGGCGCTATATTATAGCGCGGCCGCATAATAAAGCCTCGTCGTAACTGAAAGTGCTCTTCTATCTGCTTAATATCAGCAAATAAGGCAAATCGACCACACATTATTCAACCGTAACAGATTTTGCAAGATTTCTAGGCTGATCCACATCTGTCCCCTTCCGCAAAGCAACGTGATACGCTAACTGCTGTAGTGGTAGTGTCATCACGATAGGAGACAAAAGCTCTCCCGCATCAGGCACCTCAATGACAGTCATATTTTGCTTGGCTGTAAATGCAACGCTCTTTTCAGCGATTAAAAACACCTCACCCTTGCGCGCTAAAACTTCATGAATATTGGACTTAAGTTTCTCTAACATGGAATCCTTACTTGCCACCACAACCACTGGCATGTGTTTATCCACCAAAGCTAAAGGCCCATGTTTTAGCTCACCTGCAGGGTAAGCTTCCGCATGAATATAGGAGATTTCTTTTAATTTCAATGCGCCTTCTTTGGCAATAGCATACTGCTTGCCTCGTCCCAAAAACAAGGTATGATTTTTTTCTTCAAACCGTTCAGAGTATCTTTCAATAATACTATCGAGCTTCAGGGTTTCTTCTAACAAAGCTGGTAATTTTCGGAGCTGTTTCGCGATACCTGCCTCTCGGGTCTTTATCTGGTCGTTCCTTTTCCCTAGGCAATGGGTTAACATTAAAAGGGCAACCAACTGCGTGGTAAATGCTTTGGTCGAGGCTACGCCAATTTCAGGCCCCGCATGCGTCAACAATACGCACTGTGATTCTCGAACTAAAGCGCTTTCAGGCACGTTACATATTGCAAGTGTGCCACAATAACAGTCTGAGGATATACCTTTCAATGCAGCCAGTGTATCAGCAGTCTCACCAGACTGAGACAAGCTAACAAACAACGTGCCATTGGGGACCACCTGACGCTGGTACCGTACCTCGCTAGCGACATCAACCTGACAAGACAACCCAGTGATACTCTCTATCCAGCTTTTTGCCACCAACCCCGCATGATAGCTCGTGCCACAAGCCACAATCTGAACATGCCGAACCCGATCAAATATGTCGGAGGCACAAGAACCAAAAATACGATCATGGATATCCTCACCGGATAACCGCCCCTCCATTGCCGCACAAACGGCTTGAGGTTGCTCGAAGATCTCTTTTTGCATAAAGTGACGATAAGAACCACGATCCACGCTTTGCAAGCTGATAGAAATTTTCTTTACAGGTCTTTGGCTTAGCTTTCCCGAGGCATCAAAAATTTCAAACTTGTGTTGATAGACATCTGCAATGTCCCCCTCTTCTAACACAACAATTTCTTGTGTAAAAGGCAATAAAGCTAAAGTATCGGAAGCAATATAGTGTTCACCAATGCCCACCCCCAAAACCAATGGGCTGCCCTTGCGTGCAACAATAATATGGTCAGGCTCAGCCTTAGAAACAACACAAAGCGCATAGGTACCCTCTAGCCGATCCATTGCCTCTTGCACAGCCTCTTTAAGGGAGCACCCCAATTTAAGCAAGTCTCCCAGCAAGCACACTATCACTTCTGAATCTGTTTCCGATTCAAAACGATGACCTTTTTCTATTAGCTCCGCTCGTAATGTTTCAAAGTTTTCAATAATGCCGTTATGCACCAATGCAATGCTATCTTCAAACGTGTGGGGGTGTGCATTGATTTCGCTAGGTTGCCCATGCGTGGCCCACCTAGTATGAGCCAGACCAATTTTCCCCAGGGCAGGCGCTTTCGATAGCGCATCATCTAAATCCCTTACCTTGCCACAAACTCTTCGACGAATAAGCTCTCCATCTGCGCCCAATACAGCCAGACCTGCAGAATCATAGCCCCTGTACTCCAAACGCTTCAAGCCTTCAACCAATAATGGCGCAATATCGCGCTGTGAAACAAGTGCTGTTATCCCACACATAAGTGACCTCGTGTTATTTGGACTTGACTTCTTCAGAAGAGTAAGTGAAGTTGGTTGTTTTTTTTGATGTGCCACCTTTTTGCTTCACGGGTCTCGCCCACCCATCTTCAGAACGATGTAACAACTTGTGTGTCATAGTGAGCTGGTGCGCAGGCGCATCCTTCGTCAACGTGGAGCCTGCGGCAATGGTTGCGCCCTCGCCCACTTTAACTGGCGCAATTAATTGTGTATCTGAACCGATAAAAGCATTATCGCCAATAATCGTTCTATATTTATTCGCACCATCATAGTTGCATGTAATTGTTCCTGCACCAATGTTAACTGTTTTGCCCATGACAGCATCGCCAATATAACTAAGGTGAGAAACCTTGGAACCCTTACCAATAATGGTATTTTTAATTTCAACAAAATTACCTATGTGCACGTCGCTTGACAACTCAGTGCCGGGACGCAGCCTAGCGAATGGCCCAACAGAGCAGTTATCACCAACAATAACGTCTTCTAGATATGAGTTGGCCAAAATAGAGACGTTTTCTCCCAGCTCACAATTGATCAAAACACAATTGGGACCAATGCGAGTATTTTTTTTCATTGTAACCTTACCTTCGATCACAACATTCACATCGATCACAACATCAATATCAGCCTCAAGCGAACCTCGCAAATCAAATCGCGCAGGATCAAAAATACAGACACCTTTCTTTAATAGTGCTTCAGCCAAATGGCGCTGATAATAACGTTCTGCAGTCACTTGCTGGGACTTATCGTTAACCCCCAGAACCTCTTCGACTACGCTTGGAACGGCCGTTACTATGTCGCACCCTTCCTCAGCTGCCATTTGAATAATATCAGTCAAGTAATACTCGCCCTTAGCGTTAGTATTTTCTATCAGGGGGACCCACCTTTCTAGGTTTTGTTTGCCCACAACAAATATACCCGTGTTAACTTCGTGTATTTGTTTTTCAATATCATTCGCATCGTTCTCTTCTACAATCCGCATAACACGCCGGTCTTCGCGAACGATTCGTCCAAGCCCTGTGGGGTCACTTGCTATTGCTGTCAATAAACCAATGCTGTTTTCAGGCGCTGCGGCCAACAAACGTTTCAAAGTATCAGGTGCAATTAAAGGCACATCACCATAAAGCGTTAGCACCCTATGGTCATCCGGGATATGGGGTAATGCTTTAGAGACAGCATCACCTGTGCCCAGGCGCTCAGTCTGTTCAACCCAGGTTAAAGGAAAAGACTTGAAGTGTTGTTTAACCAACTCCCCTTCATACCCATGGATGATGATAATTTGGCTAGGATTGAGTGTTTGGGCAGCTTTAAGAACATGCTCCAACATTGGCTTTCCGCCGATGGGGTGCAGAACCTTAGGAAGAGGGGACATCATTCTTGTGCCTTGCCCCGCCGCTAGAACGACAATACTTAAATCCATGTCGTTACCTTACTTATTTGATTTTTTCTTACCATTTTTGCACTTTAAGCAAAATAAACAGCTTTCGCCACAAAAATAGGCAGTTCTGTCAAAAAAACTCTTTTTTTAACGGCTATTTAGTCAACTTTTCAGTTTATTTGTACTTGCCTTTCTTTTTCAGGTCTTGAATCGCTCTTAACATGCCAGCAGCCTGAACAAGCTCAGCGCGCGCTCGAGCTATGTCTACTCTAGACTGGCTATCTTGAATTGCTTGTTCCGCCTGCTCTCTTGCTTTGATGGCTTCCATCTCGTTGAAATCTCTAGCTCGTACAACCGTATCAGCTAAGACTGTCACGTGCCCAGGTTGGATCTCTAATATACCACCTGTGACATAGGCAATTTCCTCTGCCCCATCTTTTAGACGAAGCCTGATAGGCCCGGGTAACAGGCCTGTTAATAGCGGCGCATGCCCCGCCGCAACTTCTAACTCCCCCAGAATACCTGTCGCAAAAACTCTCGTTGCCTCTCCTGAAAATATTTCAGACTCAGCACTAACAATATCAACCTGTATGGATTTAGACATAGTGGTAACCTTAACTTATGACATACCTTTGGCTTTTTCAACCGCTTCATCTATGCTTCCCACCATATAAAAAGCTTGCTCTGGCAGATGATCGTACTCACCGTCAATAATACCTTTAAATCCTTTGATTGTGTCTTTTAAAGAGACATACTTACCTGGAGAGCCAGTGAAAACCTCTGCAACAAAGAAGGGCTGGGATAAAAACCGTTGAATTTTTCTAGCCCTAGAAACAGATGCTTTATCTTCTTCAGACAGCTCATCCATACCCAAAATTGCAATAATATCTTTTAGTTCTTTATAGCGTTGCAAGGTACCTTGAACACCTCGGGCCACATCATAATGCTCTTGCCCAACAACCAAGGGATCTAGTTGTCGACTCGTAGAGTCCAGCGGATCTACAGCAGGATATATTCCTAACTCAGCGATTTGCCTTGACAATACAACCGTCGCGTCCAAGTGAGCAAATGTTGTTGCAGGGGAGGGATCGGTTAAATCATCCGCAGGAACATATACAGCCTGGATAGAGGTAATAGATCCGGTTTTTGTGGATGTGATTCGCTCTTGCAAGCGCCCCATTTCTTCCGCCAATGTGGGCTGATACCCCACCGCGGATGGCATTCTACCCAACAGTGCAGACACTTCCACACCCGCAAGCGTATAACGATAAATATTATCAATAAAAAGCAAAACGTCGCGGCCTTCGTCTCTAAAGCTTTCAGCAATAGTCAATCCTGTTAACGCAACTCTTAAGCGGTTTCCTGGTGGCTCGTTCATTTGCCCATAAACCAAAGAAACCTTATCTAAAACGCTGGAGTCCTTCATCTCATGATAAAAGTCATTACCTTCACGAGTTCGTTCGCCTACTCCGGCAAAAACAGAATAACCACTATGCTCAATAGCAATATTACGTATAAGCTCCATCATGTTGACGGTCTTACCTACACCTGCACCACCGAACAACCCGACCTTACCACCTTTAGCAAATGGGCAGATCAAGTCAATAACTTTAATGCCGGTTTCCAATAACTCATCACTAGCAGCCTGCTCCTGAAAAGAAGGCGCGTCTCTGTGAATAGCCAACCTTTGTTCTTCATTAATTGGCCCTTGCTCATCAATGGGTGTTCCCAAAACATCCATGATACGACCTAGCGTTTTCTGTCCAACCGGTACTTTTATTGGCTCCTGGGTATTCTGAACTTTCAGGCCTCTTTTGACACCGTCTGTTGTTCCCATTGCGATGGTTCTAACAACGCCATCCCCAAGTTGCTGCTGAACTTCAAGCGTTAAGCCTGCTTCCCCAACAATTAAAGCATCATACACTTTCGGCACATTACTACGTGGAAACTCAACGTCCACAACCGCACCAATGATTTCAACAATTTCACCAATTGTGGTATCAGAAACAGTCATCGCTTCAGCTGTACTCATTTTTCGCTCACTTTCCCAACTGGGATTTTAATTATTACCTAACACTAAACCGCGGCGGCACCACTCACGATCTCTGACAGTTCTTGCGTAATCGCAGCTTGTCTGGCTTTGTTGTAGACCAACTGCAAATTATCAATTAATTCACTTGCGTTCTCTGAAGCACTTTTCATAGCTATCATTCTCGCAGACTGCTCACAGGCAAAATTCTCTACAACACCGTGATAAACCTGGGCCTCAATAAAGCGCGTTAACAGTGCATCTAACAATTCTTTGGCATCAGGCTCATAAAGATAATCCCAATACTTAGTCTCAGACGGAGCCTCAGAAAAAGAGTCTTTGTCTGGCGCAATCGGCAAAACCTTTTTAATAACCGCTTGTTGAGTCATGGTATTCACAAACATGTTATAAGAGATATAGATAGCATCAATCTCGCCCTTATCAAAGGCCTTTAACATAACGCCAACGGCACCAATCACATCAGCGACCTCAGGCTTGTCTCCTAGCCGGCTGGTAGAAGCCAATAATGGCACATCCAGACGCCTCAAATAAGCCTCTGCTTTAGAGCCTATAGCGCAATAAGAAGTTTTTACTCCTTTTTGCTCTAAACGGCTGTGCTCTTTTAATATATGTCTAAATAAATTGCCATTTAGACCGCCACACAAACCTCTGTCGCTAGAAATAACAATGACGCCAACCGCCCTCTCTTCCCGCTCAATAAGAAACGGATGTCGATACTCGGAATGACTATGTGCCAAATGCTCAATAACAATACGAATTTTATCAGCATATGGACGAGAGGCCTCCATGCGTTGCTTCGCTTTTCGCATTTTACTAGCGGCAACCATTTCCATGGCGCTTGTTATTTTTTGCGTACTTTTAATACTTTTTATTTTACTTCGTATTTCATTTGCACCAGACATTATGTCTACTCACCCTTTGTCAGCTGCCAAGAGGAAGATTGCTTAAATGATTCAATAGCTGCTTTTAGTCTCGCATCAATATCATCATTGAAATCGCCTTTACTATTTAAGTCAGAAATTAAATCCGCATGCTCTTTCTTCACAAAATCCAACATACCTTGCTCAAAGATTAGAACTTGCTTGAGATCAACATCATCCAACAAGCCCCTGTCAATGGCATACAAGACAACAGACTGCTCGGCAACAGAGTAAGGTGAAAATTGCTTTTGCTTCATCGCCTCCATAACACGTTGTCCACGAGCCAATTGCTTGCGGGTCGCCTCGTCCAAGTCAGATGCAAATTGTGCAAAAGCGGCTAACTCACGATACTGGGCTAATGCCAAGCGCACACCGCCCCCTAACTTCTTAATCGCCTTGGTTTGGGCCGCGCCCCCCACCCGAGAAACAGAGAGTCCCGCATTAATCGCTGGGCGAATGTTGGCGTTAAACAAATCACTTTCTAAGAATATTTGCCCATCAGTAATAGAAATTACATTGGTCGGAATAAACGCTGAAACGTCTCCCGCCTGTGTTTCAATAATAGGTAGCGCAGTTAAAGAGCCGGTCTTTCCTTTCACCTGGCCATTGGTTAGTTTTTCAATATGGTCTGCATTGACTCGAGCAGCTCTTTCAAGCAAACGTGAGTGCAGGTAAAAGACATCGCCAGGATAAGCTTCTCGACCGGGAGGCCGCTTCAACAATAATGAGATTTGCCTATAGGCCCAAGCTTGCTTGGTCAAATCATCATAAACAATAAGGGCATCTTCCCCTTTATCGCGAAAATACTCACCCATAGAGCACCCCGAATAAGGTGCTATGAATTGCAGAGCAGCCGCCTCACTGGCAGAGGCCGCAACAACAATCGTGTGCTTCATCGCGCCATGCTCTTCTAGCTTCTTCACAACACTCGCAACAGAAGATGCTTTTTGACCTATTGCCACATAAACACACTTTACGCCCGTGTCTTTTTGGTTAATGATTGCGTCAATCGCAATAGCGGTTTTACCCGTTTGTCTATCACCAATAATTAACTCTCTTTGACCTCGGCCCACAGGTACCATAGCATCGATGGCTTTCATGCCTGTTTGCATTGGCTGGTCCACTGATTGTCGAGCAATAACGCCTGGCGCTACTTTTTCAATTGGGGCGGTTTCTTTAGCGTCAATATCACCCTTGCCATCAATAGGTCGCCCCAACGCATCAACCACGCGTCCTAATAGTGCGTCACCAACGGGCACCTCTAATATTCGGTTTGTACACTCTACGGATTGTCCTTCTGCCAACTTATCAGCAGAGCCCAATATTACCGCCCCAACAGAATCCCGCTCAAGGTTTAAAGCCAAACCATAAACATCACCAGGGAACTTTATCATCTCCCCTAGCATGACGTCATTCAAACCATGTATACGAACAATTCCGTCACCCACACTTATGATGGTTCCAACGGTTCGTGCTTTCGCATCGATATCCGTTTTTTCAATACGCTGACGAATCAGCTCGCTAATTTCAGAAGGATTTAATCGCATAACCATATTCTCTAACTTAAAGTTTTAAATTAATTATTAGAAGACACCCATGGCGTCGCCGAGTTTAGCAAGTTTGCCGCGTAAAGAACCATCAATAAGCAAGTCACCAGAGCGAATAACAGCCCCAGCCAATATACTGGGATCTTCTTGGCACTCCAACGCAATATCTCGTTGTAATTTTTTCTTCAACGATTGCCTAAAGCGCTCTTGGTCTTGCTCCGAAACAGGGAATGCAGAAGTCAGCTTAACGTCTACTATCTTTTCAGCCTCTGCTCGAAAAGCTTCAAATTGCTCACATATCTGTGGCATCAAAAGCAAGCGCTTAAAATGTGCCAGAGTGTGCATTAGATTTTGGCACTCAGGGGTGAAGCTTTCCCCTGCAATATCCAATATCATCTGAACAGTCTCACCTGAGCCATATGCCGGATTTTTCAACATACTATGCACAACTTCATTAGTAACAATCAGCTCTGCTGACTTAAGCATTTCAGACCATGCCTGCATGTTGTTTTGCTCAAATGCCAGCTCAAAGATTGCCCTGGCATAGGGACGAGACACTTTGTATTCGACTGACATGGATATTAAATTTCCTGTACCAGTTTATCCAACATTTGTTGATGTGAAGCGGGGTCTATTGATTTTTCTAAGACCTTCTCAGCACCAAACAACGCCATTTCAGCAAATCGCTGTCTTAAAGTTTCTTTTGCTTCTTGGACCATGTTCTCAACTTCATTCTGAGCTTGATCAATAATGCGCTGCCCTTCTTCATGGGCCTTTTGTCTTGCCGCATCTATAATGGAGTCTGATTGTTTTTGCGCCTCCAAGATAATTTTAGAGGCGGCCTCTTGCCCCTCTTTTAAACTAACCTCAGAACGTTCTTGGGCTTGTGCCAGCTCCAAATGCCCACTTTCTGCAGCCGCAAGGCCATCGGCAATTTTATCTTCGCGCTCTTTGAGCGCGCTGACAATCGGAGGCCAAACAAAAGCCTTTGTAAACCAAACGAACAAAATGAAAGTGATCATTTGGCCAAACAGGGTTAAATTAATATTCACTATACCCTCTCCTTAAAAGAACTTAACCGGGTACGTGAGACATCACTTGAGACAAGAAAGGACTTGCAAAAGTAAAGTACAAAGCAATACCAACCCCAATCATGGAAACCGCGTCCAGCAAGCCTGCAACGATAAACATTTTAACTTGAAGCATAGGTACCATTTCAGGTTGACGCGCTGCGCCCTCTAAGAATTTACCACCTAGCAATCCAAAGCCTATGGCGGTACCCATAGCGCCAAAGCCAATTAGGATAGCAACTGCTACTGCAGTGAAGCCTTGTAAACTAGATACGATTTGTGCGATTTCCATTGTCTCTCCTACCCAAAGATTAACTTAAAAAAAAATAAAAAAACTAATGCGCCTCATGAGCCTGGCTAATGTATACAATAGTCAGCATCATAAAAATAAAGGCCTGCAACACAATGATTAAAATATGAAACACAGCCCAAACCCAACCTAATGGCCACTGTGTCCACCATGGTAGCAATGCGATTAAAATAAAAATAAGTTCGCCTGCATAAAGGTTACCAAACAATCGTAATCCTAAAGAGATGGGCTTTGCAATCTCATCGACCAGCCTTAATAATAAATTAAAGGGAAACAGCCACGGGCCAAACGGCACAGTCAACATTTCTTTAAGGAGTCCAACCGGGCCTTTCATCTTAAAGTTATAAAAGATGACCAATAAGAAAACGCTGATAGACATTCCCAATGTTAAGTTGGGATCCGTCGTAGGAACGACCTTTAAATATTCCAAGCCAGCTTTGTGCGCCATCAGAGGCAACAAGTCGACAGGAACAAGATCCATCAGGTTCATCAAAAATACCCACACAAAAATGGTGAGGGCTAAAGGCGCTATCAGCTCACTTTTGCCATGATAAGTATCTTTTACCTGCTGAGCGACAAAATCCACCAGGACCTCAACTACGTTTTGCAGT
Source organism: uncultured Coxiellaceae bacterium (assembly GCA_963976875.1). Classification (GTDB taxonomy): domain Bacteria; phylum Pseudomonadota; class Gammaproteobacteria; order Berkiellales; family Berkiellaceae; genus Berkiella_A. Next base: position 155,156 of record CAXBML010000007.1, read on the forward strand.
TTTCCAGGCACGCCCGATGTGGCTCGCACGGCAGCAAACCGAAATAAAAGCAAAAAGCCCAAACCTAAAACCCAAGACACAACCAAAGTATCTATGTTGACGCTCCAAAAAGAGTCACTTGGACCTATCGTTAGGTTAGTTAAGTGGTGCTGTATATATTGCGTTGTTGTGATTGCTTCGCCAGTCATACTCTTTTCGTTATTTAATTAAAGTTTTTCTTACCCCCAAATATATGGGAGCCAACCAAAATCCAACTTGAGCCAGAATAAACCCAATAAAAATCCAAAGGGGAAGCGCCCAGGTAACTAACAGTGCGCCAACAAACAAAATTGCTGTGAGCAATAGCTTCACAGCTTCCCCCAGAAACAAATCCTTTAAAATTTGTTTTGCTTGTCTTGCGCCAAAATGCGAAAACGCTTTTCTATACAAGTATACGTTGGGTAACAAACACACCAACCCACCTAGCAAGAGCGACCCTGCGGCTTGAATCTGCCAAAAAAACCACACAAGGGGCAAGCAGATTAAAATAACTAAAGCCTGTGTCATAAGAGCCCACAAAGCGTCGCGATGCCTAAACTTGCTGTGCATCATAATATTTTACCGACACATAAAGGTTGCCAAGCGGGCCAAGTATACTGCCCCTTGTCTTTGGGATCAAATATTAGCCGCATAATATAATGCTATTTTTACTTTACCCAAAGCTGAGTTGATTACTGAAAAAATCAAACATTCTATTTAACGACACTCAGTTATAATTCATCCTATACTCAGAAAACAAGCCTTTTTTATAGTTTGGAAGTTCACTTGATATGAATACTGAAAATAAGATCCCACCCTTTGATTACGAACAAGCTTTCTCTAGAAATATTGGCTGGGTCACGCCCGAAGAACAAATAACGCTAAAAAATAAAAAAATTGCCATCGCAGGCATGGGCGGTGTCGGTGGACTGCATCTATTAACACAACTGCGTTTAGGACTATCAAACTTTCACATTGCCGACTTTGATACATTTGAACTAGCCAACTTTAATCGCCAGGTTGGCGCGACCACAGAAACAATCGGCCAACCTAAGGCACAAACGCTCAAAAAAATGGCTGAGGCAATCAACCCTAATGCGAAAGTGGAACTATTTGCAGAAGGTATAGATCAAAATTCAATCCCTGATTTTTTAGAGGGTGTGGATATCTTTGTGGATGGTCTTGATTTTTTTGAACTTGAAGCGAGGGCGCAAATATTTGCGGCTTGCTACCAACGCAACATTCCCGCCATCACCGCAGCCCCCTTGGGAATGGGGTGCGCTCACCTTATCTTCATGCCCAACAAAATGTCTTTTGAAGAATATTTCAGGTTTAAAAATAAAACTTATACGCAACAGATCATACGGTTTGCTCTTGGACTAAGCCCCAAATCACCTCATAAACACTACCTAATCTTACCCGACAAGATAAATCTAAAAGAAAAACGAGGGCCATCAACCATTATGGGGTGCCAGCTTTGCTCGAGTATCGCAGCAACAGAGGTTTTAAAAATACTTTTAAATCGCGGCCCCATTTATCCCGCCCCTTACTTTCACATTTTTGATGCCTATCAACAATATGCAAAGCGAAATAAATTATGGCTGGGAAACCAGAATCCATTACAGCGCTTAAAAGCATATTGGCTTGAAAAACAATTAAAATAAAAGGGAAAATAAAAGGGAAAATAAAAGGGAAAATAAAAGGGAAAATAAAAGGGAAAATAA